>NZ_JAROCD010000008.1:0-383421 GCF_030433635.1 Paenibacillus vandeheii
CCCCTCCAAGTGTCACTTGAACCCTCATGATAACATGAAGGTTTTTTCAAGTGTCTACTTAAAGGGGATAATACCATTAGTGCCTAAGCATACCATGGATTTTTTAAAAGAAGCATTTGAGGTATTCAATACGAATTCTTCTCTAAAGGATTGAACAATCCCCTTCTTCTTCTTGATCCAGTATGAGTCCTTGTGCTTATTGAATTTTTATCCATAAAAGAAAAATATATGATATATTTGACAAGCAACTAAAACAGATTCGGGAAAAGAGGATGTTATATGAAAAAAGTCTTTTTATCTTGTCTTGCCATACTCATGTTTTTGATTCCATTTTCCCCTGTGACTTCCGCTGCGAGTGGAGATCGGCTGATTTATGACACAATGTATAATGTCGCTGGTGGAGGGTTGGTGTCAAACAATAACAGATTTTCGTTTCAATTTGATAACTGGGGCGATGCGCAAATCTGGGACGTCAAGACACGCACGATGATATGGAACTCCAAGACTAAAGACACGAGAATACATAAACTCCAGATTAATTATTTCAGCGGTAAGTTGGTCATATCAGATCCGCAAAACACACCTTACTGGACATCGGATAACTTGGCGTGGGCTAAGGCATGGTATGGAGCAGACAATGTGCCAGCCAATTTTAGAGGTAATGTGTTGATCATGCAAACTGACGGCAATCTGGTACTGTACAACAATGAAAATCCGGCCTTGGGCTGGTATCCTGTCTGGGCTTCCAATACAGGTGGACATTAGACACCATAAACAGGCCTTGCAAGTGGATTCAAGCTCTCATCCGTTATTATGATGTAATGTGATTTTCTTAAAAAGTTGTTGCACACCAAAAGATCTCCTCACTAGTGAATGATCTTTTGGTATTTCCCATATAAAAACCGACGGAATCGGCAATCGATATGGCAATTTTGGGTGGCATCACTCTTTTGTTTTCGATAAAGTCGTAAACTCGTTCCGGTTGATTTATTTGTGCAATATGATGTTGCCCATGCCAGACATATCTTTGTATTGCAACATCTAAGCTCATGATTCCATGAGTAGGACTTAGAACTGTAAAAGACCATAGTTTGCCGTTGTTTATGCGGCGCCAGGGTCTTTTACATTTTGATATTCGTTAGGCATTTCGTTAAAGAAAGCTGCTCGGTCTGCTATGCTTCATTTGAGTCTGTCGATTACCCACGTCCGCCCTGAAAGGAAGGATATTTTGTCATGCCTCCATCAACGAACAGGGTAATACCTGTCACATAGCTGGATTCCGAAGAAGAGAGCCATGCGGCAGCCGCTGCAATTTCTTCCGGCTTTCCGATATAACCGAGCGGCACCAGATCCTCAACCGATGTTCGCAGTTTGGGATTGGCGAATTTAACTGCGTTAATGGGCGTGTTAATTGCACCCGGAGCGATGCTGTTCACACGAATGCCCTTTGGCGCAAACTCCAGAGCTAGCGTCTCAGTCATCATCTTGACCCCGCCCTTGCTCGCGGCATAATGAAGGAAATGCGGCCATGGGATAACTTCATGTACACTGGAAATATTGATGATTCGGCCTTTGATATCATGCTCCAGCATGTAATTCACGGCTTCCTTTGAACCGAGGAACGCTCCGGTTAGATTCACATCAATGACCCGTTTCCAGTCTTTCAAACTCAGCTCCTCTGACGGAACCTCGTTCTCAATGCCAGCATTGTTGATCATAATATCCAGGGAGCCAAAATGATCATGCGCCGCCTGCACCAGCTCCTTTACGTCCTCTTCTTTGGAGACATCTCCCTTTACACCAATGGCCTGCCCACCGTACGATTTGATTTCTTCAATGAGGGGCTGTATGTTCTGATTACTACTGTAGTAATTGATCAAAACATTTGCTTTTTCCTTACCAAAACGCAGTGCCATCGCTTCTCCCAGGCCGGTAGCAGCTCCGGTAATGACAACTGTCTGTCCTTGAAGATCCGTATACATCCTGATTACCTCCTGTCTGCATTGACTGATATGTTCAAAATTACATTAACCAATTCGTTCCGCCATAAACATGATCTGACCAGTCCAGAGGAGTTGACCATGCTCCTAGTATCATCACTTATATTCATATTCAGTCACTCCATTCATGCTTTGTTTCCCGAACCTACGAAACTCTCGCGCCTCATCGTAAAACAACCACAAAAAAGGCCAACCACTAAACACTGGCTGACCTGTTAATAACGATTTCTTCCTCTACCTTTTGGAATGAGTTTGAAAAGGGGCTTCTCAAAAGCCCCATTGATTAGACAGTTTCTTAACCGTTTCTTAGTGATCCAGGAATACAAGCTGAATGAAGAACAATACGGCAAAAATGTAGAATATCGGATGAACATCCTTGCCCTTTCCGCGAAGCAGCTTGAGTACCGGATAGAAAATGAAGCCTACGCCAATGCCTGTCGCAATGCTGTGCGTCAATGGAGTAAGAATGATAATCAGGAAAGCAGGAAATGTTTCTTCGAGGTCCTTCCAATTGATTTTGCTGATAACACTAATCATAAAGTAGCCAACAATAATCAGAGCCGGAGAAGTAATCGCCGGGATACCTGATATCACACTTACAATAGGTGTAAAGAACAAAGTAAGAGCAAGCAGAACACTTACCGTTACTGCCGTAAGTCCTGTTCTTCCCCCTGCAGCCACCCCTGTGCTGGACTCGATGTAGGCCGATGTTGGGCTCGTTCCAAGCAAAGCGCCAGTGGTAGTCCCTACGGCATCAGCTAAGAGGGCGCCGCGTGAGCGCGGAAATTTACCTTCCTTCAGCAGACCTGCTTGTTCAGCAACTCCGAGCATCGTCCCCGTTGTATCAAACAGCGTGATTAACAGGAAGGTAAATATGATGGTATACAAACCATTAGAGAACACACCCGCCAAATCCAGCTGAAAAGCCGTTGTCGTGAGCCCTTGCGGCATGGATACAATCGATTCCGGCATTTGAAACAGTCCCAAGATCCAGGCAAGTATCGCTGTGACCACCATTCCGATAAACAGATAACCTTTTACATTGTACGCCATAAGCACAACAGTAATAATCAATCCAATAATGGTCAGGTAAGTCATTGGCTCTGCCAAGTTCCCAATCGTAATCAAATTAGATTCTGAATCAGCAATAATCCCTGAATTTTGCAGGCCTACCGTTGTAATAAACAATCCGATTCCTGCTGTTATCGCGTGTTTAAGGCTCGCAGGAATGGCATCAAGCAGCATGTAACGAAATGAGGTAAGCGATAAAATAATAAACAAAAGCCCTGCTATAAATACCGCACCTAGTGCAACCTGCCAAGACACGCCATATCCGGCAACTACACTATAGGCGAAAAATGCATTCAAACCCATACCAGGCGCTATAACAATCGGGTAATTGGACCCTATTCCCATAATCAGCGTCGCCACGATACTCGCCAACACCGTAGCAATGAATACTCCGTTAAAGTCCATCCCCGTGCTGCTGAGTATTCCTGGGTTTACGATAACTATGTACACCATCGTGAAGAATGTCGTGATTCCTGCGATGATCTCAGTTGAAACGGTCGTGCCTCTTTCTTTTAGTTTGAACCAGTTGTCCATGATAAAGCCAGCCTCCAACTTTCAAATTATTCTCCAAAGCCAAAAACAAAAAAATCCTAATCATCGTAATAGGATTGTAATATTACCGATCCTATATTCGTCATTAGGATTAAAAAGCTAAGATTCTAAACCAATGAAAAGATACTCATATCTGCTTTAACCTGATGTCCCTTTCGAATTTTAATAAAAACAACACTCCTTGTCAACGAATTAACGTATTGTTCACAGTTATTTACGAACTATATAGAAATGAAATTAAGTATTCATTCGCTTTTGTCTTCATTTCGATTTTTCTCAAATTGTTCTTCTATATAAATTGAACTAAAGAATATTTACACTCGCCACTCCGATGACAGAACAACCTTCCGATCGCTGTTATCCCCAGATTTTTTTTAATCCCTTACAAAGGGGAAATCCGGGGATAAAGGCGAACACTTCGCTTCTTCACGTTATTTCTGTCCTCTCCGTTATCGTGTAAATGTTTAGTTCAATTTATATAGATGTTTAAGCGTATCTAAAAAGTCGATTTTTCTAGTTGATCTTAAATAAATCCCTGAGCTTTGTATGTAAAAAAACCTCTAAATCATTGAAGATGTCTTCAACATTCAGAGGTTTATTTCGGTTCGAAAATCTGTTTTAGATCAAATTATCTTTTTCTCACCCAAATTAATGTGCAGTATAACCTCCATCAACAAGCAAGGTCGTACCATTCACGAAACTAGCATCATCGCTGGCCAGGAATAACACAGCTTTTGCTACTTCTTCCGGACGTCCAAGTCTGCCCTGTGGATGAAGTGAAGTTAAATATTGTTTACTTTGTTCATCTACGTTCTTCAACAAAGGAGTTTCAATGTATCCAGGGCATACCGCGTTGACACGGATTCCCTCTTTTGCATAAGCAGTACATAAATTCTGAGTTAACAGCTTAACGCCACCTTTTGCCGAGGCATATGCCGTTGTTTTAGGCAACGCAACAAAGCTGTGAATTGAACCAGCATTCACAATAACTCCGCCATTTCCTTGCTTAAGGAACTGTTCGATTGCATACTTATCGGAAAGAAATACACCTGACAAGTTAATATCAATCGTACGTTTCCATTTATCATATGATAATGCATCAGCGGTATCGTCATCTGCAACCCCCGCATTTGCATACATAATATCCAGTTTACCGTATTTCTCAACAGTTTCATTAATCATGTGCTTAATATCTTCTTCTTTAGTAACGTCTGTTTTGATGAATACTGTATCATGACCTTCCCCATTGAGTTCGGCAGCTAGTTCCTTACCATGATCGGAAAAGTCAGCAATAACGACTCTTGCTCCTTCTTGTACGAAAAGACGAACGGTGGCTTCACCAATTCCACTGGCCCCACCTGTGACAATAGCAACTTTATCTTTTAATTTCATACGATTCAACTGCTCCATTCATCATTTGTTAAGTTTATATACATATTTTGTCCATTCATTACCATCTTCTAAATCCTAATCGGACTCAAAAGATTCAAGACCTTGTACTCTTCAATCTTACTCCTTTAATTTTGAAATACTATCCTATAAAGTTCTGTGTAATAATGGATTGTATACCCCCCGTTTGTAGGGTATTTTATTTTGAAGGGAACGGCGTATTATGACACAATCTTTTCACCCATATGCTGAAATGACTTTTCAGGAATTTGTTTTGTTTTTCAGAACGCATAGCAAACAGCTCGAAGAAAATACAAACATTTACTTAATCTCGGAAATTAACATCTCTGAAACACATCGGATCGAAACGGAAGCACTGATGAAATCCTTCTTTCGCATATTTACTTATTCAGATATTGAAAATATGGATCTTCACTACTCTTCTTATTTGGACACCTGGGTACAATCTCAGCTATCCATGTTAAATATGGCAAGCTTAAATTGGCTTCAAATTATCTTTGAAAAAGCTTTGCTGACACTATTGATTCAATTGAAACATCAGCGAATGATGGAACCAGTCATGTTTATGCTATCTGTTTCTTCTTATCTGATGCATAGCTTTCATAAGTGGGCAGATACGGAGCCTGTAACTCATGATACGGATGAAAATGACGAATTGAAGAAGCTCCGTCTGCTGGACCAATTAAACAAACTCCTAGTCAGTTCTTCCGGAGTTTCCGATCTAGCCTTTATTCTTAAAAAATGTGAGAAGTATTTCAATTATAAACGTTGTGTTTTCTATGCCTATGTACCTTGGTCCAACCAGTTCTATGGGGTCATCGGCGAAGAGCTTCCAAAGGTTCAGAGTATGAAGGGACAATTGACTGAGCAAAATCTAATCTTCAACTCCAAAAGACCGATCTATTTGAAAAATCCAAAGCCTTATCTAAGGGACGAACATATCGAGTTATTTCACTTGTCTTCCATCATATTTGTACCGATTGCTCATGAGCATCAATTGTATGGCTGGGTTACTTTTGACCAAATGGGAGATTCATTTGACTGCACGAAGGGTGAACTGGAGTTGCTTGAAGAAGTGGGAAAGCGAATTGGGTTGTTTTTATCCAGAAAAGAAAAGGAAAACACCGCGAAAACGATGGCCATTCTGTTAACAGAAAGGGAGTCTACTGTTCTCAAACTTCTGGCAGAAGGATACGATAACAAGAAAATCGCTTCCTTGTTGTTCCTAAGTGAGTATACAGTGAGAGATTACGTTAGCAGCTTGATGATCAAGCTGCGTGCCAAAAATCGGACACAGGTCGTTGCCTCTGCTTTCCGTTGGGGTTTATTGAGTTAGTACATTGTGTTTGAATTAAATTCGTTAAAAATAAAAGATCACCAACTTGTGTCCATGTTGATGATCTTTTATTTCATTTAGTGCTTTTTAGGTAAAAGTAAAATTACGTTGAATTGATCACCATGAATCTCGATTTTAATCTGCCCTCCATGTAACTCAACGATGCTTTTCACAATGGCTAGCCCTAGTCCCGACCCCTCTGTCTGGCGGGATTCGTCAGCTCTTTTGAAACGCTCGAACAATTCTTCCGCAGCAAAATCAATTTCATAGGCAGAGGTGTTTTGAATTTTGAAGGTTACCTGATTATCAGACTCGTCCAAATAAATATAGATTCGGGTTCCTGGAAGCGAATATTTCTGGGCATTGTTAATTAAATTTTCAAATACACGCCACATTTTATTGCCGTCCAAATATGCATGAATTGGGAACTTCGCAATCCTCTCCCGAATTTCAAGCGACGCTTGTCCCTTATGCGTGTTTGATTCTGCAATCGCCTGGGTCAACAAAGTTGCCACATCGACGAACTCCATATCCAGATCTACTGTGCCGCTGGCCATCTTTGAGATATCGAACAGATCTTCAATCAACAGCTTCAGCCGCAGTGCCTTACGTTCCAGCGTTTCAATATAGGCTCGGGATGTCTCCTCAGAATGATTTTCTTTTTTCAATAAATCAACATAGTTGATAATAGAAGTAAGCGGGGTTTTCAAATCATGCGATACGTTGGTAATCAGTTCCGTTTTTAAACGCTCGCTTTTCATTTGATGTTCCAATGCACTTTGATATCCGGCCTTCATATTGTTAATATAGCCAGCAAGTTCAGATAGGGAGTCGTTTCCGTTATCTTGAATGGAATTCTGAATATTCCCTTCGGCAATCTCTTTACTTCCATTGATGATGGCGATGAAACGTCTAAGCTTGGAAAGTACATATGGAACCAGAAACAACACAAATAGCAACAAATAAAGGATGAGCCATCCCTGTCCGTAATATGTGACTGCCTCCCAAAAACAAATGCCGGCTAATGCAGTCAGCAGAAGCATAATGATGAGGCCAAACGTTAGTCTCCCGTTTTGTAAGCTGGCTCTAAGGCCCGTTCTCCAATTATGAAAATAATCCATCAGTACACTGCCATGCCAGAAGGAACGTCTACTCTGAGGTTCCTTAAAATAAAGATACAGTCGAGCTGCCAACACCCCAAGGATTATAATGGACAGCAATTCCAAAATAAAAATTGAGGTTGAAAACCTCAGACTCAATCCCAGATATGAATATTCGTTTATAAGTATATAGATCCATAAAATAACGGCGACAATGATGACAAGCAGGTCAATTCCAACCTTTCGATCTGCTTTACTTTTTCTCGATTTTGTATCCAATTCCCCATACCACCTTTAAATATTTTGGGTCTTTGGGATTGATTTCAATTTTTTCTCGAATATTTCTCACATGAACGGCAACCGTATTCTCTGAAGCAAAGATCGGTTCATTCCACACGCGCTCATAAATTTCCTCAATTGAAAAAACTCTGCCCTTGTTCTCCATAAGTAACTCCAAAATTTTGTATTCCTTCGCTGTCAGTCTTACGTCCTCTCCATCTACCTCGATAGTCTTCGAGCTTTTGTTCAACATGAGTCCTCTGACTTGGATGATTTCATCCCAGCTTGACTGGAAGGAACCTAAATTCGTAAACCGGCGTAGCTGAGATTGGACTCTGGCAATTAGCTCCAGAGGATTGAACGGCTTCGTGATATAGTCATCGGCTCCAACGTTGAGTCCCAAAATTTTGTCGCTATCTTCCGATTTGGCCGAAAGCATAATGATCGGTATATTTTTGCTTTCACGAATTTTAAATGTCGTTTTAGTTCCATCCAGCTGTGGCATCATGTTGTCCATGATAATCAGATGAATCGTTTCCTGTTCAAGGATTTCCAGCGCCTCCAAACCGTTGGAGGCCGTAAATACATCTACATCATTGCTTTTTAAGTAAATAACGAGAGCTTCTCGAATTTCCGGTTCATCGTCTACAACAAGAATATTATTTATCTCCATATTTCTCACCTTCATCGCGTAATTGCTCCTACAACTCTACAATACTTTCTGCAGAGGCACCAGTTACGTAAAGCGAATACATTTTTCCATTTTCGTTTCACCAGAACATCATACACGATTTAAATGAAAAATCTTTGGTATAAAAACGAAGGAATTTCTGAAGTTTTAAACATTGTAGTTTCTTTCCTACTAACTGCAAATTCTTTAGATTTTCTTTAGAAATTCGCTAATCAATTCCTTAATTTCTCTCGTTAAGATACAGCTATCAACATGAGAGGGTGAAAAAAATGATTGTTAATACAGTATTAAATCTTATCCATCAATATGGCTATCTTTTCTTTTTTCTGGCCTTCTCTTTAGGCCCGTTCGGAATCCCCATTCCAAATGAAGTAACGATTCTTACCAGTGCTATTCTAAGTCGCTCAGGTTTTATCAATCACTGGGTTGCTTATATCAGTATCCTGATTGGCCTGCTAACAGCCATCACCGTTGCTTATTTTACAGGCAAATTATTCGGCCACAAATTCAAACATAAATTTTCACACAATAAGCACTATCTCATAGCCGAATCCATTTTAAGAAAAAGAGGCCATGTAGCAATGTGTATCGGAATGTTTATCCCGATTGTGCGTTATTTCATGCCTTTGCTCATTGGATTGAGCGGTATTAATTATCAAAAATTTGCATTTATAACGTACTCAAGCGCCCTACTCTGGACGATCATTTTTTTTGCATTAGGAAGTTTCTTTGGAATCCCAATCTTATCCATGCTGGAGGATATAAAATGAAATCAAATGATAGTCTGCTATTTTTAAAGAGTTTTGTGAAGAGCCCCAAAAAAGTGGGGAGTATTATTCCAAGTTCTCGTTTTTTGGCCAATACGATGGTTAAACAAGCAAGTTGGCAAGAAAATATGACAGTTGCAGAGCTTGGGGCAGGGACTGGAGCCATTACCCGATACATTCAAAAAAGTGCACATAAAAGCACCAAAGTTTTATTATTTGAAATGGATCAGACGATGCGGACCATTTTACAAAATGGATATCCAAATTTCACTACTTACCCGAACGCGGCTACTTTAATGAACACAATGAGGAATGAAGGCATAGATGAACTGGATTATATCTTTAGCGGTTTGCCTTTTTTTAATTTTGAACGTACATTAAGGACCACTTTAATCGAACAGATTCACCAAGCTCTCAAACCTGGAGGACAGTTTATTGCTTTTCAATATTCTCTACAAATGAAAAAACAACTATCCGAAAAATTTATTATCGAAAAAATTGTGTTTGTACCTCTGAATATTCCTGCAGCTTATGTTTATGTGTGTCGTAAAAAAGAAAGTAATAACTAGTAAACTTTATTCTAGTTGTAGTTTGAATTGTGGAAGCTCTATGATTCCTTTGTAATTTCTCAAACTGCATTCTATGATAAACAAAAAACCAGTGAATGAATTTAAATCCCACTGGTTTTACACTTTATTTCGTTAGAACGAGACCTTTCAATGCATATTCATGAAAAAGAATATTTGAAAAGCCCATAGTAAAGGGGTCCGATCATGACAACTAATGTTATTAACATCCAAACTCTCCTCACCGCAATCGGTAATTCCTCTAGAATTTCTTTATCTTCATAATCCTTTAGAAGCATCGTAAACGATATATCCCACAGAAAAGCTATCACGGTAACAATTTTCCAGAAAGCAGGAGTTAGAATAGTGGTTTCTGTAACGAACCCTAACAACCCAATCCATGTAATGACAGATACGATGAAATCTATTTTGCTAAGTTTTGATTTATACTTCCCTTTAAATAAAAACGCGAGAGATGCTGTTCCCAGCAGTCCTAGATACATCGTCCATAAAAAGTAAACCACAAACATTCCGCCTTTTTGTTAAATTTCACATCTCCTTCTATATCCTTTTGCATTATAGCCAATCAATTTCGCAATTGATATATTAAAAACCTTCCATATATAGGGTCATTCCACTATCCGCTCACAACCTATGTACCCTATCTATTATTTCTTTTCACATAATAAAATAAAAAGTCGCTTAAATAGCGACTTTCATTCGGACTATGTTTTGTCTCCCTCAGGTAACCTTTTGTGAGGTATTCCTGCTGAGCTGATAGACTTTTATGCTACAAATCTTATTCCGCCTCTGCCAAGCCATTCGATGCTTTTTCGCAAGCTCTGCTTGCTTACTCTGCTTTACTTGTGCCTCTTATACCGTGCGATTTCTGGAGGCGCCCAGGCCGGACAGGAGCAGCAGAGCGCTAACGACAAGCAGCAGCAATAGCGGAGGGTTCCAGCTTGCTGTGATGTCATGAAGCAAACCGAACAAGATCGGTCCGGTTGCCGCCAGCAAATATCCAACGGATTGCGACATGCCGGACAAAGAAACTGTATCTTGGGCATCTTTCGTCCGTAAGCTTAAAAAGATCATGGCCAAGCTGAACGCACATCCCCCAGCAATTCCAAGTAAAACTGTCCATAATGAAATGAGAGCATTTCCCCCGAAGTAAAAGCCTCCCAATGAGACAAACAACAGGATAGTCATTATGATGACCAATAAACGTTGGTTCTTCATGCGTCCCGCAACGATCGGCACGATGAACGCTACGGGCAGCGCAGCTGTTTGAAATAGTGATAACATCCAACCGGCGCTGTCTTCACTCAAGCCCCGGCTTGTCATCATTTCAGGCAACCAAGCAACCAAAACATAGAATAAGAGAGATTGCATCCCCATAAAAATCGTAACCATCCATGCCAGAGGCGAACGCCACAGACTTCGCCGCTTGAGCGCACCACTTGTTGCCGCTACGGCAGACCCTCCACTCGCCCGAGCTTGAGGCAACCAGAATAGCGCGGCCAACAGAACGAGTACGCCCCAAATACCGAGCGCGCCATTCCAGCCAAAACCGAGATCGCGGGCGACCGGAATACTGACACCGGATGCAATCGCCCCGGATAAATTCATCGACACGGAGTACACACCGGTCATGAGGCCGACTTGATGAGCAAAATTACGTTTGACCAGACTTGGAATGAGCACGTTGCATACCGCAATCGCCAGCCCAATCAAAGCAGTTCCTGCAAACAAAGACGCGGTTGCAGCCAACGAACGGATCGCAATACCCACCATGAGTAAAACAAGTGCAAAAAGCAGGGTCCGTTCTACCCCAAAACGGCGTGCCAGAAGGGGCGCGAACGGTGAGAGCAGTGCAAAAGCAAGTAACGGCAGTGTGGTGAGAAGACCTGCTGTAGCATTCGACAGTCCGAGGGATTCACGAATCGAGCCAATCAATGGGCCTACCGATGTTAACGGCGACCGCATAATCATTGCAATTAGGACGATGCCAAGGATGATCGGCCAACCCAATGACAATGGCTTCTTCCTGATCGTTGACTTTGTATCGCTTAAAACACTCATGGCTGCTCGTCTCCTTTGACCTCAAGAACAGCTTTCGATTCTGCAATATGACGGTGAACCGCTGCCACGGCACGATCGGCATCTTGATCAACAATCGCTTCAACCAGCTGCCGGTGCATCTCCTTGAAACTCGCGTCGATTTCATAACGAGTCAAGCTGATAATCGTATCTTGTGATGCGTCCGCGATATGGTTGTATAATTCGATCAAGATCTCATTATGAGACGCCGCGATGATGCCTTGGTGTAGACGGATATCCTCCGTTACCATTCCATCCATGTCACCGCGTGCTGCCGCCCCCTCCCAGCGTTCCAATTGGAGAAGAAGTTCGCGCGCCTCATCGTCCGTTCTGCGCTGTGCGGCAAGATGGGCTCCCTCGCGCTCAAGCGCATGCCGGACTTCCAATGTCTGCATCGTGTCGGAGCGCATGATTCGTTTATGTAGCACAACTCCCAGCACGCTTGAAGAGCAGACGTACGTCCCGTCCCCTTGCTTCGTCTTCAAGAGTCCTGCGTGGACCAACGCCCGAATGGCTTCCCTTAATGTATTACGACTAACATTCAACTCGACCATCAACTCCGGCTCGGCCGGAATACGCATTCCGACAGCCCACTTGCCCGATTCGATCTGTCTTTCCATTTGCAATGCGACTTGCTCGACCAGCGTCAGCCGATTTGTTTTCTTAAGCATACGTAAGCCCTCATTTCATCTATTTTATTTAAACGTAGGATGTTTGGTTAATAGGTACTTTAACACACTTATTTCCCCCAGACAACTCCTTCTCTAAAAAATTGCCTATAGTTAATCGGGACGAGAACTGCCCTGGACTTGGGAAGAAACTTGTTCCGGAAAGCAAAAAAGCCGCTAAAATAGCGACTCTCAATGCGTTACCAGGAACGATGTGTGCACTTCTTCTAGGTTTTCAACAAGAACATTAATCCGGATCAATCTCAACTTGTCTCTTCTCGCAAATCATGCTCCATGAAGAGAATGTCGCGTTTCATTTCCTTCATGCCCTGTCTTGAAATCCGGCCAGTCTCGAACATGGACTGGATGTTGTCTCTCTCCAGCTGAATTCCGACCCGTGCCAGCTCCTGCATCGCTGTGCCGAAGTCTTTTCGGGTGTCGGCATCCCGTTCATTTTTGGTCAGACCCAGCAGCATACGTTCATATTGCAGAATCAGCGAGCTGACCATCTCCATATCCCGCTCGCCTTCTGCGAGCAGATCATTTAGCTGCTTAATGACATAAGTAACATTTTGAATTCTAAGTCTGTTCAATTCCGCCCTTCTTTCTCGGAAACTTAACCGGAATTGCTGCAGCACTCCGAGCACTTCGTCCCAATGTTTTAAGGGGAACAGCTCTTTTTTATAACGCGCATCTCTTGTATGCATAAACAACAGTTGGTTAATTCGGTTAAGGTAACGGTACGCTGTGTACGGATTCACTTCTTTCTTTTCAAGTGCAAGCAGCGTATTCTCTCTTTCCCATTTCAGAACGGACAAGCCCAAGGATCGCTGTGCCTTATTTTTATTTTCATCTTTCTTGAGCGTTCGGATTCTGGAAGTATACGTATTGATGATCTGAGCGGTCGCAAGCCGGTTCTGGTCCGTGGTCAGTTCATTTAATCCGGCAACCACATTCCTCAGAATCTCAATTTTGGCCTGAATCTCATCCTCTTCCTGCTCCGTTTGTGTTTCTTTACCTAATATAAGCGGCAACAGATAGTTGGATGCCAGAAGCGTCCACAGGATAACGCCAGCCGCAAGGAAAATGATCAGATCCCTGGCCGGAAATGCAGTGCCATCATTAAGAAAAAACGGCAATGACAACGTACTCGCCAGTGTGATCGTTCCCCGGACTCCCGATAGGCTCAGGATAAGCGCATTCTTCAATCTAAGCTTCCAAGGTTCGCTCTGTTTGGGCCCTTTAGAAATATCCATCAGAATGGCCCAGATGAGACGCAGCCCAAGTACAGCCAAAGTCAATACCAGTGTATACATAATGACTTTAAAATTCCCTATTTCGGGGTTACTCCAAATCGTCTGGATAATATCAGGAAGCTGTGTTCCAAGCAGCAGGAAGACCAGTCCGTTCAACACAAAGATAATGACCGACCAGGTGCTTTTGGATACAACACTCAGCTTGGCTACCTCGGGATTCATTTTCTTGTAACCCAGAGAATGTGCAATCCCTGCGGCGACGACGGCGAGGATACCGTTGACCCCTAATTCCTCCGCTGCCATGAAAATCAAAAAGGGAGTCAAAATCTCAATCAGCATGTGGAGCGTGACATTCTCCATCCCCAGTTTTCGTAACCACTTCACCACACCATATTTTACAAAGGTAAGCAGAAGGCCCAGTACAACACCCCCAAGTGAAATGGAAATAAAGCTGATACTGGCAGATTGGAGTGAGAACACACCAGTGACCATTGCGGCTACGGCAAATTGAAATGAGACCAGCCCCGATGCGTCATTTATTAAAGATTCTCCCTCAAGAATTTGCATCGTCTGATGGGGAATCTTCACTTTCTGCTCCAATGCACCCACGGCCACAGCATCGGTAGGTGCTAGTGCAGCCGCCAATGCAAAGGCTGCCGCCAGCGGGATGACCGGAAGCAGCCAATTTAGGAAATAACCCATCACGGCGACAGTTACAAATACCAAACCCAGTGCAAGCAAAAGGATAGGTTTCTTCAGCTTCCACAGCGCTTCTTTATCCGCATGTCTGCCATCATTGAACAGCAACGGGGCAATGAATAGTAGCAAAAAAAGCTCCGGATTTAATTTCAATTCATAGTGCAAAGGCAGCAAAGTAATTAACATACCCAGCGCGATTTGAATAATAGGCACCGAGATCGAAGGGATAAACCGGTTTACTAAATTAGATAATGAAACTGCCGCAAGCATTAGTAAAATAAACTCAAACAATTCCAAACGAATCTTACCTCCATATTGATCTGCAATAAGCAGCTTTTCGTGAAAATAGGTTCCTAACAACAAGAATTAATCTTATTGTAAAATGCATTTGTGAACTGAATATGAATCGCTTTTCACTTTTCACGTAGGCTGCCCAGAGCAAGATTCTATAATTCCCACAGGTTTCTTTATCGGAATTACAGAACATTTCGTTAACACTCCCTAATCGAAATTTCTATTTAGTAGATATGTAGAGATGAAATTGATCAAAACAAAAGCAGCCGGCGAGCGGCTGCCTCTATATAGCTAATTACTCGTATATTTAACCCAGTCGTACTCTGCGTACAATGGATTGGCACCGTTATAAGGACCTAACCAGCTATCAACCCCGGTTCCATTCCATATATTCATCATAATTTTACCGGGTGTTACGGGGATATTGCTGGTTGCGGTATGCTTTAATACGCCATCAACATACCACTTGATATACCCTGGTTGCCAGTCGAAAGCATAGGTATGAAACCCCTGTGATGCATCAAAGCCAAGGTTAATAACCTTCTCATGACCACCCACCCCATTTGTAAAATAATTAAATTGCACTTTGGTCGTGTCTTTTCCTAAAAATTCAATATCAATCTCGTCCCATTGCGTGCCATGAGCAGGTCCTGTGTACGTAAAAAAGGAGGAAACTATGCCTGTATTTTTGGCAGGTTTCATGCTGACTTCATAAAGCCCATATCCGTAATTATTAGTCGAACGGTACTCCCCGCAATCAAACTTGTTGTATGCAGAACTTGTCAAACCCAGCTTGAGCTTTCCATCATTCGTAAAATTGACATTGTTGGCGCGCCACGTGCAGTTGAACATATCTCCGTTGGAGTAGCCATCTGCCTTTTGCCATGTTTCCGGGTTAAAATAAGTTAATGGTTCCCAAAAAACATAACTTGCAAAAGCACTTACCGAAATAAACAACGATACCACACCTGCCACTACCAACGTGTACCAAGACTTCCTCTTCATCACACACCTCCATGAATGATTTCAAACATGTCGAAGTTTGGGCAAGCGATCCCCCAAAAAAGAGTAGATCCTCTTGCGGCAGCAAAAATATAAAACGCTTACATGTTTGGTGTTTTCATTCTATATGGATGTAAATGGAATAACTATAACAATCTTTAAAGATAGATATTCATTTCTAAAGCTTTTCGTGAGGAAAAGGTCAACGCCTGATTCTGCACAAGCTGTTCATATTCAGTTCATAGAGCTATTTTATTCTATACAAAATCATTAGAAATATTATGGATCACGGGAGGAACGAATATGAAAAAAAACATTCTAGTCAGCGGGGCGAGCTTTGCCGGCATCTCAACAGCCTACTGGATGAATCAGCTTGGCTACAACGTGACCGTTGTTGAGATTGCTGAAGGTCTTAAAAAAGGCGGCACACCTGTAAATATTCGTGAACATACGGTCGACATCGTGAAACGTATGGGGCTGCTAGGCCAAATCCTGTCGAACAAAATAGACATGGAATTGATGGAATTCAAAAATGCCGATGATGTCACTGAAAGATTCGAAATCCGTGAGCAGCTCGCAGAAGATGAATATGAAATCGAGCGAGATGTATTGCTGGATATCATGTTCGAGGCTGTCAAAGATGACGTTGAGTTTATTTTCGGAGATAGCATTACATCATTGAAGGAAGAAAATAATGGCGTTGAGGTAGCTTTCAAAGGAGGACAAAAGCGCTCGTATGACCTGGTATTCGGCTGTGATGGTATTCATTCGGCCGTCAGAAAATTGTGCTTCGGCGAGGAGGCGGAATTTTCGCATTTTCTTAAAACGTATTTCTCTATCACGATCGTGGATAAGTTGTTGATCCGGGAGAATACGACACAGATGTACAACGAGCCGGGCAAGGCGATCATGCTGAACACCTATAACAATAAAACCGATATTGTCCTCTGCTTTTCATCAGAGAAGGAACTCCCCTACGACTACCGAAATGAAGAACAGCAACGGGATATCATTTTGAATCAATTTTCCGGACTAGGCTGGCGAACGCCGGAATTGCTGGAAGAAGTGAAGAACTCGAAAACTTTTTACTTTGACAAACTGTGCCAAATGAAAATGCCGTCGTGGACAAAAGGCAGGGTAGCGCTAGTCGGTGATGCTGGATACTGCGCCTCTCCGGCTGCTGGCATGGGTGGATCACTGGCGATAGATGGGGCGGCAGCCTTGGCTGATGCTTTTCAAAAAAACGATGGGAATTTTGAGCTTGCGTTCCAACAATATAATAAGAGTTTCCGTCCTTTCATTGAGGAAGTGCAAGCAAACGCGGAAATGATGGTAGATTTTCTTGTCCCACGAACTGAAGAAGCCATTCGCGAAAGAATTTCGCAAGCGGCATCCTTCAAGGACTTCTGAGGACCAACCTGTAGGATATGGAGAGGCTATCATTTGATGCTATTTTTCCCGTGTGTATTTGTTGAGTATAATGATTAGGAACAAGTTCTTGTCCTCAGTTTGGGGCAAGAACTTGATTCTTTGAACAACAGCTCCATTTCGAGTTGGTTCACTTAAAATATAATACCGATAATTATGGCCGATAAAACGCTTACAAGAGTAGCCCCATATAACAGCTTCAATCCAAACCGGGCAACAATATTCCCCTGTTTCTCATTCAGTCCTTTCACTGCACCTACGATTGTACCAATGGACCCAAAGTTAGCAAATGAGATTAGAAAAACGGAAACAATGGCTGTAGTACGGCCACTTAAACCGTCTTGGATCTTAATAAAGTCAAGCATAGCTACAAATTCATTCGCAACCAGTTTCGTTGCCATGATACTACCGGCATGAACTGCTTCATGCCATGGCACACCGATCATAAAAGCAATGGGTGCAAAGACATACCCTAGAACTCCTTGGAACGAGATGCCAAATATGCCACTGAAGACCCCGTTAATCAAGGCAATGATCCCGACAAAACCAACTAACATGACCCCAACCACGATGGCTACTTTAAAGCCGTCCATTATATATTCGCCCAGCATCTCAAAAAACGTTTGTTTCTCCTCTTCCTGAACTTCAACAATATCTTCTTCAGCTGTAACTTCATACGGATTAATGATGGATGCAATGATAAAGCCGCCAAATAGGTTTAATATTAATGCAGCCACTACATACCTAGGTTCGAGCATCGTCATATATGAGCCAACAATGGACATCGATACTGTCGACATTGCAGAAGCACATAATGTATACAAGCGATGCTTTGGTAATAAACCAAGTTGATTTTTCACCGAAATAAACACTTCATTTTGTCCTACAATTGCGGCTGCAACCGCATTATAAGATTCCAATTTTCCCATGCCATTTAATTTACTTAACACCAGACCAATATACTTTATAATGAATGGCAGTATTTTGTAATGTTGCAGAATCCCTATTAATGCTGACATAAAAACGATAGGCATCAAAACATACAGGAAAAATGTATGGGCTCCTTCATTCGCCATCCCGCCAAAAACAAAGTTCGTTCCATCGTTGGCATATCCAAGTAATTTCGAAAAACTATCAGCAAAACCTTTAATTAAAAATTCGCCTATACTCGTTTTTAGTATAATTAATCCCAAACCTATCTGAATAACAATCATAATAATGATAGGACGATATTTAATTTTCCGCTTATTATTACTCGCAAGCCATGCCAGCAACAGAACCATAATCAGACCGACAACAGAAATTAGATAATGCATGTTTAACCCTCCAAATTATCGGTACATTTTTTTGGAATCTTCATTGGATAAATTAGCTCTCAATGGCTGTGTTAAGTGCTATTTCGACCATTTCATAAAAGGATTGCTCACTGTCTTGATGAGTTAAGTGCTCCTGTGTTAACAGTTGACTGCCTACTGTCAAAATGGATAGTGCTTTTACACCATATTTAGCGGCTGTAGTATAGAGGGCTGTGCTTTCCATTTCGACCGCTAATACACCAAAATCCATAAACTTGTGAAGACGATCTAAGTTCTCACGATAGAATTCATCGGAATTATAGATGTTACCCACAAAGACACTTATTTGTTTAGCTTGTGCTTGTTGATACGCTTTCATTAACAATGAGAAATCTGCCGTAGGTGCATAATTACAGCCATGGAAGATCTTATCCGTCATATTACTATCTGAAGACACGGCTTGGGCGATTACAATATCGCGGATATTAATTTCTTTCTGCATCGCGCCACATGTACCGATACGAATCAATGTCTTAACTTCATAATCGACGATCAATTCCGTTGCATAGATACTCATCGATGGATTTCCCATTCCTGTCCCCTGAACCGACACCGGTATGCCCTTGTACAATCCGGTGTACCCATACATGCCTCTTACTTCGTTATAACAATTCGTCTCATCTAAAAAGTGTTCTGCTACGAATTTTGCACGCAAAGGATCTCCCGGAAGCAAAACGATGTCTGCTATTTCTCCTTTTTTCGCGCCTAAATGCCTACTCATATTTCTGCCCCCTACTCTCAATATTGAACTCAGCCTTACCGACATCTCTTCCGCATGCCTAGAAAATCAGTTCGGATAGTACATTGAGCATAAGATTTTTTGTCATAACAAACTAGACCAAAATCTTACGGAGGGTAAGGGAAATAATTGGTCAAATTATAAAAGCAACTCTTTACGAATATTGTCCAGATCTCTTTTGGACGGGATCGTAGAGATAATAACAACAGGCACGGTCTGCAATGAAACCGGAATATTACTAATGACAAAATCAATCTGATGTTGCTGCATCATTTCGTCAGAGAGCCCTTTCATTATGGACGTATTGATGACCAGCTGATCCCCAATTTCCTTCTTGATCAAATCCGCTATGTAATGACGAATTGAAAATTCTTCTCCGATTACTAGGAAGGCTCTTTTCCTCTTATAACGTAAACTTGAACGAACCATTAAGGTTAGCTTGGTTAAATGAAAGTGATTGTACATGACGTTGGGGTAAGCTTTGCCCCATGTTTGCATGCAGGTTTGCAGTTCCTGATACAGCTGCTGGCATTCCTTTTGAACATATGCCGTTAAATTACTTTTGGAAATCATCATCCATTCAGAAATTGCATTATCGATTAATAACTTGTCAAAGAACGCGTATATCTCCAATATAAATCGTTCTTCCATCTCCAAATTGGGGTATACTTTTGCCAATAGACTTAGGAGTAGATTACCCATTTGATATTCCTCTTTATCTTTATGTAATTCGACTTCTTTCCTGGGCGTTATTTCTGATCCTTCATAATAATGATATTGGCTGAGACTAACCAGGGATTGCATAAAGTAGATTTCACTTTTGGGAAAATCAATGGAATGCTTCTCTTCAAGACTTTGGGCAAGGGTCTTCACAGGCATATAAAACATCCCCTTTTCCCAGGGGTAAGCACTTTCGTCAATGTTTACGAATTTCCCTTGAAAGACTCTTTCTATAACAATGGCCAGCAAAAAGGAAAGTCTCCTTTTGGAATTGATAAAATATACAATGTTTTTCTCATTCTCTATACTTGTGATCAACTGATTGATGTAATCATAATCGACATTCGCAAAAGGCCATCCTGTAAACTCATACGCATCGCAATACAACTTCCAATAAAAATATCGAATATTCATTTCATTCCCTTTGATCATCGGGGTTGAATACGTAATGCGTAACTTATAGGCTTTTAGATCATTATTATTTAATTGCACAATCAGTTTCTTCAAAGATGAGGTGCTCATAAACATGACTCCGGCAAGCTCCTCTACGGACAGTCGGTCCACATTCGTGAACAGAACATTCATCAGTCGATAAAAAATGGTTTGTCTGAACATCGAAGAAATCACTTCACTCATCGTCTCACTTCGCCCATCACGCAGAAGAATGATTCCCTTTCCTCTAGAAACTTCTATAGTTACAGCCGGGGGCAATTGCTTGCTGATTTCCTCAACCATCTTACGTATTGTTTTATCTGAGACCCCTAAACTTTTTTCAACTTCGGCTAATGTAAACCATCTTTGTTCCGTATCCAGCAGTGTTAGTAGTTGACTAGCTAATGTAAATCCTTTATCCATGTTCCCACCCTATTCTACTTATTTTGAATGTCATCGTGTTTGTTCAATCCATATACGAGCCGACCCTTTCGGCACCATTTATAGGTTTTTCCTTTTTTAGCCATGAAAAAACCCCCTCCGCTCAGCAAGATTAAGTCCATCTTAACAGATGTCTTTTTTCTCTTGTCTACGAAAAGGGGATAACAGCAATTTAATCCTATAGTTCCTATACCTTATTATTCAATTTGGGTTGTCTTCATAAAGATTTTTTTCAAATTGTTCTTCTAGATGCTCTGCGTAACGGACAACACGTGGGGATTCCAGTAACCTACCTATTACAAAATATAATCCAATCAAAATACATACTGATATAATGATTTCAACCATGTGTGGCATCATTCTCCCATATTCTCTCCTTGCCAGGTAGCGTCTAGTCGGCCAAGTTGAATTTCATGATTTGCTTGGTTATCCATTACCATTCCACTTGGTCGAAACGCATGTTTTTATAGTAATACTCCCTGTCATGATCCGTGATTTCACGAAGGACCCTGCAAGGATTTCCAACAGCAATTACGTTGCTAGGAATATCCTTGGTTACCACGCTTCCTGCTCCGATCACACTTCCAGCACCGATAGTGACTCCTGGTACAATCACAACACAGCTACCGATCCATACGCCATCCTCGATAACTACGGGCAAAGCAAACATCCCACCTTCTTTACGTTTTTCTGGGTGTACGGGATGATTGGTTACCGCAATCGTAACATTTGGACCAAACATAACATCATTTCCTATCGTCACTTTATAGTCATCGACAACAGTTAAATTAAAGTTGATATAGACATTATTGCCTACTGTAGTATTTGATCCGTATGACATCCGAATAGGAGGCTCCATCCAAACATGTTCACCAATACTACCGAAAAGCTGTGCCATCAGCGTCTTGCGCATTTCAATATCATCGGGATGTAAACGATTGATCTCATAACATAGTGCCTTTCCTCGTTGACGCGCACGAGCCAGATCCGATGCTTCCTTTGGATAATTCGCATCATGATCCGTAAACAGTTGCCGATTTGCCATTCGTTCTATAATATTCATGCCTTTGTCCCCTCTGCCTTTAATCTATTTCTTTTAGTTGACCGTACATTCTTTGAATGTATATTTCTTAAGCTACTGGTGAAAAAGTCCTTGTAATGTTATTTAGCCATTTGTATTGTCGATAACGAATGAAAGCCAAGGGTAACTTAATGAACTCATCCAAACTGATAACGATATATAACACAAGGGGGGATACGTTCCATACAAAAGCACAGAAATAGCCAAGCGGCAAAATAATACCCCACATTACAATTGAATCACACCAAAAGCCAAATTTAGAGTCACCTCCTGCAGTGAATATTCCCGATATATTGGTTGCATTAACGGATTTAGCAATACAATAAAAAGCACTAATATATAACATTCCATCCAGGTAGCTTTGAGAAATGGCATTTAGATTTACTACGGTAAAAACAAGCGGTTTTATCAGGATAATTGTGACCCCTGCTATTATTCCAAATAGTAAAGCATATAGATTCATTCTGTTTCCCACCTGTTTGGCTTTCTCGATCTCCCCTTTCCCTAGATATTTTCCAACCAGTATAGAACCTCCACTAGCAATACCTCCACACAGTACAATGGTTAAATTCTTAACTACGGATGCAACTGAATTCGCTGCCACCATATCAGCACTTACATGTCCAATGATTGCAGCAGTCGCCGTTAGTGCACCTCCCCAAACAATATAATTGCCCTGTACAGGCATGGTGTATTTCAGGAAATCCTTGAGGAGATTGCGTTGAATGCCATCACGTATCGGGAAACGAAACCGAATCGATCCTCTTGTCACGGAATAAATAACACAGCAGGCCAATTCAATAAATCGAGCTAAAACTGTACAAAGAGCTACCGCCGCAATCGCCATTATAGGTCTGTCTGGAAAAAGGACAAAGATGCATAACGCATTAAACAAAATGTTTAAAATTAAACATAATGAACTAATCCAAGCACTTAATCTTGCATTTTCCATACTTCGAATCACGCTGAGATACATTTGTGAAATGCCCATTGCAAGATAAGAAAACGAATTCATCTTTAGAAATATTGAACCATACTGAATTAACTCAACATCATTTGTGAAAAATCGCATTAACGATTCAGGATATACAAAAGATACTATGAAAAACAAAATGGAGATGCCAAAGGAGAACATGCAGGCAGTGCTAAGAATACGCTGTATGGTTTGTACATCTTTCTTCCCCCAATATTGTGCGGTTAGAACCCCTGCCCCCGTAGACATCCCCATGTAAAACAAGGTCAATGCAAAGGTAATTTGTCCGGCTAGCGATACGGCCGACATTGTAGATTGGCTAATCATTCCCAGCATAACTACATCAGCTGATATGACTGTGGCTGATATTAGATTCTGTAATGCAATCGGAATGACAAGAGTGATTAATTCCTTATTAAAATTCCGAGTCATAGGAGCAGTTAACGGTACACGTTTTTTCACCTATCCACCCCTCTCTGTTGATTTCCATATTATCAAGATAGGATAAAATCATTGTCCTTTCCATAAATATTGACTATAATTTTGTCAAAATCGTATATTCGTCGGAGGCATTTTGTTTTATGAAAAATTTAGAAGTATTTTCTGATTTATCGGAGCGATTAAATTATAATCTACCTGAGTTGCCCTTGTATGTCCGGAAGGGGAGCTTGAATCAATTTGATAATTTTGAAGCTGCAGCTCATTGGCATTCGGATGTGGAATTCATTTACATTCTTGAAGGTTCTATGGAGTATTCTGTTAACGGACAAACCGTTTGCTTAGACCAAGGAACTGGGATTTTTGTGAACAGTCATCGTTTGCATTTTGGTTTTTCTCACATTCATAGTAATTGTTCATTTATAGTTGTAGTCATTCATTCCTCTCTTATCGGGGAAGGTGCTTCGTTGATGCAAGCATACTGGGAAGAGAAGTTCGGTCCAAACATGGATGATTTTCTAGTACTAACAGATGAGATCGCCTGGCAGCAAAACATATTGTCATCTATCCAAGCGATCTATGAGGAAATGCACAATAGCTTTGCTCCAAATCCGTTCCGTTTAACTTCACAGGCTTTATCTCTATGTGCTGGTGTGGGAGATCATTTGCAACAGAAGGTGGGGGGGATTCAAGATGTGCAATTATGGACGAATATTCAGAAAATGACTCGATTCATTCATCAAAACTACGAGCAAAAAATAACTCTTCAAGACATCGCATCCGCAGGAGCCGTTTGTAGGAGCAGCTGCTGTACTTTATTTAATAAATTCGTAGGTCAAACTCCCAACAACTATCTCATTCGATACCGCCTTCATAAAAGTTGTGAGATGTTGCGAGAGACCAAAAGATCGGTGAGTGAAATCGCACTGGCCTGCGGCTTTCAAAGTGTGAGCTACTTCTCATCCCTTTTTCGCAAACAAATAGGATTAGTTCCGCTAGCATATCGAAAAAGCGGTATAAATGGCTTAAGTAAAACGGAGAATTAAACCTACTTACAGCTGACTTTTTAACAGCACGATTTAAGGTTCAGTTCTGTCCCGCCAACCATTCCTTTATGCGCGTCGCCTTTGGCATTCAGCCTTTTATGAGCCAGGTATTTCTTCGTTTTCAACTCACTCTTTGCTGTATGAATGAAGGCTCCCATTGATGGAGAAATCCATTTCTCTCGATGCCAGAGCAGCTGTGCGGAAAAGGATAACTCCGATAGATCCCAGGGTAAGGCAACTAGCCTGCCCTCTCTCAAGTCTTCCTTCAGAAAAATTTCAGGTAACAAGGAGATTACGTACAGGAATAAGTGGAGACATTAGCGATAATCCCGTCGATCGGTACAACTTCGAGCAGGCATTACGTAAAATCTCCTCTCCTGCACTCGTTATGCTGGGGTCAAATGATTTGTTTTTCACCCCAGAGGATTTATATAGTCTCATTGATTTTGATCAACAATTTCTTTAATACTTGCTTCTCCTCGTTGGTAAGGACTTGAACAATTTCCTCCTCCACCTTTTGAAAAGAGTCTTGAAAGTCTTCAATCAGTTCAACCGCTTTTGGCAATACGTATATATTTTTTTGCCGTTCATTATTGGCCGGGATTTTACGTTCGATGAACCCTTTTTGCTCTAGACCTTGAAGCATACTTGTAATGCTGGCCCGACTTAAATGAAACCGATCAGCAAGATCCATTTGGATAATATTTTTATTTTGGTTCTCGTAAAGATAGTCAATTACTTTTCCTTGTTGAGCGTTTAACCCCAGCTCTTTTATACTCTCGTCTGCTCTTTTCTTTAACTTAAGACCGATAATCTGAAATAAATCCAGATAAGGTGTTTCCTTTCGGGATTTCATCATCGTCCCCCCTTTGATTGTTAGTTATCTAATTGTAAGTAAATAAACTATACAGCGATCCTACTCGCTTGTCAAAAAAAACATTAGTCTATTGACAGTTAGAAAACTAACAGTTAACATTCAAATTGTTCATATACAACATTCAGGAGGAATTCAGATGGAGAAGTTAACTCAAACTGCTGCGTTAGAACAAGTTACGGCGATTACAAATGTACGAATCTTTGATGGAGAGCAAATTATTGCGCCCAGACATGTAGTTATTAAAGGGGAGTCTATTATTTCAGTCGGTGGCGACTTTCCAGCCAATGCAAAGATTATCGATGGAGAAAATGCGACTTTAATGCCTGGTCTGATTGATGCACACGTTCACACCTCGATCGGCGGATTACGAGATGCCCTAAAATTCGGCGTTACCACTGAACTCGAAATGAACGGCGATTTTACTCAAAGAGGGCGCGAAATTCAGTTAAAAAACGTGAATGACATCGCAGATGTGCGTTCTGCTGGCACAGCGATCACCGCTCCAGGCGGACATCCGGATGAATTACTACCGGATGGAGATGAAATACCTGAATTCGTATTAAAGGAATTAGCGAAGTTATCGGAGGCAGACCGGGAAGCCATGTTAGCCGCTTACGCTCACGATCATGAAGAAATACCGCAAGTGACAACGGTGGAAGAAGCGATTAAACATGTGCATACCCAAGTGGAGAATGGGGCCGACTATATTAAGATCATGATTGAAGAAGGAACGGTCATGGGTGCACCTGGCCTGCCTGTATTAAGCGACGAGATTCTAAAAACAGCCGTGACAGAAGCCCACAAGTTCGATAAGCTGGTCATCGCCCACGTCTTGACGGCTCTTTCATCTCAACAAGCCATCGATTTTGGAGTCGACGGTTTGGGCCACTTGTTCATCGACAGACCCGAGTACACCTCCGAGTTAGTGAAATCCATAGCAGGTTCAGGCGCATTTGTTACTCCGTGCTTGGTGTTGAATTCATCGATTATTGGAAATACGGCAACCGAATTGGCGAATGATCCGCGTGTGCATTCCAAATTAAGTCCTGATTGGATTGATATTTTGAACTCAAGCTTCAATACGTTCCCTCAAGGCAATATGGAGAACAGCTTTAAGAATGTGATGGACCTTCACCGTGCCGGAGTTGATATTTTGGTCGGGACGGATGTCGCGCCGGTTCCCGTACCAAATCTGGGCGGTCTTGCTCATGGGGCAAGTGTCCACCACGAATTGCAGCTGCTGGTGAAGGCCGGATTCACTCCGATCGAAGCTCTGCAGTCGGCTACTTCGAAACCGGCCCGTTGCTTTGGTCTTCATGATCGCGGCCGCATTACCGAAGGTGCGCGGGCAGATCTCATACTCGTTGACGGTGATCCGACAACAACTATTTCGGATACCTTGTCGATCAAATCCGTATGGTTCAATGGATCGCACCAAGTAGGTTAATCAGACTCAATCTGCCTGTACAATTAAAACTAAAAAACTAAAACTCCGTGCCAAAGCACGGAGTTTTAAAGTTTTAATGATGCATCTTATTTCTCTGGATATGGATCAATCATGCGAATCGTGCCGTCCGGTTTGTACGTCAACTCGGCAAATTTTACGCAGCGCTTGTAATCAACTCCGCCGGAAAGGGAACAATCGTGATAGAACAAATACCACTTTTCCTGGAATTGTACAATCGAATGATGCGTTGTCCAGCCCATGACTGGCGGCAAAATGGTACCTTGGAACGTAAACGGACCCATGGGATTGTCACCGATGGCGTACACCAACTTGTGCGTCGTTCCTGTGGAATAGGACAAATAGTATTTTCCATTATATTTGTGCATCCATGGCCCTTCAAAATATCTGCGATTCTCGTCCCCTGCGGTCAGCGGGTTTCCTTCCTGATCTACGATGGATATCTCCAGCGCCTCCGAAGCCATTGAGAGCATATCTTCACTCAGCTTTGCAACTCTTGGGCCGATCGCCGATGCATCCGGAGCAGGACCCTCTGCATGTTCCACATAGCTTCCAGTCTGCCATTTTTCCAACTGTCCCCCCCACAGCCCACCAAAGAGCATATAAGCCTGCTCATCATCGTCCACGAACACAGCGGGATCAATGCTGAAGCTGCCCTGAATATATTGCTCCTCTGGCTTGAACGGTCCTGCTGGAGACGACGATGTAGCCACGCCGATGCGGAAAATGCCATCATGGTCCCGTGCCGGGAAAAACAAATAGTAGGTACCTTTTCTGTATGCGGCATCCGGTGCCCACATCTGACTGGACGCCCAAGGGACATCCCTCACATGCAGCACCTCGCCATGATCCGTCACGGATGAATCCGTGTCCGCCATAGATAGCACATGATAATCCTCCATCTTGTACTGATCTCCGTTGTCATTTACCGGACCGTCGTGATCCAGATCATGGGATGGGTAAATATAAATGCGACCCTCGAACACATGCGCTGAAGGATCAGCAGTGAATATATGCGTAACTATAGGTTGATGCGGTTTGGGTAATTCGGACATACAAATGTCTCCTTCCAAAAGATATGCACTCCCGAGTATCTCTTCGAGACTGCTATGGATTAAACGAAACGATATTTCCGCTCCATGTCACTTGGGTACAGTGATTCGCGCAACACGCTGATAGGCTTCCTTGGGGCGATGCAATTCATCGAACAGGAATGGCCAATTTTTCCGCCCTCGAACCGGGAAATGGTCCAGCCAGGTGTAATCGTCGGCAGCCCCCCAGAATGTTACAGCGCTAATATGTTCCTTATATTCGTGAAGTAGGCGGAAGATGGATTCATATCGCTCGGCCTGCAATTCTAGCATCTCTTGCGAAGGCTGAACTAGATCCGTCCGCCTGTCTTCAAAGCGAAATACCGATACATCCAGTTCGGTGAGCTGAAGCTGCAGGCCAAGCTGCGCATACCGTTCAATCGCGGCGCGCATATCATCCAGGGAAGGATCATACAGATTCCAGTGTGCCTGCAGGCCAACACCATGAATTGGCACGCCTTGATCGAGTAACGAACGAACAAGCCGAAAGATGCGTTCCCGCTTCTGCGGATTGGATTCGTTATAATCGTTATAGAACAAAAGCGCCTGTGGATCTGCCTCATGGGCGAATTCGAACGCTTTGGCAATAAAATCCTCCCCGGCGATATCCAACCATTTGGATGGACGCAGGAGCGCGCTTTCGTCATCTGCATCATCGGTAATAACCTCGTTCACGACGTCCCATGCATAGATAACGTCCTTATATCTGCCAACAACGGTCTGAATGTGCTCCTTCAATCGCTCAAGCAATACATCGCGCTCCACCAGTCCGCCAGTTTCATTCTCGAACAGCCAATCCGGAGTCTGGTTATGCCAGACCAGTGTGTGACCGCGCAGCGCCATGCCTTGCTCTTTGGCAAAGGAAGCGATCACATCCGCATCCTCAAACGTATACAGTCCCTGCTGCGGATGCACACTGGAGAATTTCATTTCATTTTCTGCTGTTAGGCTGTTGAAGTGATATGCAAGCAATGAACGCTGACTTTGGATCGTCTTTGGATTCACTGCTGCTCCAATGTGGAAGCCATCCTTGTACAGTTCCTTCAGTGGAACCTCTTCTCGAAATGAACCCATGATTTCCCTCCTCTAATATTTCTAATTGACTAGCAGCTTAGCTCTTGTTATTGGCGGATTAGATCGAGTATTCGAACCAGTCGAATCGGGCAGGTGCACTGCTTGCCTGACCATTGCCGGTAGCATATAGTCCGACCACCGCCCCGGTAAAGCACATTTTGCGCACAAAATCCTCCGGGGAAATGGCTTGTGCCGAGCCTGAACCCAATACTGTCCAGTTCTGTCCGTCCTCCGAACAAGCCAGCCTATATTCCTTCTCTGTTGATTCAATTCGGAGCGATAGCCGCTCCGTTACAGTCTCGCTCTCATGAACCGTGTTCGACTCTCCCCGCACCGTCAAGCGAGCAAAGAGAACGTTTCGTCCTTCCAACCGCCTTATTCCAATCTCATAATGTGCGTCCTCATCCCGTCGAACGCACAATCCCGCTTCTTCTCCATCGGCAGCTGGCATGAATGAAAGACAGGTCGTAAAACTGGCGTGAATATGCTGCTGCCTGCGGCCTACAAACGTGATCTGACCGATGTCATCAAGACTTCCCGCCTGGCCATACAACGTCAGGTAACCTGGTTTTTCCGTAAGCAAGCATACTCCTTCTGTCGGGTTGCGCACATACATCCATTGCAAACCAAGCTCACCGTCGAATTCTTCCCGGCCGACAATGATGGCTGTATGGCTCTCGGGCAAGGAAGGCGATGCCACTGGCAAACGTTGGACCTTCATATCCAAACTCACTAGTCCTTCATTGTTGTCAATGTGCGGCCACCCCTCGTTCCAAACAACCGGTGCGAGGAAGGTTTCACGTCCAAGCACGCTATATCCATCCGCTGTCAAACGTACGCCAAGGAAAACGGCCCACCAGTCTCCATTGTGATCCTCCACCAGATCGGCATGACCCAAATACTGAATCGGATGATCCAGATGGCGATGGGTCAGAATGGGATCAGGATAGCGTTCAAACGGACCATAAGGTCGATCGCTTCGGCCGATGATCTCACGATGCTCCTTAGCCGTTCCGCCAGAAGCGGACATCATATAATACAAGCCATTAATTTTATACAGATGCGGTCCTTCGGTCCACGGCCCGCCATCCCCATGCCAGACAACTTGTGGTTCAGAGAGCGCCTCACCCGTGGCGATGTCGATCTCGTACTGGATGGCATGAGAATCGTAATCGGCTCCTTGTTGAGCGGTCACGTATACTTTGCCATCATCATCAAAAAACAGCGATGGGTCGATTCCCCCATATGGGATGCGAATCGGATCAGACCAAGGGCCAGCAGGGTTGGTTGCCGTAACGTAGAAATTGCCAATGCCTCTCACATCTGTCGTAATCATATAAAATGTTCCTTCATGGTAACGCAGTACAGGAGCATAAATGCCGTCTGAGCTTTTCCGCCCGGTCAAATCAAGCTGACTGACCCGATTCAACACATTGCCAATCTGCTCCCAATGAATGAGATCCCGGCTCCGAAAGATCGGCACTCCGGGAAAATATTCAAACGAGCTGCAAATGAGGTAAAAATATTGTTCCGCCTTTACGATGCTGGGATCCGGATAGAATCCGGGAAGGATTGGGTTGGCATAACAGATGGTATTCGTTTCGAGTTGTTTCATCTATTCCTTCACGCTCCCTACATTTAGTCCCACAACAAAGTATTTTTGCATAAACGGATACACCAGCAGGATCGGTACCGAAGCAACAATTGTAATCGCGGCTCGGATTGAAATCGGTGTAACCTGGGTGGAATGTTCCATACCCACACCATTGGCTACCGATGGATTGCTATTGGCATTCATACTGGAAGACAACAGCTTCATCAATTCATATTGCAGCGTGCTCAGCTCTTGACGCGAAGATGTGTACAGGAAAGCATCGAACCAGGAGTTCCACGCACCGACCGCAACGAAAAGCGCGATGGTTGCCAGCACAGGCTTACACAGTGGAAAAATGATTTTCCAGAAAATTCTGAAATCTCCCGCACCGTCGATTTTTGCTGATTCGATCAGGCTCTCGGGAATCGTGTAAATATAAGTACGAATGACGATCAGGTTGAACGCACTGATCAGCGATGGTAAAACATACACCCAGAACGTATTGATTAAGTGAAGGTCCTTCATCAGGAAGTACCCCGGAATAAGCCCTGCATTGAAATACATCGTAAGTACAAAAATGGTCGTAATCAGTTTACGGAAAATATAATCCCGCCGGCTCAGCGTGTAGGCAAGCATCGTGGTCAGGAATATATTCAGGACAGTGGACAGAACCGTACGCGCCACGGACACCAAAAACGCGTTATAGATCGTGCCTGACGCAAATACGGCTTTGTAATTTTGCATCGTGAAATCGCGGGGCCATAAATAAAGCCCCCCTCGAATGGTGTCGTTCCCTGCATTGAACGAAACGACAATCGTGTTCAGAAACGGGTACAACGTTACAATGACCAGCAAAATCATGAAAATCGAATTGAAGGTGTTGAACAGAAGTGGTTCGATGCCTCTGCCACCCGGGCGGCGAACAGAAAGTGCCGCTGTATTTCCAGAACCAGACAATGGTGTTTTTTTCATCATTATAAGAGCCTCTCTTCCCCAAGCCGCTTGGCGGTCCAATTCGCGATGAGCAACATGGTAATGCTGACTACCGTTTTGAATATACCGCCGGCAGTAGCGAGCGAATAGTTGCCCTGGGCGATCCCGTATTTGAGTACAAAGATATCAATGGTCTCCGACCAGTCAACAACCAGTCCGTTGCCCAGCAAATATTGAACCTCAAAACCTGCTTCCAGAATATGTCCGATAGACATAATCAGCAGGATGACAATGGTAGGCTTGATTCCCGGCAAGGTGATGTTCCACATTTTTTGATAGCGATTCGCTCCATCAATGTCAGAAGCTTCGTACAACGCCGGATCAATAGAGGCTATGGCTGCCAAATAAATAATCGTGTTCCAGCCGACTTCCTTCCAGACATGGGACCCCGCAACAACTCCCCAGAAATATTTCCCTTCGGTCAGCCAGAGAATAGGCTCATTGATGAGATGCAGCCTCATTAAAATATCATTAATAATACCATCGGAAGCAAGAGAGGTCGCTACGATGCCAGTAACGATAATCCATGATAAAAAATGGGGCAGATAAGAGATCGTTTGCACTGTCCGCTTCCACATGACCTTTTTGATCTCATTAAGCAGAAGGGCCAGAATAATAGCGGTTACAAATCCCAAAATTAGATTGATAACACTCATGGCCAGCGTATTACGCAGCACACGCAGGAAATTGTCATCGGTGAATAAAAATTGAAAATGCTTGAATCCTACCCAGGTTTGCTGGGAGAAGCTTCTCGCAGGCTTATAATCCTGAAAAGCCATTGTCCAGCCCCAGACAGGCACATAAGAAAAGGTGATAATATACGCGAGCAAAGGAACAGACATCCAGATCAGTTGTCTCTGCGCTTTGATGTTCTGCCAGGTCAGCCGTCTAATTTTCGGTTTTTTCTTTGGGCTGAGCGGCTTGTTGCCCACTACAATTTCCTCCATAATATCAAGCTCCCTATCCATCTTTATATTGTAAGGAAAAACGTCTAGCGACACATTTCCCACTATGACAATCCGCGCCCAGTGACATGTTTCTTTGAAAAATCAGGAAGGAAGGTAACCTTCCTTCCTGACAGCAACTTCTTATTTCACAGACCAGTTATCGATTCTCCACTGCAATACTTCATTGATGCGGCCTTCGAATGCCTTGATATCCAGCTTTTGAATTTCGGAAACGTATTCGCTCCACACACTGCTGAATTCGGATGTGTTGGCCAAAATCGCTTTCGGCAAATATTTGGTTGATAATTCGTTCAGCTTTGTATTGGCGATTTTAGCTGGAGAACCCTCAACCAGATCGACGGACCAAGCCGGGTAATAGATTGGGTTTTCCGGCGGATCACTGAAGAACTCTATAAAGCTGTTTAATCCATATGCATCCAGAACTTCCTTATCAAACGGTTTCAGGCTGGCCTGATATTCTTCCGGCTGATTGCTTGCCGAAGTGGCGTTGCCATCGCTGAAATAACCTTCCATCTTCGGTGCGGTTCCATAGAAAGCGTCTGCTTTGTTGGCCAGCTTCCAGGCCGCATCCGCAGCATTGTCGCGCTGTTCTTGGGTTTTCATGAAACGACCTTCGTCATTGACGTAATAGTCTTGATCCTGAATGCCCCAAGTGAGCGTCTTTTGCCAATCTTCTTCCATAAGCTTGTCGAGCGCTTTAATAATTTTCACAGGGTCCTTGGCACTTACCGTAATGCCGTAACCATTGTTCAGGTTAAGCGCTGCGCGATCGCGATAGTAGTCCTTTGTGCTGCTGTCGTATACCAGTGGGAAGCCAACGTATGTGCGTTCGATTTTGTCCTGCGTTATCAAAGAATCTTCCGCACTGCCAAAGTTCCAATGCTGGTCGAACATGCCGAGCACCGCGCCGCTGGACAATTTGGCCATGTACTGATCGTAGTTCTGGGCAAAAGCCTCCTTGTCGAGCAAGCCTTGTCCGTTAATTTCATTAAGCTTTTCATAGTATGTTTTGGCATAATCCTTGTCTGCAAAGATCTCTGCCTTGCCGTCGTTTACAACGACACCCCCATCATTCGGATGACCGATCAAATGCTGTGGCGGGTTCAGCAGCCCCCAGTTTTTCCAGTCATAGTTCAGCACTTCAAAGCCAATGGTCGGCTTGCCGTCGATAGTAGGATACTTCTCCTTGTATTTCGCGATCAGATCAAAGTATTCGTCCAGTGTTTTTGGTGTTGGATAGCCAAACTCTTTCAACACGGCTTTTTGAATCCAGAAGGCAGGTCCGCTGTAGTAGGTATCTGACACCTCACCGTTGTAAGCACCGTAGTTAGGCAAATAATAGATATGTCCATCGTTAGGGTCCTTCATCTGGTTCCAGTATTTCTCGTAATGCTTCTTCAGATTAGGCGCATGTTCCTCGATCAGGTCCTCTAGAGGAATGACCGACCCTGCTGCTGTCAGCTTGGTATCCGCAGAGATCAAATCGGGATAATCTCCTCCGGCAATCATGACGCCGAGCTTTTGGTTTTTGTCGCCGGCCAAAAATTCAAATTTGAATGTTACGCCAAGCTCTTCCTTGATTTTTTTGTAGATTTTGTTGTCAGCAGTTGGCTGTTGTCCGGCCTCGTTCAGGAATACCGAGATTTCTAACGGATTATCAGCACCAACCTCACTACCTTTACTGCTTTCCTCTCCGCTGCCTGAATTGCCACTTGAGCAACCTGCTAGCACAACGCTCAACGACAATAACAGTGTTGCCCCCATACGGAAAATTGATTTTTTACTGTCCCCCATAAAGCACCTCCAAAGTTTGATCTCACTGCATGAAAGCCCTTTCATTTGAATAATTTAATTATAAATTTACATCACTATGGAAACTATATTCGAATTATAGCTCTTTCCGAGAAAAGCTCAGGTTTTCTTGTATTCATTAGGAGACATGCCCATGCGTTTCTCAAATTGTTTTAAAAAATGATGGTAATTGGCGTATCCAACCTGTTCCGAGACCTCGCTATTTTTGTACTGATTCTTCTGCAGCAACCGACACGCCTCCTCTACCCTCAGGTTATGAAGCAGTTCATTGAATCCGATTCCATTTTTGCGAATCAACAGTTGCCCTAAATAGGCCGGATGCAGGAAGAAACGTTCCGCCAGCATCTTAATGGTCAATCCCTCCCGGAAATGTACATGAATATAATCGTTGATATCCTGTACAATACCCTGTGCTTCGAAGACGCTCTCTTTAAGCAAAAACTCAAAGCAGACTCTTCCACACGCATGCAACATGCCAACTAAATCATCAAAGGTTAACAGTGCTTCATCCAGATCCGGTATTTCGAACAAACGGTAATTCTCTGAATCTTCTGCCATTTGCGCCCTCATATAAGCCCGAATTTCATGAAGAAGGTAAATCACAAATTTTCGGGCTTCATCCGGGTGAACCCGCATCTGTCGAAAGGATTGCTCAATAAACTCCACAGCGGATTGGAAGTTGGCGTAATCAATGAGCTGAAGTGCTCCCAGTACTCGCTCGACCAGTTCGACCTGTTTGTTATGCCTTTGAAAATCGTGGTGCTGGAGATCGGCATAATCCATTATGCTGTTCCCTTGCACTTCATAAAAGGCGTGCAGCAGCGCCTTCTCGGCTGTTATTCGGGAGTTGCTGATAAGATGAAGAGAGGATTCGGTTGTGCCAATCGCCATATATGTACGAAAGCCCGCCAGACGGCGAGCCAGTGCTTCTAATTGTTTTCTTAAATTCCCGCTCGTTCTCTGAGGTTCGGAGGAAACATCGCCGAACACAATGGACAAGAGATCATTTCGCAGACGAATGATATAAATGACATGTTGTCCGCTCAGAACCTCTGAAGCAATACTAATCAAGCGGCCAACCTCTTTCTCGGACACCTGAACCAGGCACACATTCCAGGATTCAGCTGACCGGGACAGGGACTCCATGAGTTGAGTACCTTCTGTAGACAGCACTTTGCCCATCAAAGCCTCCTTCATCGTCAACATTTCCTGCTCTCTCAATGCAATCTGTCCAATATAAAGCTGCTCTTGCTCCTTCATTAGTTCGATGCTCATCATGCGAACCTCGGACTTCGCCTGTTCCTCATCCAATGGTTTTAACAGATAACCGGAAACTTTGAATTTAAGCGCTTTTCGCGCAAACTCAAAATCGCTGTACCCCGTAAGAATAATGAACTTGGTCGACCAATTCCCTCGATGTCGCCATTCTTCAATCATTTCTAGTCCATTCATCACTGGCATATGAATATCAACCATAACAAGATCCGGCTTAAGCTCTTCCATTCGTTGCAACCCTTCCACCCCGTTGCCGCATAAAGCGCATACCTCAAAGCCAAGACTTTCCCATGGAATCCACAGCTCCAAGCCCTCTAGCGCCCATGGCTCGTCATCAATCAGCAGCACTTTAAATGCCATTGTCCCTACCTCCTTTTGCTCCCTGATACTCCAGCAGTTGTAATGGAATTTCGAAGGATACCTCTGTTCCCTCACCTATTCTGCTCACCAGGTTAAAGCTCACTTTATCGTCATAATACAATTCAAGACGACGATATACGTTGCGTATGCCAATATTACTTCCTCCACTCTCCTCTTTGCTCCGCATATGATACAGAACCTCTTGTAGCCGTTCCTTATCCATGCCTTTGCCATTATCGGATACAACAACACGCAAGCGCTCGCTTACAACTTCTGCTTTAATCTTCACATAGCCAAGTCCTTCAATGGCTTGAATTCCATGTTTACAAGCATTCTCGGCCAACTGCTGGATACTCATTTTTGGAATTCTATACTGCCTCGCCTCATCGCTAATATCAATGTAATATTCAAACTTATCTCGAAAACGGAATTTTTCAATTCCCATATACATGACCGTAAAACTCATTTCCTCTTCCAGAGTGACCACATCATCCTTCCAATTCAACAGGCGGCGAAGCAACTTGGAGAGGTCCTTAATAATATCTTTGACATCCGCATAATTGTTTTTGGTGCTGACCACCAGTAGCGCATTAAGTGTATTGAATAAAAAATGAGGATTCATCTGGCTTTGCAACAAATTTAGCTCAGCGCGAATGCGCTCGGCCTCCTGACTCCGCTGCTGAATTTCAAGCTTGTACACATTATTGATCAGGGAATGGATCTGCGCGGTCATCATATTGAAATTACGAATTAAATGACCTATCTCATCCTGTCCACCATCAATGTTGATCAGATCAAATTTCTCGTTCCCCACCTTTTGCATATGTCTGGACAGACGCTTTACTCGATAATTGTATGAACGCAGCATGACATAGATGAAGATGGAGGTAACCAAAGTAATGATACCGGCCAACATGCCGAAATAAAGCTTCATGGAGAACATCGCTTGTTTGACACGTGTTTCCTGAGGCACGCCGATGAGCTTCCAACCTTTCACATAGCTGGCATTACCAATCGGAACGATATGTAGATCCTTTTCCGCTACCTTGCTCATATCGAACAACGCATAATCACTGTCTACCTCGCCCTGATACTTGTCATCTGCAGACACAATAATCTGATTCTTGGCGTTGACCAGATACAGGTCCAGCGAACTTTTCTCTCTCGCAATAACGTCATAGAATCGATTAAGGTAAAAATCAATCCGCACCAGCTTCTCGTAAGAATTGTCTACGTTGTAATAGTCCATTTTTTCAATCACACTAAAATATGATGAGGTCGCCGCGCGATCGTTCGCCGCCTGATCGCGATAAGCGAGCACACTCAGTGATTCCCCTGCCTTTTCCCATTGTCTGAACCAGGCACTGGCGTACATTGAGCTGTCCAAATAATAATAATCTCCTCCAGACACGATGGTTGGGTTATTCGTGTAGATGCCGATCCGCTGGATCTGGTTGTTCACGGGGATATAAGATGTCACCCTATGGCGAAGCTGTTCATCGAACGTATTGTAGAAATCCAGTTGACCATTGTACACACGATCCATGGATTCGGACAACAGCTTGTCCGTGATTAAGGCGTGACTGACAGCGATACCCCCGTCAATCATGGTGTGAATGTCCTTTCTAGCCCGCTCCAGCGATATTTGCAAATTCTGCTCTTCCCGTTCCTTGATCAGCCCTGACATACGATCCATGAACAAATAATTGCTTGCAATAATCGGAAGCAAAATACCGATAACATATATCAGCGTAAACTTGTAGTTCAAAGGTATATCGTTCACGATGCCGCGCAATCGGAATTTCTTAAACATGTTTTCAATCGCCATCCTTCATTCGTTACTTGTCGAGTGGATCTATGGTTGTTTCCGATATGCAGAAGGAGCCATGCCCGTCATGCGCTTGAACTGACTTACAAAATAGTCAGCATTGGGGTACCCTGAGTTGACCGCAACTTCGGCTATGCTGGAACAGCTCTGACGCAGCAGTCTCTTGGCCTCCTCGATCCGTTTATCATTCAGATATTCCCGAAAAGACTTGCCAGTCTGCTGCTTGAAGGCTTGCCCCAAATAATTGGCATTCATATGAAATTTCTGTGCAAGTTCTTGAAGCTGAAGCTTCTCCCGAAACTCTTGGTTAACATACTGCACCACACGAAAAATGGTGCAGCATTCCTTTTCTTTCCGCTGCTCCTGCAAAGCTCTCAAAGCGTTGAGACTTAATATAAGTGCATATTCCCGAAATGCAGGAAAGGAGTCAATGTCGGTTAAGACGCCCAACGTATGTTGTAACTGCAAAACAAACCTCTCCACATCTCCATCCAGCTCCTTCAGTTGCTTGAGAACTCCCATTTCAAGGGCAAGCAATTGCACCCGAACATATTCTATATCCGACGCAGGCAGCCCTGAGTCTGGATTCACCAGCAGTTCATGTACCTCTTTCTCCAGTCCATCCTCTTGACCCGTTAAAATGATTTTAAACAGGTTAGTCAAAGCTTTTTGGTTCACAGTCGCCATGCTGCCATCCCTTGGCAGATCTTGATCGTAAATAATGCCGCTTCCTATCTGATAACGCTTCCATTTTAGCGCAGAAAATGCTTTTTCATAGGCCGTCCGCATAGCAACTACTCCACCTGAATGATATGCAAATGCCACAATAATTGTTGCTTGACTGGAGTACATCTCAAACAGGGTGCTCCCTAACCTCTCAAGCCAACTCAGAGAATCATCCATTTCAGCAGCAAAGACCCCAATTCTTCCTTCAACATCCATATAAAGTTCGTAGTGCTGAACGCTAGCAATACGCTGTATCTGTGACTTGATGTCCTCATGGCAAGCATCTGTTTCAATTAAAAGGCAGGCCATGTTCTCATGACCTTCCATTTGCATAATACTTTTCACTTCAGCTTGCAGTTCACTGCTCTCCTCACCCCGAAACAGGCGGTTGAACAAACAGTTTACATATAAAGTGCGCTCGTGTTGATGCAATTTCTCTGAGGCAAGCTCGTTCTGAATTTTACGACTCATCTGTTCTAATACGTTTTCAATCTCAACCTCATCAATGGGTTTGAGCAAATAATCCTCTACACGCTGTTCCAGCGCTGTTTTCGCATAATCGAAGCGTTCGTATCCGCTTAATATGACAAATCGCGGCGGTTTGGCTAATTTTTGTATAGAACGATCAATCAGTTCAAGTCCGCTCACCGAAGGCATATGAATATCTGTAAACACCAGGTCTGGCTGAAGATCCTCAATAATGGCCCAAGCAGCGTTTCCGTTCTCGGCTTCTCCACAAATTTGAAAACCGTATTTGTTCCAATCTACCATTGTTCGCAGACCTTCCAGTACCCATGGCTCATCATCCACCAACACAACATTCATCATTCTTGTTTCCCCCCGTTAATAGTGATGAATAATCTGCTTTTACCTTGGACACAAACATGGATCATTGCACACTGGAATGTTTATCTGTAGCTTTATGTACCCATTCGAAGATTATTCAGGTTCAATTCTGTCATTGTACACCTCAATTAGCGACTTTTATATAAGCATAACATCCGCGAAAAGAAAACCAATACTTCAAACCAATTCACCATAATTTTTAAAGAAAATGCTTTAATTTGAAGAGTAACCCAGCTTGTATGCACGCCCTGACAACTGATCTAATGTCTGTGAGCAAGGATGTTGATCAGCTTACCAAATGGATCGCGGACATAGAATCGACGAACACCCCAGGGCTCATCCGTAAGATCATATTCTATTGTGTAACCAGCACTTTTCATGCGTTCATACACTACATCAACATCATCGACTTCAATCGAAAGATCAGGTGTAGGTGTATTGGAGCCCCCTTGAGTGGCGATACTTATTTGAACGTTCTCCTTTCCGAGTAAACCGTATGTTTCAATCCAGCCATGATTCATCAATAAATCAAGTTCAAGCACGTCCTGGTAAAAGCTTTTTGCTGCTGGAATGTTCTGCGTATTAATATTAGCGACAATTCGTTTTACCCTCATTTTCAGAACCTCGATTCAAATCGTATATTCTTCGCAAGCCCAAAGCCAAATCCTTATTTTACATTATCATCTAGTACCACGTTATTCAATTGGAAACCAAGAAATCGGTTTTGAATAGGTTTTGTGATCCCTATCTTGATTGGTGGATGGATTCTACCTAGAAACGCAAAAGACCTTAGCTCGCTGTAATTTATACGGGCGCCAAGGTCTTTTAGATTTTGTTATTCCTTAAATATCTCATTAAAAATGCTACATCTATTCTCATCTATTTCGATTCAAGAATGTATCGATTCCATTTCTGCTGCCAGGCTATATCGTCCCAGAAGGGATGATGCGGCGCACAGTTAGAGCACAGAGTCATTCCCCAAAAACCAAGAGTCATTCCTTTTCGTACTGCGTACTCTGCAATAAATTTCCCGACAGGCCCTTCCTCAAATCCGGCTAACAGCGGCGTATAACCGACATAACCTTCTCCAATAACGACCGGTAATCCGGAATGAACGGCCCATTCGTGAGCTTCTTCCAAGCGCATATCTGCCTTTTGCAGCATAGCCAGCTTATGTTTACTATAATTGTCGTATAAAAAAAGATCCCATTGATCCGGCTCCACCCAGTCATGCAGATAGAGCAGTTTTAGCCCTACCGGATTGCCTTCCATCCTCCATTCCTGGCCGCGCGGCAGCGTATACTCTTCGAATAGAGGCGCATCCTCCCGCAGGATCGATTGGACGAGCAAGCCCGGAAAAGGCGCCTGCTCATCATCCAGTCCGGCTGCTTCGGTTAATTCATTCAATACCCCTTTGATATACAGATGGAAATGTGCAACCTGTAAATTTCCCGCTACATAACATTTGGGATATGCTTCGTTTAATGTATAGCTTGCTGTCATCAGGATATCCGGATGGGCCCTTCTGAGATATCCGACGGCCTCTTCAATATATGGCTGCATGGCTTCCACAAGAGCTGGTACATTGGATGGGACAATACCTTGAATGATTCCTATGGCAGTCAATTGCCCGAACTCCACCTCATTATGCAACTCCGCATAGATAATCTGTTCATCGTATCCTTCCGCTTTTAAATACCGGATAAGCTGATCCAGGGATTTGGCAATAGCCATAAACCGGTTCTCCGGAGCGATGGAAGCCAGCTCGTCGCGCAGTGCGGGAAAGGCCAGGAAGCTGGGGCTCTGTTGATATTCCCACGAAGATAACATGATATAACAACCATGGGCCTTGGCCTGTCTGAACAATTCTAGCAAATGCGCATGAGGATACCTTCTATGGACCATCGCCCCTTGATGATTAGGCTCCATTTCGAGAACCAACTCAAGTTCGGTTTCGGCTTCTTCATCACGGCCAAGCCCCAGAAGTCCCAAGCCTCTCATGTACCGGCAATGGATTACATTGCGACGGTTCAGGTCATCTTCAAATACCAGAAAGTCTGGCAAGGATACGGCAAAGTAATCCATTTTGATGTCATCAAACATATGCTTTTCAGCATAATCAATCAGTTTATTGAAACAGCGCTTGGCTTCCTTCGCGTTTGGTCATCTTCTCGATCTTACCGAGCTGAGCATTAAGGATTTACCACGATCTGTTATCCAATGATGCTATATGCTAAGTCCAGTTGCAATCATTTATATCAATGCCAAACTCATCGGCTACTTCACTGATGAGCTGGATATATTCTCCTGGGTTCTCGTATTCCGCAGCCTTTTGAACTAAATTGAAAGCTACAGCAAAGGCTTGATCAGGATTTTTCGAAAATTCATTTCTTATTTGCTGTTTGCTCAAAGGAGCCGATGCTATATTGCTTTTTACTACTTGCGAATAGGATGCAATTTTCTTTCCATTTAAGGTGCGTTCATGGTTTTTATAATCATTTATTTGTTCAGACAACCTTTTAAATCGATTATAAATTTCAATATGATCAGCTGAATACGGGCTATCGCTTTTCTTGTTCCACTCCCTAATCTCGTACAATTCTATTGCGTGACGCAAAGCATTAGCCAGATCACCATACGTTTCCGAATCAACCCCCGTTAGATCGAAAGAGTGCAAGACAGCTAGTTCAGGATATTTCCCCTTCTCATTTCTAGTGATTTTCATTGATACACCGCCTATTAATTGATATAAATTACTTCAAGTCCAGCTGATCGACTCCACAGCTGCCTCCAGATCCTCAACACCAGGAGTCGTATAAATCATCGTCATAGCAATATTCGGTTCTCCGTTTTCCTTAAAATGCCCCATTAACAAAGCGACTTTTTGCAAATCATTACCGGCTGCAATCAGATCGTGACCCAAGGTGTGTCTAAGGGCATGGCAAGTTAAATGTTCAATTCCTATCTGCTGGCGATATTTTTCAATAATGTGTTGCACCCCGCGTACGGACATGACCCTTGAACGTTCGGAATTAAATACATATGGTCCAACTTCTTCCCCTCGACCACTAAGATAACTTTGTAGTGCAGAACGAACTTCAGAGTTAAGTGGAACTTCTCGATCCTTAAACCCTTTTCCTCGTACATAAACCGATCCTGAACGCGGATTAATCTTTAATTCTGTTTCAAGGAGCTGGCATGCTTCATGCACGCGTAACCCAGCTCGAAGCATCAGCACAATCAAGGCATATTCTTTCTTGTTCCTTGATTCTCGAACTTCCCTAAGCAAAGCATTCTGTTCATTCCTCGTAAGCCACTTTGGAGTACGTCTCGCTGCCGGTGGTTTCTTAATCGGCCCCACTGGATTATCAGGTATGAGACCCAGTTTGGCGTAATATTTGAAAATTGCATTGAGATGTACAAAAGTGAGCTGCATTGTGCTCAGCTTATGGCTTGAGATCTGACTAATATTCTGTGGTACAATAATAAGAAAAAAAGCGAGATGAGTTATGGCCAAAGTTATTTTAGATCTCTCACACTTGGAATACATAATGTCCTGTCTACCAAAAAAATCCATGACATATATCGGTGAGCAAGCATACAGAATCATTGAAGATTCCATGCCTTAGAAAAAAAGAAAATGAATGTTTAGAGTTTGAATGGTTTTTTAATCCCCAAAACGAAGAATTACCTCTAAAGAAATTCATTGATTTACCACTTAATACTAAGAGTCTACATGTCTCGGACTTTTTTGGAACATATACCGATCCTGTATACGTAAGAGTAATTAATGCACTGCTCGCGCGAAATTGTTACTACATCCACCAGCTTCTTGATCTAACCATTTTTCAAATCGAATGCACGCGAAGACTAGGAAAACGAAGCCAACTGGCAATTCTTCGTGCATTACAGCAGAAATAAAGACCTTCTATAATGAAGGTCTTTATTTCTGCTGTAATTTGGAAGCAACAACTCCCTCACATCTTCAGGCGTAGCTAAAAAACCATTATTTTATTGTTTATTACAAATTATAGAATTATTTTGTAACCTTTTTCCTTTTCTAGCGTTTATATTTGTGAGGGAAAACCTCAAAAACGATATAGGGAGTGTGAATTTATTGAATTTCAAAAAAACTTGGCTAATTTTTGGTACACTTGCTCTAAGTTTTAGTTTAATGGGAAGTGCGTCTGCTGAAACTAATCCAGAGACGACAATGGACTTACAAGTACAGCAAAGTGACATTCGTTATTACGAAACCTTATCTGATTCGCCTGAAGAAGAAAAGAAAAAAGGTCTACTTGAGCATAAAGAAGCTATCGAACTGGTAACTCAACATATGAAGAAGCATGATAGTTTAATAGAAGTAGATTTTGATAATGTTGATTACCAAAAGTATGTTATTTCTTTGGCATTTGCCTTTGATTTTAATGATGAAGACAATAAAAAAGTTGTAAATTTTGCCAAGTTTATGGATTGGTACGAGAATTACGGAAAAAATGAAAAGATTAAAGATTATGAAAAAAAGCTTAGCCAGAGAGCACAGCTTTCAACTGAAGAAATAATTGATTTAGACGGACTCCTTCCGATACAAGACAATGCACCGACTACTGTTGATGATGGGCTTATATCCACAACATCATCACCTGAAGAAGAAACTGCGTCTACCTTCGCTGTATCAGCAAATGGGTATAATAACATTGCAGCCCGTGATTATGCTTACAATTGGTGGAATGGAAGAAACACTGTTTATTCGACCTATTACGCTGAAAAAGTCGGTGGTTGTAACGTCTCTGATGGCCAAACTTGTTGGAATAAATGGAACGATTGTGCCAACTTTGTATCACAAGCACTATATGCTGGAGGAATGAAATTTAAATACGGAGCTAGTTTTACGAGCGATGAATCCTGGAATTTTGGTTCGCTTATCCCCTCGCATACATGGGGCGGTGCCCATAATTTTTATAAACATTGGAAAACCCGAGCAGGAGTAGCTTCTACTGTCTCTGATTTGCAAACCGGAGATGCAGTAAGCTTGAATACTGACACTGATGCTGACATCGATCATACAGTTATCATCACGAAAAACACAGGTAATAGTAGTGCCAACAAGTATATAACACAGCATTCTTGGGATCATAAGGAAGAAAGAACACTTGCCGATATGTTCAGCGAAGGTTATGGCGTGTATGGCTATGAAATAGACAAAGCCACTAATTAAATAAAAACCAGCCTCCACATATAAGTGGACAGGCTGGTTTTTTTTCCTTATTTGTCTGCAATATTGACGACATTATCATCTACACGATAAAGGACATAATTACTATTCCATATTTCCGTAGAAATAATAGCTTCTTTATTGTCTTTCTTAAAGAAAAATGCAGCCCCTTCCTGCTGCTTGAACTGCCAGCCTTCCCTCTCCATTCGATCTTTAAGAATTTGATTACTGTTCATTTTTAGTCCAAGGTACTGCCCCTCTTCATCCATCTGAACAATTGATACATCCGTTGTATTTAACTTATACATAAGTTTTAAATTGTTATAACCAATGTTGTTGACGTATGTTGCTCCAAATACAACTAAAAGAATAATAAACCCAATAAAGCTAAATAAAATAATCTTCCATTTTCTCTTCATCCGTTCCCCTCCCAGATAATATTTGCACTTATTATTTAAACGGTCCTGAACATCAAATAGTTACACAAGAAAAAAAACGACTAATATATCTATGCTTTATTTATCTACTCCCCGTATGCAAGATGCAGAGCAGCGGCAGTGTTGCCTGGCCAACTCAACGGTTAGCTGTCAAACCAATTACAAAAGAACACTTGGCTCTTATTTCGAGAGATTAAACATCCATTAAATAACCGTGATCCCCTGGAAATATCCATCAATTCGTCTAATGATCCACATAATGTTGATCGGCTACCTGGACGCGACGGTCATCGTGGATAGATTGCCGGCGCAGTGTGGACCCGGGCAGCTCGCAGATCATATATTGTTATGTGAGTTTTCATAATCGATTCAATACAATAACGGGCACGAACTGTTTCAGAAGGCTAACTGAAGCACTACGCCTGGTCTCCTGCAGCTGCATCCAGGACGCCGGCTGCACGCAGTCAACCCAGGCGATCGCCCAGGCGTGATCCGGATCCGCACCGGTTGGTCAACATGCACCGACTGAAGGTTCCTTCATTTCTATCCAAAATGCCGCACGAACACGACAAATGGATCGGCTGTTATCCAAATAAAATAAGTATCAGTCAGCCATTGGCCGACAGATGCGTATAATCAACCTCCCATGCCATGATTGTAATTACATTTCATCACGCTCTTCCACCTTCTATTATCCTTGGACTCAGGATCAAATAATATTGATTGAATGATTGATTTACTTCCAAGTCAGCTCCGCAGTGGGCATTAGTGATCCCTATTATTTCTCCCGGCTTTTCAAGAAGATATCGGGATTCTCCCCTTCCAGCTATCGGAAGATTCCAAAAGGCTAGTCCGCGGAAATCCCCCCTTTTTCCCTTGATTACACACAATAAAAAAACCGTTGAATCTTTGAATTAAAGTTCAACGGTTTTAAATTCATCTAGGATCAATATATTCTCAATTAAAATCAGGATCAGACTGCGTATGTTGAGGCGTGTGATGCGAGACTTTTTTAACTAATAGGAAGTACGTAACAATCGCAACGAGACTGGTCATTAATAAAGTGAGTCCAAGCGGAACGGCAGTGTCTTCACCTGCGATACCAACCAGAGGAGCAACTAAGGCGCCTAAAAGAAAAGGAACAACTCCGAGAAGTGCAGCTGCACTTCCAGCCATCTTGGCTTGACTCTCCATCGCAAGCGGAAATGCCGCTGTAGACGTAATACCTATGGAGCAAACAAAGAAGAACAACGGAATAACCAAAGCGAACAGCGGGCCATGAACTAAGGTTACCACCAAAGCTGCAACACTTGCCGCTAAAGCAAGCCACAGTCCAGATAATAGGAGAGTCTGCTCAGGTATACGTTGTGCCAACCGACCTACAATTTGGGAACCAATGATCAAGCTGATCCCGTTTGAAGCAAACAATATCGCAAATACAGTGGGTGTCACTCCATAAATATTTTGGTAAATAAATGGTGTTCCGGCTACATATGCAAAGACCCCGGCCGTCATGATTCCTTGTGCCAGCATATAGCCCACAAACTTGCGATCTCGTAGAAGCGTTTTGTAATTTCCCAGCTGTTGTTTGAAGTTTGCAGCCATACGTCGTTCGGGAGGGTTTGACTCCTTTAAACCCCATTTGGTCATGATTAATAAGAAAACGCCCAAAAATGAGAGTGAGATAAACACACCAATCCATGTCGTGAATGAAAGAATGCCGCTTCCGGCGATCGGTGCTGCCAATGGCCCCAAATTTCCTACTAGCAAAAGCAAAGAGAAGAATTTAGTGAGTTCATGCCCACTGTAAAGGTCCCTAGCTATCGCACGAGAAATAACAATTCCTGCTGAAGCCGCGAAACCTTGAGTGAAACGAAACAAAATTAATAGTCCGATATTAGGAGCATACGCGCATGCCAAAGAACAAATAATATAGGCCGCCATGGAGATTAACAACGGTTTACGTCTACCGTGAGCATCACTCAAAGGACCCATAACGAGTTGTCCCATACCTAGCCCTAATAAACAAGCTGTAAGACTAAACTGGACAAGTGATGCACTTGTATTGAAATTCTTTGCAATCTCAGGAAATGCCGGTAAATACATATCAATCGTAAATGGACCTAATGTTGAAAATAAACCCAGCAGCATTGCCAGGCCAAATACATTCCAATTAGTGCTCTTCATCATTGTTGATTAAATCTCCAATTCATTACATCATTTATTTTATTTGAATCGTCATTACTACAATACATTTTGTGTGAATTATCCTCCTTACCCTGTTCACACCTCCATTAGGTTAAAAACAAAGAATCAAATGAGTTTGATCTATCTACGTTTTTCATAGAATTAGTTTGAACCTTACAAATTGTAACTGCCCCACTCCAGAAAAGCCACTTATTTTTTCTTTCATATTCGGAGTATAAGGCATAGAGTTAACTGTAAGTCAAATCATAAATTTTAAAGCAGATTAAGCAAAAACACCTCCAAGAAGATCTCCCTATCTTTCGACAAGGCTTCATTTTCTTGAAGGTGCTTTGATTTTGATTTGTCTCAATCAAAACATTGAATCATTTATTGAACGTGACATTCTCCGAACCGCCCTCAAGAATAATAGACGTGTCCCGCGGCTTCGTTTCCGCGATTTTACGGCCGCCTCTGTACGAATAAAGTACGCCGGCCTGTTTGCGAATAGCCTCATATTCGTTCTCTGCTTCAAGAACGATGAAGTTGGCAGGCTTACCTTCTTCAATGCCGTACACATCTTCGATATGCAGCGTTCTTGCGCTATTTTTCGTAATAAGATCGATCGAGTTTACGATTTGGTCGTAACCGAGCAGCTGTGAAGCATGGATGCCCATGTGCAGCACCTGAAGCATGTTGCCCGTACCTAGCGGATACCATGGATCGAAGATGTCATCGTGACCGAAGCACACGTTAAGGCCGGCTTCCTGCAATTCTTTGACACGAGTCAGCCCTCTTCTTTTCGGATACGTGTCGAAGCGTCCCTGCAGGTGGATGTTGACGAGCGGATTGGAGACGAAATTCAGGTCAGCCATCTTCAGCAATCTGAATAATTTGTACGTATAGGCATCATTGTATGACCCCATCGCCGTTGTATGGCTTGCCGTCGTGCGGGAGCCCAGTCCGCGTTCATAGGCTTCTTTGGCAACGACTTCCACGAAACGGGATTGCTCGTCATCGATTTCGTCGCAATGGATGTCGATAAGACGGTCGTATTTTTCGGCGAGATCAAACGCGACCTTCATCGAATCGACGCCGTATTCCCTTGTAAATTCGAAGTGCGGAATACCGCCCACCACGTCAACGCCCATTTTCAGAGATTCTTCCAACAACTCCACACCGTTCGGATAAGAGTGAATGCCTTCCTGCGGGAAAGCGACAAGCTGGATATCAATATAGGGTGCCATTTCTTCTTTTACTTCAAGCATCGCTTTAACAGCGGTAAGGCTTGGATCGGTGACATCCACATGCGTCCGTACGTGCTGGATGCCCTGGGCCATTTGCCATTTCAGTGCCGTTTTGGAACGTATTTTGACGTCTTCATGCGTCAGGGAAGCCTTCCGTTCTGACCAGCGCTGGATGCCTTCGAACAGCGTTCCACTCAAATTCCATTCCGGTTCGCCTGCCGTTAACGTGGTATCCAGATGAATATGAGGTTCAATGAACGGCGGCAGTACAAGTGAACCGTTGACGTCAAGTACTTCCTCATTTGCCGTTGCTATCAGCTCCTGCGTAATTTGTATGAACTTTCCGTCCTTCACGACGATATTCCATAGACCTTCTTTACCCCGCAATTTTGCGTTCTGTATAATCATTCATATTCCCCTTTTCTTTGTTGGATTCTTTCGAAGGAATGATCAGCATCAGCACGATGTAGACCACCGCCGTACCGATCAGTGCATTTAAAGGTGTTACTCCTGGGGCCAGCTGGGCAAACGCAACACCGATTGCCCAAGCTACCATCGCTACCCAGTTTACCGTTTTAAAAGTCATGTCGGCAAACGGTTTATAGTTTCTGCGCTTCACGAAGAAATAGTCCGCGATGATGATGGCGCCGATCGACGGTATTGCCGCACCCAGCACATTCAGGAAACTCACGAAATTGTTGTACATCCACATGGCAAATACGGTACCCACGATGCCATTAACGATAACGAAGAATTTTTTCGAAATTTTAGTGATATTGGCAAAGCCCAACCCGGAAGCGTATAAGGCATTATCGTTGGTCGTCCAGATATTGAGTCCAAGCACGATGATCGCGGGAATGAGCAAGCCTTGCAGGAACATGACCTCCGAGATATCTGCCAGGTTATAAGCCATTGCACCGACTGCGCCGAACAGGAACATAAGGGAGTTCCCCAGAAAGAATGCAATGACCGTTGCGGTAACCGCCTGCCGGGACGTCCGGGAGAATCTGGCAAAATCTGGCGTCAGCGTTCCGCCACTAATGAATGAGCCGATACAAATGGTCAATGCTGCTGCCGCAGTGAGCGACTGTGACGGGGTGTAATCGAGCATGCCTTCCAGACCGCCCAATGTATCTGCACCTTCAAACATGGAGTAACCGCCGAGAATGGCAATCGCCGGAACCGCGATATAACCCAAGATGACGAGTGACTTCATGCCGAAGATGGCTGATGCCGTCATGGCTAGACCGAACAGTAAGATCAACAGGTACACGTTCCAATCCATCGCTTTAGCGACCGGAATCGCGAACATGGCCACACCTACCCCGAACCATCCTACCTGTGTGAAGCCGAGCAGGAACGAAGGCAGGTATGATCCTTTCTCACCGAACGCGTATTTGGCCAGCAAGTGTGTGGACAGCCCCATTTTGGCGGCGATATGTGCCAGCGCTCCTGTATAGATACCAAGCACCAGATTTCCCGCAAGCACGATGCCAATGAACTCCATGAACGTCAAGCTGACTCCAAGCGTCCCCCCTGCCAGCATGCTTGCCGAGAAGAAAGTGAATCCCATCATCACGGATAACGTCTTCCAAAAATGGTTTCTCTGTGCTTTCGGCACCTCTTGCCACGAAAACTCTTGATCTTGTTTGCTCATCAGAATACCTCCAACTTAAAGTGTCCTGATACCAAAAAAAGCAGAAAAAAGAGGCTACTCGTCAAGTCTTAAACTGACAAGTAGCCTCTTTTTTACATCATAACCCGCGCGAAGACACAGAGCATCCCTGACGGAATATGCCCTGATTCACGCGTGATTACAAAAATCCGCTGCCCTTGCCAGCCTCTCTGGACTGAATTAAAGGTACCAGTATTCAATTACATCCCATTATTTTCGAAAAACCTTTCGTTGTCAATGTCATTATTATCCAAAATAATTAAAAACCCTCATTCACCAGCATCGTCCACTTTACTATGAAACGCCGTAAATGTTGGTTTGATGCTGATCGTCATCAGTCCATGTTACCCTTTTAAAAACAAACTTTTTTTATTTTAATGCTCGTTCAAAACCAGTTCTCCATGTTGGATAATTCGGCACAAACGACAGCCAAATAATGGACTGTCGTTAGGCTCTTATTGCACTTCATTTTTTTGCATTGGTGAGCTTAATAATATGACTTGCTGTAGATTCATCCGTAATCAGCATATTGATGTACTCTCCGCGTACAGCTGCCAGGATGCAATCAATTTTGTGAAGACCAAATGCCATACCCACCACTGTTTTTGTCTTCTTTAACTGCTCAAGTCCAAGACCAATCACTTTGTGATTGATGGGGTGTTCCGTAACCGTGCCTTCACGGGTGATAAAAACTGAATTAATATCCGCAACCGTATTCAATTCTTCTAACTCAGCTAATACTTGCTCGTTGAGATAACCGGAGCGTTCCATTGTTGACATCGAATACGGATTCCCGATCCCCACCAGTGCGAGGTCGATATTCTCTCCCTCTTGAAGCACGGCCGAGATATTGGGCATGCCGATAATTTGCTCTCGCAGCTCTTCTGTTTCAACGACTGCAGGAGCATACAATGTATCACAGGTCACGCCCAACTTTTTGGACAACTCATAGGCTATTTGGTTTGAATGCATTTCATTTCGATAATTTCCTGTTCCGCCAACGAGTGGAATGATTTTGACATTCTCTTTTTTCTCCAGAGGAAATTCCCGAACCATATGATACAGCGTATTGCCCCAGGAAACACCTACACGATCTCCGTTTTTGATTAATTTCAGAACAAATTGTGCTGCTGCCTTACCCACGGCACTCGATAACAATTCTTTGTTGAGATCCTTGGTTGGAACAACTAACGCCTGCTTCAGATTGAACAGACCTTCCAGCTCGTTCTCCAATTTGGAGACTTCATGATCATCATCGTGAATGACAATTTCAATAATACCCTCTTCCCGGGCACGCTGGAGCATCTTGGATATGACTGGCCTGGATACACCCAACTTCTCGGCAATCTTCTCCTGTGTCCAGGATTCGTAGTAATACATTTTACAGACTCTTACCATATTTTTGCGTTCGTCTATGTTCACATACAAGTCCGCCTTTTAATTTTATAGTTCCATCCGTACATATGTCCCACTATAGAATGGCACTCACAGTCGAGTCAAGCAAGGAAGATATGCCCAATGGCATTTTACACAAGATTGACATTCGTTTGACACGTAAGTAATAAAGCCTTCTTACAATTGTAACTGTACGGAACATTTGTAAAGGATGCAGAACAAGACAGACTGAGGTGCAAAAGATGAATGTGAAAATTTTAGGTTACTGGGGGGGATATCCCGCCGCAGGAGGAGCCACTGCGGGTTACCTTGTAACCACAGATGAAGGACAAATTTTGCTGGACTGTGGCAGTGGCGTCATGAGCAAGCTTCCCTCCGAGACAGGTGTCGAGGCACTATCTGGTGTTATTCTGTCTCACTTACACCATGATCATATCGCAGATCTTGGTGTGCTCCAATATGCTGCTGCTGGCGCCATTCGCAATGGACGTATGTCGCATAAACTGAAGCTGTATGCTCCGGATAATCCAGTTGAGCTCCTGAGTGGTCTGCGTGGTGAGCATACCGAGGTCATTACCATTGACCCTTCAACCACGATTCGACTAGCAGGTGCAGAGATTGAATTTGTACAAGTGCAGCATACCATTACGTGTTATGCCGTCAAGATCACATATAAAGGCAAGGTGCTGGTGTATTCGGGCGATACCTCCTATTGTGATTCTCTTATCGAACTTGCACGGGATGCTGACATTTTTTTATGCGAGGCTACCATCTGTGAAGGCAGTGTGCATACCACCGGCCAGGGACATATGGATGCACTTCAGGCAGGCATGATTGCTGGACAAGCCAATGTAAAACAGCTCGTCCTGGTTCATCTTCCCGGGGATGGCAATCTCGAGTTGATGCGCCATGAAGCAAGTCGTTCCTATGGGGGACTTGTGGATATACCCGAGCCACTGCGAATGTATACCGTGTAAGCTATTTAATCGGGGGGATCTTCTCATGTACAAATTGTTGGCCCTTGATCTGGACGGCACGATGCTGAATCCAGACAAAGTAATAACCCCCATGACACGAAGCTCCATCAAGCAACTCATGTCAGGGAATGTGAATGTCACCATTGCATCCGGCCGATTTCCCGCTTCCGTATGGCTTCATGCCCGGGAAGTCTCCATGACTTTCCCACTGGTTGCACTTAATGGAGCGGTGACCGTAGATCCGGTGACAGGTGAAATGCTTGAAGGTGTTCCACTGAAAACGGAAGATATTCTGCTTATGTTGGATGTCATCCAGCAAGAAGGAGCCTACATTCATTTCTATGGGTACAATGTGCTCTATGTTCAGGAAATCAATGATATCAACAAGAATTGGGCCTTGAACAATGTCGTCATCCGACCCGAATTAGAAGGACCGGAAGAACGGTACAAGGATCAGGCTGATCTTATTCAATTGGTCGAGGTCGGACAGGATTTCAGAACCTTTGTACGCAATATGCCGAACACGCTCTACAAAGCAGCTGTCATCTGTAAGGACCATGCCTCACGCGAGAAACTGTTTCATACCCTTGGCGGGTTAGGATTGTTTGAATGCACGCGAACTGGAAGTTTGCGATTCGATGTCAACTCCGCTGGAATTAGTAAACGTGAAGCCCTGGAGAGATTGTGCCTCGCACACGATATCAAACCTCAGCAGGTTGCGGCTGCCGGGGATTATGATAATGATCTGGATATGTTGCAATGGGCAGGAATCGGTATTGCCATGGGCAATGCCGAATCTCATGTGAAGGAAATCGCGGATATAGTTACGGGTAGCAACATCGAAGACGGGGTGGCACAGGCCATCCACAATTACTTGCTCTAATCGATTCTCATTTCTGAAATAGTATGACTTACTGAACGATAAGATAGACACCCAAAGGAGAGATTATCTGTGATTCCATTTAAAAAGACGTTACTACTGCCCCTGCTGGCAGGCATGATTGTGTTCAGTGGTTGTTCCGCTCAAGGACAAGCCACACCAGATCAAGGCAATTCAGGCGCAGCTTCAAATTCGGTATCGGGCAAGCTATCCTTCTATACCTCCCAGCCTGAAGAGGATGCAGGCAAACTGGTCAATGCTTTTAACCAAAAATATCCCGATGTTCAGGTTAGCATCTTCCGTTCTGGAACGGAGGAAGTCACAGCCAAAATTCAGGCAGAGCGCCAGGCAGGCAAAACTCAGGCGGATGTACTCCTGCTGGCGGATGCAGTTACCTTTGAAAATCTGAAAAGCGATGATCTTCTGCTCGCTTACAAGTCACCAGAATTAAGTCAGATTCCGACAGATCTTGTTGATCCCGATGGCATGTACGCTGGTACGAAGGTGATGGCAACGGTACTGGCTACCAATACCCAAAAAGTCACAGCCCAACCAACTTCCTGGCAAGTGCTGACCATGCCTGAGAGCAAAAATGCAAGTATCATGCCGAGTCCTCTATACTCTGGCGCGGCCGCTTACAACATTGGTGTCTTCAGCCGTACAGATGGATTCGGATGGGATTTTCTGCAGGAGTCCAAGATGAATGGTATGTCCGTCATTAAAGGTAACGGTGCCGTAATAAAAGCTGTAGCCAGCGGTGAAAAATCGTATGGGGTCGTTGTTGATTACCTCGTGGCCCGAGAAAAAGCAAAAGGTTCTCCGGTTGAACTGATCTATCCGGAAGAAGGTGTTCCGATCATCACTGAACCGATTGGGATCATGAAAGAAGCTGCCAATGTTCCTGCTGCCCAGGCTTTTGTGGATTTCGTTCTCTCTGAAGATGGCCAGAAGCTGTCAGCCGAGATCGGATACTCCCCTATTCGTGAAGGCGTTGCTCCACCTGAAGGACTTAAAGGTGTATCGGAAATGAAGATTTTGCCTGGCGATGCAGCCAAACTTGCAGTTGATCGCGAAACAGACAAACAGCAATTCATTAATGTGTTTGGCGAGTAAGGATTGGAGCTGTTCTTATGGAGAAAGTGAAAACAAATAGAATGGTTCTGCGGGGACAAGCAGAAGGGCGCAAGCCCTTTTCCTCCCTCTCCGGTCTGTTACGTTGGAATCGACTGGCAGCCCTGTTGGGTGCAGCAGCCGTACTGATATTTTTTGTATACCCCATCCTGAAGCTGGTTCTTCTCAGTTTTCAGGGCGAGCAAGGTTTAACGCTATCTCACTATAGCGAATTACTGCAACAGGACCGTTTTTGGTCCACATTGCGCAATACCGTATTTATCGTTACCGGTTCTACTGTGCTCTCTCTGGTGCTCGGAACAACACTGGCCTGGATCGTTGCCTACACGGATATCCGAAATAAGTCCGCCCTGCATATGGGGATTTTACTTTGTTTTATTCTACCCTCCTATGTTCTTACGTTGTCCTGGTCTTCTTTTACCGGATCGCAGGGATGGCTTGCGGGTGTACTGCAATGGATTCATCCCGGACTCGCCCCATGGAGTATGTACAGTTTAGGTGGAATTGTATTTGTTATGGGTATTCATCATTTTCCGCTGGTGTACATGTTCACACTGGATGTACTGCGCAAAATCCCGCGTGATCTGGAATGGGCGGCAAGAGCTGGAGGTGCCGGAAGGATGGAAGTTTTCCGTCGCATTACATTGCCACTTGCCCTGCCGGGCCTGACGGCTGGAGGATTGCTTGTATTTCTGGCTTCGCTGGACAATTTCGGCATACCGGCCTTTCTCGGCACACCTGTGAACATTTCAGTTCTCAGCACGCTTATATATGAAGAAATTATCGGGTTTGGACCTTCAGCTTTCGCCCGTGGTGCATCCTTATCTGTGCTGCTCGGTGCAGCTGCGATAGTCGGAAGTCTGTTGCAATGGATCCTTTTGCGCAAAAATCATGCCTCCGACACGATGCAGCCCGATCTGGCCCCCAGATATGCTTTGGGTCGCATGCGGAAGCCATTAACATTGGCTATATGGTCTGGTCTCTTGCTGATTACTATTGTTCCATTGTCTTCCATGTTCTCGATGTCTTTCAAAAGAGCCTATGGGCTCGGTCTTACACGTGCCAATATGACATTAGACAATTACAGATATATTCTTTTTGAAAATGAGCGTGTGTGGCAGGCGATCCAGAACAGTCTTGTCCTCGCCCTCGTCACGATGCTCGCTTGTCTGATTATAGGCTCAGGATTTGCATATATACGGGTACGTAAGCCTAATCGATTCAATAAAATGGCCGAGCTGGCCACTGCTGTTCCTTACACCTTACCTGGTATCGTGTTCGCCCTGTCCATGATTCTGGTATGGATGGAGCCGATCCCTGGCTGGAACCCTGGCATCTATGGGACGATGACCATTTTGTTTATCGCATATATCTGTCGATTTCTTATTCTTCAGATTCGTTCAAGTGTCACTTCATTCATGCAGCTGGATTCATCGATGGAGGAGGCTGCACGGATCTCCGGGGCAGGTTTCTGGCGCAAGTGGACCTCAGTTTTGCTGCCATTATTGCTGCCGGGTATTCTGACAGGAGGCATGTTGGTCTTCCTGACTGCCCTGACCGAGCTTACCGTATCGGCACTGTTATATTCTTCGGGTTCACAGACTATTGGTGTCACCATATTTAGTTTTGAGCAGGCAGGGGATACCCTCTATTCAACCGCATTGTCCAGTCTGATTGTCGCACTTATTGCGGCAGGAGGAGTAATATTGCTCATCGTTCAGCGATGGGCTGCACGTAAGGGAGTGAAGTCATGAGTATCCAGATCAAACAGGTTAGCAAATCCTTCGGCAGTTTCCAGGCACTTCATTCCATTGACTTAACGATTAAGGATGGAGAATTCGTAGCGATCCTTGGACCGTCAGGTTGTGGGAAAACTACATTACTGCGCATTCTTGCCGGATTCGAGCAGCCGAGCAGCGGCGAGGTTCTCATGGATGACCTGGTGGTTGCAGGCTCAGGGACATTGCTTCCCCCGGAAAAACGAAGAATCGGCATGGTATTCCAGTCCTTTGCACTGTGGCCGCATATGAATGTGGCTGAGCACATCCGCTTCCCCATACGGACACACAAATCAACACCTTCTCATATTAAAAATAACGAACAGAACCGGATACATGAAGTTCTGAATATGTCGGGACTTTCACATCTGGCAGACCGCATGCCGCATGAGCTGTCCGGGGGACAAAAACAACGCGTCGCTATCGCACGGGCCATCGCTCCCCAACCATCACTGCTGCTGATGGATGAACCTCTCAGCAGTCTGGATGCCATGCTTCGCATGGATATGCGACGTGAGATTCAACAGGTACACCGAAATACCGAATCGGCTGTAGTCTACGTTACGCATGATCAAGGCGAAGCCCTAGCTATGGCTGACCGCATCATCGTTATGAAAGATGGACGGATTGAGCAGGCTGGAACGCCGCAGGAAATTTATTTGCGGCCGGAGACCGAATTCGTAGCGAGATTCGTTTCAAAATCCAACTTGGTCACAGGTCACTGGGATGCAGATGTCTTTATGCCTAAGGGCGGTACGAATATTTCCTGGCCTGGCAAGCAGGTTGCGAACTATTTCAAATCACACGGCTTATATCCCGTCAGGCCGGATCAGTTCCAGCTGCAGCCTTCAGGCAAAGCGGGGATATCGGGTGAGATTGTCAATGTCCAGTTTCAAGGGAAAGAATTTCATTATGACATCCGCAGCGATGATACACGTTGGGAAGTCATCTCTCCCCTTCCATTCTCCCTGAACGACCAAGTGAGTCTGAGTCTTTCTTCCGTCAGCGGCGAAGGGGTGTGACGTTTTGATTCAAACCAAGAAGCTGATTTTCTTTGACATCGATGGTACTCTTCTGGATCGTCATAATCGGATTCCCGCTTCCGCGAAGCAAGCCGTTCAGACGTTAAAAGAAGCCGGTCATACGGTAGCTTTGGCCTCAGGACGATCTCCGTTCATGTTGGAACAGGTTCGCCTTGAACTTGGACTGTCGTCTTATGTTAGCTTCAATGGACAATATATGATTCATCAAGGGGAACTCATTCACAGCAATCCCATCCGCTCGGATGCTTTGAATCAACTGTCTGTATTCGCTGGCTTATCCGGACATCCACTCGTCTATCTTGATCATTCGCAAATGAGCTGCAGTCAGGATTATCACCCCCATGTAGACCTTTGCCTAACTTCGCTTGGAGTGACCCACCCTGGGGTTAATCAGCAATTCTGCAAAAACAGACTTATCTATCAGACGATGCTGTTCTGTTCACCAGAAGAAGAATCATCCTATCGCGAAAGGTTTCGTGATCTCCACTTTGTCCGCTGGCATCCATTCTCCATGGATGTTCTGCCTGCGGGGGGCTCCAAAGCGGAAGGTGTTTCCAAACTTGCTGCCCGAATCGGATTTTCCCCTGAAAATGTGTATGCCTTCGGTGACAACTTCAATGATATGGAGATGTTTCGCTATGCAGGCTGTAGCATTGCCATGGGCAACGCCCCGTATCCTCTGCAACAAATAGCTTCCCATGTGACGACCCATGCAGAGCAAGACGGGATTTGGCATGGTCTGAAATGGGCTGGATTATTATAGAAGGAACAGTCACCTCCCCGTTATAAGTTACACCAGTCATACGAAAAAAAGACGCTCCCGGTAATCCAGGAACGTCTCTTTTTCTTGAATGAATTGGCCTTAAATGCAGCAGGCTGTTCCTTTAACGTTGAATGATTTCAATTGCCCGCTGCCTGATTAGGAACCGTCTCGACTTCATAGGTACTATCCGTATTGGAAACACTCGAAACACCTGTCAGACTGGCAACGAAGGTTGTAACACTTTGTGGTGGCAGCGTGGCTGTAAAAGCACCACTGGATACATTAATGGGTGATCCTGCCTGCAGGTTTCTGCTGACGTCCGTGACCCAGGAGGAAACTGTCGAAGCATTACCGTTTTGCAAAACAAACCTTTGACTTGCTGCCGAGGTACCTCTGTTGATTGCAACGATAACGACCTTGTTATCTCCTTTGTAAGCTGAGGTATATGTGTTCGTATCCGGATTTTTGGTTGCGTCAACTCTGACATAACCTGGACGAATGAATTTGGAGAAATGAGCCATATTGTAACCGCGTTTGCTAATCGTGCCGTCCTCTTTCATGGGACCGTACTGCCTGCGGATATACCACCAGACATAAGCCTGAAAATCTGCTTCTACCATAGCATGGTGCATATGATAGGAGACGTCGAGCGCTTCTGGCCAGAGGTCAGCCGAATTATTGTTGCTGTTTGGATAATAAACTTCAGTCATCCAAAGTTCTTTCCCTGCGCCTTTCTGTTTGAACAACGGATAAGGGAAGTTGCTGAACTGTGTTCCATACGTATGGGCACCGAGAATATCCATATTGGCAAGAGCCTGCGGGTCATTCAATATCGGATCAGACATGTTTTTTAAATATTGGAACGATTCGGGTGCCATCACTTTGGTGTTATTAATTGATCCGGCATTTTCTTTCATAAACCGAAGCATCTCTTCAGGCGTCCACCAAGTCCAATCATGCGCATAATCCGGCTCGTTTTGTACGGAAATCGCATACAGATTTACACCATTATTTTTCATATAGGTAACAAAATCATTCAGGTGCTGCGCATATGCGGCATATTTGTCGTATTTGAGTCGTTTGGCATTTGTATCCCCGTTGCGATTAAAGGTTTCAATCATGTCACTGGGCGGATTCCATGGTGAAGCAAATACGAGAGCGCCCTGCTCAATGGCACGTTTGGCTGTGGGGACTTCGCGATACCAGTTATTCCGATCCGGGTCGACATAAATTCGCAGTATAGAGAAGCCGAGTTGATTCTGACCGTTACCAAAAGCGGTTTCCCGTTGCGCCGCTGTAAGATCTCCGATCCAGGCAGGATGATTGATCCCTCCAAAGCCCCGTATAATCTGTTTTTCTGCCGATAGGTTAATTGTTACATCACTCGCTGCGGACACCTTCGCTGGAGTTTGTGCCGTGATCATAACGGGCAGAGCAGTCAAGCAGGCAAGTATTACGCTAATCGTTTTTTTGAAACGTACACTCATTAACCTCATCCTCCTCTTCAAATAATGAATCCTGTACATTGTACTAACCCATGAGAAACTAATTGGAAAGCGCTTTCTATATGAACTGAATCATGGCAGGTTTATTACATAATAAGGCAATTAAGGAACATTTTCATTGCATATTCCGTTCCGTTTATTGCGTGAAAGGACAAGAAGGTTCATTTATAAACAACAAGAGCGAAGCTTGGTTTGTAAAGAAAAAGTTTATAAAGAAAAAGCCACTACATTAGTGGCTTTCATTGGAAAACGTACAGACTCAAATAGATGATTTTTTTATAAGATTAGGATGTTCAGATTGTAACAGAGATCAGATTAATATCGAATTTTATATAAACAGGTTATGATTTGCCTGAGCCGCTTGTCCCAAATAATAACCCACGCCACCAATGGTAACCTGATCCATTATTTCTTCACGTTGAATGCCCATTAAATCCATGGACATCTGGCAAGCCACCATCTCAACGCCTTGCTCTGCTGCGGTCTGTATCAGCTCCTCCAGAGAAGCAACATTGTTATTTTTCATCAGACCGCGGATCATTTTTGGCCCGATTCCCAGCATGTTCATTTTGGACATACCCAGCTTGCGGCTGCTGCTTGGCAGCATCATGTTAAACATACGGCCTATCCCTGTTTTGGATACAGGTTGTGGCTGATGCTTGCGGATGATATTCAATCCCCAGAAGGTAAAAAACATCGTTACTTTTCGTCCGCTTGCCGCTGCCCCATTCGCAATAATAAATGACGCAATGGCTTTATCCAGATCGCCGCTGAAAACAACTAACGTACTGGCAGGCTCAGCTTCAGGAGTTTGCTTAGTTGAGGATACGGATTGCGCTGTGTTCTTGGCAAGTACCGCCTCAATAATGCTCCCCTTCCCACGTTCCAACTGTAGAAGTGTGGAGCCTGACATGGTTGCCCATGCCTTGACGTCTTCATAAAATCCCGGATCGGAAGCTTTTACGCGCAGGGTCTGTCCGTCTGTCAGTTGATCCATTTTTTGCTTGACCTGGATTAGCGGACCGGGACAACTTAAGCCGCATACGTTCAGTTCGTTATCAATATGCAAAGGTTGCATTAACGACGGCTGGGTCGGCTCCAATGCAGTTTCTTTGGTAGCTGGCAGTTGTTCGACAGAACGCTGACCGTTTGTATTATTATGACTTTCTGTAAAAAATGGTGTGGGCATAAATTGCGCCTGACGGTATGTTTTATAGCCTCCACTCAGGTTTTTCACTTTAAAGCCATGCTGTCGTAAAATTTGCGAAGCCGTATATCCGCGCAAGCCGACTTGGCAGTAAACCCAGATTTCTTTGGAGGAATCCAATTCATGGATACGCTGACGAAGCTCATCCACTGAAATATTTAATGACCCCGGAATGTTCCCATTACGATACTCCAGTTCGCTGCGCACATCGAGCAATATAGACTGTTCGGGTTCGCGTGCAGACAACTGATCATAGGTGAACGTGTCTACCCGCCCAGTCATGATATTTTCTGCTGCATATCCAGCCATGTTTACCGGATCTTTCGCAGAGGAATATGGCGGTGCATAACTCAGCTCAAGCTCAGCCAGATCGCTGATGTGACCGCCAAAATGTATGGCTACCGCAATGTCATCTATTCGTTTATCCACTCCGTCATAGCCGACGGCCTGAGCGCCAAGAATTTTACCATCCGGTGCAAACAGCAGCTTGAGAGTGATCGCGCTGGAACCTGGATAATACGAGGCGTGAGAGCCAGGGTGTACGATAACCGTGCGATAATTAATTCCGAGACGTTTTAGTGTTTTTTCATTACTGCCGGTTGAAGCACCGGTCATTCCAAATACTTTAATAATGGACGTCCCTTGTGTTCCTTTGTACGTTGAATGTAATCCCGCAATCCGATCGGCAACAATTCGTCCCTGCTTATTGGCAGGTCCAGCCAGCGGAATCGCAGTCTTCGTTCCATGAATATAATCATTTACTTCAATGGCATCACCAACTGCATAGATATGCGGCACACTGCTCTCCAGCGCTTCGTTGACCATGATATGTCCACGTGCACCCAGGGAAACACCGCTATGTTGCAGAAAAGCAGTGTCCGGAGCTACGCCTATTGCCAGAATGACCAGATCTGCGGCAAGAACCCGACCATCGGCAAGCTCCACACCAATCCCTTGTTCACGTGATTGGAAACCTTGAACACGCTGTGAAAATAGCAGCTTAACGCCATGCTGCTCCATTTCCTGTGCCAGTGCCGCTGCCAGCTCGGGATCAAATGGGGTGAGCAGCTGTCCGTTACCCTCGACCAGTGTGACGTCCAGTCCTGCTTCTTTTAAATTTTCTGCCATTTCAACACCGATAAATCCACCACCAATAACGATTGCAGAAGCGTTGTTATCTGAATTCATCTGCTCTTTGATGCGGTCAATATCCGGTATGCTGCGAACGGTGAAAATAAGCGGGTTGTCCTTCCCCGGCAGATCAGGAATAATAGGCCGTGCACCTGGTGACAAAATTAGCTCGTCGTAGCTTTCTTCATATCGTCCGCGCTCATGGCTCTGTACCTGAACCGTTCGATTGTGCGGATTAATCGCGATGACTTCACTCTTCGTACGTACATCGATTCGAAAACGATCGGCCATTCCTTTGGGTGTTTGTACCAGCAGACGATCGCGCTCAGCGATCGTGCCTCCAATATAATAAGGTAACCCACAATTGGCAAATGAAATATAGGGTCCTTTCTCAAATATAATGATTTCGGCGTGTTCATCCAGGCGGCGCAGGCGAGCAGCAGCAGATGCTCCCCCTGCTACGCCACCAACAATCAATACTTTTTTGCTCATGATTCACAATCGTCCTCTCCAAAAAGAATAGGTATAATCTGTTCAATCCGTTGATCCGCAAGCACGTAATTCACTTCAAGGCCATTGCGCTCAGTGGCGACAATACCTGCACTGCGCAGCTTCTGCAAATGCTGAGATACGGTTGATTGCGGCAGATCAAGACACTCCTGCATATATGAAACGTTACATTTCTTTTTGCGCATCAGCCCACGTACAATGCACAAACGAATGGGATGAGATAAAGCTTTTAGCAGATTAGCAGGTTCGTCGAACTGCTTAAGATCACTACTATCAAAGGCAGGTGTATTCAAACTCATTCCTCCTAAAACGTTATATTACAATATTACGATATAGTGATGTAGATGTCAAATGGCAAACCTAATCAGGATTCGGATCACCTGATTCCCGAATGGTCAGACAACAAAAAAAACGGTTTGACAGGATAGAGTCTAACCGTTTAAATCAAGTTTCACTAAGTTAAGTGATCCAAGAGATCCAAATCAAATTTTAAAAAGCAATTGGGAAAATTGATACAGTCCATTCTTCCACACTGGCCAATCATGCCCACCTTGTTCCTCATTCCAAATATGAGAAATGCCGTGTTGTGCCAAATAAGCATGCATTTGATCACTGATATGTTTGAGGTTATCCTGATCTCCACAGGACAGCCAAAGGTTTCTCACAAGCCCAGTAATCTCACTCGGATTAGGGATGAGCACTTCCGGGGCACGTGTGTTTGGGGCAGCGGAAAAGGCTCCAATCCATGCAAATCGATCGAGATTACTCCATCCGATATTTAAGGATTGACCACCGCCCATCGATAAACCGGCAATCCCGCGGTTGTCCCGATTGATCCACACCGGGTAATTCTCTTCAATATAAGGAATTAAATCGTCAAACAGGTCGGATTCAAATCTCTCGAACGCTTGAATTTTATCCGGATCAAACAGATCCCCCTCTGCTCGATCATTCGGCATCGCGCGGCCATTGGGGAAAACGACAATCATCGGCTCAAGCTTGCCATCGTCGTACAGATTATCGAGAATGACCTGAGGAGTGCCATGATTGTACCACTCGGTTTCATCCCCGCCTATGCCATGTAAAAGATACAGGACATTATACGTATTATCCGAAGAAAATCCGGGAGGCGTATACACCATTGCTTTGCGCGAATTCCCCACCGTTGTCGAGGGATATTCTACCGTCTCAATGATCCCGCGCGGTATGCCCTCCCTATACTGATCATATCCTTTTGGTGCTGCGATCATCCTCATTCTCCTCTCCTACACTTGCATCTCAAGCTTCTATTGAGCCAGATGCCGTTGTTAATCGACATAACCAAAGCCCAATATCGTAAACGATTTGTCTTCATGACCTTCGGCCATTCCAATCTCAATGATGTGCTCGCTGGACTGCTTCTCATCGAACAGGAGCAGCACATGACAATGCGTCCAATTGATTTGATGCGGATCAGCTTTATGGACCAGCTCCCCGTCCACACATATATTTGCGGTACCAAACTCATCACTTGCAGAATCCTTGAAAATCAGAATGAGCCGCTTGCTCCGCAGAATCATCTTGAAGCTGCCAGCTTGACTCCCGCTCTCTCTGGAATACATCCAGTTATTAGGAAAATGAGGCGTGCCGTATGGATCATCATCCATCTCAGCCATTTGCAGATCCGTATCCGTTTCTCCAAACCCCCCCACTTCGATGCGGGCGACGCTCTCGCCATTCAGTCGGTCCAGCAGCTTCACATCCACAAATGCATTTCCGATTAGTGGTGGTTTATTAATCGTATCCTTTCCTTGATCCAGGTCAGAACGATCCGTTACCTCAAACAGCCAGCCCAGACAATCGGCCATGACAAGATGCCCGGCATTGGTTGGATGATAGATGTCATGGAAGTATTGCTCTTTGGAGATGAGTCTTCCTTCCTCAGGGGGAAGTTGAAACTGTTCTACAACAGCATCTTTCACACTTACCATCGGGAGGTTGTAGTGCCAACCTATAGGAGCCAGCCGATCCTGCAGATTCCAGTCGTTCTTAAATACGCTGAATAGCAGAATGACAGCAGGATCATTGTCAGCTCTTAACGCTTGCAGCACAAGGCTTTCATAACATGTTCCTTCGGTTTCATCATCGGCATCGTTCACGGCGAACTCCACAATGACTATATCTGGCTTGACTTTCCCCTCTCTAAGTACATCTCGATGATAGCGGATTACACCAAGCTCGGAAGGTGTTCCGCCTAACCCGGCCTTAATAAAACGTAGTGAGCTGTTACTTGTTGGAGCGAACATTTTCTTGAAAAGGTGAAAGGATTGATATGCATAACAATTCATATGAATCGGTTCAGCCCCGGCACCTTGAGTAATCGAGCCACCGATGTATGCAATCGTTACAGGCTCACCGCGTTTTGTTTTCTCAATAGCCTTCTTCAGTCTGGCATTATGACCTTTATGCAGCAGTGATTTTGCAATCAGATCACGATAAGCTTGCGATTCGAAGTTCAAGGATGTCTCACTCATGTCCTGCATGAAAAATCATCCCTTCCCGGATAAATGAGAGTAACATCGTATGCTAACAGATGTCTTTTATACTTTATTAACTTAAAGTCTAACGCTCGCATGTAAAGCAGACAACCTGTTAAATGCTATGTCTTTACCTGACAAAGTATAGTTTGTATTCCAATACCCAGCCTTCTGGCAGCCAATTTTGAATGTCAATCCGTCAGGTGAAAATATAGGACTGTCCAGCCTCTGCATTAAAGGAAATAGGCTTGAGACCAGGGCCTTGCAACTGACAAACACCAGTGTTTGTACTTTTTACGGTTACTGTAGTCACCTCCCCCATCTTCCAGGAGAAATCGAGTGTATATCCGCCTCGGGCTCTGAGGCCTCTAACACTCCCTTCATGCCACTGGACAGGTACAGCAGGCAGAAGCCGAATCACGTCAGTGTGACTCTGCAGTAACATCTCGGCAATTCCCGATGCTCCACCAAAGTTGCCGTCAATCTGAAATGGCGGGTGATTGTCAAAAAGATTAGGCAACGTTGAGTGCTCCAATAGAGCCCTGACATTTTCGTAAGCCATCTCTCCATCCTCAAGGCGTGCCCAGAAATGAATGATCCAGGCCCGGCTCCAGCCCGTGTGTCCACCGCCATTTTCCAACCTGCGCTCCAGCGTGATCCGTGCAGCCTTCGCCAATTCCGGCGTATGTGCTGGAGAGAAACATTCTCCAGGATACAGCCCGAATAGATGCGAGATGTGCCGATGGCCTGGTTCCACTTCTTCATAATCCTCCATCCACTCCTGAATTTGGCCGTTCTTGCCGATCTGCGGCTTCGGGATTCGCTTCAGGGCATCAGCGAGTTCTTTTCTGAATGAAAGGTCTCTTCCAATCAACTCGGCACTGCGAATACAAGCGTTGAACAGTGCTTCGATGATCTGAAAATCCATTGAAGCCCCAGCGCAAAGCACACCGATCTCGCCACTAGGCAGCTTATAGCTGTTCTCAGGAGAGACGGATGGACAAGTAATCAGACGGCCTTCTGCATCCTCGATCAGATAGTCCAGGAGAAATTCGGCCGATTCCTTCATGGTTTCATAGGCCTGTTCCAAAAAAACGAGATTCTGATTATAGCGATAATGCTCCCACAAATGCAAGCATAACCAAGCAGCCCCCATCGGCCAGAACGAAGCTGGAAGATAGGTATCCTGAGGCGCTGTGTCTGCCCAAATATCCGTATTGTGATGTGCCGTAAACCCCCGGCAATCATACATAACCCGTGCCGTGATTCGGCCCGGCTCCCGCATTCTCTCAATCAGATCGAACAATGGCTCGTGACACTCTGCGAGATTGCAGTTTTCGGCCAGCCAGTAATTCATTTGTGCGTTAATGTTGATCGTAAATTTACTATCCCATGGCGGTGTAAAACTGTCATTCCATATCCCTTGAAGATTTGCAGGCAAAGAGCCTGGTCGGCTGGAGGAAATGAACAGATAACGGCCATACTGAAAATAGGTCTCGATCAATCCCGGGTCCTCTGATCCCTTTTGGAATTCTTCTAATCTTTTGTCAGTTGGAAGTTCATTACGTTCAGAGCTCTTTGTCAGATCCAATGCTACTCTGTTGTAGAGTTCACCATAATCCGTTGTGTGCCTTTCAAGCAGCGTTTCATAAGGAATCCGGCCAAGCTCTTCCAGGAGAAGTTTACAGTGTGACTCCGGATCTTCCTGACGGAAAGTCGTTCCCGCAGCAAGCATCAGTGTGACCGAGGTCGCGCCCTCCACCAGCAGGTACTCGCCCAGAAGGCGGCAGGAACCCTCATTTGGTACCGCTTTCATAACAGCAGCAAAAGAACTACCCTCTTTACCACCGCATTCACCAAGCATGATCAGGCCGCTCTGGTCCCACTTCTTTGTTTTCTCCATGTACCTCCAGTTCTGTCGGTTGAATCGGGCTTTTATCGATACTGCATTCTTTGTATCTGCGGAGATTCGAAGTATGATGGCCTGATCCGGGTGGCTGGCAAACAGCTCACGTGAATAACGGATGTTGTTGACCCGATAGCTTACCCTTGAAACGCCCCGGTCCAAATCAAGCTCCCGTACATAATCCTCGACAGGACCATCATGATGGCTTAACGATAACTGCAGCTCCCCAAGTGGCACATAATGTCGCTGCGCTTCTGGAAGTCCCGCCATCGTCATGGAAGCAATCTCTTCAGCCTCCCGAAGTTTCCCTTCCATAATGAACTTGCGGATACGAGGCAGATTAGGGAGTGCATCTTCATTGTTACGATCACGAGCTCCACCGTACCACATGGAATCCTCATTCAACTGCAATCGTTCCTCGGCTACACCTCCAAATATCATTGCACCAAGGCGACCATTTCCAATTGGCAGAGCTTCGTTCCACACCTTGGCAGGTTCGCTGTACCACATGCGTTGATGATTCTGATTTGCTTCTGTCATTGTGTTCCTCCCATATTCATATTCGAAACAACTTTTAGGTCTATAATTCATTTTAACATTCAAATATGGAAAGAAAATGACGTAATCCGACCAATCAGTACTCTTTCATGATATGTATATTTTTCTTCATGCCAATAGCTCGGGCCAAAATACTGTAATTTTATAAGTGAATGCTTTAATTTGATAAGTAGCTCGCATGATATACTTTAGCAAGTATGATTGACTATAAGGAGGAAACGAATTTGACTCACACTATTGAAGGCGCTTACACTACCTCTGAATACAGAAATATGTTTTTGGAACTCGGTTATATGGATGAGGAAATCAAGGCAAGAATCGAGGACACTTGGAACGAACTGTTCTACGGTGACCCGGATACGCGCATCTATCACCCCATGGGTGAGGACAAAGGATACATGCTTGACACTGGCAATCTTGATGTGCGTTCCGAAGGCATGTCTTACGGCATGATGATGGCTGTGCAAATGAACAAAAAAGAAGAGTTCGATCGACTCTGGAATTTCTCGAAAACATTCATGCAGCATGCGGAAGGTCGATACAAGAATTATTTTGCATGGCATTGCAAACCTGATGGCACGCGGATATCGCAAGGGCCCGCACCGGACGGTGAAGAATTTTTTGCGATGGCCCTTTTCTTTGCCTCCAACCGCTGGGGAGATGGACCTGCGCCATATGATTATGCAGAGCAAGCGAGAACAATATTACATGCATGCCTGCATCAAGGAGAACATGGCGAAGGCGATCCGATGTGGGACCCGGAAACGAAATTAATCAAATTCATACCGGAATCACCGTTTAGTGACCCGTCCTATCATCTACCCCATTTTTATGAACTGTTCGCGAAATACGCAGATGAGTGCGATCAAGCTTTTTGGAGAGAGGCTGCATCAGCCAGCCGGGCGTATCTGCACAAAGCGTGTCACCCGGTGACCGGACTTTCGCCCGAGTACGCCAATTTTGACGGCACACCCGCACCGCCGCAGCGTCATGGAGATTTCAGACATTTTTACAGTGACGCTTACCGGGTTGCAGCCAACATAGCCCTTGACTGGGAATGGTTTGCCAAAGATCGTTGGCAAGTGCAGCAGTCCAATCGGATACAGGCATTTTTCAGTGATATTGAAGTATCCGATTATCGTCGTTACACCATCGAGGGTGAACCTTTCGACGAACCATCACTGCATCCTGTTGGACTTCTAGCCACCAATGCCATGGCTTCTTTGGCCGCGGACGGCCCACATGCCAGCCAGTTTGTGCACCAGTTTTGGAAAACGCCGCTGCGCCAAGGTGAGCGCCGATACTATGACAACTGTCTTTATTTCTTCAGTCTGCTGGCTTTGAGTGGCAATTATCGCATCTATTAAATGTAGTGAATGCCCATCTTTCCACCTATTCCATTCCTAAATACCTCGTTCCCGGTCGCATGCCCTTCTTGCGAACCGGGAACGTTTGGTTATTACATCCCTTGCAGTTGAATGTCACCTCTGCCCACCTCGGCAAGCGAGAACCGTTTGGCTTCAGAAGAACGATTATCCAAATTGAGATAGACGGAATACGTTTCTTCCTCCACGCGAAACAGCGGGATAAATTTCACTGAGACCCCCTCTTCATCCTCTATACTGAAGGCTAATTCATGCTGGGGAAGTCTGCTCATTCTCTCGCAAAAATCATCTTTGGATATTCCCTTTGGCAGTTCAGCCTGCCCCAACTGCGCCAGCAGAATGCTACCATACATCACTGCTGCCATGTTCTTTGAGCCTTGGAGTGGAACCAAATGCAAATACGCATTGATTTCGATGTCGAGCATATCTCCATGTTGGAACTCACGCTGAATAATGATATATCCGTTTTCCTTTTGGACATGAACCGGAACAGAGTTAATCTTCACCGATTTGACAGCCTTTTCCTTTAACATCAATGTAAAGATCACAGGCTGGGCTAGCTCATCTAGCTCAATCAGAAGTGTAGACGCAAGTCCGTCAGGAAAATCGGTATACTGTGTAATTCGGGCTTGCTGTTCATCCCATACCACCGTAGATGATATGAATGCATTCAGCAGCAGCATATTTCCACTTTTGAACCAGATGTTCTTTTGCAACTCGCTCATAGCTTCCACCCCGCTCCCGGTACAACACCAAAAATCGCTGTACGGGGTGCTGAAGCTTTTGGATGCGCCTCTTCCCATTGGCTGATGGTATTGTGATAGTCCTGTTTTGCAGCTCGCACTGTTCAAAATGGCATTGTATTTCAACTGCTCCATATGATCCAGATATTTTACCGTCCCGGACAGTCTTACCATTCTTTCCAGTATTCGCTCTGTATTATGCGCGCAGCAGCTCTCACTTTCACCGCCTGTCAATGCATCCTCAAGTCTCCCATCCTCGCCCCAATGCTCCGATTTTTCGGAAACGCCACCTTCTATATAGGCGGTCGCCTTCGAGCTGCTATTACCGTTCACAAACGTTCTCCCTTGCACATACTCGTAGAAATGTAGCGAGGCTGTTTTATATTGTTCCTCGCCGGTAATCTCATAACGATGCAAGGCTGTGATAACCATCGGCAGATGGGTATTAGCATGCAGATTCTCAAGCACGTCCTGACCCTTTGCAAGCGAACCGATGAAATAATCCCTGTCGAACAGACGCGCCAGCTCAAGCAATTTAGCATCAAGTGTGAGGTCGTACAGGGAATACAGCGCGTCTCCCATGCCTCCAAACTCATTCATCGGGTTCAATCTGGTACAGCGCAGAATACCGTCAATCTTCCAGAAGGAAAGTTTCGCGAACCGCCCATGAATATAATGGGCCAGGTTCACGGCAACCTTCAGTGCATTCGAGTTATTCAGGTACACATGGCAATCTATAAGTCCCTGCATGATTTTGTGCAAAGTATAATATGGAGCCCATACTTTCCGGTTCTCCTCGTTCTCCAACAGATCGAGCTGATCTTCCCCAAATGCGCTCACATATCCGTTAGGCCGAGCACAGAATTCCATAATGTCAACAATCTCGCTGGCTTTGTTGTGAAGTGCCTGATCCTGATCAGCAAAGGCAAACTTGGCGCAAGCCGACAGAAAATGTCCCACAAAGTGTCCTCTCAGGGCACAATCCTCAGCTTCCCAGCCACCCAACGGCTCGGCATGAGAAGCAGTCCCCGCATTAATTCTGAATGTGTGCATAAGCCGGTTAATATCAAATGAAGTCATGTACGATTTGACAAGCTGCCTTCGGGTAGTGAAGTCTTCTCCATTCAGCTGCACTTCATTCAGGCCAAAGTTTTCAAACAATATTGGATTACCTCCTGTCCATAAAGATACATGAGAAGGGTACAACTAAATTCAGACCAGTTCTTCTTATTTGGAAATGGATGAAGAATCATACGAGGACTGCATAATTTCCAGATAACGCTTAATGTTCAGGCCCTCCAGCCCTTTCACGTAATCGTCCCAATCCTTATCCAGACTCTTCGCACCTGTAATGAATTGCAGGGCATTCTGGTCAATATAATCCTTGAGATTCGTCTGCATCATGCTTGTTTCATCGGCGTTTGCCGGGTCCACCCACAATGCCCAATGTGGGAAAACTTCATCGGGTTCTTTGCCTTCCATCAGCAGTGTTGCCTCATAAAGTCGGCGTTCATATCCGTCACCTGCATAGATGTCCTTGCCCTGCACTTCGGCATCACGGTATGCCCGATGGTGATTGTACTGACTCAGCGCAGCCCAGCTGTCATTGCGTGGCTCCGCTCCTGTTGGCAGTGGAATGGCTTTGTAGAGCGGCTGCACCTGTTCATTGAGGGCAACCTCACCTTCTTGTGGCTTGCGCCAGCTTGTGCCCTCCTCACCCAGATATGCGCTCATGGCTCCTTCCTCTGTGTAGAGATAATCCAGCATTTTTATGGCTGCAATCTGTGTTTCTTCGCTAGCTTTGTTTGTCAGTACAAAAGAAGCACCGGGATCGATCGGATAGTTGTAGGTCGCATAATTGGCATGCGGCCCTTTCAACGGAGGGATCGGATTATAATCTTTCCCATAAGGAGAGTCCTCGGCAGTGTTAACAAAAAGAGACGGGTGCATGGCCGCACCTGCGCCAAGAAGCTGCGCATCCGCGTTATCTCCGATCTTTTTGAAGGCCCCGACATTTTGCGTGAAGGCACCCGGGTCGATCAAACCTTCATCGTACAGCGACTTGATATAGGCAAGTCCTTCCTTCCACTCCGGTTTGCTTGCAACCGTCTCAACCCGGCCATCCTTTACAATCAGATAGGTTCTGTCATCATCGTAGATAAACCCATTCATCAAGTACGGAATGATGTGCACGCCGAAATTTTCAATGGAGCCGCTAAGCGGGACTTCATCGGCTTTACCGTTGCCGTTCGGGTCCTTTGTTTTGAATGCTTTCAGCACTTCCTTAAATTCCTCTGTCGTTGTGGGCTCGGATAATCCGAGCTGTTTTAGCCACTTGGTATTCATCCACATCTTGTTCGGATAGGAACAGTGGAAACATTCATTCAAGCCCGTCAGACCGTAAATATTGCCGTCGGGCGCCGTATTCATCGCTTTATAGTACTCACTGCTGTCCAGTACCTTTTTGATATTCGGCGCATATTGGTCAATCAGATCGTTGAGCGGCACAATGACACCTTGCTGGCCAAATTTCAACAAGTCTGTTTGAGAAAAACGGTCCACCCATGGAATGAGCAAATACAGGTCCGGGTAGTCGCCCGAAGCTAGTGAAATCTGTCTTTTTTCAGCTGCACCATCAAAAGGAACGGTCGTCCAGTTTATCTTGATGTTGAACTTCTCTTCCATTTTCTCTGTAAACTTGTTCGTCTGAAGGTTGGTATCCGAACCTTGGTGAGCGAACACGTTAATGGACACATTGTCCCCGGATGAAGCGCCGTCCCCCTTTTCCCCGCTGCCTAGAGTTGAACATCCCGCAAGTACCGCAGACAGAAACAACAAACATGCAAGTACAAATGACCCTGTTTTTCTCAAAAAGACCCTCTCCCTTATGAATGATTGGAATGAACTAGCCCTTAACGGAGCCAATCAACATGCCCTGAACGAAATATCGCTGAACAAACGGATAAATAACAAGTACGGGCAAGCTGGCCATAACAATTAGTGAAAACTTCATCAACTCGGCCATTTGCTGCTGTTTCACCATCTCCCCCAAATTCATGTTACTCGTGCCGTTGCTCAGAATCAGAATGCTGCGGAGAATCAACTGAAGCGGATAGAGCGATTGCGTTTTTAAATAGATTAGGGCATCAAAATATGCGTTCCACTGTCCAACGGCATACATCAACGACAGAACGGCAATGATGGGTTTGGCAAGAGGTAGAATGACGCTGAAGATGAAACGGATATCGCTGCACCCGTCAATATCAGCTGCCTCGGACAGCTCTTCAGGGATTGAATTTTGAAAAAAGGTACGTGCGATGATCACTTGCCACACCCAAATGGCATTAGGAATCAGCAGGGCCCAGCGAGTATCGATCAGTCCCATCGATTTGACCACCAGATAAGTTGGGATCAAGCCGCCGGAGAATAGCATGGTGAACGTAACAAACATCATGAGAGGGCTGCGCCCAACAAAGGTTTTTTTGGAAAGTGGATAAGCAATCATAATGGTCAACGCTACACTAATCAGTGTTCCGATTGCGGTATAAAATAACGAATTGGCGTAACCCATAATAACCTGATCGTTGCGCATAACCGACTTATAGCCGTCCAGTGTCAAATCAATGGGCCACAGCCAGACTTTTCCGGAGGAAACCGCTGCGGGACTGCTCAAAGAAGAGCTTACGATATAGATCAACGGATAGAGTACAGCAATCAAGACCACCGTCAGAACAATGTAGATGATAGCCATGAACACTCGGTCTCCTAAAGATTCTCTGATCGTACTCCCCTGCTTAACCGCCGAACGGTTGGCTTGAGATAGCAACTTGCTCATCGTGTGGAACTCCTCCCTTTTTCCGCATTACCACAAGCTTGTATTGGACAGACGCTTGGCGGCTGCATTGACTGTTAACAACAGAATCAGGTTAATAAGCGAATTGAAGAGGCCAACAGCGGTAGCGAAGCTGTAATTGGCGTTAAGCAATCCCATTTTGTACACATAGGTAGAGATGATTTCCGAAGCGGACAGGTTCAGCGGGTTTTGCAACAAATAGATTTTCTCGAACCCGACTGCCATGATGTTTCCAACGCTCAGGATCAGGATAATAACCGCCGCTGGCAGCAGGCCGGGCAGATCGATATTCACCATTTTCTGAAATCGGTTAGCACCGTCAACCTTGGCAGCCTCGTACAATGAAGGATCTATGCCCGACAGGGCTGCCAAATAGATGACCGCCGAATATCCCATGCTCTGCCAAACATCAGAAAATACATAGATGGATCGGAACATGCCCGGCTCTCCAAGAAAATTGATGGCCTCCAAACCCAGCGCACCTGCGATGGTGTTAACAATGCCAAGCCGCGGCGAAAGAAACATCATGATAATGGATACCATCACAACCGTAGAAATAAAGTAAGGGGCGTAAGTAACCATCTGTACCGTTTTCTTGAATTTGGCGTTCTTCACTTCGTTCAGTGCCAGTGCCAGCAATATAGGAACCGGAAAACCGACAATTAAACTGTAGAACGAAATGTACAGCGTGTTTTTGATCAAGGTAGCGAATGCGGGGTTTTGGAAAAGTAACTCAAAATATTTGGTACCTACCCACGGACTTCCCCAAATTCCCTTGATCACGTTGTAATCCTTGAAAGCGAGCACTGCGTTAACCATAGGCACGTACTTGAAAATGATAAAATATGCGACAGGAGGAATAATCAGCAAGTAAAGCTGCCAGTGCCTCCTCCAGCTCTTGGACAAGGCCAGCTTCAATGCGGATCGCCTGCCTTCTTTAACAACCGTTTTGCCATTCGAAATTGTCGTTCTCAGAGTCATCCCCCCCAGTAGGTGGCCTATCGGAAATAAGCCTTTCCCAATTTGATAGCGCTTTCTTGCTCGTAATCATAAAAGTGCATACCCGGTTGCGTAAAGGTACACTTTACAAAATGAGGTACGATTCCAGTCAAGAAGGCTGGGAGGCCTGATATTCCCTTGGATTACACCAGGGTTTTCCTGTGGTTTCCGCTTTGTTTTATCAAGATGGATACCTCCTGCTTGATTTAAATGGGATCATGCATCTGTCGAAATGCACTAGGCAAGACACCTCGAACCCGTTTGAAGGCTCTTCGGAACGAATGCGCGCTGTTATATCCGGTTGCTAATGCGATTTCATCAATGGTCTGCTGACTCTCCCGTAGCAGCTCAGCGGCTTTGTTGATTCGCACCACTTCCACATAATCGGAAAGGTTCTCCCCGGTATGTTCCTTGAATAACTGAGATATATACTTTTCCGGTTTGCCCATATGTTCCGCAATCCGGTACACCGTCAAGTTGGCATCAGCATAACGCTCCTTGATATATACAATCGTTTCGTTAACAAATCCGGCATGCATGTTGGATTTTCGACGTTGAACGTCTTGGCATACGTCTTTCGCCAGATGATGGAACTTACTCTGAAGTATGGCAACCTTATCCGTCACCTGAATCGCCGAAATTCGATCTTTAAGCTCCTCCACAAGCGATTCTTCCATCATAATCTTTGGTTCCAGCTTCAGAAATGTTCCCTTCAATTCCATGATGAACTGCTGTGTCATGTCATACGACAGCTCTCGCTCTGTGAAGTTTCGGCTGAACAACTGATCCAAAATACGGTTCGATTCTTCCAGTTCTCCGACCTTGAGCGTATTTAGCAGCCGTTGTTCAGACTCAATCGGATAATAGTACAGTTCCGTTTCCTTCACCGCATCCTCGAATTTCATCATATGGTCCTTTCCAGTGTGAAGGGCATATTCCAGCGCGTGTCTTGCCTCATTGAACGAACGGCCAACGTCATTCCATACATCATAAGAAGAGCCCGTTCCAATTGTGGTCGATACCCGGTAGTCCCGGTACACCGCATGCGTCAGTTTTTCCAGTTCAGCTTCACATGGATGCAGGGCTTTATCCGAAGAATCTCCGCTTAGGGGATACACAAAAGCAATCTGATCCGTTCCCCAGTCTGTTATCAGCACTTCGGAATTCCACGCCGTCATGGCTTCGCGCACGATGAGCCTCGCAACGCTTAGTTCTTGAATAATTTCTTCGCTATCCGGACTGCCATAACCGTCTACCTTCAGGATCCCCACAAAGCCCCAGCTGGTTTGAAGCGAAATACCTGTCTGGGAAGAGATGGCCTCCAGCTCGCGCGTTGTGTAAAACTCTCCGGTAAGCAGACGTTTAATGAACCCGTCCCGCAGCATCGGGAGCTGCTCATTCAATGCGTTCTTGAGAAGATGGTTGTTCGTAATGAGACTCGTAATGTTGCTGGCCAAAAAGTCGTATTCGTTGTTTGTTTTTCCAGGCAGCCCAATATCCTGCTCCCGGAACACGGACAGAAGCCGATGAATCGGAGCGCTGTTTCGATAAGCCAGCAGAAGCCCGATCAACAATCCGAAACCAAGCGTTGCTAGCGTAAAGGTAAAGGTAACCTGCTTGATTTGGTCTGCTTTGACCATAAGCGCACGTTCGGGGATGCCAGCCATGTAATTCCAGCCGTTTTGATTGGAGTGAATGGAAATCAGCAGACGTCCGTCGCCCATAGGCTTCGCTTCATCGTCCTTGCTGGCCGTCATACCCTTTAATTTTTTCGCCTCGTCTTTATTCAAGCCGCTCGAAAAAATGATATTTCCATTGGAGTCTGTCACCAGTGTCCATCCTCCATATTGCTCCACAATATGGTGAGTCAGGCTCGCCATTTTATTCTCATCAATCATTACGCCGATTGTAGCCTGTGGTTTGTTAAAGCTATTTAATGGAAGCGATTGAAGAAACGTAATGGCAGGAGCGTCCACAAGCACATTACTGCGAATCTCCTTTTTATAGTTTTGTAGGGGAATGATTTCGTTTAAATGAGGCTTTTTTAATACGTTCTCTTTCCACTCTTCGAACGTCATGCCTTCCAGGCGATTGGCAGCAAAATAATGTTCAGGTCGGTAGTAAACCGTTGTAGGCGTAATAATGACATTATAGTTCGGGATATAGATGAAGAAATGAGACAAATAATCATTGGTGCTGCTGTACATGGACAGACTGCGCTGCATACGGCTCAAACCGTAGACATTATTAGCGTCGTGCGGCTTGGGATCGGCTATTAAACGGTATAAATCCTGGTTAATGGCCAACTGTCTCGTGAAATCCTCGACCTGCATGAGATTTCGTTCAATAATTTCTTTGCCAAGATTGAGTGATTTTAAGCTGTTCTCAATAGAACTTGTCCTCGCTGCTTCAATGGATGCTCTATAGGAGGCATATCCGGCAATTTGAGGAATCATGAGAATAATAAGATAAGAAATCATGAATCTGCGGAACAACGGCGAGAATTTGAACCATAAGCGCTGCATATGTACCTCCTTCTTTCGTAAGCGTTTACAAATCTTTTTTGTTAATGATACACCTTTCATTTGCACAAGGTGAAGGTACAACTTCTGCTTTTGGGTACAAATCCTTAAAATCCCATGACAAGACCCCATATCGTTAAATAGAAGAGAACCCGCTACGTCTGATCCGTATGCTCGTTTTTAATGTTTTTGCTGATTTCCACCCTGAATACAAATAAGGACCTCCACGGCCATATTATGGCTTGGGAGGTCCTGCTTGTACATGTTTTTTAATTAACAGCTACAAACTTCCATTGCTGGTTGGTTGCGCCTGTGTAATCGTTTTGCTGCAATTTTGCACCATCTGTCGTCGCAGAACCTGCTACTTCAACGGCTTTATTGCTATTCACATTTATAATACTCCAGTATCCATTGCCCAGATCATTGATTTTGAAATGCTGCGCTGTGGTATTCAAATTGCTCATAAGCTGAACCGCTTCTCCGTTGTTGCTGGTTCCATTCCGAATGTCGATGACCTTATCGGGCGAATTCACACTCGTCAAACTGTAAATTCCGCTAGCTATTTGATTCAGGACCCACTTTTGAGGATTGCCTCCCAGATCGGACCATTGCTGAAGCTGCAAATTGTTCTCGTTTACGCCACCCGGTACATCAATTACTTTGCCTGAATGTCTGGCCACAATCTTGTATGTCGCCCCAGGAATCAGGCCAGTTGATGGAGTGCCGCCGTTTGGATAGGTCTGAGCACGTTCATAAAACCAATTGAAGAGGAATCTGCCCATCGCGCTCCGTGAAGCATCGCCGTCCCATTTCAGGCCAGCCGTAGGATCGGCAAAGGAGCTTCGTTGTCCAGCATCGAGAATAAAACCGTTCATGTGAGCTGCAATACTGACATTGCCTGCCGCGTTGAAAATGGTCTTCGTATTGTTACCAAAGCCCTCATTGCTGCCATTGAACAGATTCCAGTATTCGGAGTCGCCTGCTTTCGTTTTAAACCATGTTACTTCGGTAATGTTGATCGGATATTTATCGGCCGCTGCCTTTACATTGGTATTCCATTGATCTTGAAGAATGGACATGTTGTCATGCGCTCCATACCCTGGATACCAGTGAACCGCATAACCGTAATTGTTGAGCGGGTCTGTCAACGGATGGCTTGCTGTCAAACTGTAGAATTGGTTATATCCCAGACCAGCGGCCCAGATAACATTATCCGCGCCTTGGCTCCGGATGGTCGAGATGATGGAATTCTGGAAATTGCGCAAATCGTTCCAGTGGTCCACAAAGTCGTTCTCGCCATTATAGCCACCCCAATGGCCGTTAGCATACGATTTAACCGGCTCATTGATCAGCTCGAAATGTACGTTGTCTGCACTTTTGATTTCCGGCCGGGAAGCGAGATAACCCCAGATTTCGTTGAATTTTTGCAGATTGGCTGAAGTGGTAGCCTGATCATCCTTTAATGTGAAATCAAGACCGAGCGTAACATAGACGCCTTTCGTTTTAGCGTATTGGATATAAGGGATAATGACATTCTGCGTTACCGTTTGTACACCTGCAAAATTGTAAGTACCTGCTGCCACATCACCCATGTCCTCACGGTCAATGAACAGACGAATCTGATTCATATTCCAGCCGTGGCTGCTTCCGTATTTTGGACTTGTACTTGTGAACGTATCCGTAATGTCTTTCAGATAAGCCAATGTGGCAGCATGGCGGTTGTTGCCATGAAGATTCAGATAATAATTGCTGTTCTGGTAAGTCCAATAAGCACCTGAAGGCTGATGCCAACCACTTAGTAAGACGGGCTGATTATTGCTGTTAACCAAATTCTTTCCATTCACGTGCAGTTTGCCCATTGGCATACCGACCCATGCCTCCGCACGGTCCGATCCAAGTGGTGTAATGGACAACAGCAGAGCAAGAACGAGCATGAATTTCAATGACATCAACAATTTTTTCAATATAATCCCTCCTGTTTTTAAGTTTTGAAGCGATGAAACGGACGGCAACACCTCCTCTCCTATATCTGTTCAACTAAACTTTTACACAATAACGGAGAGGACAGAAAAAACCTGGAGAAGCGAAGCGTTCACCTAAAAGCTTTCTGAAAGAAAGCTGCATCGGAAGCATACGCTATCCCCGGATTTTCCCCTTAGGAGAAGGGAATCAAAAAAATCTGGGGATAACAGCGATCGGAAGGTTATTCTGTCAACCGAGTGCCAGTGTAAATATCCTCTAGTTGGACTTCATCCAACGATGCCTGTACGTTCAACACTCTCAACGAAATAACGCTGTACAAACAGGTAAATGATGATTAAAGGCAGGATGGCCAGCAAAATGCCTGTATCCTGAATCATGCTTAGATAGAATGGATCCGCCTTGGATGCACCATCGCTTACCTGCTGGGCCAGATTGTACGGAAGAGAGGACAGTTGTGTTGACATCACTTTACTGGACGTCAGATAGGTTGTCGTGTAGAAGCTGTCATTCCATTGCCACACGAAGGAAAAGAGCAGCACGGTAACAATGGACGGAATTGCGTTTGGCAGCATGATGCGTGCAAAGGTTCGGCTGATGCCAGCACCATCGACGTAAGCCGCTTCCTCCACCTCTTTGGGAATGCCCCTGAAAAATTGGCGAAAGATAAATATATACAAACCTGCTTTGAGCGAATTGGCTGTTATGGCAGTCAGAATAAACGGCCAGTACGTATTCAGCAGATTGACGGGTTTGCCTGCAATCAGCGACATCAGTCCCATGAGATCGAAGCTCTTTAGATTCAGATACACCGGGATCAGGATCGTGGTGGGTGGAACCAATATGGTCAGAATGACTCCCGCAAACAACAGATTACTTCCCTTAAACTTCAAACGGGCAAATCCGTATCCAGCGAGTGCACAGGAAAGCGTGGTCAAAATAGTCGTTGTTGCGGACAACGCAAACGTATTGAACAGCGTTGCCCAGTAATCCATGACACGGATAGCCTCTCGGAAATTGTCAATGGAGAAATTCTGTGGGATCCAGACGACAACAGCCGAATACAAATCACTTTTATCCTTGATGGACGTTGATATTTTCTGAAAGATAGGAAACAAAATAACGAAGGATAGTCCAGCAATCAGTGTGAGCCTCACAACCGACCACAGCCAGCTTTTCCACTGCTCCAGCGACAACAGCCTTGATATTATCAACGCGCATACCCCCTTTTCTAATCTTGATAGAAGACACGTTTGGAGAAAATAAGTGAAACGATCACCAGAATGACGGCGATAGCCAGGAAGTAAACCCATGCCATGGCTGAGCTTAATCCAAAATCAAATTTAACAAAGCCTGTATCGCGAATAAGCTTGGTCATGGCGTTGTTTGCAAAAGAATCGACGATGGTATAGATGACGTTCACAAAAATGAGCGGGCTGACCATTGGAAACGTGATTTTCCAGAAGGCTTCATAGCCAGTGGCCCCTTCCATTTTGGATGCTTCATATAGCTGGGGCGATATCGTTTGGATACCTGCCAAAAATATGAGAATCTGTACACCGGATTGACTGACAATCTGATATATTCGGTCTACCGCACCGCTCAGATATGTCACGACCCATTCGCTCAACCCCGCATCCAGCATCAGCTTTTCAATCTCAAAGGTTCCCAAAGCGCTGCCGCCGGTACTGCTCTGATTTACAGCCTCGATCAGGCTGGTGCTTTCCAGTGACATAATGACCCCCGATGCCAGAATAACCGGAAGGAAAAAGATGGACCGCGCAATCGCCCGACCCGGGAACTTCTGATTCAGAATAACCGCGAGGAACAGGCTAAATATAACGATCAGGGGCACATTGACGAGCACATCTGTTATGGATTCAATCAGTGCCCGGTTGAAGCTGGTATTTACCGTCATCGCCTGGATATAGTTGGCGAAACCAGTAAACTGGATCGATATCCCCTGCGCATTCGCCTGGATCGAACTCAGGCTGTAGCGGAACGAAGCCAGCAGTGGAACCAAAAAGAACAGGACAAAACCGACAAGCCAGGGAAGCACATAGATTACTCCCCAGGCCGCTTTCTGCTGAGCGTAGGTTCGGCGTCCCCACTTCCCTTTCAGTAGCGCTTTCAGAGTTGCTCACCACCTGTCACATAACTTTTGGCTTCCACGTTTTGACCCGCTGCCTGCACCGGGAAGTCGTTATAATTCACCAGAGTGAAGCTTCCATTTTCGTATGTCGTTTGAAATACCCCTTCAGCCAGCTTCTCGTGTGCTACCATGTGAAGCCCTGCAAAAGGGCGATTCGCTTGATTGACCTCTTTATACATCTCGGCTGCCAGATCGATCCATTGTTCATAATGAGCAGCGTACAGATGGTCATAATCCGTTTCCTTAACAACATGATTCGGTGCATTAAACCAGGTGAAATATGGGCTTGCTCCATACTCCACGAGCTTTAATACGTACTGTCTCGCATCCGTATAGGTTGACAGATTGTAAGCAGCTCCTGTATAGCTAATGCCACCATGTACAGCCAGTTGGAAGAATGGAATTTCCTCATCCTCCAGCTTGAAGCGACTGCTGGACATCGGTGCATCCGTGAGACCTGTCACATAGGGCAGCGCATAGGCATTCCCGCCTTCGGCAACAACAGGTATTCCTTGCTGTGCAATCTGCTTCAAGCTCTCGGTAACGGCTGCTTGGGCTCCTGTACGATCCAGCAGTTTCTTCGGATTCATGTCACTGTTCACTTGATCAGCCAGATCACGCAGTGACAACCCCCCTGGCTCATAGGGCTGGAGTGCTTTCAGCATGTCTTGAGTCACATCACCCAGCAAATGCGGAGAAAGAATATAGGACGGAAGTCGATCCCGGTCACGCCGCAGTCTTGCCGGGTCCATCGGATATAGAAGTGCAGGTTCCTGCGTCAGTGTGCGTGAAGCTTCCTTGGAAGGACTGAATCCTGTCTTGGAATGCACATTCAGTACAGCGACATCGGGATAAAATCCAATCCCCTCCTTACGAGCATAGTCGCTGAATTCTTGCATGCCTTTTCGTCCTCCAATTGCTCCATCCACTTTGATGGAATCCGGTATCTGATGTTGAAGCCCTCCGTTAAACCATCCTGCATACCGAACCTGAATGTTGGATACTTCATTTTTCTTAAGAATCGACAGGATCTGCCGGGCTTCATCAAAGGTGGTCAACGCTTCGGTAGAGTCGTAAGGGATGCCCAGGATATGTTTCCTGGTCGTCATTCCGCCGATAAGCTTCAGGTAAAAAGGAATATCCTTTTCTCCCTCAGCGATTTGCTTCGCAGGAAGGCCGTTCGTCTGGATTAAGTAGTCACGATATAAGGAAGCCAGACCGGAGTATGAGGCTTTCTCTGCCCCGGCAAAGGCATAGCGGATGACAAAATCCGATGTGGTTGGCTTCTTCTGGAACTTGGGAAGTGTCCGTACCATGTCGCTGGCCTGGAGTGTTACATCACTCTTGTTTACAACGTAAAAGCTCGGATACACATTGTTGTAGCTATTCAGCTTTCCGCTGATATCTGCATTTACAACGGCCACCGCTGCTCCTTCCTCAATGATGCCAAGAAATGCGCCGCCCTCACGAATGAGACCGAATACCGGCAATCTTGCTCTTTCCTCAGAGGAATCTGCTTCACGAAGCTTCATCGTCAGATCCGGTCCGTATACATCCTGCTGATAGGCAGGATATTGAACCTTTCCATTATTAAAATGAATGAGCGCTCCCGACCCGTCAGGTACAAACAGGGAACCTTCCTCATCCGCTGCGCCGGCCCCGAAATAATCCAGCACGGATATACTGTTGATCGGGTATTGCTCCGGAAAATGGATGCCGGAGGCAGGTACACGTACAACCAATGATTCCTGATCCAGCTCATATTCGATGGATAGCATAAACATTCGGGGGCCGCTTTTTTCCTGTTCGATGCCATGCTCGGCATTGTCCAGTTCAAGGTCCTCAGACGTGTAGCCTGCTGTCTCAAAAGCCTTCAGAGCCCGCGTTAACTGAAGACCCTGCAGCGCTTTGTCATTCCGAACGTATACTCCCCCTTCCTTATCCTCTGCATATCCAATCTTTAAGGCACGTTGTCCTGCCTTGTCGAGCATGGCAAGCAACTTCTGTTCAAAGCGCTCTTTGCTGATTTTTACAGGCAGATCTTCCACAGAACTCTCATTGGTTCCGAACTGGTAGTTCACCCGGACGCCATTTGGCAATGCTTCGTAGCTTATCTGCTGGTGAGCCACGCTATCCGTATAGGAATTAACCGAGCTGCTCTGACCCAGACTGTTATAGAAGCTTAGCTTGGATTGCGCGGACAGCAGATCCTTATTGATTCCCGACGCAAGCGAATCGATCTTCCGCTCTTCCGGATTGCTGCGCCAGACCTGCCCGCTTTGCTTGTGAATCACCGCAATCTCGGCTGTATCCTCCTGGATGAGCAGCTGCAGCTCATCATTCTGGGCAAGCCCGAGCATATCTGGCAGACGGGCATCGCTGAACGAAGAGGCCAGCTTCTCACCAGGCGGCAGCACAGGCGCTTCTGCTTGTTCATCTGTATTTGCTGACATCCTAGTTACAGGCGTAGAGTCGGGCTGACATCCGCCAAGAAACAGGACGAATACAAGCAGGATCACGATCATTTTTTTGCCCACGTACAAAATCATCTCCATTCTCCTTCCTTAGCCCCGGAGTACGAGTTCCTGATAGATGGTGGCTGCAAAGGACACAATCTGCTGCACCAGACTGAAGAACAGCAGGCAGAGAAATGCCATGAAGGCCATGGCTACCAGCGTCAAAAGCATGGTAAGCACTGTTTTGCCCGGCGAATACTGATGCACAGTCATATTGCCCACAAATAATAGATATACCGTCCAAGCCGTTGCAACCAGGTTGAAAAAATAATAAAAGGCTGTTTCCTGCCCGGAAATCATTAGGCTGAGCCAAATCCACGGAAACTGAATCAGAATCAGCGGAACCAATGCGAAACAGGTGGACATGAAGATTTCCGAAAATTTGCCTTCACCGTCCATCAGTGTGGTTAACGACCAATTTGCTGTACACCAGAACAACACCGGAACAATGACATAGACCATTTCCAGCAGACTGTTCAACCGTTTCGGATTGTTATAATTGACCAGGAACCCGCTATATTGAGCCTGTAGGATCGTCGTTACCGCCAGTAGTCCCAGAATGACCAACGCAATCATCAGCGTTGTTTTCTGATTCCGCTCGTATTTCAGCTCCCAATAGCCGTCAAACGGGTGAAAAATAAGATGCAGTGGATATCCAACCCATTGTCTACTTGATGCCTGCATTCGTTGTCCCCTTTCTCTGTCTGCGAATGATGGTTATGGCTACCAGCCCGGCAACAACCAGAATCAGCCCGGACATAATCCAAGAGAAATGCTCGCGGAGCAGGTCTTTTCGATATAGAAGAAACGCTTTGGAATACCCTTCTCGTTCCATGCTTCGCTTAAAGTATTGGGTGGATTTCGCATAATCCTTCTGCCGCAACAGCGCTTTTCCGATGCCTGCGTAAGCATATTCGAGATTGGCATTCATGTCTGCAGCTTTGGCAAACTGCTTCGCAGAATTTTCCTCGTCCCCATTGAAATAACTTCGTACTGCCTCATGGAGCGTACGGCCGTATTCAGTGGTTTGAAAAACGGTGATTTCTCCAAGTGCTTTGTCCAGCACGAGCATACGATCCCCGGCACGCTCCAGAGAGACAGGGGTATTAAATTGTCCCAGCCGATTGCCGATACCTCCGAACATATGAAGCAAATATCCGTCCCCGTTATAGGTGAAAACCCGCCCCATATTGGCATCAAGCACGGAATACATATCGCTGTCCCCGACATCGACATCGATCATCCGGGAAGGCCCTTTCTCGTTGCTGTACAACAAGTCACCCTGGGGTGGGTAGTATCCTTCCCTTCTTAGAATATCCGCGCCCTGTGCATTCAGTTTCTTGATGGGGAGTCCGGTCTGGTCACCGCTGGTTGCATAAATGAAGCCTTCTTCGTCAATGTCCATATTAGTGAACTCGGTTGGTGTGAACATGACCATTTGACTTCGCTGCTGACGAGTGGCGAATCTTTTCCATAGATATTCCACCGGATCGACCGAAACTCTGTTGGCACCGATAAACGAGGCAAATGAACCATCCGAATTAAACTCCATGAAGCCGTCGAAGACACCCTCAGCCATAACATAGATCCGTTCTCCCTTATCCATAACAACCCGCAGGGGTTTGAATTGGAAATCCTTCTTTAGCAGATCAGATTGTGGTTGGTCCACGATTTTGATCAACTGCCCCTGCTCATTCAGATGAACAATCCGTTGATTATCCGAATCGGCGATGAGCAGCTGGCCGTTGTCCGAAACGTATAAACCTTGCGGATGTTTGAAATGATCCTTCTGTCCATCGTGATCAAATGAATCAATAATCCGTGTCAGTTTAAACTCCCGATCCAGCTCAACGATTCGGTTGTTGCCCGAATCCAGCACGTAAATTCGCTCATCAGCCGTAACGTGCATGTCGGTCGGTTCTTTGAATGCTTCAATCTTCAGCTCCGTGCCTGAAATTATTGTTGTCGCTTCATATGCGGCAGGAGAACGAACCGCCTCTCCCCAGTACGAATAATTGTAAGCATTCGTCTGTCCGTCGGCGAAGGCCGTTGATGCTGCGTTCCCCAAATACAGGAGGCAGGCAAGACCCATGGTGAGCCATCCGCATTTTTTCCACATGCTTTTCAATATGTTGCTGCCCCCCTTCTACTCTTTCATACCGGAAGTTGCCATGGTCTGCATGACACTGCTCTGGGAGATGATAAACAGCGTGATGGGCACGATCATGAGCAGTAATGCTACCGCAGCACCGACACCCGCTCGGGCAATACCACCCTGGATAATCTGACTAAGCGCATAATGCAGTGTTTTCAGATTTTCACTGTAAATAAAACTTCCACCGTCTGTTCCCCATAGGGCTGGAAATTGCAAAATCATAAGCGTCAGCCAGGCTGGCTTCACGTTGGGCATGACGATGCTCCAGAATATACGGTATTCGTTCGCTCCGTCGATTTTGGCGGCCTCCAGCAGCGCATCGGGAATCTGCTCCATGAACTGCTTCATCAGGAACAGGCCCAGGGAAAATGCAAGAGAAGGCACAATAATGGACGCATGTGTGTTGATCCATCCAAGCCAGGACATCACCATGTAGTTCGGAATCGCTGTGACGTGTGGTGAGAACATCAGCGACAGGATGACGATGGTAAACAGCACATTCGAGCCGGGAAACCGATATTTAGCCAGCGGGTATGCTGCCGCGGATGCCAACAGGATATGACCCGCCGTTCCGAGCAGCGTAATCAACAGTGTATTGGCAATATAGCGGGATAAAGGAACCCAGGAGTTGCCCATCAGATTGATCAGATCCGAGAAATTTTCCATCGTCGGATTGTTTACCCAAAAGCGAGGCGGAAATATAAACAGCTCATCAAGCGGTTTGAAGGCATTGTTAACCGTGTAGATCAGTGGCAATACCATGAATGACCCGAACAGTGCCAGCAGCGCAAACAGCATCAGGCTGACGGTAAATGACCGATTAAGTTTTCTGGACATGCCGAAAACGGCCCGTACCTTGCTGGTCATTGTCATTCACCTATCTTTCTCAGCATTTTTTGTGTCAGAATGTTCGTTCCCAGCATCAGGGCGAACAAAACGGTTGCGATGGCGGATGCATAGCCCATCTCAAACCGAATAGTGCCAAAGTCCATCAGATGTGTGACCACAGTGTGTGCCGCATAATTGACACTTGGAAAACCTGCCAGCGCGATGGAGATTTCGGCCACGGCGAACGAGGCTGTAATCTGCATGACCGCACCAAACATGAGCTGTGGTCTCATCGAAGGCAACGTAATATACCAAAGCTCCTGCCAGCGGTTTTTAATTCCGTCCACCGTACCCGCTTCGACCAGAGAACGGTCGATGGTTTGCAGTCCAGCAATGAAGGCTAGGAAGCTCGTGCCGAGACTGAGCCACAGCTGTACGATGATGACGATCGCCAGCACGTACTTCTCATTTGAAAGCCATTGAATCGGTTCGAGAATAACGCCGAGGCGCATCAGAAATCCGTTCATATATCCATAGCTGTCGCCAGAGAACACGATTAACCAGATGAAAAAAACGTTTCCTGAAATGGAAGGTGCATAGAATACAAGTGTCATGACTGCACGGATTTTCGGGGACAGCTCATTGATAATCCATGCAAACAAAAAGCAGGCAATGTAGCTGACAGGCCCGGTAATAACGGCAAACAGCAGCGTATTTTTGAGAGCAATCAAAAATACGTCGTCGTTCAGAAACAGGCGCGAGTAATTTTGCCAGCCGACAAATCGAGGGAGCTCCAGCATGTTGAAGTGGAAAAAACTGAGTCCCAGCGAGATGCCCACCGGAATGACAGTAAACATGAAAAAGATCAGCATAAACGGTGCCATTAGAACGTAATAGTGTCTGCTTCGATACAAATCCCGTTTCATAAGGGACCACCGACTGTCCTGTCTTGCGTGGATGGCAGGAGCAGTCGATGCCTTGGTGGTTTCTGCGTGCAACCGTTACCCTCCCTTCCTCTACTTCAGATTGAATTCCTTTCGCTTGAGTTCGATCTCATCGTTGATATACAGAACATAGTCTGACAAGGCCTCGCGCGGGTTCTCATTCGCGTTGACCACTTTGCGGAACGCATTGTCCAGGTGTCGGCCTGTAAAATATCCACCGGGAACTTGAGGAATGCCTTGCACCCACTCCCATTGCTTCTCCAGGTTTTGGTAATCCTTAACAGGCCAAGGCAGCTGCTCCAGTGCTTCGATATTGGCGGTCGGGTAACGAGCCGCCGCGCCCATAAGGCCCTCCATTTCCCTGCCGTATTCAATCTGAGTCTGCTTGTCAGTCCACCATTTCATGAACATCCAGGCAGCCTCCTTGTTTTGGGCATTCTCCAGCATCATGACCGCACTCGTGGCACTTGCCACCTCATGCCTTACGGACCCGTCCTCCAATTCCGTGCCAGGTACAATTGTGAAATCCCACAAATTGCGGATTTCGGGCGCCATAACAGTCAGCATGTTGTAGGTCGTGTAATCCGCAATTCCAATCGGCATCTCTCCGGTGCGGAAGCGGTTGGGGAAATCGGCTTTAAGCGGGAATTTGTAATTGGTATAGAATTGGGTCCACCGCTTGAAAGCGTCCATGGAAGTCTCTGAATCCAGCTCACTTGCCTTCTGATCTTTCGAATAAAATTTGCCATCGTTCTGATATAGCAGCATGGCGAAGGTTGCGTTCGGTATCATGTTGGCATTGTTCGTAGCATCTTCAATGGGCAGGTAAAACTCCATATTGTGTTTTTGCAATACCGAGATGGCATTATAAACGTCCTGCCATGTCTTGGGTGGCTCCAGGCCGAGTTCACTCAAAATATCCTTCCGATAGAACAACATTGGAAAATGCTGCTGCTCCGGTAGCGCATACACCCCGTTGTTGAATCGGTAAGGCGTCATTCCGCTTTCACGGAACCTTTCCGCAACCTCCTCAAAGTCCGGGAAGTCGCTCAGATCAGCCGCTGCATTTCGCATGGCATAATTGACGGGAATATCTTCACCCATCTGCATGGCTACATCGGGCCCTTCCCCAGCGAGTGTTGCAGGCAGCAGAATATTGGGTGGAACGAGACGCAGCTGGACTGAAATATCAGTTTCAGGAGTAAAGGAATCATCAATCAAGCCCTTTAGAACCTGAGCCTGATCGCGTCCGGTAGTAATCCACACCGTAATGGAATCCTTATTCTGCTCAATGTTGCCGATGCTGTCGTAATCCTCTGTATAGGAAGCGACGTAAGCACCCACTTCATGCTTCATCTGCTGCAAAAGGTTAGCTTCGGCATCCGGCAGCTCATGATTTGGTGAGGACACCAGAAGGTAATCCAGCGCTATAGGCTGTTCACGGACAGACAAAATCCATGTTCCCAGTCCACCCACATTGATCTTGAAGGTATCCAGACGTTTCGGAACCGTTTCCGGCCTTGCCGCCATATCCTCCAGTTGAACGACCATGGCGTGTAATACGGCTACCTTGTCACTCTGTTCACCGGTGGCCTTCTCCAAGTAATCCGCAACTGAATGTAGAATGTCGGCCTGCCGCTTGAAAACCTCCGTCATCTCAGGAATGCGCTGTTCCAACTGATAATCCCTGAGCGGATCAGGCTTGTTGGATGTAATCATCAGTATTTTGCGATACATCTCATTTAGCTCCAGCACGCTGGATTCCACCGTGCGCAGTAGTGGAGCAATATCACCCAGCGTAACGGTCATTCGCAAATGGTGCGTTCCTTTTTTCAAAGGAAACAGATAAGGTTCACTTTCACTCGTGCCCAGAATCCGTGTCTGCCAATCAGGGCTGTAGTTGAACCGAATACGCTCCATTTCCTTGAATGGGACTTTACCGTCAATCATCAAATTTCGTGTGGCATACACACCGCGAAGCTGGTCCTGCTTCACTTTGAGTGCAATCTGGTACAGGCCATCCTCAGGTACGTCTATTTCCCATTCGATCCATTCCCCAGGAAGCTTCCAGTTGAGGCCTCCAATGGCGTTAACACGAATTTTGGATACATCATAGGGTTCGAGAGACGGACTTGAGCGATCCGATATCGGAGCAAGGGTTGGTGAGGATTTATTCACCGCATGCTCTCCCTGTACCTTGAGCAGAACAGAATCGGCTGGCTTCAAGCCTGATGTTTCATATGTGGCCTGAAGCTCAGCGTACGTTGGAATGCTCTCTTCCTGATATAGTTCGATATAATCGATCGCCATGCTTTCGCGCAGCGAGGTAAGCGACAGCTTCTGATTGCCCTTTTCAAAATAAAACTGATAAGGCTCCTCGAAATAACCGGCGCTGTCTTTGAAGGAGGCAAGCTGCCATGCTGGTGTTTCGACCTGCCTCGGTCTGAGATCATTACCACGATCGTCCCTTCGTACCGTGTCCTCGCGATTTCCCCACACTCTGTCAAAAAGCAGCACATCCGCTCCCCTGAAAGGAACCTCCCCGTTCAGTTCCAGTTTCCGTTCAATCGCGGAGCTTTTGCCTGCCACTGGATAATAATGAATGCGAACATGGTATAGTCCACTGGCTTGAACGGGGGCTTCCCAACTGATGGTGCCGGATTCAGGGGTGATTACTGCCTTTCCATCCAGTCCGGCATATCCATCGATAATCTCGAAATTCCCATCCGCAGCCTGAATGAAAGATTCCGCTTCGATTCGTATGATCTGCTCAGGTTCATCTGCGTTGGAGTGAGTTGAGATGTAATGCTCATAGCTGCGGGAATCGGCTGTACCCGACACCGCCTCAAAATCTTCGCTTGCCTGAACGATGCCACGATTGTGATCTCGCGTAGGGTACATGCTCAATAAGGAGAAGATCATGGCAAAGGCGAGCAGTAGGATCAGTCCTTTTTTCTTTCGTGACCGCATGTTCCAATATATCCCCCTTCCTTTCCACATCTTGCTAATGAAAGACGCTCATTGGTTTATGCAAATGACTCATTTGTATACCTCTTTGATAGCTGCCTGGAAGGGTGCCTTATATTTTTCAATAACGGTCGAAACGGAAACACCATCGACCAGCTCACCATTAAAATCCCAGAACGGCAGAGATGGGAACGTATTATGATCCAGCACCAGCATCCCCTCGGCCACGGTTTTGGCATTTTCAATATCGGCTTCGTCCGTCAGGTGAGTCTCCAGGGTGGACTGACTAGGGTAATCGTAAATGGAGTCAATCTCGTTGATTTTTTCCCAGATGTACATCAATTGTTCCGGATTTTCGACCGCTTTCGGAATCGTAAGTGCTTGATATTGCGATTCCCCAGAGTGGTAGGCGGTTGCACTTGGCCCTTTCGGGAATGGGAGGAAGCCGATATCATAATCCTGCATATCCGTCTTGATTCCTTCAATCTCGTACATGGCCCCGGAATACATCAATGTATTGCCTTGGCGGAAGAAGGTAGCCGGTTCCGTCCAGTCGCCGCCTTCGGAGGCTCTTCCAACTTGCTCCGTGGCCATTCTGGACACGAATTTCAAAGCTTCTATTGTTTTTGGATCTTCCAGATTTTGCTTGTCACCTTTGGTCAGCGAGGCTTCGTTGGAGTACAGCACGGGCTCAAGAAGCCCTCTTTGTGCCAATCCCCAGGTATCAAGTTTGCCATCGTTATTGCGATCCTTATTCGCCTTTTTGGCTACTTCAATGAACGTATCCCAGCTCCATTGATCTTCATCTACATATTCCTGTAGCGGCTTCATGCCCAGTTCCTGCATGAGTGTGCGATTATAGAAAATGCCACTTATGAATGAAGATTGGTCCTCCGTGAAGCCATATCCCCGACCTTCATACTGCATGTATTCGTTCGTTGTTTTCTGGTTAAACACTTTATCGTTTTTGGTATACTCATCCACTGGCCATAACAAGTCTTGCTTCGTCAGTGCGGGAATTGCGTAGCTTTTGCCCAGCCGTACAATATCACCAAGCGGTTCTCCCGCCATCAGGGAAGCTACAACCTTTTCCTGGTACTCACCAAAATCAATCGAAATGTATTCGATATCAAAGTTATGCTTTTTCTTCAGCGCCTCCAGGTTCTCCATTCGCTGAATGTTGTCCGGATTGCTATCGGTCATTTCCATATCCCACCAGGCAACGACCTTGATCGTTCTTCCCCCCATGTCAAAATCCATTTCTGGTGTAGAATTCTCATTCTTTGGTTCTGTTTCAGTTGTGGCCTGCTCCTCCTGCGGCACCTTTGTTTCCGGTTCGGTCTGAGCGGTGGAGCCGGAATTGCATGCACTCATCACCAGCATGGCTGTGAGAACCAGACTCATCAGCATGAGCATTTTTCTTTTCATTGTTGTCCCCCCTGAATGTGGTTTTTCGGTTTGCCATCAAAGTGTAGCCTTCAATTGAAAGCGCAAACAACCCGTGAAAATAAAGGTGTTTACCCTGTCAAACTATAGGTTTTGGCAATTTGAATCCAAATGGAAGCCATTCCATATGTAATTGGTAAATAAATGCTCCCTCAGCAAACAAATGCACATTGTATGCGCTTTCTTTGTTTCCCATAATGAAATTAAGACATCTGTCATTCAGCTTTCGAGGTGCTGGGGAGTCGGTTTATATCAATTGAAAGCGAGGGATTGCTCTTGCATAACATTCTGCTTGTGGATTTCAGTCGTTATGTGTTCGGGGAATTGCATCAGCTGCTGCGTCGCAGCAACTCCGAATATGTTATTGGAGAACGAGTTGTTTGTGCCCGTACTGCGTTATCGGCATTGTCCGACCAGCAATTTGATGTGGTGCTCGTGAGCACTGGAGGATACGCTGCTGCAGGTTTATGGGTATGTCACCATATTCGAAAGATAAGCGAGATTCCCATTCTTATTATGGGAGGCAATGATCATTTCAAGCTTGTCCGCAAAGCGTTAGCCTATCAAGTAAGCGATTATCTGCCTGGCCAACTCAACCGATCAGCCCTACTCCAGAGTCTTAACAGGCTCCAGGCCAGGCTTGAGCCGGCACAACCCAAGCAAAATCTGTACTCCTTAAGGTCGATCATTCAACTTGAGGGTAAACCGGTGCATTCCGCTCAGGTGATCCAGAAGATCAAAGCTTATGTCCTCGATCATCTCAGTGGTGACATCACATTGAAGAAAATCTCCGATATGGTTCATTTTAACTGCGCATACCTTGGGCAGAAATTCAAATTGGAAGAGAGCATATCCTTCAATGATTACCTGCTTCAGCAACGAATGGAAAAAGCCAAATTACTGCTGACGACCACCGATTTGCGGATTTATGAAATTGCATCGGAGGTAGGGTATACAGATACGGACTGGTTTTATAAAAAATTCAGAGCGTACTCAGGTGTGAGTCCCAATGCCTACCGGAAACAACAAACATTCACCGCGTAGTTTTGAAGCTTTGCCTTGAACATCAAATAAACCAAAAAAAAGAGGAGTAAGGCCACAGGTCAATCGAACCGGCGGTCTTACTCCTCTTCATATTCTCTTCTCTTTAACGCACCAATAAAGATTCTCTGAATTCCTGAGGTGTCATACCTGTGCCCTTTTTGAAAAAGCGAGTGAAGGAATGAGCTGACTCATAGCCGACCTGCAGCGCAACCTCCCGAACCATGAGATCGGCATTTCGAAGCAGATCCTTTGCCCGCCGAATTCGCAGCTCATCAATGAATTCGGAGAGGTTGATTCCCATTTCCTGTTTGAAGAAACGGGACAGATACGATGGATTGAAATGATAGAGTTCGGCCAGTCTTACAAGGGAAAGGTCTTCTTCCAGATGGTCCGTAACGTAAGTACACAGGGAATGAATTACGGCATTTGCCCGCTCCTGTTCATTCGAGCTCTTGAAACGCACCAGTTGGTCGGCTGCCTGATACAGAAACTGCACTGCATCCTTCATACAAGTATACTCGTTGAGATGTAAAAGCCTGCGCTGATCAGGTATATCCTGATGCAGACCCCAGCGATTGATGGTTGAATACAGATGCAGCGCCAGATTATAGTAGGTTTCCATGGCCCTCTCCATGGTGACATCCTGATGAATCAGTTCATTGGCCAACGCCTCAAATACTTCGTAAAATTGCTGGATTCTCCCTGTCTCCAAATACCCTGACATCACTTCGATTCTGTTGCTGACTCGCGTGAGCTCCCTCTGTCCCTGATGCGGAAGAACCTCATCGTAATCCCGAAGCACCATGGATATGCCATCGCCAATCTTCATCCAGTGTAGTTGTCTCAACCTCTCGTATTGTCGGGGAATTTCGGACCAGTGACAGCTATTTCCAGCCAATGCAAAGGCCATGGATATGCCAAGTGAAGTCATGCATGCCTCCTGCGCCCATTCCAATGTACCCTCCAGATACCGGACAAGGGAACTGCCTGGTTCGATTTCCGTCTGCTTGGGCTGTATAAGCCACACCATATCCCCGTAATGGTCCAGTACGCTAATATGAATCGTCTGCTCCTCCATCAGGGAGGAACCAATCATTCGGGCAGATGTCTGAATCCGAGCGCGTTCGGCATGCGAGAGTTTATCCCTGTAATTCATTCGGCCAAGCACAATATAAACGGGAGAAGCAGCATGCAGCCCAATACCCCACTGATCCAATTGATTCTGGATTTCAATTGTTGGGCCTGCATATGCAGTGCCATTCTGCAATAGATTCCGCAGATATTCTTCCTGCTGGAACACTGCCAGCTGATAAGTAGCCTCGTATGATTTCTCCAATAGCTCGTGCATGTGCTGGCTCTGCCGAATCTCCTCCACCACCTCTTCCACTACAGCCAAAACCTTGTCATAACCTTCCGTTTTGAGCAAATAACGGACATTCTGCATCTGAAAAGCCTGGTAAGCATAGTTAAAGTCGCTGTAACCCGTTAGGAAAATAACGCGGCAGTGTGACCAATAGGCCTGAACCTGCTCTGTTAGCTCAAGACCGTTCATGCCCGGCATGCGAATGTCAGTTAAAACGATATCAATTCTTGAGCGTTCCATCCAGGCTAATGCCTCACTCGCTGAGTAGGCTCTGCATACGTCAAGACGATCCGGCATATGTCTTGCAAAGGTCTCATAAAGAGCGTCCGTAATAATTTCCTCATCATCCACAATCAAAAGTCGATACATCCGCCTTCCCTTCCTTCCATATGAATTCGGATTGTGACCTTTAATCCCGATAGTTCACTTCTCGTCAAAAACAGGCCGCTTTCTTCCCCGTATGTCAGCACCAGGCGTCGATGAATATTCATCAAACCCGTCACTTCATCCGAGTCACTTTTTTCAAGCAAACGGTGTTGAAGCGCCTCAATTTGGTGGTCCTCCAATTCATGCGCATTGTCTTCCACACTAATCTCAGCGATATTATCCTTGATGTCAAAGCGGACTCGAAGCATGCCCTGAGAAGTCATTTTTTCCAGACTGTGCTCATAAGCATTCTCGATAATGGGCTGTATGATCAATCGGGGAACACAAATGCGCTCCATCGCCGATGGCATATCTCCGAAGTCTGCCTGTATACGTCTGGAAAACCGCAGCTTCTGGATTTCGGTGTATGTACGTGAATGAGCTGCCTCTTCTTCCAGCCTGACCTGATCGGTTTCGTTTCGGGTAATAAATCTGAAATATTCGCCAAGCATGTTGGTGAATTGTTCGATGCGCTCCGTATCTCCTGTTCTTGCAAGTGAATTGAGAATAAAAAAGCTGTTATATAAAAAATGGGGATTAATCTGGGACTGGAGCTGCTTCAATTCGGCACGCTGCATCATCATTGTTTTTTTGAAATCCCGATCAATTAGCAACTGAAGCTTTTCGAGCATCTGATTAAACCGGATATACAGGAAGCCAAACTCATCCTTACGCTTATGCACAATAGGGATGTCCAGAACCCCGGTCTCCATTTTCTTAAATCTCTTGACCAGCAGAAGCAGAGGAATGTGGATGAGCCTATAGCCTGAATAGAGGAAGGCCGTTATCGCCACAAACGATGTAATCGCAAACAGCCATGCCCAGTGATAGAACTTGCTTAATGGTCTTTTCACACTCTCTTCCGGCAAATACGTCGCTACAGACAAGCCAAGAGGTTCCAACCGGCTCTGACTGACATAATAGCGTGTGCCTTCCACCCTCACCTGAAATGCACCATGGTCGCCTTTAATGATGTGGTCACGATAAGCAGTAAGAATAAAATCACGCTGCGAAAGGTCTGTAATGATATGTCCCGTTTTCTCCTCCATCAGAAACGAACCGCTCTCCGGATACAGGTTAAGCTGGGTCAGTGCATTTTGAAATTGTTCCGTGTCTAACTCGACCTGGACTACGAATAGCGGAGCCTCTCCTTTTTTACCGCTCAACCTTGCGGCACTCAGGTTCATTTCACCTTCTTTTACCATAAAACGAGTTCCTTTTCCCTGCACGCCTGAGCTGAAATAGTTATAGGAATCACTGTTGTAATCATCAATTCCATGCGTGGCGGAGATGCTTTTACCAATCGCGCGAATATGCACATGAACGTTCTTGATGTAAACACTGCTATTCTTAAACGTGGCAAGGCGTTCGGACAGATAATTCAATGTATCTCGGCGATCTACCTGATCCATCATCTCCCATAGAATGGCAAGCCTGTTAAGCTTCCTGTCTTCCACAATGTCAAACTGCTGCAGCTCCATCCATTCTATCTCCCGATTCAATTCTTCGAGATAACGGACAAGTCGCCTTTCCGTTGACGACGATATTTCCTGGCTGGCATTGTCATAACTCCAGTTGTACAAATACATTCCCAGGAGAATAAGTGGAAGAACAAACATCAGATACGTCAAGATCAGCCGGGCGAAGATGCTGCTGCGCCATGATTGGGCGGGGAATTTAATCAACTCATCCCCTCCAGCGTTTGAATTACCTGTTTGCATGATGGAACCCCAGAGAAACGATTCATTGCTCCCGTGACGTTTTTGAAATGTACCACGCATTAACCTCCGTCGTGATCTGATCTCCACCTAACTTGCGCCAATTGTCCACAAACTGATCGAACTCCTCAATGGGTCTGCCAAGAATAATATTCAGGTAGGCTTCAAGCTGGAGATCATTCAGTATCATTTGCCGGTCGACCATCGTATCTGTAATTCCACCCGTGAACTGATCGTACAGAAGCTGTCCGTTCCTTTCATAGCCATCCGCTATGCTGAACGCTCCAGAAGGTCCGTAGGTCTGATTCCATCCCCAACCGCTCTCCACGTCTTCTTTTATATAAGCTTCAATTCTCTTCTGAATGGCAAATGCTTCTTCCTGTAAAACCGACAAATCTCCGGAGCGGCTTGCTTCCTGAATTTGACGATAGGCATCCAGGTTTTTGGTTCCCGGAAACGGGGTGACCGGGGAGAGCATCCACACGGCTTTGGAATCGTCATTGTAGTATGTTTCGTACTGTGCCTGCTCGCCCCAGTTCGTCTCCAAATGCAAATTCATGAGCTCCATAATGACCTCTGGATGAGCATAATCTTTTCTAACGGCGAAATACTGCCATGCATTGGGGCGAAGGGGTACTTTGGCCATTTTTCCGGATTCCGCTGTGATGGGAAAAGCCTGCCATTCGGCTGTTGGATCATTCTCCCGACTCGACTGAATCATAAAAGGAGTCCATTGTTCTCCATAAAGCATGCCAATATTTCCGTTCTGGATCAGGCGTGCTTCATTCGTTCCTTTTTTATAGCTGAAGTCGGGGTCAAGCTGGCCCTCCAGGTACATGTTTTGCAGGACTTGCAGCGCTTTGCGGACTTCGGGTTGTATACCGCCGTAAACGAGCTTGCCATCCGCATCCTTAATCCAAATATTCGGATATGCATCATACCCGGCCATCAAGCCGGCAGCTCCCATGACCGGGTCCCACAAATGATTCGTTAAGGCAAGTCCGTACGTATCCTGTTGGCCGTTACCGTCGGGGTCTTTCTCTGTAAACGCTTTCGAAATATGAAGCACGTCTTCCATAGTTTCAGGAGGATGAAGCTGCAGGCGTTCAAGCCAATCCGTTCTGATCCACAAGTACTGGGCTGTTTCAATGGATGATGCTGTCTCAGGTATGGCCATCAGCTTGCCTTCAATGGTTGCCACGTCAAATGGCCCGCTTCCTTCTGCCTCCAATATGCTCTTCGTAAGCGGAGAGGCATAGGTTTGGTATACCTCGGACAGATCCTGAATCAGCCCTGCATTGCTCAACTGTCTTAACTGGTACGGATTCACTCTTACGATGTCAGGAATACGACCGGCAGCAAGAGAGACACCCAGCTTCTGTCCGTATACGTCTCCTCTGGCGATCCAATCATATTGCAACTTAATCCCGAGCTTCTGTTCATACAAACGGGTCCAGCGATTGTCCAACAATGTCTCTCCGGGCAGCTGGCTGATCATTCGGTCCAGATCGTCCCCTGCTTCTCTGACAAAGGATACCTGTATCGGAGAACTGTATTTTCTCAAATTCGTATTATTTATGGCAACCTGTGTGTCCATTTCAATCATGCCCTGTTCCGAATATCCACGTGTATGTCCTGTTGGTATGCATGCGCTGAGCAATAGAATCACGACCAATTTTGTTTTGGTTAACACAGTGATACGCATATGATGGATGCACCCCCATTCGGCTAAAAATAAATGTTTTAATTTCCTGATGTTGGAACTTGTTCTCATTGTACATGAAATAGCCTCAGCTGAAGCAGAAACAAATAATATATTAGTAAAGAAGCCGCCAGTTGGGCGACTTCCATTTCCATTTAATTCTGTTCATCCTGGAGCATCACCTGATATTCAAAATTCGAAAAATCAGCTGTCCCCCCGATCATTTTCGTCGAATATAGGAACAATCCGATCCTGCATCCCATAAAATGATCCAATTTATAAATCATCTTGTGAGTGATCCCAAGCGGCTTCCACTCCGCTCCTTCCAGATAGAAGAAGGTGCACTCGTCCTGATTGTCCACGAAATTCCCAATGGCCTTGAGCTTAACTTCTGTGTCCCCTATGGGGATTCTTGCATATTCGGTTGCTGGCTCCGCATCAATCAGATTACCGAAGATGGTTGAATCTTCACTTCTTCTTGCCTGCATGACCAGGTATAAACGACCTTCATTCCTCGTAAGTGCAATCAAACCATAGGTGCCAATTAAAAAACACAGACCTGCAAAATCACCGTCCTTCAGCCTGCTTCCATCCAGTGTAACAATCGCTTCACATACGGGTCCCATGGCGCGCTGCGTCAGTGTATTCACGGCAAACGTCAGGTTGGGACGAATATCGCCGGATTGAATTCGATATACTCCCGGTTTGTCAGTTACAGACCAGAGGTCGTCGTTTGGGGTATGATTCCATTGCCAAAAATCGTTCAGGCGTACCTGTCCGTCATCGCCGGTTTCATAATGAAAAGAGTCGCTCCCAACCAGAGGTTTATATACATAATCTGGTCTTGTGCTCGGAATCAGGATTTGCTTCGGCGCTTGCTTGGCAAACACCGGAATATTGTTCTCGAAGTGCAGCGGGACAAGCACAGGAATGCGCCCGATGGCACCATGATCCTGAAACAGCATGGCATACCAGTCTCCATGCGGTGTATCCACGATTCCTCCCTGGGCTACCCCTGCATTGAAGTAGCTCATGTCGTCATTAAATACTTCACCGCCAACAAACTCATTTTCCAACGAATCGGCCATATAGCAGGCCTGTGTTCTTCTGCCAGAAGATTTGGAAATATGGATTAGAAACACGTAATATTGGCCGTTGATTTTGTAGAAGTGGGCACCTTCATATCCAAGGAAATAAGGCTGCCTGTCTTTTGCGATCATGCGCTGTACTCCGCCGGGTTCGGGACCGGATAGATCGGAACTCAGCTCTGTCAAATAAATCTCCGCATTGCCATGAATCAGGTAAACTCGATCATCATCGTCAAAAAACAGCGAGCAATCATGATAAAAGCCTTCCACATCACGCTTGGTCCAGGGTCCGGTTATAGTTTCAGCGGTGTATAGGTAAGTCTTATGGGTATCATTGGCAACAAAGATGACGTAGAACGTATCCTTGTGATGTCGAAGCGAGGCAGCCCACATGCCTTTGCCGTAAATATACTTGCCTTCTTCCAAACACTGGGCGGTTGTGTCATCAAGTCTATCAAACACATGAGCAGCGGTTTCCCACTGAATCAAGTCATAAGATCGCAGGATGACACAGCCCGGCATCATATGCATTGTTGTACTGACCATATAATAGATGTCATCAACACGAATCACATCCAGATCCGGATAATCGGCCCAAATAATCGGGTTTGCGTACATCATGCTCTTTCTCCCCTTTATTGATCATTTCAAAGACACACCTAACGATAGAGCAATAAACATTTAATGATTTCCCAACGGTTTTCCCTTAAAATTATAAAATAGAAGTGCATCCCAAAGAATGATATATGCTATCGCAAAATTGATCTATTCCAAGATTGGAGAATGATATGAATACGATTTTCTATGTCGGTTACGATGCCGCTCACCCGGATGATTTCATATATGACATACCGGAAGGGCATGATTTCTGGCTCCTCATTCTTACACAGACTCCGGCCGAATTCTGGGTGAATGGCGAGATAAAAGCCTATCCGGCCAATTGTGCCGTCCTTTACCCTCCTCATCAGAAAATCATGTATCGTGCGTGCTCGGATCAATATGTAAATGATTGGGTACGATTTCTCTCGGATGAGTCGTATATACTGGAGACAGCTCTTCCGCTGGGCACGCCCATACCTCTTCCGGACCCCGGCTATTGTCATCAGTTATTTCAATTGCTGGCGACCGAAAATTTTCTTTCGTGTGATTACCGTGAGCTCTCTATTGATTATTTGTTTCGAATTATGTTTAACAAGCTCCTTGAAGCCTCTCAGTCAGCAGTCAATACGCCTCATTATCAGGATCTTCTGAATTTGCGCAAGAGCATTAACCATAATCCGGGCCAAGAATGGAATGTTGCTGTCATGGCTGATGCTGTTCATCTTAGTCCAGGCTATCTGCAATCGTTATACAAAACCACATTTGGCATCTCGTGTATGGAAGATGTGATCCAATCCAGAATTCGTCTCGCCAAAGAAAGACTGATCCATGGACAGGCCAGAATCTCAGACATCAGTGAACTTTGCGGTTATCGGAATGTGGAGCACTTCTCCCGGCAATTCAGACAAATGGTCGGCTGTACACCGCGTGCTTATCGTAAATCCGTCACTTCTCCGTCCTGATGCCCTTGCACAAGAGTATTCTTTTACATCAAAATTAATGCGCAGGGGCTCTTCTCCGGCGCAGTAGGGTCAAACTAAACTCTATTGGGTTCAAAGCTCCATTGACTGATACTGATGTTCGGCTTTCCGCCCTCACACCCGCCATTGGACATCGTTACCGAGAAGCTGGCTGCCCCTTCATGACCAAAATCAACCTTCGACAGAGCAATCCAGCTGCCCATTCCCATATCTGTAATTACAACTTCCAAATTTGTGTGCAGTGAGCGGATTTCCGTTCGGAGGTGTTTTTCCAATCGCTGCTTGGATACTTAACGTTGAAGCAACTTGTGGGCGCACTTCCGTTTGTTCACTGGTACTTGAAGATGAATCGAATTTCATGGGCAGGTTCCCTCCATTGATAAAATATATTGGATGTCTATGAGCATCCTAAGCAGTCCCCAATTCTGACACGTGCATACAATAAAAGAAAACATTTACAAAAATGAGCAGGCTATGATAGGATGATTACATTTTAAGGTAAACCAATCACATTTTCATTGCGTGTTACGGTCTATTTATTGCGTGAAAGGATGAGATGCCTTGTGAATGGTAACTATTTGTATGATCCCATCCAACCTGAACTCTTATATCTGCACCGGGTGACCACCTATCCATTGGAAAGCTCTTATCATCGACATGATGCCTATGAGGTGTACCTTTTTCTTCGTGGCAATGTCAATTTTTACATTGAAAATCACTGCTATCATTTGGAGCCCGGTGATTTGCTTGTCATTTCTCCAGAGGAAATGCACCGTTCTTATATTATGGATGAATCCGAATACGAACGAATTACGATCAATCTCAAAAAATCGTATCTTCGCAGAATGTCTACTTCGTCAACCAGTCTATCCGCTTGTTTTGACTATCGTCCTAAGGGAAAAGGAAATATCGTACATCTGGACCAGGAGCAGTTGAAGCAGCTTCTTCAATTAGCTGGCGAACTGGAGAATTTGTTGGCTTCAGATGCGTATGGAGCGGATGTTAAAATCAATGCAGTCGTTGCACAGCTGATGGTTGCAATAAACGTTTCATTCCATAATACAACTTCCATTCCAACCGACATCATGCCCGAACTGGTGTGTAAAACAATGGATTATATCGAAGAACATCTGGCCCAGGAGATCACGCTTAGCAAACTTGCAGAGATGTTTTATATCAACAGCACACATATTAGTCGCCAATTCAAAAAACATACGGGATTGACCCTTCGCTCATATATTTTGGGGCGTCGTATTGAACTCGCAAAATACTGCTTGTCTGATGGTCTGAGCATAACGGAAACTTGCTTTCAGTCTGGTTTCAGGGATTATGCGAATTTCATTCGCAGTTTTACCCGAATTGTTGGTATTTCTCCCGGCAAGTTCGTGAAACAGGAGTGCAACAATGCGGACTACGGTTACAATAGGATTCAATTGATGATCTGATCGGCTCCAAGCGATTTGACCAAAGGAATTCCCGCTTCACTTGTCGTTGTTGCAACGTATATCCCCATTGCTTTGGTGAGTTGGATCGCAAAGGTCCCTACGCCGCCCGAACCCGCTTGGATCAATACCTTCTGCCCAGCCGAAAGTTGTAATACATCATGTAATGCCTGGTATGAGGTAAGTCCAACTAATGGTATTGATGCTGCTTCTTCAAAGGAGAGATTTTTAGGTTTTAGAGCTATATCGTCTTCATGTACGGATATAAACTCAGCAAAGGTTCCAATTCTGCTCTTTCTTGGTCGGCCGTCAATCTCATCTCCCAGCTTAAATTGGTTAACCTTCTTTCCAACTTGGACAATCACTCCTGAAAAATCATTTCCTAAAATAAGCGGCATATCATATTTCAGCAGCATTCGTACTTTACCATCTCTGACTTAGAGGTATCCATCCTGTTAGCACCGCCCCACCCTCAGGGTGATTGCTTACAGCAAGTTCTCCCCCGTGCTGCTTCATCATACGTTGTGAGATTGTTAATCCTAATCCACTCCCCCCAGTTGCACGACTCCGTGAGGCTTCGCCACGATAGAGGGGTTCAAAAACACGTTCCAGTTCTTCCGAAGAGAAACCAGACCCGGTATCGCGTATCGTAAACTTAATTTTCTTTCCGTGGTTGCAGCATTGAACGGTTATTTTGCCACCTGAGGGCGTGTATCTAACGGCATTTTCCAACACATTGTTCATTGCGCGCTCTAGTACATGCGAATCTCCGTTAATGAAACAACCTTCTGCTAAATGGGCTAAGATAGAAATATGTTTTTGCTCAGCCTGAGGACTCAAACTCTCAATTGACTTTCGGAGGATTTGCGATAAATCCAAAGTTTTGGTGTTAAGTTCACTTTCCAAGTACTCCATTTTTGTAAAAGTGAACAGGTCCTCCACCAATCGATCCAATTGGGCGGATTTCTCTTTGCATACGGCTATATATCGGGTTATTTTCTCTGGTGACTGCGCTACTCCTTGCTCCAATCCATCCAAATATCCCCGCAAGGCAAATAATGGTGTACGTAAATCATGCGCGACGGCAGCGATGACAAATCTTCGTTCTTCCTCCAGCTCGACTTGTTTCCTGTAGGATTCCTCAAGTCCTTCCACCATAACCTCGAATCCGTCGCGAACTTCGGCGATTTCCGTGATTCTGGAATCAGGCAAACGTACTTCCCACTGCCCTGACGCCATTTGCCTAGCTGCACTGCTCATCTTCTCCAGGGGCTTAAGAAGGAATCTCCTCATTTCAACTCCAACCACAAAGAAAGCAAGCAGCAGTCCGAAAAAAGCCGCAAGCAGCGGAACTCCATTGGATTTAGGCAGATATAGCACAACCCTCCCCAGGAGTTGTCCGTCTTCAATGACAGAGAACTGTTCAGTCGACGCTAATGAACTGTGGCGCTTTGAACTGGAACGATAAATTTCCGAATGGGTCGCAGATTCAATGACCACATCCATCTTTGCTCTACTCAATTCGGTGTACAACTGATGTTGCCAGCTTGGTTCGGTCCAATGATCTGTACCCACTTCTATCGTGTGAATCACCTTACTGAGATGTCTTTGCAATGTTTCATTTGGCTGTTGGCTTTTAGAGATATGAAATGTTTGTGTGTACATAAAGTGAGCCGTGACAAAAAAGAGCCACGGCAACGTCAGCAAGACGAATAAGCAAAGCAATGTGAATGTACGAATGCGAAGTTTTCTCATGTTATGCTCCCTCAAATCGGTATCCGACTCCCCATACGTTGACCAGGAATTGTGGATCGTTTGGATCGGTTTCAATTTTTTCGCGAAGCCGGCTCAGATGGACTCGTATAGTATGCCTGTCACCCACACCATCCCAAAACTTTGCAAGCAATTGTTCATAGGTAAAAACATGTCGCGGATGTTCCGCAAATAATCGGAATAACTCATATTCCTTAGGCGTAAGCTCGACTTTTATCCCTTCGATCAGGACTTCTCTTGCAGACAGATTCAACCGGATGCGTCCATAATCCAAGACTTTCCCCTGCACGGGCTGTCTGGAAGCGGTGCGCCGCAAAACAGCTTTCACTCGGGCCACAATTTCACCAGGCGAAGCCGTTTTGACGATATAATCATCGCCGCCGAGCGTCAGCCCCCGAATCTTATCCACATCATCACTGCGTGCACTCAAAAAAAGGATTGGAACATCACTTTCCCCTCGAATCCGGCGACATAATTCAAATCCGCCTTGTCCAGGCATCATGATGTCGAGAACAATGCAATCAATGGAGTTTTGTTGAAGTATGGTCCATGCTTGTTCCGCATCACAAGCCGTTTTAACGTGAAATTGGTCATTCTCCAGAAAATCTCTTAACAGCTCGACGATACTCAAATCATCATCTACAACAAGTATCGTATGATATTTACTCATGCTTATCCCACCTCTGTCATCTAGTTTATCATTTATTCCTCTATTACCAAGACGAGGTTATATTTTGTGATGTTTTGTTTATCGTTTTGTGACTCTTACAACACTTCCTTTGAGATATTCGTTTGTTATGATTCTTCCCGAGGAACTTAAAGTGAGGGGGATTTATTCATGTTAACTGTTCAAATCGTGCTATTTGATGGCTTCGACCTAATGGATGCCATTGCACCTTATGAAGTATTTCATGCCGCTACCATGCATGCCGAAAATGTGTTAAGGGTAGAGCTCGTCACGGCTGAAGGGCCGAGAACTGTGATCAGCGGTACCAATGGATTAAAATTGGAAGCCAGCAGCAGGCTTGATCCGAAACGTATGGGCATTATCGTGGTGCCTGGCGCATCCGGTGATGTTGAAGGAGATGGTCCCGATTCAATTCCGGCTATTCTCGACAGGGCCATGAATACGAAATTGACCCCTATGATCAGGGAAGCTCTCGACCATAAGGACATCGTTGTTGCCACGGTCTGCGGCGGTTCCTTGTTATTAGCCATGGGAGGTCTCATGGAAGGCAGACATGCGGTAACACATCGCTTGGGGATGGATTTACTTGGTGCAACCGGAGCGATTCCAGTTCCGGCTCGCGTAGTGGATGATGGTAACCTGGTTACCGGGGGCGGTGTGACCTCGGGACTTGATGTAGCGCTGTATTTGGTCGAACGTGAACTGGGACCGCGTATCGCACACGAGATAGAGCAGCTGTTCGAATATGAACGAAGAGGAACCGTTTGGAAAGAAACAGGCATTGCACCCAGCACTCACAAGTCGTTAACGAATAACAAACAGAGTACTGTAATGAATCAAACGGCCGTAAGCTCTGTCATGTTACAGAACGAGAAAACAGAGACATCCGTCTTCGACGGGAATTGGGATACCACAATCGTTACACCTGTCGGTAAGCTGGAGGTTAAGCTTTACATAACGACAAGTTTCAATGTGATCCAGGGGACAGCAATACAAGGTGATGAAACAATCCGATTTTTAAATCCCGTATGCCACGACAACAAGTTAACCTGGTCCCTGCCGATTACCAAACCCATGCGTCTGAATCTGAAATTCGAAGTTACCGTGGATGGAGATCAGATGAGCGGATTCGCTAAGGCTGGCCTTCTTCCCGCTTCAAAATTATCAGGAAGACGAATAAATTAGCCTGGTTATCTATGTGCACAAAAAGAGGTCTCGGGGATTGCAGCAGATATGAAGAAACGAGGAACATTATACGGATGGCTGGTCTGTGTCAGTGGTTTAGTTATTGTATATGCGTTGGTGAAGAACTATTGGATAGACCCAGAAGCCTCAAGCTTTTTGAGCCACAAGACGGGTTTGAAGCGTGAGCTTCATCTTCCAATTTGGTTAAATGTCATGTACGTTCATGTTGCATTTGCATGTTTGGCTATGGCGTCCGGACTGGTGAATTTCTCTAATCGGATCTTTGAAAAGAGCCGCAGGTTCCACCGTATAAACGGTTATGTATATATTGTGTCCGTAGTGCTTGTGGTGCTGACTTCCGGTTATATGGCTCCTTACGCCACTGGCGGGAAAATAAGCAGTATGGGCTTCAATGTCCTTAATATCATCTGGCTGTTCATTACTATTACGGCTCTCATTCAGATTAAACAAAAACGTATGATTCCGCACCGGAACTGGATGGTCCGAAGTTATGCCTTCTGCTTCACAAACATGTTGATTCATCTCATCACTTCCCTCCTTCATCAGGGATTCGGAATGATTTATGCTACCAGCTACACGATAGGCATATATGGATCTATTGCATTACTGCTAGTTATTCCTGAATGGTTTATCCGAATGAAGAGCATCTAATCTGTAAAAGACCTTAGCTCACCGTTGTTTATGCGGGTGCAAGGTCTTTACATGTTGTTATTCCTTATGCATTTCGTTAATTACAAAAATGGTTTCCATGCTGCTTCAAACATCTTACTTGAGTGCAGTAACGTAATGGTATAGGGGTCCCTCTCTGCTTCGTCATAGAGGGCAGTAGTACTGAAAAGCTCAACCTGTTTTCCCTCTTTCAAAACCATAATTTTTGAACATAGACCCGGTAACAGCGTGAGGTCATGCGTAATAAACAGAAGAGACAAGCCCTGTTCCTTCTGAATGGACATGAGCAGTTCAATCATCTGCTGTTGTAATACGACGTCGAGGTTGGAGACCATTTCGTCACAGATTAACAGTTTGGGATGCGTTAACAAAGCTTTGGCGAGACAAGCTCTTTGATACTGACCTCCGCTCAGTTTTCCGGGGCGATTTCGAAGAAGCTTCTCATTCAGGCCCACCTTTCCCCAATATTCAAGGACTCTGTGCTTGCGCTCGGCTCTGTTGTACCGGGTGAAATTTATTAAAGGCTCTTCCAGGCACTGAAACAAGCTCATGGCGGGATTTAATGTAGAGCCCGTGTTCTGAAAAACAATCTGGATATCGCGATACCAATCCTTAAACGATGATATTCCTTTGCTGGGCAAGGGTCGTCCGTCAAAAAAAATGTGGCCGGAGGTTGGTTGTTTTAAAGCCATGATAAGCTGGGCAAGCGTGGATTTGCCACTGCCACTCTCCCCTACAATGGCCAGTGCTTCTCCATCTTCTATTCCAAAATGAATATCTTCCAGAATGGGTCTTCCGTTTATTTCCTTATACAACCGCTGAATTTCAAGCATAAGCTATCTCTCCTTTGCCAAGAAATCTTTGAGAGCAATGCCTGCACAATTGTTGGGTATATTCATGTTCCGGTGCGCTTAAAATGTTGTCCTTACTGCCCTGCTCTATTATTCTCCCCTCACGCATCACACCAATCGTGTCCGCAAGATAGCTGGATATAAGTAAGTCATGGGTAATAAACAACATGCTCATGTCCGTGTCCAGAATGAGCTCTTTCAGAAGGAATATGATCTCAGCCTGTGTACTGACATCCAGTGCACTCGTTGGCTCGTCGGCTATCAGAATTTTCGGCTTTAACAGAAGCGCCATCGCAATCATGACACGTTGATTCATTCCACCGCTTAACTCATGGGCATAACTGCTCATCACACGGGACGTGTCCTTTAAGAGAACTTGGGACAACATTTTTTTGGCTTGCTTCTCAGCCTCATATCTTGAAACAGGCAAGTGACTGCGCATCAGATCAACGAATTGCCGGCCAATCGGAATCGACGGATGCAAGGCCTGTTCCGGATGCTGGAAGATGGCGCCGATCTGGCTCCCTCTGATGCTGCGCCAGCGCTTCCTGGATAATTGCTGCAGATGTTCACCCTGTAATACGATGTCACCTGACATGTGCAGATGAGCAGGCAGCATATCCAAGATAGCCTTACTTGTCAGCGTTTTACCGCTGCCGCTTTCACCAATCAAGCTATATGTTTTCCCTGACTCCAGAGAAAAGCTGCTATCATGCACAAGCGATTGACCTTCCGCGTTTCTGATATTTAGATTTTTAACTTCGAGCAAGGTCGTCATTTAGCGTTCCCTCCTCAGTCGCTCGCCTATAATTTGGAACGAGGCGGCAGTCAGAAATATCATAAAGCCTGGAAAGAAGCCCATCCATGGGGCGACCTGCAAATAATTTTTTCCGTCCAATAGCATGACACCCCATTCGGGAGAAGGAGGCTGAGCACCAATACCCAAAAAGGATAAACCGGATAAAGTCAGAATCACCTTACTCACGTCCAGAATGAGCATCGTTCCAATCTGAGGTGTAATATTCGGAATCATATGTTTGGTTATTATTCTAATTCCAAATGCTCCGCTTACCCTGCTGGCGGTAATATAAGGTTCCTTTTTCACATCATGAATTAGTCCTCTAATAATTCGTACATACTTGGCCCACCAGGAGAGAATCACCGCAAAATATACATTTTCCATGCCAAAGCCAAGGAAGCCAACGACTACAATGGTAAGCAGCATACTCGGTAATGCTGTGAAAATGTCGGTTAAGCTCATCATAAGCATGTCCAGCTTGTTCCCCAAAAAGGCACTCCATGTCCCCACCAGAAGACCAATCAACATCACAACACTAAGTACAATAAAAACAGGAAATACCGATTCACTAATCCCGTGTATGACCCGGCTTAACAGGTCTCTCCCCAAATAATCCGTTCCAAATGGATGAGCAACGCTGGGAGGAAGGAGCTTCTGTTGATGGTTGGTATGGAATGGATCATAAGGTGAAATCCACGGGGCCGCAAGCCCTGTAATAATAAGTAGGATGATATATAACAACGCTGCCGTTGGCAGTTTATTCGCTCGGATGATACTGATCAACCTTCCCACCTCTGTTTGTCAAGATGAACACGCGGGTCCGTAAGGAAGTACAACAGGTCGGTCATAAAATTAAAAACAAAAATAAATGCTGCCACGAATAGTGCGCTCCCTTGAATGACTGGAAAATCACGGCGAAAAATAGCTTCAAGCATGTATTTGCTGAATCCCGGAAAACTGAAAATCGTCTCGGTGATAATCGAAGCCCCAAAAAAGCCGGGTAGACTCGTTGTGATCAATGTCAAAATCGGGATGAACATGGAACGCAGTAAGTAAGACGGATAAAAGATGCTCGGCCGCAATCCCCTGGCTTTTGCAGCCTCAATATACGAGAACTTGCTGTACTGAATCGTATAGGATCGAACCATCCGAATAAAGTAAACACTTTGCACCAGCGTCATGGCAGTTACCGGCAAAATATAATGTCGTGTGGTCGAGCTGCCTACAACAGGCAGGACGGGCCATATCACGCCAAAGGCATACATTAGAAGAATAGCAAGCCAATATAAAGGGATCGACAACCCCAAAATGGTCATTGAATAAACCACTCGATCTGCCATTGTGCCTTCATTCAATCCCATCCAGATTCCAATCGGTATGGATATGAAGAGGGTTAATAAAAAAGAGCTTGCAATGAGTTTCGCCGTTGAGCCTAAACGCTCCATCATTTCACTTAATACGGGTTCTCCGGATGAAAAGGAATGTCCGAGCTCTCCTTGAAATACATGATGGGCCCATGCTAAATATTGCTGAATGAACGATTGATCCAATCCCCATTGCTTCTGTAAATCAGCTACGATGGATTGTTCCGGTACGGCTCCGATTTCCAGCAGCAGCATCGACGCCGGATCACCCGGCGCCAAACGCATTAATGTAAAAACAAACAAGGAAAATAAAACAAACGTGACTATCAACATGAACAGGCGACGAATCATGGAGCGGAGCATTACTTCGCTTCTTTCTTCAGGTAATGCCACTTCAACGGATCGTCCTCAATAGCATTGAATCTAAAATCAACCACTTGGCTTGAATGAACAAAGGTTTGCTTCGCGTAGTATATCGGAACAGACATGGCTTCCTCATGCATGCGGAGGAACACCTGATTGAACAGCTTTTGCTGCTGCTCAGTGGAAACTGTAGCCGCGATTTGATCCAGCAAATCGGATAAAGGCTTGTCCTGATACGCAACTCCCGGTGAGGATGGCGAATCATAGAATAAGGAGGACAGGAATCGATAAGGTAATTGAGCATCTGTATATGTCCGATACATAAGCAGATCATATTCTTTCGTGCTCCACAGGGTATCGTAGTAAGCTGCCCGCTCCTGATTCACAATATGGATTTGAATGCCGATCTGCTTCATGTTGTCTTGAAAAATTTCAGCCATTTCTTTCCATTCCGGATATTCTTCCGTTTGGATGACCAGACGAAGCTGCAAAACTTGTCCATCTTTTTCATAGAGCTGCTTGTTGTTATTCCATTGGTAGCCCGAGGCTTCAATCAGCTGTTTGGCTTTTTCGGGATTATACGGATAGGAAGGCTGATTACTTTCGGATATAAATGCAACCTTTTCCTGGAACAATCCTCTGACAGGGTCCCCGCTACCACCCGCATACTTGCTCGTATCATTGCCATAATTGATAGCTTGGCGGATATTCTTATCAGCTAGAGAAGTATTGTGTTGGTTGATGACCATAAAGTAGGACATTGTACTGCTTCCGGTTTCGATTACGTAGTTGTCGTTGTTCTGAAATACAGGTAGACTTTCCATGGGGATATTCCCAAGTTCCCCGCCCGCAAGATCCACCTCTCCGGATTGCAATGCCAATACCCTTGCCTGAGGATCTGTAATGACTTTGAAAACAAGTGAATAGTCGGATGGTTGTTCTAACCAATAATGATCATTCGGGATTAGAACAGTCTGAATCCCCTGTTGATACTCTCCTATTTTCCAGGCACCCGTTCCAATCGCTTTTTGAAAAGTACCATTCACATCTCCCTCAGGGGTTACCGAGTTTGGACTCATAATTCGAAATGGTCTTGCCTGACTAAGCTCGTACAACACTTGCGTTGCTGTCTCCTTAAAGGAAAGTACGACCGTTTGATCATCAGGTGCTTCCACTTTTTGCAGTAAACGGGATATTTCAAGCGAAGCATTCTCTTCCCTGCTTACCGCTCTTTCCAAAGAAAACTTCACGGCTGCTGAATTCAGTGGACTGCCATCCGAGAAAAGGACCTGATTTTGCAGATGTAAAATGTAAGTCCTGCCATCATCGGATATCTCCCAGGATTCCGCCAGGCTGGGCGTAAATTCACCTTTTCCTTTATAGTCTACAAGGGCATCATATATAGCCGCATGCGTATGTCTGGAACCATTGTAAGTCGAGGCGTCAAGCTTGTCTGCTTCAGTATCCTGCGTGACTGCGACCACAATGTTCTTGTCCTCCTCTGCTGCAGAGGGTGAGCTCACATGTTGTGAACACCCCATAATGAACAACAATAAGACAACAGCAATTACTCCAAATCCAGATCTTCCAAACATCCCTACTCCTCCTATTCCTCTTCTAAGCTGTTTATGATTGCATAGCTGTTATTCTCATGAATACTTGCTAGATGAACAATCTTTGTATATTATTAATCGTAATCATTACGTTTAGCAAGGAATTTTTTATATAACAAGGAGACGATGTTAGTGAGTGAGCATAAACTTGTACAACAATATCGGGATTATTGGGACAAAGGAGCAGCTGTCTATGATGAAATTGTGGATACCGAATTTACGTCCAACCGATATGATCAATGGAAGGAAATTCTGAGTCATTTTTTGTCCGGGAAAAGTAATTTAAAAGTGCTCGATGTAGGTACGGGGCCTGGTTTCTTCGCGGTTCTGCTCAGCCAGATGGGGCATCAGGTTACTGCTATTGATTCTTCCCCGGAGATGGTGGCTAGAGCTAATCAAAACGCCCATAAATATAATTGCAGTATCGAGGTTGTTGAAACAGATATTATGGAATATAAGACAGAAGAAAAATATGATATCATCATTTCACGAAATGTGACCTGGTTCCTGTACAATCCTGTGGCTGCATATCAAAATTGGCATGGAATGCTTAATGACGGAGGCCAGGTTATTATTTTTGATGCGAATTGGAATTTATTTTTAACGGATCCAAAGGAGGCAGAGCTTTTTCAAAAAGACAAAGAGGAGGCTGCCGCAAAAGGGTACGTGCCGTACCGCCCAGAGAAGGATGTCAAAGAAGGAGACCAACTGGCACTTACGTTGCCATTGAGCTATGTAAGAAGACCTGAATGGGACAGTGAAATGCTCCGTTCAATCGGCTTTGCCCAAATCCAAATTCATCAAGGATTCGATGCGGAATTGTATCATACAGGTGAACAAACTCTGAATCGACACAGACCGATGTTTGCGATCGTTGCTGAAAAATAGCATTTCTGGGAAAGATCTGACCAGCATGGATAAGGATATGTCAACTTTATAATCCCACATCGTAATAAAGCTCCTATTGCTGGATTCTCTCTGTATTCCAAAAAACAAGCTATCGCTTATGCGATAGCTTTGTTTAACCAAGCGTATATAATTGCAGTACGCCATCTGCTCAGGATTTCCTGTTCAAGAAATCAGAGTTTGGCCAATTCGGCGAGAATTTCGTTGGGCTCCATCCGCTTCATGAAGTCAGAATTAACATATGCTGATCGAATGATTGCATGCTCGTCAATCATGAAGGTGGCAGGCACCGGTAATTTCCAATGGGCAGCAGCGTTGTACTCTGCAAGGTTTATGCCAAAGTTTTGATACAGCTTCTGAATATAGTCTGGAACGTCAAAAAGAAGAGCGTAGCTATCTACTCCTGTAAGATCAAAACTTTACTCTGATTGCTCCAGGTCGATTTTGCCCAAGATTTTGCCCATTGTTACATCTTTCCCTTTTGTCAGGTAAATGTGCAGATCCGGCCCTTTTGACGTTTTAAAGTCACTGAGCATTATCTTCCCATCTTTAATCTCCACCTTGCCTTCGGAGATTTCTTTTCCGTCTCCGCTTAATATTCCCCTGCCATAACTACTGTAGCCACCATCAATGAAATTCCTGTGGATAAAAACTTTTTCATATAATCACTCCATTGTGCATTGCTTTGCTTATGTACAAAGTATAGATTGCCCTTAACGGAATTGAAATTAAGCATCTATAAGGACTTTATTAAGTAAGCATTAAATTTATGGTGGAGTACATTCGTTGGGCTCCTCAATATTTGGATAAAAACTTGCCCCCTTAAAGCAAAAAAGTCGCTATATTAGCGACTAATAGTCGGACAGTGTTCTCCCTCAATACTATACCGGACGAGTCTACAGTCCCTTACTGTCTATGGCTTGAACATGAACTTAGGAGATAATGTGCCCCTTCAGTTATCGGCAATCACTTCTCTAGCAGCCTCTATAAACGACGAGATGATGGGTGACATCCATTTGTCTTTATGCCACAGCATCTGAGTATACACATGCAAGTCCGGGATCTCCCAAGGAAGTACCACAAGTTCGCCCCGTTCGACTTCGGCTTTGACTGTCATTTCAGGAAGAAAGGCTATGCCGATTCCCGTAATGGCACATTGTTTTATAGCCTCGGCATTTTGAAACTCCAAATACGTAATGCTATCAATGCCCTCTTTCTCAAATCCCCGGTCAAACATCGTTCGGTAGGTACAGCCCTTTTCATTCGTCAGGAATACCTCGTCATGAAAATCTTTCAACTGTAATGAACTGCGTTTCGTAAGTGGATGGTCTGGAGCAACATAAAAACGAAACGTCTCTTCTAACAACGGTTCAACGGTCAATCCACTTGACCGAATGGATTCATCCAACATAAAAACGACATCCGCAGTGCCCTCAAAGAGTGTTTGCTTAAGTTGCTGATTGGGAACGGAGCGAAAAATGAGTCGTACTCCCGGAAATCGGGAACGAAACAAATGAAAGACAACCGGGAGCCGATAGGCGCAGAGAACCTCGTTGGCACTGATTGTCAGGGTGCCGCTTAGATTTTCTTCGTCATGAACCATGCTGCGGGCTTCATCCAACCGGTTAAGTACAGCTTGGGCATGAGTTAAAAATCGTTTACCCGCGGTTGTAAGCACGAGTTGTTTACCAAGACGATCAAAGAGACGAACACCCAGTTCTTCTTCCAATCCTTTGATTTGCATCGTAACGTTCGAAGGAACATAATTCAGCACTTCCGCGGCCCGTGTAAAATTCAACGTGGCTGCAACTGTGCAAAATGTGTTGAGTTGGCGCAATTCCATTTTGCGATCTCCCTTTTACTTTCAATTTTATTGAAGACTGCATTGAATTCTATTCACTTTTACTGAGGATACCACGAGTTTATACTGACAACAAGAAATTACATTTCGTATATGTAGTTTCATTTTGAAGGGAGAGAGATAGGATGGATTATGAAATTTTTAATTTGGGTGATGTAGTTTTACAATCTGGCGTAACATTACCCAATGCATTCCTCGCTTATAAAACGTATGGAGAATTGAATGAGAAGAAAGATAATGTCATCCTCTATCCTACAGCTTTTGGGGACCAGCATGTTCAGAATGAATGGCTAATTGGCAACGGCATGGCACTAGACCCGAAAAAATACTTTATTATCGTTCCGAATCTACTGGGCAACGGATTATCCTCGTCTCCCAGCAACACGCCACCTCCATTCGACCGAGCTCAATTTCCTCGGGTCAGCATCTATGACAACGTTCAATTTCAACATCGGCTGGTCATCGAAAAATTTGGCATTCAGAAGATTGCCCTTGTCGTTGGATGGTCCATGGGAGGTATTCAGGCATTCCAATGGGGGGCAAGTTATCCAGACATGGTAGAACGAATTGCACCCATTGCCGGCGTTGCCAAGACTTGGCCTCAGACGTTTGTCGTCCTGAATGGGGTAAGCGCTCCGCTTCTGGCTACCGCCCACTTCGATGCAAGTAAACTGAATGATTTGACTTCTGCTGATTTGCGCGCCGTTGGGCGTGCCTATGCGGGATGGGGATTTTCGCAGGCGTTTTATAGAGAAGAGCTCTATCGGGAGTTTGGATTTGACTCCGTAGCAGATTTCGTGACTGGTTTCTGGGAAGATGCCTTCATGCAGATGGATCCGCACAACGTCTTAGCGATGTTAAGTACAGGCCAATCTGCAGATATTAGCGCTAACCCCACGTATAACGGAGATTTTGAAGGAGCTCTAAGGAGTATTAAAGCTTTAGCTTGCATCATGCCAGGGAGCACTGACCTCTTCTGCACACCCGATGATAACCAATACGAAGCAGAGCGAATGCCTAATGCGATATTTAGTCCAATTCATTCGATCTGGGGACACTTTGCTGGTCGTGGAATCAACCGCGTCGATAATCAATTCATTGACGACAACCTGAGACAATTGTTGGAACGTCATGCAAGCGAATAGACGATGAGGAGTCTCATAATAGCGACTTCAATGGGTCATGTTCAGTTCCTTAACGTTTACCTGAGATTCTATCTATAGAATTACGATATATTTGTTGGATAGATTCACACTCTTCAAACTCTAGTAATGTAATTAGTCTTAAGATCAATATTTCTTTAATCCAACGCTTCAAAATAATCAGCTTCTTCCTTTATAAAATTGTATTTTCCCCTCGGGGAAACGCACCTTATGGATTAAGAATATCAATAAAACAAATATGGTTCTTTGCTGTTAAGCTCACTGTATTTGTTTATTTAGCTCAAATACTTTGGTACGTAAAAAAAGGCAACCGCAACATTTCTGTTCGGTTGCCTTTTTATTATTTTAAACAAACTTTAATTATTCAGGTTGCAACCAGAGAGAAGCTATTTCCGAATCGACTTGAAGGACTCTGTCTGCTGTGTAATGCCCTTCTCCGCCGCAAAGCGCTCGATGCTGGACGCGCCAAAGAATCCATCGATTCCCTTCGTTCTCTCAATGACATAAGCCGCATCCTCCGGCTCTGCAATGGGTCCACCGTGGCAAATAATCATGATTTCCGGGTTCACAGCCCGACCGGCTTCAATAATTGCCTCGATTCGTTCTACACAGTCGTCCAGTGTCAGCGCTGTTTTTGCACCAATGGAGCCCTTGGTCGTCAAGCCCATATGCGCAACCAAAATGTCAGCCCCTGCCTCCGCCATGGCCTTTGCCTGAGCAGGATCAAAAACATACGGAGTGGTCAACAGATCCAATTCATGGGCGATGCGGATCATTTCTACCTCCAGATCGTACCCCATACCGGTTTCCTCCAGGTTTTGTCTGAACACCCCGTCAATTAAACCAACGGTTGGGAAGTTCTGAACACCGCTGAAGCCCTGCTCCTTCAGTTGCTTCAGATATACCTCCATTATTCGAAAAGGGTCGGTGCCACATACCCCTGCCAGAACAGGCGTATGCTTGACGACGGGCAGTACCTCGGCTCCCATCTCAACGACAATTTGATTGGCATCTCCATAGGAGAGCAAGCCCGCCAACGAGCCGCGACCCGCCATTCTGTACCGACCGGAATTGTATACGATTAGCATATCTGCTCCGCCCGCTTCACTGCTTTTGGCCGTTATGCCTGTACCTGCACCGACACCCAGTAGAATTTTACCCTGCTTTACCTCTTTCCTGAATTTGTCCATAATTTCTGATCTGTTCAGCTTATTCATTTCGTATATCCTCCTTATTGGATTCATTAGGAATTGCATGCATGAGAGTGATCAGCTTTTGTGCTGCAGCCTCTGCAAAGGCTGGATCGTTGATGGTGCAGTCCATTTCAATCACTTCAACAATCGAGCGGTCGACATGCTGGCGCAGGGTATCAAACAACATCCGGTCTTCTTCCGGTCCGTAGAAAGGCTGCCCCTCCACATCAATTGCGGAAATACCTCTAAGCGGCAGCATGAGCACGGTGCTTTCTTTTGCCAGATTCAGCTTCTCCGCAATCTTCCTGCCAATCTGTTCATTCTCTTCCACCGTGGTTCTCATCAGGGTTACCGTCGGATTATGCTGATAAAATTTATGATCCTTGAATTTCTCCGGCACAGTATCTGTCGGCCCAAAATTGCACATGTCCAAGGCGCCCACCGAGATCACCTGCGGAATGCGATGGTGTCCTGCAGCCTCCAAGCGATTCGGCCCCGCATTCAAGACACCGCCGATGATTTCATCCGCCCACTCCGTCGTCGTCAAGTCCAATACCCCTTCAATGAAGCCTGCTTCAATCAACGCCTCCATCGACTGCCCTCCGATGCCCGTGGCGTGGAACACGAGCACCTCGTAGCCCCGCTCCTCCAAATATTTTCTTGCCGCTGTGACACATGGCGTTGTCACTCCGAACATCGTGGCTGCAACCAGCGGTTTCTTATCCGGTTTGTGCGTATGCTCAAACTTGAGCATACCCGCCATCGCAAATAACGCATTTGTAAATATTTTCGTAGAAATCGAATTCAATCCTGCTACATCCACCACGGATGGAATCATGACAATATCACTCGTGCCTACGTATGGAGCAGTGTTGCCAGATGCAACGGTCGATACCATCACCTTCGGAACACCAATTGGCAGAGCTCTCATGGCTGGTGTAACCAGTGAGGTTCCGCCAGTGCCACCAAAGGAAATGATTCCGTCAAATTTACCCTGCTTGTATAACTGTGGTACCAGCTTTTTTAATCCTATGGACAAAACCTCTGTAGCCAAAGCCCGATCCTTCTTTGCCGCAAGTTCCTCTATGACCATGCCTGCGGCGTGTGCCACTTCCCGATTGGACACATCCGGAACAAAGGACGGCTCGAATACGCCTGTATGGATCATCAAGGTCCCCAACCCAAGTTCCTCTGCAATGCTCTTGATGTACAGGTATTCATCACCCTTCGTATCAAACGTACCAATGATTGCGACGGTCTTCATTCCATGGCCTCCTCGTATGACTCATATAGAACAAAAGCTCGATCGCAGGCAGCAGTCTGATTTTTCTCTAACAGAAAAACCAGTACGATCGCTATAGCTTCATCATACTGGTCCTGTTTAGTTATGAAAACGCTTTTATGTTCTATGTTTTTGTGTTTAGGTTAGATCTGTACTGCTTGGGAGAACAGCCCTTAAGCTTTTTAAACATTTTGCTGAATTGAGCATAATTAGGATACCCTACCATGCCGGCCACCTCGGATAATTGAAGCTGCGGTGCATGAAGAAGCGTAACGGCTTTATTTATGCGAAAGCTCACCAGATAGGTCTGAAAGCTGCAGCCAACTTCCTTTTTAAACAAACTGCTCAAATAGCTTCGGGAAACATGAGCCACTTTGGCCAGATCCGAAAAAACAATTTCACTGTTGTAGTTTTGTGCTACATATTCTTTGACAAACTCAACGTAATCATAATGCTTGGTGATGCCTTTCAGCATTTTAACCATAAAATCGTCCTCATCCAGATTACCCAGTCGTTTAAAATCGCGAGTAATTGACATGATGGACTTCTCCGAAGGAATTCGTTCAAAAGCAGACCCGCCAATATAGCCCATAATGTCTGTATTGTTGCTATACATGTACTGGACATCAACTGGCGTCTTGACCGGACCTCCGTAAATCATCTTGATCACATCCGGATTAAGCTGGTTGCAGGTATCAAAAATACGCAACGCCTTTGATTTGGCCGCCTCTAAGGATACAACCTTCCGTGCGCCCAATAATCCACCTTCAGTCAGGCCGAGATGAGCACAGATTACATCTGCCCCCGCCTCAATCATTTTGGCCGCCTGAAGTTCATCAAATACAAACGCCACCGTAAACAACTCCTGTCGATGAGCCAGGCGTATGGCCTCAACCTCTATGTCATAGCTGATCCCGTCCTCCTCCAGAGCCTCCCTGAACAGCCCGTCCATTAAGCCGACTGTAGGGTAGTTGTTGACCCCCGAAAAGCCTCTTTCTTTGATTTCCTTCATGTATTCAGCCACTTCTATAGTTGGATCATTCGCATTCAGTCCAAAGAGTACGGGAGAATGCCTCACCAGCGGCACAATTTCTCTTGACGCAAAATCCATCACCATATCATTACTGTTGCAAAACGGTAAAAAGCCCGCCAGAGAGCTTCTCCCCATCTGGCGAAACCTGCCGGAGTTCAGCATTAATATAAAATCCGCTCCGCTCTGAGCTGCATACTTGGCTGTAATCCCTGTGCCTGTCGAGACACCGATGATGTGATTACCCTCGCGCAGCTCTGATTGAAGACGCTCCAGTATGACTGTTCTGTTCAAGCCCCATCCGCTCCTCATCACAATTTAACAACTGTAGTTTTTGTTCCTCAATATTATTATTGTACCTTAAAGTTATGAAGCAATTAATTGGTTAAGCGGAATCAAAAAAGCCGATTTCCCAGTTGGGAAATCGACCTAAAAAGAGAAGCGCTCATTCAATTCATTTCATTAAAGTGTGACAATAATCGGACCATTTTTAGTCAGGATAATCGTATGCTCCAATTGAGCTACATAGCTTTTTTCTGTAGCAAATGTCCAATTGTCTTCTTTTTGGAATACTTCTTCTTCTAAGGTTGAGATAAATGGTTCGAATGCAATAACCATACCTTCCTTTAATAATTCATCATCCGAAGTATCGTTATAATTATAAATATGGTTAGGTGCTTCGTGTATATTACGTCCAACACCATGTCCTGTAAGGTTTTTAATAACCGTTAATTCATGCTGTCTAGCTGTTTGGAATACGGCTTTCCCAATTCCACTTTTTTTGGAACCGGGTTTTGCTTTTTTAAGGCCGGCTTCAAATGCTTCTTTAACGACTTCACATATTTTCGTTAACACTTCTTCTCCTTCGCCTACTACAAACGAAATTCCTGTATCTGCGAAATAACCGTTCTTTGAGCCAGAAACATCTATATTTACGAGATCCCCTTCATGAATAACCCGTTGCCCCGGAATACCATGTGCGACTTCTTCATTAACACTAATACATGTAAAGCCAGGAAAATCATATTCACTTTTTGGAGCTGAAACTGCGCCTTCTTTCTCAAAAAGCTCCCCAGCTATATCATCAAGCTCCTTCGTCGTTATGCCAGGAATGGTTCTTTGCACCAACTCATCTCGAATTAAGGCAACAATTCTGCCAATTTCCTTCAAACCATTAAAGTCTTCTTCTGTTTTTGCAATCATTTTTCCTACCTCACTATCTTTAATCGTCAATTAACTGTATAAGCTGAAACACACATTAGATAATCATATCTAAAGGGGCAAAGCTTCGCAACTTTTTTTAAATCGTCGTGCTCAATTCCCACTAACACATTTCGTAGTTTTACGACCAAAACCAAAGAGCCAGGCGGCACATATGCCGCCTAGCTCTTTGGTCTTTTTACATCGTAACTCTATTTACTTAGCAAGGCATTAGCCTTCTTCGCCGCTTCAGCTACAGCTGCCTCAGCCGACACGGAAGAATCAACAACCGCGCGAAGAATCTCATTTTTGATCATCTCACCAATCTCTGGATAAACCTTCTGCATCGGACGTGGACCTGCATATTCCAGTTGGTCAACCGCCACCTTGAACAGCGGCTTTTCCTCATAAAGCTTCTTCATTTCATCGCTTTCCACTGCACTGATGCGGCTAGGCAAATATCCTGTGAAGGAGCTTGCATAAATCGTTTGCTCTTTGGAAGTCATCCACTTGATGAACTTCCATGCTGCCTCCTGTTTTTCTGGAGACAGGCCAGAAGTCATAACCAGATTGGCACCGCCTGTCGGCACACCGTACGTTTCATTCGCAGGCATAAATGTCGTTCCCAATTCAAAGCCTTGATCTTCTGCAACCTTCATATTATTGGTCAGGTCCGCAGTTGAGGAGAACAGCATCGCTGAACGTTGATTGTGGAAATCCGTTTTCGCTTGCGTACCGGCATCATCAGTCGTACCAATGCTCATAATGCCTTCTTCCTTCATTTTCAGCCACAGCTTCACAGGCTCAATTCCGGTTTCATTATTGAACGCCGCGCTTTTTCCATCTTCACTGATCATCGTTCCTCCACTCTGTCTCACAAAAGCCTCATAGAACCAAATATCGACAGGCATGGAGATGCCGTAGCGCTGATCCTTAATCGTTAGCTTGCGAGCATAATCTTCAAATTCCGCCCAATTCTTGGGTCCAGCTGGATCAAGTCCCGCCTCCTTCAGCATCGTACGATTAAAGTACAGGATCGGTGTGCTGCGTAAATAAGGGAGAGCATACAGTTTATCATTCACATAGGAATTACCCATGAGCCCTGGAATGAAATCCTCCATATCTAGCTGATCCTTCTCAACAAAAGAAGTCAACTCCTGCGTCATGCCCGATTCGGCAAACACACCGACTGAAGAGATTTCATTTTGCCATACTTCGGGAGCATTGCCTGCTGCAAAAGCAGCCTGTGCTTTAGAGTGCTGATCTGCATACGTCCCCTGATATTCAGCCTTCACAATGACTTCATCTTGGGATTCGTTAAACATTTTAACCAAGTTTTCATTGTTCTCGGCGATCTTGTCCCCCCATGAGTACCAATATGTAATCTCTATGGGTTTGTTGGCCGCGCCATTCGAACTACCAGAAGCAGCATTATCGGTTGAACCAGCGGAGTTGGAATCACCGCAAGCAGTTACAGAAAGCGCAAGCGTTGCCGCTAACAAAATAGAACCAAATTTTTTCATGGATAAATCCTCCTGTTAAATTAATTATTTTACACCCGAATAGACAAATGCTTTAATAATTTGACGTTGTCCAAATAAGAAAACAATAAGAATTGGAACGACCAAAATCATGTTTCCAGCCATCAAAATGTGCCAGGCAGCTCCTCCGTCCACCTCGCGCAGCTTAGAGATCCCAATCGGAAGTGTTCTTGCTGCATCGGAGGTTGTCATCACGAGCGGCCAGAAGTAATCATTCCAGTGTGCAATAAAGCTGAACAATGCAAAGGTGACCAGCGTAGGACGGGCCATCGGCACCATAATTTTGAGAATGATTTTCCATTCTGGCGTTTGGTCAAGCCGTGCCGCTTCAATAAGCTCTTCCTGTACTTGCTTGAATGACTGCCTGAGCATGAATATGCCAAAGGCACTGGAAGAGAAGGGCAGAATGAGTGCCAGCAGATTATTAATGAGTCCCCACTTGCTCATCAGCAAATACACAGGCAGGAAAATGAGCTGACCCGGGATCATCAAGGTCACCATCGTTATCCCGAATAACAGCTTGTCTCCTTTGAAGGAGTATCTTGCAAACGCATAGGCTGCCAATATAATGGTCGTGAATTGAAGAATGAGTATACTGACCGATACCACAACGCTGTTCATTAGATATTTCAAAAAAGGCCCCGATTCCCACGCCGCTTGGAAATTACTCCACATCACCTTGGAGGGAATCCATTTGGGTGGAAAGATCACCGTCTCCGGGTAAGACTTCAATGATGTTGAAATCATCCATAGAAAAGGGATTGCAAAAATCGCAACCAATGCGATCGTGGCAGTAATATTCAGGATACGCAGCAATGACTTCCTTGCCATGACATTTCCCTTCTCCTCTCTATTGGTAGTGAACCTTGCGGCTCAGCAACTTGAAGTAGACCAGCGTAAGCAAACCGACGACAACGAGCAGGATCGCTCCCGCTGCCGAAGCGTAACCAATCTTGAAGTAGCGGAATCCATACTCGTAGATGTAGAAGACGAGCGTGTTGGTTGAATTGATCGGACCCCCGTTGGTCATAATGGCAATCGTCTCAAACACTTGGAATGAACTGATCAAATTAATGATAATTAAGAAAAACAGGGTCGGCGAAAGCATGGGCAGCGTAATCTTGTAGAACTTCCGCCACCAATTGGCCTCGTCCAGAGCTGAAGCCTCATACACATCCTTAGGAATACTTTGGAGACCAGCGATGAAGATGAGCGCGTTGTAGCCCACACCTTTCCAGACCGAAACAAGCACAAGAGACAGCAATGAACTGTCGGGACTGCTCAACCATGCCAACTTTGGTAATCCAACCATATCAAGCAAACCGTTAAGCAGACCGAATTTGGGATCCATCAGCCACATCCACACTAGTGAAACAGAGACAAGTGAAACAATATGTGGACTGAAAAGTGCTCCCTGCACAAACCCGTACCATGCCCCTTCCCGATTCAGCCATATCGCAAGCAGAAGCGAAATCACAATGGATAAGGATACGGATAGAAGCGTATAGTTCAAGGAATTGCTCAGCACCTGAAGAAATTCATTATCCTTAAACAGCTCGATAAAGTTGTTAAAGCCCACAAACTCCTTGACCGGATTAATGAAATCCCAGTTGTAAAAGCTCAAGAAGATCATATAGAAGATCGGATAGATGAAAAAAATGGAGAACACTACGATGGAGGGAGCCACCATGGCATAGGGACGAAGCCTGGACCAAACGGTCATGAATAGTTCCCTCCCAGGACAATAAGCTCTCCGACTTCGGCCCGCTCATGCTGGCGGGCGCGCACACCACCCCGGTCAAAATAGTACAGGTCCTGCATAGGCACGGAGATGTACACCTCGGAGGCTGACTCCAACGGCTTCAAAAAGCTCTTCACCGAGACAAGACCAAGCGCGGAATCCAGTTGATAGATGATTTCTGCTCCCAGTGTCTCGCGTGTCAGGATGCGAGCCGGGAACTGCAATTGTCCGGGCTGCGGCCTGTTCTCAGTCGTCATCGTTGCCTTCTCCGGACGGAAGCCAAGCTGCCCAATTTCGTCATGAAGCTGCCCATGTAGCAAAGGCAGGATACGTTCACGATCAATCACATTCATCGGTGGTGTGCCGATAAACTGGGCTGTGAAAACATTATCCGGATCATCGTAGATTTTCATTGGACTATCCGCTTGTTGAATACGTCCTTTATTCATAATGACGATACGGTCTCCCATCGACATGGCCTCAACCTGGTCATGAGTAACAAAGACAAAGGTTGCACCGAGTCGTTTGTGAAGCTGAATTAACTCCGTTCGCATCTGATGGCGAAGCTTGGCATCCAGATTGGACAATGGCTCGTCCATCAGAAAAACCCCTGGATTCTTAACCATGGCCCGAGCTAGGGCAACCCGCTGACGCTGACCTCCAGACAGAGCCTGCGGCTTCTTGTGCAAATACTCGGCTAGGCCGACGACCTCGGTGATCTCCTTAACGAGACGTTCTCGTTCAGGCCGAGGCACCTTGCGGTTCACTAATCCAAATTCGATGTTTTCCTTGACTGTCATCATTGGATATAGTGCATAGTTTTGAAATACCATGGCAATATTTCGCTTGCCCGGCTCCACTCCATTGACACAATGGTCTCCGATCCAAATTTCACCGCCCGACTCCTTATCAAGTCCTGCGATCATGCGGAGTGTCGTCGATTTTCCACAGCCGGACGGGCCAACCAATACCGTAAATGACCCATCCTCAATGGTCAGATTGAGACCTTCGATGACTTTATCCTGCTTGAAGCTTTTTTCAATCTGCTTCAGTACAATTTGTGCCATGCCAATCACTCACTCCTTCTTCATTATTGTGCGGCCGACGTTAATTGAACGGTCAACAGAAGGTCGCGCTCTTCTCCCAGTGCATCCGCAACAGGGCCAAACCCAGGCGTATCACGACAAAAGCTCTGAATATCATGATTAAGATCAGCATCCTGTATAAGCCGGTGAGTTATGGTTACCTCGTTCTCATGAACTTCAATAACGCGGTATGCTGGCACATCGAGACAAGCTGCCGTCTGTACATAATGCCAATTTCCTTGCTTCACGATTGAGTTCATGTGATTATGCCCGCAAAAATAGATGCCTCCTTGTGGCAGACTATTGATCATGTCTTTTAGTTCATCCTGAGGACGAATGTACAGCTTATCGAGCGTCGAGCGGGCAGTGGTATCAAATACCGGATGATGCCCAAAAAGGAGAACTTGCTTCTGATGAGAATCGGTAAGCTGAGCTTTAAGCCATGTCAGCTGCTCTTCGTTCAACTCTCCTCCCCAATCCGAACGGTTCATTTCCTTGGTCGTATCCAAAAAAATCAGTTTGGCGTGAGGCGTATCTACGGCTCGATAGCATGGCTGACCTGTAAGCGTGGAAATTTCATGCTTGGGCAATGAATACGTATCATGATTGCCGAGCACATGAATGAAGCTCCGTTCACTTTTCGCAAGAATAGAGTAAATCGATCGGAGTTCCTGAGCCGTTCCTTCATGCGTTAAATCCCCAATAGAGATATGAAAGTCCGCCTCCTCCTTCAGAAAAGCTTTGAGCATATGCTCGTATGCCCGGACTCTTGCAGCCTTCACTTCTTCTGTCCCGTGACTCATGCTTGAATAGTGAAGATCGCCAAGTAACGCCAGACGCATAAACGCCACCTCCATATTTTTTTGGTCACCTTGCCGCTTAAGCCTTCTCTACCTGCAACACATTTAAAGTCTTTGAATGGACCTGCTGCTCCATGATGCATTCGTTGAGGGAAGGCCATATATAATCCGGAACGATATCTGTCTTTGCGATATCCTCTCTTGATGAGATACCCGTAAGCACGAGCGCAGTCTTCATCCCATTCTGTTGTCCAAATAAAATGTCTGTTTCCAGCCGATCGCCTATCATGAGGCATCTGCTGCGATCCACATCCAAAAGCTGGAGCGCCTTCTCTGCATAATAGCGAGAGGGCTTGCCAATCACGACCGATGCTTTCTGCTGGCTAGCCGCCTCGATCGAGCTTAGAATCGCTCCGGTGTCCGGGATGATATCCCCTGGAACGGGGCAGCAATTGTCCGGATTAGTTGCGAGCAGAGCTGCTCCATGGCGTACTGCTTTTGCCGCCCGATGAAGCTTATCATAATGAAATTCCCGATCCATTCCGACCAACACATGCGTGGATTGATTGGGATCCTCGGTAATTGCTATCCCGATTGCCCGAAGTTCTCTTCGCAAAGCCTCCTCCCCTACAATCAGCACCTTGGCGTCCGGCGCATGCTCTGCAAAATACATTCCCGACACATAGCCGGCGGTCAGAATTTCATCAGGCTGGCACGAAATGCCCAAACTCAGCAGCCGCTTGTAGCAATCCTCCTTGGTAAGAACAGGAGTATTGGTAAGGAACAACAGACGTTTGCCTCGTGACCGCAAGCTGCTTATAAAGCGATTTACGCCAGGCAGTCTCATCTGGCCAATATAGATTGTTCCGTCCAAATCAAAGCAATAAGCATCGTAAGCATATAAATCCTCCATAACCGTACGCCTGCCCGCTCACAATGAGCTGGACAACTCCAATACATCGATGAAGCATTCCAGTTCGTCTGTACAGACCCATACGGACGGATACTCCTGAAATTTCTTCATGACGGAAGTCTCATTAATTGTCCAAGCCATCAGTTGAATTCCCAATTCTTTACATTGTTGAATGTAATGCTCGGTCACAAAGGCATGGTGTATGGACAAGAATGTCGCCCCCATTTCTTGAGACCAGTCAAGAATAGCCTTCGAACAGCCAAAGGTGATGAGACCGATGCGTACATCGCCTGAACGTTGCCTGATTTTCTCCAGAGCATCAAAATCAAATGACGTAATAACCACCTGATTCAGCATGTCGAATTCCTCAATCACTTCAAGAACCCTTTCCTCCAGCTGAGGGTAATAGTTTCCCATCTGCTTCAGCTCAATGTTAAGTTGAATCTTACCCTTTAAAGTTCGAAGTACCTCTTCCAGGGATGGAATATGCTCCGCTTGCTCCATTTCTAAAGATTGCAGCTCCGAAGCTGTGTAATCGACCACCCTACCCGTTCCATTGGTCATACGGTCAAGTGTATGGTCATGAATGACAACCGGAATTCCATCCTTGCTGAGATGTACATCGAGTTCCAGATGTGTGAACCCAAGCTCTACCGCCTTTAAAAAGGAGGAAATCGTATTTTCAGGATACTTTTTTGGATAACCGCGATGAGCAACTCCTTGAATTATCATGTTTTGTTACCTCCTGTTTGTATTTTTTGGACAACACAAAAAACCCAGCAGCAAATCACCCTCCTTCAACATCAAGGTTGTATTGATTTACTTACCACCGGGTTTTCTCGTCGTCTCCACCCAAGGATAAATGTATGAAATTAATTCCAGAATTTCTCGTGTCCTACGGAAACAAAATCTGCTCCGCTCTTTAATGCTTGTTGTATTTCTTCCTCGTGCCGGATAAGGCCTCCCACAATCAAAGGCTGTGTGATGCGTTCTGTCAGTTCTTGAATGACTCGAGGCATAAGCCCTGGCATCAGTTCAACCTCATCCGGCTTGTAACTCATAATCATACGAACCGCTGTCGTTATGGCTGCTGTATCAATGGCGAATATGCGCTGAATGCTTAAGATGCCCGCTTGCTTTGCGGCAGAAACCGCGTTGCTCTTCGTCGTTACGATTCCGTCCACTTTAAACACATCAGCAAGATATTGAATGGCAGAGGCATCTCGTCCAATCCCGGATACCATCTCCGTATGCACATATACCTGTTTACCGCTTTGATGCAGACTGTCTATGATCGAACCAAGATTGGTTATGTTCCCTGTCATCAAAATAACTCGTTTCACATCACTTGCTATAGCTTGTGAAATCTGTTCATCTACCGTGATGGAGGCTATGATCGGATAATTCTTCATGAGTCTGTCCTCATTCCCTCGTTTGTCATCTTAAATGTTAAAGCGTAAATATTCGTGATGTATCATCTTTATGTAAACGGGTTGTTAATTTCAGGTTATCTATTGGCACGATCATCGTTTCAAAAAATAAGCCGCTAAATGCTTTGCACTTAGCGGCTTTCTACTAACATAACAGTTGCTCATCTACAGATCTCTAGTTATTAATGATTCTGCAAAGTGATACGGTAATCATGCTCTTCTGCACCCCGTTTATATCTTCGCCTTCTCCTCCTCTGCCATCGACCGGATGTAGAAAGCACCCAGCACCGAACAAAGCAGGAATGAGAAGAACGCGATCGCCGCGGCTTGTTCGCGCTCCTGAAAGACGCTGAACACCTGCTGCATGGAGACACCCAGCATCTGCGGAGAATTGGCTCCGATGAGGTAGGGCGCGGTGAACGAGCCAATCACTCCCATGAAGACAAAGGTCAGGGCGACAAGAAATGTCTTGTACGACAGCGGGAAAATGAACCGTGTAAACAGCGTCAGTTTGCCTACGCCCACATCCTTAGCACTCTCAATAACCGACGAAGGAATGCCCGAGAGCGCGGAACTGAGCAGCATCGTCGTAAATGGAATGTTAAACCATAAGTTTGCGATGATGATTCCTTTTTCGTCAAAAATGATGCGCGGCAGCGTAATCCCGACCACCTCAAGCATACGGGCAAGCCAGCCGTGGTTACCAAGCAGGTTGATCAGGCCGTAGGTGGCGATGACACCAGGGATAAACAGCGGGATCATGTACGTTTTACGAATCAAATTGACAATTGGCCCCTGGTTGAAGCGCATGTAAATCGCCAGCGTGTAGCTTACCAATATCACGGCAACACACGTAATGGCGGTCACCCGAAGCGTAAAAACGATATTGCTCCGCATCCCCTTATCCGTGAACAGATACGTATAGCGGCTCAGATCGTATCCACCCGAACCGTTACTCAGGCTCATGATAAAGGATTGCACGATCGGGATAATAACGACGATCAGCAGGATGGCGAAGGAGGGGAGCACCATCGCCAGGCCCGTAATCGACTGTCTGGCTTCCTTACTCATTTCGCGGCAACGTCGCTCTGCCAGCGTTTGTTAATCTCCGTGCCCAGATCCCCGATGTTGAACGTGCGGAAGCCTTCGGCCACACCGTCGAACTTATCTTGCATTTCCTGCGACATGTTGGAGAGCTCAATACCCGGGAAGCCGTTCATTTTGTCCACGATGACCTCCTGTGCTTCGGGGGACAGGACGAAATTCAGGAACTCGTTGATTTCTTCCTTCTTGTCTGACTCCTGGTTGACCATCAGGTAAGTCGGCCCACCGTTGAATCCCGGTGTTATCTGCTGCATCTTGATCGTATCTGGCAACAAGCCTTCGTTCAGCTGCTGCAGCACCATGTCCGACCAAGCTGGAATTAAGGATACTTCACCATTCATCAACAGATCCAGTGTGCCCTGGTTTTTCTTCGGATAGATGCCCTTCCCGTAAACATACGGTCCGATCTCTTTGAGGGTATCAAAGCCGCCGTTCCACTTCTCCATTATTGCCGGATCAGAGTTGTGAATGTCTTCTTCTGGCAGATCCTTATAGACGATCGTCTGGACGAAAGAGCTGCCTGAACCGCCCGTTGACGGGTCGTTATACGCGAACTGCTCGGGATTGGCTTTGATCCATTCCAGCAGCTCGTCCAGTGTAGTTGGCGGATTGGAGATTTTACTGCTGTCATAGGCCAGAACAACGGCTGAAGAACGATACGGCACTGCGAAGTTGTCCACATCCTTCATCGTGTCTGCGTTGACTTTGCTCAGGTTCGGAATGTCTTTCTCGTTCAGCTGTGTCCAAATCCCGTCCTTTGTGCCCTGCGCGACGTAGTTGATGCCGTCCTCGTACAGGTCGATATCTCCTGAGCCCTTGCCAGCCTTCTTAGCGGCCACGATCCGGTCGTAGGTCGGCTCAGCGCCGGTACCAGACGGGATGTAGACCAGATTCACATCGATATCCGGATGCTCTTTCTCGAACATCGGCTCCAGCGAATCCCACAGGTCCTTGACGTTTTGTGAGCCAGTAAAATAGAAGTTAAAAGATACCGGATTACCCGATGCCGCAGCATTTCCATCGGTGGAACTGCTTGTATTCTCACTTCCGCTTCCACACCCGGCCAGCAGTGACATGGACAATCCCACAACAGTCAACAATGATACAAATGGCTTCTTCAAACGCATATCATTCATCCTCCTCAGTTCGATTCAGCGACCGGGAATCCGGTCATTTTCGATATCGAGATCCCAACGTCTTTTCCTACCTGCAGCTGCTCAACGAATTCCTTGTTCAGAAAAGCACGTATGATGCCGAATTCCATCAGTTCCACGGTAACTTCCGCGTAATGTCCCAGAATCATCACCTGCTTGACCTTGCCTGCCAAAATACCTTCACCCATTGTGGTACTGCTCACCTGAACATCTTCTGGCCGGACCGCCGCCGTCACCTGTCCGCTTAGCCCCTTCTCGTTCGGTAGGCTAAGACTTCCAATGTGTATACTCTCCCCTTCAGCCACCCCCTTCAAGAAATTCATTTTGCCGATAAAACCGGCGACATACAAGGAAGCCGGCTCATCGTAAATCTTCTGCGGCTGAGCAATCTGCTCGATGTGCCCATGATTCATGACGATAATGCGGTCAGATAACGATAGTGCTTCTTCCTGATCATGCGTGACAAAGACCATCGTGAGACCCGTCTTCATTTGGATCTCGCGCAGTTCTTCGCGCATTTCGTGCCGCAGCTTGGCGTCCAGTGCCGAGAAAGGCTCGTCCAACAGCAGTACCGCCGGGTTGAGCAGCAGGGATCGAGCCAGCGCAACCCGCTGCTGCTGTCCGCCCGAAAGCTCGGCCGGATACTTTTTCCCGAAGCCCGACAGCCGGACCAGCTTGAGCGCATCCTCGACCGCCGTGCGGATCTCTGCCTTCGGCATTTTGCGGATCTTCAGGCCGAACGCCAGATTGTCGTATACCGACATATGTGACCACAGATTATAGCTCTGGAACACCATCGAGGTCGGCCGTTTCTCCGGTGGAAGCTGAATGACACTCTTGCCCTCGATCAAGATGTCACCGGAGTCCGGCTCCAGAAACCCCCCGATGCTCCGTAGCACGGTGGTTTTGCCGCACCCCGAAGGACCCAGAAGAGTGACTAGCTCGCCTTTTTCGATATCAATGTTGATGCCGCTGACCCCGTCACCGGTTTTGTAGCGTTTGGCTAACTCTCGTACAGACAACTGCATGCTTCTGCCTCCTTTTGCCCCGGTATAGTGACCGAAACATTTCTATTTCATTTGAAAACCGCTCGCCAGCACGTCCGCGCTCACCAGCCGCTGGGCTGCTACCAGCAAGATAATGGTCGGCAGCGTCAGGATGATCGAGAATACGGCCCCGGCACTGCTCGGAAAATCGGAAATGATGGAATACATGACGATTGGCATTGTTTTGTAATCAGGAATGCCGACCAGGAAGGTCCCCTGCGCTTCGTCTAGCGAATTCAGGAACGTGAAGATCGAAGCGACCACGATGCCCGGCATTGCCATTGGCAGTGTGATGCTGCGAAAAACTTTGAACGGGCTCGCCCCAACGTCTCGTGCCGATTCCTCCTGTGCACGGTGCACGTTGCGGAAAGCAGACGTTGGAATCCAGGTCATGAACATCAACACGTTGATCATATGGATCAGTACAACGCCGAGCAGCGTATTCATCAGGCCAATCCGGTAGAAAAGGACTGCGATGGAGACGTACAACCCCATTTTCGGAAAGGCGTGTGTCAGCAGGAACGAAAACAGGAACATCCGCTTCAGCGGAAACTGGAGTCTTGCGAAGGCGTACGCTGCTGGGATGCAAACGACGATAGACAGCAGAGTCACCAGGGTGGCAATGAGGAATGACAGTGATATCGACGAGACGATATCGTCCTTCGCCAGTACGAACTCCCACCATTTGAAACCCCATACCTGGGGCAGAATGTCCGGATAATTCCACTTTTCGCTAAAAGCAAGTACAAGCAGGTTGACCAGCGGACCCGCGAAAAAAACGGCGAACACGGTCAGTAGCACAAATTCGATAATTCTTCTTGGGCCTACGTGTTTCCAGTACCACAACATGTCCCATCCTCCTTTCCATTTGTCGATTGACGAACGATCACTTCGCTTTCGTATTCAATCAGGCGCGGCACGCTCCCCTCGCCGCTGATCAGGCGGTCCAGAATGGATACCGCGTCTCGGCCTATACCGGACGCATCCACACTGACAGTCGTCAGCGACGGGTGATACATCCCCGCCACTTCGGTATTATCGTAACCCATTACGGACACTTCCTCCGGGATGCGGACGCCGCGCTCCATCAGCACTTTCATGGCGCCCAGTGCCAGCATGTCATTGGTGCTAAACAGAGCGCTATATCCTCCCTCCAGGAATGCCGCATAGTGCTCCTCCATCAGCTTCCGGCCTGAATCGAAACTGGATTCCGAAGACTGAGCGACGGTAAACCCTTCTTGGCCGGAACAAACGCCAAGGGATTCGAGTCGCTTGCGGAAGCCCGCCAGTCGCAATGAGTGGCTCCGATGCTCACCCGGTCCGGCGATGATGAAGAATTTGCGGTGTCCACATGCATACAGATGTTCTGCCGCCCGTTCTCCGCCGGCTTCGTCGTTGCTCACAAGATGCACCACATCCGGATCCTCGGTCGATCCGTTCACCATCAGGTAAGGGATATTGAAGTTCTTGACGTAATCGATGACATTTTTCTGCAACCTGCTGACCAGAATGAGTCCATCGACCCGCTGCTCCAGCATATAATCGGTGGAGCGCAGCGACATCTCCCGGTCGGTCTTCAGGAAGATCGAGTAGCCCAGTGCTTCAGCAGCCATCAGAATCTCGTCGATGATTCTGCCGTACAATGTGTGGGATACGATCGGCAGCCTGTCGCGAAAAACGATGACTCCGATGTTGTGAGTCCGCTTCGCGACCATCGCTCGGGCGACGGCGCTCGGCTTGTAACGAAGCTGCTCGACCGCCTTAAGCACGCGTTCCCTGACTTCCGGACTCGCGTATCCATTTCCGGAGATGACCCGAGATGCGGTAGATTTCGATACGCCGGCCAACTGTGCCAGCTCCCGCAGACTATGATTCAGTTTATTGTCCAATCCCTATTCTCCTCTGCACATTCCATTTCTCCCCGGACGGCGATCAACTTCGCCGGATCGCGGGTTGTTATCGAATTGACGCCCCACTGCGCAAGTCGCCGCATGTCGTCCGCCTCCGTAACTGTCCAGACGTAGAGATCCAGACCATTCCCCCTTACCGCTTCCATTAGTTCTGGCCGCACTGCCTGATACGGTACGTTAAGCCCGAAGCAGCCGGCTTCGCGGCCTTCTGCGCAGGCCTGGAGCATGGCCTCGTCGTAAGGCAGACTTCCGAAGCTTTGCATGTTCACATTAAGCAGCCTGCGGATGTGCGGAGCGTAGCGACCGACTTTGACCGCCGTCCCATAATTGCAGCCGCTGAGAAACACCATTTCGGTCATACCCATCCGTTCGACCAGGATGGACACGGGCTCGAGGGCGCTGTCCGTTTTGATATCGAGATTCATGATTTTACCGGCTTCCCGGATCTGCCCAAGCACATCCTGAAGGGTCGGAATTGGCACCGACAAGCTGGCATTCAACTCTTTCAACGTTAATTCTGCTAGGCTGCCGCGGCTTCCATCCGCCAAGGCAATATCGTCATCATGTGCGAGCACCGGTACGCCGTCCCGAGTCGACCGGATATCATCTTCGTAAATATCCGCGCCAACTGTCAGAGCTGCCTGAAGCGACTCATAAGAATGATCGGGATGCCCCATGCAGCCGGTGTGGGCCGTGACCAGCGGAAATTTGTTCATCGCGGGTATCCTCCTTCTTCGAAATAGATCGCATTGGTAAAAGCGATTCGAACATAAGCGCCTTGCACGGTTCCCCACAACTCGGAGCGAATCCACCTGCGGGGAATATCAGGAGCGCATTCCGTCAGTTGGGCTTCGAACTGCATCATCTGTCCGTCTGATGAAAAGGGTACTTCCAGAATTAGTTCCTCGCCCAGATTGGAGCACAGCTTCAATCTGCAGACCTGCGTCGGCAGCGACCACAGTCCGGCGCGGACCGAGAAGTCCAGCGTCAAGTTCACCTGGATCGGCTGCGCTGCGGCTTCCGGTCTCTCGACTACCGATGGAACCGTAGAGCCGATTGGATAGTCAGAACCACCAGCGTTTAGCTTCAAGGTCAGCAGAGGACCTATGGTTACGGAAGCGCGCCCTTCCCGCAGCGCCTGAATCAGGGTTTCTTCATGTAAGGGTAGAGATACCGAACCACCACTCTCCTCAACTGCGTTGTCCTCGATACCGAGGTATGTGACCGATATCGGCTCTTCCGTTTCGACCTGCGCATGCCAGTCCCGGCCCGAAGTGGCGGCGATCCGATACCCTTCATTCAACTTTTGTGTCCACAGATCAAATGCCCGCCGATTGTTCGTTTGGATGGAAGGGAACGTTCCGGACCAGACTTCGATATAATCCACGACGGACCAATTTCCGATCTCGTATTCCCAGAAGCACCCGGTACAGGCCGGACTGCCGATGCGAAACGGATGGGCAAGCCCGGCAATTCCGCCGAGCCGATGTACGGCTTCAATCCCCTCATCGATCCTGTCCCGATCTACTTGACGCCAGTCGGCAAAAGCGCTTAATCCTATCGTCACCATATGACCGTAAAAGGTCGTCCACTCCATGCCGGGAATAATTCGAAGTCCGTATTTCCGCTCCAGTTCTTCTTTGCCGATCAGGCCGGACATCGTATTATGGTCGGTCAGCGCGATGGCGTCGAAGCCCAGATTGGCCGCCCCTGCCGCCAGCTCCTCCAGCGTCTGGCTGCCGTCGCTGTGCAGTGTATGTGTATGCAGTTCGCAGGCGAGCCATTTCATACGATGTCCTCCTCCGTCGTCCAGATTTGCAGCCGGTAATCACAGATATCTGTCACGATACAGTGCAGGCTGAGTGTGACGCTCCAGGAGCCGGGAACCAGCTCACCCGGCATGAGGCCGGGTGAAGCATCTCGCTCCGATACGAACAACTCCTGCACTTCATCCTGACGATGGCACGCTCCGCGATATCCCCGCGCGTCGTCCAGCGAAAGTGTGATCAAATTTTTCAGGGGGAGGTGCCTGTCGGCATTCTCCATTGCGAATTCCCGATTTTCCGGCAAAATGTATAAGTCATAACTATTCTTAAGTAGCTGCAGCGCCTTCTCCCGATTCTCGAGCATCTTCGGCGCATATTGTAATCGCAGGTTCAGCTTCCCACAGCCCTCGTTTAACTCAAAAGGAATGCGGATATGTGTCTTTGAATCCTCAGGAGACGCATATCCTTGTAGATCCAGCAGCTCCATTACGCCGCACCGCCTTTCATCTTTTCGTTGTCTTCGCACGGCTTTCGTGATGCAAAGTTGGATGAGTGTGGGACCGTTCCCACATCTATCACTTATGTTACGGGAAAAAAATTAGACCCGTATCTGCATCATGTTAATGTTCTGTAAATACAAAAAAGACCGATCTTCTATTAAAAGAAGATTGGTCATCTTATCTTTTGATCGCTAAATTGTTTTCGCACTGCATACAAAGGGCATTCAGTTTCACTTGAATACTTCTTTAATCGGATCAGTAATCATGTTTATCATTCTTTGGCCTGTGTTCACCTCGGTTAGAGTAACATCCCACATCACGATATTGGTGTTCGGAGTTGTACCATTGTCGAGAACTTTGATGATCAGTTCTTTGGTACCCTTCACAGTAAAGTGAAAAGAGTTCGGCTCACGCTCTCCTCCCAAACTGATGGAATAGATTTCTGCTCCGTCTGCGATAAAGATGATTTCGTTTCTATCGCTGCTTGCAGTGTCGTCAGCATTTCCTGTTATGGCGACATAGCCCTCCATCTTTGCATAATTGCCGTTTAATAGATATGAAAACGCATTGTTTTTTCTGTTTTCCAGGCTGTACAGATTGAGTTGAGGTTCAACCTGGGTCGTTCCCGCAGCAAAGGTGGTTAGATTTGCATCCCATTTCACAGTCCCTTCGTTGACCGCAAGTTCATTCAGAACCACGACTTCTCCGTCCACGTTATCTAAATAATGATTGATGCCTCCTACAACAAGAATCATTCCGGTAGAAATGACTACCGCTGTCAGGGCGATTTTAAGCATTCCCTTAAATGTATCTCTATGCTGTATTATGATTCGCTGCGACCAATACCCTACTGCTGCTCCTAATGTATTTATGATGATATCGTTGATATCGAACGCCCCCAAGCGGGAGAACATTTGAATCAACTCTATAACCGTGATGCCCATCATAAAAAAGCAGATAAATCGGGTAAAACTGCAACGATACAGAAGCGGGATGACCATCCCAAATGGGATAAAGGCAAGAAAATTTCCTAAATCAAAGAACCAAATTTGAAAGTCTCTTCCCATAGGAAAATGCAAAGGAACACCTTCAAATGTTAAATGGTATCTTAGACCTTGGTCATAATTAAAAGAGGACCTATTAAAACCTACAAATAAAAAGAATAAGGTTAATATCGTGTATAACCCCAACAGAACAACGACGATTCTCCGTGACTTCCCTTGATACATACAGCAAATCCTTTCTGGTCTGAGTTATCGCTACTTATTGCAAAAAAAACACACGACAGCCAGCAAGGCTATCGTGTAGCGTTAATAGTGGTTTTTTGAGAAAAGCCATAACCCATAGAGGCTTGTGGATATTCTGTTTCGTTGGTACCAGTATAAGAGAATATTTAAAGCGTTGTCAATTACGCTAACTTACCTGTTGTTTGAGCTCTGAAATGGCAATGAAGCTTGGATTCATCTTTTGTTCACTAAGCTTTTTTTGCTAATGCAGTTCGGGAAATCCACTTTTTGCATTTATGCCCTTGTTTGAATGAGTTTGCCATGGCGCCACTTTTCTGCAAGCCATGAGATCAACAACATCAATCCCCCGTTTATCACTTGAATAAATACGACAACATCGCTACTGATTACACCGTTAATAAATAACATGGCGGATCCAAGTAAGACTATATGCGCAATAATGGATACGAAAATCACGGTGAACATTGCTGCATAGCTCAATTTGTGTCTTCCGAAACAAGCATAAGCACACCATCCTGAAAGCGGCAGGAAGATAACGATCGAGGTCAGAAGCCCAGGTGTATAACCTATACCCGTTAGCACAGGGACAATATGAGACAAGGCATTTACAAACATAATGCCATACATAGCTAAACCGATAAGTCGACTCAATAATGCAGCTATTGCTGCCGCGACCCATACAATTGAAAGATTGATGGCTGTAAAGAAGGCGTTCGGTGGCGTCCCTCCAACAGAATTGGCCGTGTTAAGAATGGTAGCAAACGTTTCCGGAAATTCATGTAGCTGGCCGTAGATATCGATGCCGTATTCCTCAAAATTATGAATCAAATAAGCTACCGCGCCGAGCCAAGATAACCAAACGATATCGTACCAACGCGATTTGGCCATATCACTGCGTAAACGATTCGTCTGAAATAACAAAAACAGCAAAAATAGTGCTCCAGCGCCTCCAATGAATGGCCAAGCGATATCAAACCAACTTAAATTATTCATTTGTATCCTCCTCATCAATGAGTCGAGTAAAAGTTGTGAACCATGAAATAGTGAAGCTTTACTTGACCTTTTTCTTTCCAAAGGTATGTTTAACATTCTTCAGGAACTCACTTAACAAGAAAACAAACAACGCGTTGTTTGTTTTCTGCATATAAATTATATAGCTAGAAAATAAACCCTACAACAATCAGAAACCGCTATTGTGATGGTAATCCAACACGATGAAAGATCATGTTCATTATCGCCCTATACCGGAATAACAAACACTCAACACAGGCGATTATACTGTTGATTGAATATGAACAACCTGTATTTTAAGATAGAATCAGATCGAATGACGATCAACACGTTGTTCATTGGATATTACAATATAGAATCAGAGGTGCATTTAAAATGAAGGCAGTCAGATATCATCAATATGGAGCAGCAGACGTTCTGAAGTATGAAGAAGCACCAATTCCAGTAGTACAGGCAGATGAAGTGTTGATCAAAGTAGCAGCAACAGCCTTCAATCCGGCTGATGCCATGATTCGAATGGGTGCGTTGAAAGATTTTCTGCCACTAGAGCTGCCCTTCACTCCAAACGTGGACGTGTCCGGTGTCATTGAGAAAGTTGGCGAAACGGTTACAGGGCTGAATGTAGGCGATGAGGTATATGCTTTTCTCGATATGTCCAGAAATGGTGCTGCCGCAGAATATGTAGTCAGCAAAGCGGTTGATGTTGCTCTTGCGCCTAAAAACATTAGTCTTCAGGATGCTGCTGCTATTCCAGGTGGAGCGATGACAGCATGGCAAGGTTTATTCCACAATGGACATTTGCAATCCGGACAGCGTGTATTGATTACAGCAGCTGCTGGAGGTGTCGGTTCCTTTGCAGTTCAGTTAGCTACATGGAGCGGTGCTTACGTCATTGGTACAGCTTCGGAGAGCAGTTTCTCTGATCTTCAACAACTGGGTATCGATGAAATCATCGATTACAAGAACGAATCTGTAGAAGAGAAAGTGACAGAGAAAGTGGATCTGATTTTCAATCTCGCCCCCCTTTCTTCCGAGGAAGTTACGAAATTGCTAAACATACTCAAAGAAGGCGGCACCCTTGTTACTGCTCTGAATCCAGCCGATGAAGACGTGGCGAAAGAATTGGGAGTTCAAGCAGTAAGAATGGCTGTGCAACGTAATGCAGAGCAATTGTCTCAAATTGCCAAGCTTGTAAATGATGGTGACATCAAACCGTATATTACAGAAAGACATCCGTTAAGCAGCCTGACTTCCGTTCATGAAAAAATGGGGCAAATGCGCGGAAAAGTTCTTCTGCTCGTTGAAGATATTAAGTAAATAAATCATGCGTTAACTTGCACAATATAAAAAGCAGTTCATCTTTGATGATGGACTGCTTTTCATATTGTACCATTGTCTTTGCAATATCGGATTAATTCTCTTGCTCTTCGGCCTGACTAGGCGGAGCCATCAAACCTTTGACGGCACCCATAAACGGATGGATGGATTTAATCATGCCGTAGCCCATTTTCACAACCGGCATGAATTGCTGGATCATACCGAACATCCGCAAACCGCCGCCAAGCATGCCTCCAGCCGAAGCCCCTCCAAGCCCGCCAAACAGCGAACCCATCATAGGCAGAAAGGATGAAACCTGCGCGCGCGACACTGTGCGTGAACGAGTAGACGGCTTGCGTGTGCCATTCACCCGTTTCCGGTCCTGGGAACGACCACTCTTGTTTCGTGAAACGACCTTTCGTTTGGAAGCACGGGAACTGCCCTCTTTGGTTACCTTGGGCGATATTGTTCCTCCCCCGGTAAGCACCAGGCCTCCGTTATTCACGTCAGAGATGTAACCGATGTACGTTTCACCACTATGAAGAGTCACGTAGACGGGACGGGTCTTATACCGTTTTGCCTTTAGACGTATCTCGTTGGTTTTAGCCATGGAATTTCACCTCACTCCACTGATTTACTTCAGTTTACGCGATAAGTGGACTTCTTGCCTGTGCGAATAGGACATCTGTGTTTGTCAGAGAGTAATAATTATAATGGTAAATCCTTGTTTTTAAAGATGCGAATGCCTAGGAAATAAAGTACAATGCCAACCACGACCAGTGAGACAAACTGAATCGTATAATTGCCTCCGTTTAAAATGGCATGTGTGTCGAAAAGCGAGTTCATCGATAGATACTTTAATTTTTCCAAACTGCTATCCACATCTCCCATCAATTTAAGAAGGAAAAATGCCATTGGAATGCCCGCTCCCCACGCCAAGGAATTTTTCGTGAGATTGAATACGCAGGAGAAAAAGAATGAAATACTGCTGGTTGCAAACATTAAAAGGAACAAACCGAGGTTCAGCATGAAATAATTCGTCATATTGATATCCACATCACCCTGGAATACATGGATTGATGTATATCCCGCCAAAGTGATAATCAGGATCATCACGATGAGTGATGTGATCAAGTACACGGCCTGAGTTAGAACCACCGTACTCCGCTTGGTCGGAGTCGAGAGCAGATAGGCCATAGACCCTCTATCAACCTGTGATGCGATGAGACTGTTAGCGGTCATGATAATAAATACGATGGGCAAAAGTACACCCTGAATCCCATAGAAGGTTTTGGACATCATGCCCAGAAATGTAGCCTCTCCTAACAGGCTGGCTAGTGGGGTGTCTTTGACCATGCCCGACATATCAGAGATGGTGCTTGCATCAAACACCGCTATGAGAATGACATGTAATGCCGTCATAATGATTGTAAAAATGAGCCATAATTTGATATTGGCTTTTAGCGTTTGTTTGAAAATCGGTTTGCTAAGCATTGATGTTTTCCTCCTCGTAAATCCCTTTGAAGTAATCTTCAAGCGTATACTTTATCTCTTTCATAAATTTGATCGGGTACCTCTTCAAGGTTCCAAATAACACGTTGATCTCCGCATCGTTGATTTGAATCACCACTTGATTATGTTCATCGCGCTTCTTAACGAAATGAAACGGCTCCGATAAAAAGTGCTGGTAATCTTCACGGGCTAAAAATTCGATTTTATACTCTTTGTTTTCATTATGCTTTACCTCGGAGGTGCGCTTGACCGCAATCAGCTTTCCTCCTTTGATTAGAGCTACTTTGTCACATGTATCCTCGACTTCCTCAAACATGTGGCTGGACATAAATATCGTTTTGCCCTTTTTCTTTTCCTCTTTCAAAATATCTACGAATTCAGCCCTCATCAGAGGATCTAACCCTGTCGTTGGCTCATCTAGTATCAAAATTTCAGGATCGGCCATCAAAGCAGCAACAATCGCCGTTTTCTGTTTCATTCCCTTAGACATTCTTTTCAGATTGGCTGTTGGATCAAGCTGCAATTTTTTGATGATACGTTCAGCGTAAGACATGTCCGTTAATCCCAAGACTTCGGCTTGCCTTCTTAGAAACTCTGTGCCTGTCGGTGCATCCGGGAAAGCAATCTCACCAGGAATATAACCGATTAATTTCTTAATCTCGGCAGATTCCGTCCAGCTATTCATTCCATTGATAGTTACAATCCCGTTATGAGGCTTCAAAAAGCCCATGATGTGCCGAATGGTCGTTGTTTTACCAGCTCCATTTGTACCAACAAAGCCAAATACCTCGCCTTTATCGATCGTCAGGTTGAGGTCAAATACGCCCTGTCCGTTTCCATAATTTTTAGTCAAATGTTTAATTTCGATGTAAGACATTAGGTGTGGCCTCCCCTGTAACCGTCGAGTTGCGGTCATAAAACTTCATGAAATAATCCTCTAAGGTGAATTTGATTTCGGAGAAAAACTTCACTTCATAATCGGAAATGAAGGAAATAAAGGTGTTGATATTCTGATCATGGATACGCAATATCACTTGTAGTTTGTGAGGCGTTAAGGAAACAACTTCTATGTTTTGTTGTGCTTTTACCTCATCCTCAAAGCGATTGAATGTTTCTGCGGTCAGCAATTCCATCTTGAATGTCTTGATTTCGCTACGACGCAAATCATCCGCTACAAAGGACGAGATTAAACGTCCCTCCTTAATGATGGAAATTTTGTCACAAGTCGCATCTATTTCGGAAAAAATATGGCTTGAGATCAAAATGGTTTTACCTTTTTCCTTCTGTTCCTTAATGAACTCAATAAACAAATTTTGCATAATCGGATCTAATCCGCTTGTTGGCTCATCCAGTACCAGTACGTCTGGATCATGCATGAATGCGGTGACGATGGCCAGCTTTCTTTTCATGCCAAGAGACATCCGCTTTAAGCTCCCCGCAGGATTCAGCTCGAACTTCTCCATTAAAGCCTGCGTATGTGACATATCCGTAATTCCTCGCAAGCCTGCCATCATGTGAATGAACTGTGTCCCCGTAAGAGATTCGGGCAAAGCGATTTCACCCGGTAAATATCCCAGTTGCTTTTGAATGTCAGCCGCACGTTCCCAACTGTTCAGGCCGTTCACAAGAGTTTTTCCCTGCTGCGGACGGGAAAAGCCCATAATATGTCGAATCGTCGTCGTTTTACCGGCTCCGTTTGGTCCTAAAAATCCATACACTTCCCCTTTTTCAATGCTAAAGGAAACGTCGAAAATCCCGCGCTGATGGCCGTAATCCTTTGTTAAATGCTCAATCTCAATGACGGGCATGTTCAGATCCACCCTTTCTCTAATTCACGTTTTAAACGGACAACGTGTTGTTTATCTTGATGTTTTTAATTATAATGGCTATGTAACTGATCAACAATAATCAGAATCATGCGATGTGCCGGATATCCAACACTTTTTGCGATTGTGTATATTTTATTCATAAAGGAGCTGAATTATTGATGCGAGAGCCAAGCAACGACTTACGAATTATTCGAACCAGGGAGCTCATTCGGGAAGCATTAATCGATTTAATTGAGGAAAAAGGATTCGAAGCCATCACGGTGAAGGACATTACGACAAAGGCCAGAATTAATCGCGGAACCTTTTATTCGCATTATCAGGACAAATTTGATCTGATGGCACGAAGTCAAGAAGAGTTTATGAGCAATATGAGGGAAATTGTTAAACAAAACGTTACCGATACGAATGGGGATTTTAAGTCAAACGTTCCCGCTACGGTTCCTTTTAATGTCATGGTTTCCATGTTTGAGTATCTGGACCAAAACAGAAGGTTCATGAGAGCGGTATCCGGTCCCAATGGCGGTCAGTCTTTCCAAACCAAGATGAAAGACTTTTTGTGGAATACACTGTTTGTAAGAAAAGAATTTCCTCTAATTAAGCAAGAAAATTTGCTTGTTCCGAGTGAGTATTTAATTGCTTATTTGGCCTCTGCCCATATCGGCGTCATTGAGCAATGGTTGAATAGTGACGGAACAGAATCTCCGGCTGAGATGGCCCGTATCCTTGCTACGATTACCGTGAAAGGCCCTTTTACAGCGGCTGGACTGAACAATTGATTGCAAAAATCCAGCGAAAAACCGTCTACTTTGTACTTCCTATTCCTCTTATCAGTGTTTCCAAAGGTCCCTGGCTTGTAATTTGAGTCATAATCAAGGCAACCTCCCGAGTCGATAGATCATTGCCTTGGGCCATCCAATGCGTTAATAGTCCGATATTGGCCGAGGCGGTAAAAGCTAAGAAGTAATCCCATGGAATAACCGATTCTCTTGGAAGGTGGGATTCGAATTTTTGAATCATGCGCTTCGCCATCAGTTCTTTAAGCTGAATGGGGAGCTGCAAATCACCCTTGGGATCTAGCATGACGCGCAGGTAATCTGCGTGCGACAATAGATATTCCAATATTTTAAGAATAGAAGGATAGGGTTCTCCGCGCTCCGCATATGGCCGTACTTCCATCGGATTAAGATCAATCGCCAGCAACTGGATTCCTTCAAAAATCTCCTGCTTCAATTGGTCTACCAGATCAGCTACGTCACGATAATGCAGATAAAATGTGCCTCTGTTAATCTCTGCTCGTTCAGCCAGATCCATCACACTGATCTTGTTAAGCCCCTTTTCCATCGTCAATTCCAACAAGGCCTGACGAATCAATTTCTTCGTTCGGATCTTGCGTCGATCCATCTTATCTTCCTGATGATCCACTTCGCTCCACTCCTTATTGAACACCTTTTTGAATGGTGTTGATTAATGCCCATTTTATAAAAATGTGATTATTGTATTTCTTGGTGCAGTTATTATAATCAACAATGTGAATGTTAATCAACATAATGATCATTATAAGGAGTGAAGTTTGTTGAATCTTTTCAAAAATAAGATGGTGCTGATATCGCCCATTCTTGCTTTGGTCATCATCTTTGTCTTTTCGTTGACGTTGTTTCCGTCGGTTCATCCCCAGCCCAAGAACTTGCCCATTGCAATCGTAAACGAAGATGAGGGAGCTGAGATCCCTAATCAACCTAAAATGAATATGGGACAGAACATCGTGGAAATGATACAAAAAACAGCAGACTCAGGGAAGGATGAAGAACCAGTAGTAAAATGGGTTAACGTAAACAGCCTGGCGGAAGTTCAAAAAGGGCTGGACCAAAAGGAGTATTATGCAGCATTCGTTATTCCTGCGGATTTTAGCTCTAAGCAGGCATCCCTCATGACAACAGCCCCTTCTTCGCCTGAGGTGCAAATTATGATCAACCAAGGCATGAACACGGCGGCCTCCACATTGGCAGGACAGATGTTAAACGGAGTCGTCGATAATATGAATAACACGGTTCGTTCCCAATTGATGGAGGGATTCAAAGCTCAAGGAGCGACACTAACCGTAGAACAGGCATCTCTTTTGGTGAATCCTATCACCAAGAAAGTCACCAATGTGAACGAAATTGGTACACACAGCGCTAATGGTAACGCGCCGATTTCTTTGTTCCAGCCTCTGTGGATGTCCAGCCTGGCGAGTGCAGCCATTATTTTTATGGCGATAAAAAAAGTGCCGTCCCGTTCAAGAAGAGATCGTCTTACTTTAAAAATAGGACAGATTGTAACAGGAGCGGTCATCGCCGTTGTGGTGGGATTCGGCTTTGCCTGGATCGCTGATGGAATGATCGGGCTGCAAATTCCACAATTTACAGATACGGCCTGGTTCCTGTCCATATCTTTCTTCAGCTTTTTCCTCTTGATTTCGGCTGTGGTTTCCCTAGTTGGATTTGGCGGAATTTCCATTTTTGCGCTACTTCTATTCTTTGGCGGGCCGCTGCTTGCTCTAGCTCCAGAGATGTTGTCCCCCTTTTACCGAGATTGGGTATACTCTTGGCTTCCAATGCGTTATATGGTAGACGGTTTACGGGAGTTATTCTTCTTCGGTCATGGATTGACCTGGAATACACCGTTATCCGTTCTGATTTGGATCGGACTTGCGGGTATGGCCGTCATTTTAGCCACTGCTTTCATGCCCCATCTCAAAAAGGAGAGCACGAAGGAGCACCAGCATAATTTAAATTAGAGCATGTCGTTCCATTAAATGGACACTTGATCTCTTTAACGTGGTAATCATCAGTACAGGTTGTTGAAAAGCACAAATGACACTGGATAAAATCATATTATTTACTATTCATCTTTCTAAAAAATACAGACGTACTAAGCGGATTCTCCGGCTTAGTACGTCTGTTTCTCAATGATTATAGCGCGCTTATGAAGCTATGAATTACCAGGCGTATACGCCCTTCTCATCCAAAAATTCACCGTTATGATGTTTGCCATCTGTCGCATACCCCACGATAATCGCAGCGGCTGCTTCTTTTGTTTTGCCGCCTTCAGCATTACCATTAAGATCTGTTGATGTGAATCCAGGCGTTACCGCAAATACTTGAGCCCTGCTGCTTTTGAGTTCATAAGCCATCGAAACGGTCATGGCATTGTTGGCCGTTTTGGATGAATTATAATCGAATGCGTTTAAAGCAAATCCAGCGTTTTGCATATGATCCAGAGAAGCCATGTCGGTTGATACATTGATAATTGTGCCTTCATTATCTTTAATTAACGGGAACAAACGCTGATTCAGACGGAAGGTTCCGAAAAAGTTGACTTCGAAGGCGTTCCGCAGATTCTCCTCTTTAGTATCCGTAAAAGAATGGGAGAAAGCACCTGGCATACCTGCATTATTAATCAGAAGCGTAAAGTCCTGATAATTGTTGGTGATCCTATCGGCTGCCCGTTCAATGCTTTTCAAGTCAGCCATGTCAATTTGTACAAATTCGATGTCTAGCCCTTTGGAAGTTAACTCGGAAACAGCCGCTTCCCCCCGTTCGGCACTGCGTGCACCAAGAACGACTTTCCAGCCTGCTTGTCCTAACTGCTTAACAACTTCGAATCCTATTCCTTTATTTGCTCCTGTTACAAAAGCGGTCTTTTTCATGCGAATCCTTCTTTCTCTGATTTGATTTCATCTTTAACAATGTTTAAGTTACTATGCTACACTTAGTGTAGGTCAACAATAAATTTTGATAAAAGAGGGTTAGCATGTTAACGATTGGAGAAGTGGCTAAAAAAGTCGAGATCGCGATCGGAGCGATCCGCTTTTACGAGAGAAAGGGACTGTTGAAACCAGCTGCGCGAAGCGAGCAGAATAACCGTCTGTACTCGGAAGATGATGTGAACTGGCTCGTTTTTATCAAATGTCTCCGCGAAACCGGAATGAGTGTGGAGGACATCAAAACCTATCATGATAAAGTAAATGAAGGAACCTCTACCCTGCCGGAAAGAACCAAACTCATTCAGGATCAAAGGCAGAAGCTGCTGGACGATATTGAGGAGAAAAAGGCACAGCTTGTTCATTTGGATAACAAACTGGAGCGCTATTATCGTGGTGAAAATTATTAATTTAAGCATTAGCATAAACCAGACGTTGAACAAACAAAAGGCAGTCGATCACGTTGATCAACTGCCTTTTGTTTTTTGATATGTTGACAGTGATAATCGTTATCAATAATGTGGACATAGGATGTACAACGACTAATTTCAGATTTATCGGCTTACTACTATCGAAATGAGGTACGCAATGTGAAAATAGATGTGAATCAATTAGCAGGGCATTTTGCACACATTCCTTTTCAAGTAGAAGGAATATATCGATATGCTACCAATCCAGGGGTGCCTCACGCAGACTATACAAGCTCTTTTCCCGGGTTTGTTTTTCCACTTACAGGGAAGATCCAATTTCACTTTAATGGAATGCCTTATGTTCTTTCGCCAGGAAAAGTTGTGCACGGGGGAGCGAAAATGAAACTGGATAAAAAAATGTTTGATAACACCAACTGGGAGTATATCCTTGTTCAATATCGGATCTGTAACTCAGAACTAGAAGAGTCGAGTTTTTCTCATCAGCATTTTGAATTATTAACCGGACAATCTCCTCGTCTTCTCGAATTAATTATGCGACTTTGGCATGTGTATAATCAGCGTGGAGGCATTTCGATGTTTCAGACCGAGATGCTGTTTCGCGATGTACTGAACGAAGCCTTAATATGTGTTGTGAATAGGCAAATTAGCAGTGAATCACATGGTTTATTCGAACGGGTATCTAATTATATTCATGAATACTATTATCAAGGCCTTACAATAGCATCGCTCGCAGAACAATATAACGTTAATCGAAATCGGCTTTCTTACGTATTTAGAAAGTATTCAGGCATGGGGCCAGCAGAATATATATTAAAATACCGCATCAACATGGCGCAAAAAATGCTATTTACAAGTGATGTGCCCGTACAGCAAATTGCACAAACTGTTGGCATTACTGACCCCTTTTATTTTAGTAAAGTGTTCAAGAAACATTTTGGTTTTTCTCCTACTGAATATCGACAGAAGTTCATCAATAATCCATGCTAACTTCAACAGGCATCCATTTTAAACAAATCATTAAATGAGTATACTTACGGCAGGCCAAATAAAACAACATACTGGATGTTGTAGTCAACCAAACAAGGAGGGATTACTATCCATTACCAAGCGATTAAACTAAGTGAAGAACTATCTAAATTAAACGATCATTGGTCACCGAAATTAATTGGTGAAATGAATGACTACCAATTTAAAATCGTTAAGATTACTGGGGAATATGAATGGCACGTTCATCACGAAACCGATAAGTTATTTTTTGTGATCGAAGGTGAGATGATCATTGATCTTCGTGATGGTCAAGTGAGAATTTCCAAGGATGAGATGTTTATTGTCCCAAAAGGACTCGAAATCAAGCCTTCCTCCGAAAAGGAATGTCATATCATGTTGATGGAGCCTAGAAGCGAAGTAAACACGGCTACATAATTTCTCGGATTTGAATTTAAATAAAACATTCCATGGATCAAGTTGCAAGATCCATGGAATACGTTTCGGACGGCTTTAAGTTGAAAGCTATGAATATACACTCTTGTCTTCCAGGTCGGAAGAGCCGGGGATGACAGTACATCTGATTATGGAGGGGGAATGGACAGAAACGTACCATTGTAACCGATGTGTAAGATCAATCAGACTGACATAATATCCGTGACCCGCACCTGTATCAATTCCCATCTTTCCTGCTCCAACCCATATTTGCCATGGAGGAACAAGAAAACGGTACGTCGAGGTATGACCGAATACAATCGTATACTCAGGATTAACCGGGCTTTCAAAAAATGGTTGTCTAATCTCCGTCAGATCTTCAGCAGTTTGAAGGTCCAGTGGGATTCCAGGACGAATGCCAGCGTGTACAAACAAATAAGAATCACATGTATGCCATAACGGCATTTGATCCAGAAATTGGCGAACAGATGTGATCTCATCGTTGCTTGCTGGGATTGAATCCGGCATGGAACGCAGCCACTTGCGTTCATTATTCCCCTGTAAGGCAACAGCCCCTTTTCTAGTCAGCTCATGCACCAACTGGAGCGTTCCCCAGGAATCCGGCCCCTTATTTACGTAATCTCCCAAAAGAACGAGGCGGTCCCTTTCAGAATTATAACCTGAAGCAACCAACAGCTGCTCCAGAAGATGTCCATGTCCGTGTATATCAGACACGGCCAGTAGTCTACTCATCTTCCGTGTGTGCTCCTCCCCGGTAGATCATGGTTTGCTCGGGGGAAAATTGAACCCAGCATGCCGAGCCCGGTTCCAGAGGTTCAACATGAAAAGCATGGATACGTTGATTATCCTCTGTAACGATAATTACTCTCCAATGTATGCCTTCAAAAATAGTTTGTGTAACCGTTCCCCTGATCTCATTATGATTTCCTTCCTCTTCTGTTGCACGAAGCGCTAATTGATCCGGATGAAGCATAATTACCGCTTGATGTCCGCCCACTCCTTGATCCATCATTTTCCCGCCTATACACTGGCCTGCAATCATTACGGATGATGCTCCTATTGTATAGATCCCGTTAAGCCGGTTATGGTAACCCATTAATCGGGCAACCCAGGGTGTTGCCGGACGGGTAAATAATTGCTGAGGTTCGGCATATTGATCGATTTTCCCTTCACGCAGCACCAAAATCCGGTCAGCCAAAGTAAAAGCCTCCAGCATGTCATGGGTAACATACAGCACGGTGGTCTCCAGGTCCGACAAAAGATGGCCCAGTTCACTTCTCATTTCGGTCCTCAGCTTCACATCAAGATTGGATAACGGCTCGTCCATCAGTAGTATGGATGGTTCCGTTGCCAGTGCTCGCGCCATTCCGGCGCGCTGCTGCTGCCCACCCGAGCATTGGGAGGGCAGACGGTCCAGCAGCCCGTCCAGCTGCAGCATCGCTTGCAGGCGATCCAGTCGCTGATTACGAGTAATGGAGTCGATTTTTCCCCGCTTCATGCCATACTCGATATTCTGACGAATCGTCATATGAGGCCACAGGGCATAATCCTGGAACACCATGTTTACGGGACGCTTTTCAGGAGGGATATACTGCTGGCGGCTGTCCACTCGTTTTCCGTCCATTTCAATGCTTCCTCCATCCACCCTCAGCAGTCCAGCAATCAGTTGCAGCAAGGTGGATTTTCCACATCCCGAAGGGCCGAGAATGCAGATCCTCTCCCCGTGATTCATGGTAAAAGACAGCGGCCTGAGCACGACCTGTTTATCGAAGGATTTGTGCACCCCATCCAGTTTAAGAATTGAATTCATATGGTTAAGCCTCCTTGTTATCCCGTATGGGTATGCCTTTCCTGTAAGTTGCTTCTTTTACCCTCTCGGCGATCACTCCATCTAAATATGGCCTCTCCTGCCAATTGAGTGAGTACAATGATTAGGAGAACCATACCTCCGCTGAGAAGAGTTGCTGCGGTTGCATAACCGTAACGGCCAAACTCAAAGGCTTGATCAATCACAAGCGGCATCAGCACATAATTGGCTGGCTGCAGCATTGAAGTCAGAGCAAGATCAAATACACTTGTGCCAAAAGCTGTCAGGACGGCAAGCAGCAATGATCTGCGTACCAAGGGAAGAACAATGTGGAGCATTCGGGCCATTGTTCCTGCTCCCTGCACGGCTGCAGCATTCAGGATCGAGGACGAGATTGTGCCGAAAGATCCCAACTGAACACGTACGGCATATGGAATGGCGCCTGCAATAACTGCGATCACTAGTAGCGAGGGAGTCCCATAGAGATGCAGATTGACTGCCTCCAGCCATTTTTGATTCCAAATGAAAATGTAGCCAATACCCATTACAATCCCCGGTACAGCCAGCGATATGATTGAAAATAACTGCAGCCAGATCTTCATTTTAAATTCCGTAAATGTAAGAACATAAGCTACGATAAATCCAATGATGATACTAATACCTGCCGCGATTGCAGCAATCGTTAATGAATGAAGCATCCCTTCCAAAAAACTGAGCTGTTTGTGATCCATGGACGACCCTGCAAACAGAGAAAAATAATGCTCAAAGGTCAAATTTTGCAGAACCAATCCGTTACCTGCTTTTTTCATCAGGGAAACGCACAGACTGCTGCCCACCGGAATACCGATACTCATCATTAAAAATATAATGGTTACTGCATTTAAAAGGATTGTTCTCTTCGGTCTGACTTTAAGCATTCTGACCGCTCTGGCATTCAAAAAATCAAACCTGGACCTGCGCAAGGACAACAGGAGTACCGCCATGGCGATTGCCAGTAGTACGACCAAATAAAAAGCAAGTACCCCAGCCATGTCAAATCGAACAGGAGATTGATAGATAGCAGAATAGATTGAATACGTCAGTGTAGGAAAACGGTAGACGGTGGACAATGCTGCCGGCAATCCAAAATCACCGACAGTATCTATAAATACCAGCGTAGCTCCCGCTACAATGGAAGGAGCTGCAAGTGGCAGCTCCACAGTGCGCCATACGGTCCATGGGTGTGCGCCATTCAAACGGGCAGCATGTCCATACTGGCTGACATTCCATTCGGTTGCGGCAAGAACCGTCAGATAAGCCAGAGGAAATTTGCTCAGGGCCATGATGACCATAAGCCCGTATGGTTGAAACAGAGCAGCTGTTACCCAGTTCATACCCAGTAATCGGCTGGCAAGTCCGTCGGCACCAGCAAATAGCACCCACCCTTGCGCCAGCATGAATGAGGGCGCGATGAGCAGCAGCCAAACTCCGGCATCCAATAGACGTCCAGATGCAAAGTTCCAGCGTGCTCTTACCATAGCTAACGAAGCTCCAATCAACGTGCCCAGCAGTGCTGTTCCTATGCCAAGCCACAAGGAGTTAAACAACGACTGGCGCCACAAGGGACGGTGTAAAATCTCCCCGAGCAATCCGAAGCCCTGAAATTGTATGTTGCCAAAAAACAATCCTGGCAAAACCGCGTTCAACAGAACCGCAAGCAGCGGCAGAAAAATCATGATGAATAACAGAAGAGCTGAGCCGACTCCCCAACGAGTTCCGGAATTTTTCATAGGTTATTCCTCTTATTTTACATTCTGGTCAGCAAACCAGGTTTTGATCTGTACCTCATGCTCGGCGGCCCATTCAGCTGGCGGAAGAATGAATTCTGCATTGGTTTCCCGTTCCTTCCTCGCTTCTACTCCCTCAACCAATGGTGTAAAGAAGCTGTCAGATGAATCGAGGGACGCTAACATCTGCTGTGTTTCCGGTTTGAGCATGAACTCTACAAAAGCCTTTGCAGCAGCAGGATTTTTGGTATATCTACTGATGGCAGCAACACGCAGACTTCCCGGCGCACCATCTTCCGGCCAGATCAGATCGACGGGCTCCCCCGACAACTTCAGGTCATATGCATTGCTCTCCTGCAATGCTGCAATATCGATTTCTCCTGAAACAAGGGCACTGCCCAGAGGACCATTTTTGGGATAAACTCTAAGACCATTCCCCATCATTTGTGCATACTTTTGCTCGCCCTGATCGATGCCCCACTTGTAAAACAGTGCGGAAACGAGCGGATATGCAGGTGCCGCAACAGCCGGATCAGCCTGACCCGCTGTGCCCTTGTATTCAAAAAACTCATCCCAGGTCTTAGGCGCCTGTTCCTTGGTAAGACGATTGGTGTTGTAGGCGATAACTGCTGATGCATGGATACTGATTGGAGTATAAGCGTGATCCTCTGGAACCAGGGAGGAGCCGTATTCGGTCAGATTGCCAATATTCTCAGGCGTCCAATCCGTCATCAGAAATCCCCTGTCAGCCAGATTGCGAATCGATCCGTGACCATCCATCATGACGACATCCCACTGCGGATTGCCTTGCTCGGCTTCAATTTTGGCCAAGGCCTCTCCGCCGCCGTAATGTACAGCCTCAATTTTGTATCCGGTCTGTTTGGCAAATTCGGGTGCAACAATATCAACAAAGTCATTTCCATACAGATAGATGCTCTCTCCTGTGTCCTCTTCTCGTTCAACTGTGCTGCTGTTTACAGCTGTAGACGAGACAGGTGCAGCAGTTTCGCCATTAGACGATCCACTTCCCGTTGTTACCGTTCCTCCTCCGCACCCTGCCGTGATTAATACAAGCAGCAAACTCATTGAACCTAAACTTTTTCCCCAAATGTTCTTCATAATTCTCCCCCTCAATATGTTGCTTGTTCAACCTCTCTTTATCCTAAAGCTATTATTGGAGATTCATATTAGGGGAAAGTAAACGCTAATTTAAATGATATTAATGTATTGTATGATATGATAGATGATATCAATGTTTAAGACGTAAAGGAGTCGTTAGAGGATGAATTTGCAGCAATTGAAGGTGTTTGTCTACGTGGTTGAATTGCAAAAGCTGTACTTAGTCGCTCATAAGTTGAATATCACACAACCGACAGTGACATTCCATCTGAACAAGCTGCAGGAGGATGCAGGGGTTGCTCTATTCCATACCAAAACCTATCACGTCATCAAATTGACGGAAGCGGGCAAAGCTCTGTATCACTATGCCACCCAGATTGTAGCCCTGAATGAGGAAATGCTCCGTACTCTGGATGACCACAGGGGCTCCGCGGCTGGTCGATTGCTGATCGGAAGCACTCACACACCGGCCACATATATGCTTCCAGTATTATTATCCGAATTCAAACAGCAGCATAATCTGCTGCTGAGTCTTGATGTAAAACCGGCACGCTACATCATGGAGAAAATAAAGTATTTCGAATTGGATGTGGGTGTCGTCTCCCATACTTCCCCGGATGACGCTGATCTGATCTTTGAGCCGCTGATGAAAGATGATCTCGTCATCATTTTTCATCCCGATCATCCGCTGGCTCATCAAACTCTAGTTCAGCCCAAGGATTTGCAGTCATATCCGCTCGTTGCCCATGAAGAGGGCTCAAGTAGTCGTAAGTTAATAGATCAATGGGCAGATGAACATGAAGTGCAGTTCACCCATGCTATTGAAATATCCGGTTCCGAGGCACTGAAATCCATTGTACGCCTTAATCTCGGCATCGGTATGGTTTCTGAAGCCTCGATTATTCAGGAACTGCAAAAGGGAGAGTTAAAAGCCATTCCCATTCCCGACTGGACTCCAGTCAGAACGATCTATGCGGTAAGACATCGCAATAAACTGGTTACTCCAGCTTTAAGCCTGTTTTGGCGCATGTTAGTCACTAGCTTTTCCGAACGAAACACATGAGTCCTCGTTTCCTCTTACAACAAAAAAACCGTTAACCCTTTTTTTTAGAATTAACGGTTTGAAAATTTTAGTTTATTACAATCCTTTAGCCCGCTATCCCTTTTGATTTTGAATTCGTTGCCTTTTTTTATTTAGCCGGTGGAATGCTTTGCGGGTTATTAAATACATTTTTCGGATCATATTTCGCTTTTACTTTCCGCAGTCTCGGGTAGTTCTTACCATAATAGGTTGGCCCTGGATTTTTAATACCTTGGTCTGGTACGTTAATGTAGGACCCTACAATATAAGGCTGTAGTTTCTTTCTGGTGTTCCGAGCTAAGGCAATATTTTTAGCGGCATGGGATGGCTTCACCCATGAGCTGTTCCATTCAACATAAAATTCAGCTTTTCGCCAATAGAACGCAGTGGCTTGAGGAGCGACTCGACTTACAGCACCGCCCCAGTTAAGGAAATAGAAGCCGGCTGGTGTGTCTTCCTCTGCTTTTTCCAGAAACTCGCGCATGACTTTGAAGGCTTTATCCGGGAACGGGCGTCTGCCGAAGCCACTGGAAAACTGGTTGCTGTACCTTTGGGTGAGCACAGGATCTGGGGCTAGTAAAAACTTCGTGGCTGCCCTGTATGGCAGATACAGAATGCTTTTTTTAGTAGGCGTTCCTACGCTAAGAATGGGCTCCAACTGACGGAGAGCTTCACTCTTTGATCCGAGGTATACCCCTAACATGCTAACATTACCGCCTTTTTTGGGACCAACACTTAATTCACTGCCCAGCTTGGTGCTGGCCTTAGGCGCCCACACTTGCCATTTCTTCACGACTTTTTCGAACTGTTCCCATGGCCAAGTGATACTAAATACAGTAGCTTTGGCTGGAGAGCGCCGCACTTTGAATTTATATTTGGTATATACGCCGAAGTTACCACCGCCACCGCCACGTGTAGCCCACAGAAGATCAGAATTTTGTTTTTTGTTTGCCCGAATGATCCGCCCTTTAGCGTCAACCATTTCGAGTTCGATTAGATTATCGCAGATGAGACCCGTTGTCCGTTGCAGTGGACCAATCCCTCCACCAGGTGTTATTCCACCAATCCCAACCGTTGGACTGTCACCAAACGGGGCCATAAATCCTTGTCGAGCCAGCGTATCCACGAGTCTTCCTACCCGATTACCTGTCTCAACGACGGCCGTTCCGCTTTTTTTGTTCAACTTGATTCTCTTCATTTCGCTAACGTCGATGACAATGCCTCCATTGACTTGTGAAAGGTTGGGCTCTAGGGCATGCCTGCCACTTCTCGGCCGAATAGGGACCTTATTTTGGCGTGCCCATCTTATGGCATTTGCAACATCCTGTGTTTTTTGAGCGAACACAAAAACCTTAGGAAATCTGTCCGTATGCGGATCCCAGTTCTTCCGAGCTACTTCATAACCAGGATCACCTCTAAACACCACTCGCCCTGTAAGCTTAACTTTTGAAATCACGCTTCTATCCAACTCCTTAGTAATGAAAACACATACTTTTCATTAACAAATTAGGCTGATTCCATATAACCTATGTAGGAGAATCATAATGAGTTTGGGCGTATAAAAAAAAGAAAATATCGGATCACGAGCAACGTAAGCTCGTGATCCGATATTTTCAAATGAAATCACTTTTGCCAAACCATTTACTTTAGTTGGATCTTGAAGATATCTCCGGCTTCACCGCCAAATACGATAAAACCACCTTTGGGAAGCAGCGTTGATTGTTGATTGGTTGCTTTCGAAAATTGAACCACTTCACCTTTGTCGTTATATACCGCATAACCTCCGCTCTCCGGGGAATCCACTTTTAACGATTTATTCGCTGAGCGGGCGTCGATGGCATACCAGCGTGCTTGACCGTTTGACGGGATGGTGGTGATTCCTTTTTTCCCACCGAAGATGGGTGTAATCGCATTCTCCGCAATGTACTCCTGTCCATCCTGAATTAAGTACTCCATTTCATTCTTCGTACGGAAGTGCAGATCGAACGCATCTCTTCCGTTCATCACAGGAATCTGGGCAACATTCACTGCATTGTCCGGGTCAACAACTCGGGTGCCATTCGCATACCCGTTCTCTGCATCTACCGACAGATTTTTGATCAGCATGGTTGGAACCAGATAGAAGATCGACGTTATTTTTTCATCCAGCGCGTAATATTTCGAGCCGTTTCGAGCCTTCCATTTCTCTTTCGTTGCCGGATCTAGCGAATGATGATCCAATTTTTGATAATCATATGTGTTCATCACCGTTTGGCCTAATCCAGGCAACGTTATGTTCGCCAGAACTTTAATATATATCTTGTCGTTACTTTCTTTCTCAAAGCTGAATTTCACACTTCCGTCACTACTCGTAAATTGTCCTTCACCAGTGTACACGTAATTCTGCCCCGGGATAAGTCCTCCCTGCATCGCCGGAAGTGTGATCTCACCATCCTTAACCTCTATATCCAGGGTTGTGCCTACCGTCCCATAGAGGCCGGAGTATGCCGCCAGATCCGTGGGCATCTTCACTTTGACAGGTGGTGTGAATGTCTGATCGGGCTCTATCTCGTCGATGATGCCTTGATCCTCAAGAACCTCCAGCAGAACTTTACTGGCAAACATCTGATTGTAGATGGAAGACCCACCCGAAGAAAGAACAGCCATCGAAATATCATGCTCAGGTATAGTTATTAACGATGCATGATATAACATGGTGTCTCCACCTTTGGAAAGTGCAGTAATGCCGTAATCGCTAAACGGTGCAAGCGAAACGGCATCCCATCCAAGGCCATAGTTGAAGGTATTTCTCTCTTCAGGCACCCATATTCCCCGACGATACTCATCATTTTGCATGGACTCTGCCGAGGATGTGGACAGTATATCCGGTCTGTTTCCTATCAATACCTCAGCGAATCGGCTTAAGTCTTCTGCGGTCGAGTAGATTCCACCTGCACCAAAGATGTTGGCATTTTCGACAGGCAGTTTCGTTTCAATTGTAGGCCAATAGGTTTCGGATAATTGTTTTCTATCAAAAGAATCAAGGGGTGTCTTGGTTCCTTCCAACTCTAATGGATCGCTGATGAACTCGGCAATAAATTGGCTGTAGCTTAGTCCACTTACGCGTTCAACCAATATTTCAAGAAGCTGGAAACCATCATTGCAATATACAGAAAAGGCTCCCGGGTTCGATTTCAGCTGCTCTGACTTTAATTTGAGCAGTAATTCGTCATGATTACGGGTATCGGTATCGTCAAATAACATACTGTTTCCATAATGGGTACCATAGAGTCCAGAAGAATGGTTCATAAGCATGCGTGGCGTTATTTGGGTATATCGGGCATCCGCCATTTCAAAATCTTTAATATACGAAGTGAGGGGCTGATCCAAGTCCACCTTCCCAGCATCAACCAGTATCATGGTGGCAGCCGTCACAACCATTTTGCTAACTGAACCAATTCCGAACATCGTATCCTTGTCTATGGGTGTCTGGGATGCCTTGTCGTGGAATCCAACACTGTCGGACAAAATAATCTTTCCTTCATCCATAATGGCATATTGCAAACCTGTGACACCATAATTCTGCACCATCTCTGTGGCGATCTTGTTGGCCTGAACTTCAATTGTTGAGCCCTTGTTCGACTCTGCCATCGCATGTGTCATCGGTGTGACCACAAGCACAGCCGTGCATAACATACTGATCAGTTTTTTCATCTAATAACTTCCTCCCTTATGATGATGCTCATCTGATTGCATTCATCATATCGGAGAAGAAATAAATGGAACGATAAAAGACCCTGAATGGAAAAAAACAATCCCCGAACGGTATGTTCAGCGACTGTTCATGTCAAAAGGAAGCACGACCATGTTATTGAATGACCGTTGATGATTCTCGATACTCATATGTCCACCATACTTTTCGCACATTCTGGATATGTTGGTTAGGCCGATCCCGTGATACTCCGGATTGGGCTTCTCACTCTTGAAGTGAGTCAGTTTTTGTTCCACATGATTCATAATCTGGATGACGAGCGCAGACGCCGTGGAATGAATCGCGATCAGCATATACCTGTCTTCGGCAAGTCTGACTTTCTTGGAAGCCTCAATGGCATTATCCAGCATGTTACCAAGCACAACGCACAGATCATAACGATCAATGTGGACATGTTGCGAGTGAAGCCCAATCCGTGTATCGATCTTGATTCCGTTTGCCTGCCCTATTGCAATGATATTCGTAACAAGAGCATCGATAACGAGATTGCCGGAGTTCACCCGCTGGTATGCTCCTTCAATCTTATTCAACGTGAGTTTGATATGATCACCTGCTGCTGCCAGTTCGTTGCGTTTGATACATTCATCAATGTACAGAAACTGCTGGTTGATATCATGGATGATGCTTTTAATGTTTTTGAAACTGTGTACCGTCTTCTCATAGTTGGCATCCTGATAATCCATCTGACGCTGAAACTGGGCATTTTCATGGGCGAGCTGTACCTTTTCTACCATATTATCGATTACATATACAATGAACACATTAAGAAAAAGGGAGCCTAGCACGGAAACGACATAATAGATATTTTTTTCACTATATGCTGAGGCCACATTGATCTGATATATCGTAATGGTAGGTACGATTAGAAACAAGAGATAATAACGATAGTGCACAGCAAAACTTCTGCGTTTGGCAATCAAACGCACAATCAGGGTGACAATGAACATGATACTGCAACCAAGCAGCATCACTTTGAAGAGTTCCCAATGATGCTCCACATTGAAATGATCCCATATGCTGTAATCTGTGGAGTCCAGTACCCCTATAATATATATAGCAATGTAATTTACCGTTGTGAGTAGTACGGCATACAGGATGGTAAAAGCAAGTTTAAGTATAAATTCCACCTCATAGGATTGCGCCAGGCTGAAGATAAATAACAAAGCAACGGCGGAGGAAACGACAGGTGAAAATGAAGATGCCAAATAGAAATACCCCACTACGACAAATACAATGAAATAGATTGCCCTGTGTGGCTTTCGTTTGGACTTACCCAGAACTGAATCAAAATAAAAATTCACCTGGAATGCCATAAGTAAGGGAACGACGATGAAAGACAAGATCACATATATATCCATATCATTGAATCCTCATAATCATATATTTCGTATAGGCATCCTTGACTTCCTTCACTTTGGAGCGGCCTATGGGCAATTCGGTTCCATTCAACATGACGACCTGGGTGCCCACAAACTTCTGAACATGCAGCAGGTTAATCATAATTGAGCGATGAATTTGCAAGAAACCATGGTCTTTCAGGGCGGCGGCATAACTGGATAGGATGCCTTTGCTCTCATGTGAGTTTTCCTGGGTCACAAATTTCAATTTGTTCTTGACCGTTAAACTCTTCATGACCTCAATCCAGAGAATATCATCGTATTTCAACAGAAGTTCTTCATAGTCTGACTTGATGAGTACATACTTTTTGTCCAACGCTTTAAAATATTGGCACAGCTTAATCATTTTCTCCTCGAAGATCTGTGGCTTGATCGGTTTGATCAGGTATTGAAACGTCACCACATCAAAGCTCTCTACCATATACTCGGGGTAGCTGGTCAGAAACATGATTTGTACATCCAGATACTTCATATTCCTGATTTCTTTGGCTGTCTGAACTCCGTTCATTCCGCTCATCTCCACATCCATGATGAGAATATGAAACGTGTCCCCCACGTTTTTATAGTGTGAGACCAACTGTTCACCGGATGTAAATAAGGTAACTTGGAAATCAATATTCGTTTTTAGAGATAAGGAGATCAGCATCGTTTTCACAAGTTCTCTTTGTTTCTCCTCGTCGTCACAGATTGCAACATTGAACATATTTGAACATCCGCCTTTCAATGACATCGACTCTGAATTTCACTCTCAAATATACTATTTTATCATAGGTTTCAGGACAGAATTCGGATGAAATGCATGATTCAGACCCTAAAATGCACAAAAAACCGCTGATCTGATTAGATCAACGGTTTAACGGTTATGGATTATGCCTTACGATAATTGCTTTCCTTAAACAAACAAAGCCATTACAAGCCCATATCATCAGCAAGTGCTTCAACACCTGTGAAGATGGAATCCCCGTAGCCCCAGAAGTTATTGAAATCAATAATGAAGATTTTCTTGTTTTTAACTGCGTTAATGTTTTGAACCTGCTTGTTGGCAAGCAGCTTTTTAATCGTCTCCTCTGGATCAATACCGCCAGCATATCTGGAAATAATCATGACATCCGGATTGACTTCAATTAGCTTTTCCAGACTAAGCGTGCCTGTCTCATCGATCAGCATATTATGCATATTGATTAATGACATTGCACTTTCAATAAACGTATCTCCATTGCCGTTGTAAATTCCAATTGTTCCATCACCGTTATCAGAGAAGGATGCATAGTTGATCGTTTCAGAACTTGCACGAGCCTTTAATGCTTCCTCGCGAACTTTAAGCTGCTCCACATATGCTGCGGCTTTCGCTTGTACGTTAAATATCTCACCTAGCTCGGTAATATCCTTATATAGACTATCTAACGATGCACCCGTAACACTCGTATTTTGCACATACGTTTTGATACTCATATCATTCAAACTGTTTACTGTCCCGACACCCCAGTCAGCATCCTCGAACAACCCACCCCGTCCCATAACTAGGTCAGGCGAAGCGCCTATGGTCACTTCCTTGCCTACATAGCCCTCAGCCAGCACAGGAATTTTTTTGAATTCATCAGCAATATCAGCAGACACATTACCGAACAGCGCTGCAACGCCAACAATCTTGTCCGTCAAACCAAGACGAACCAGTAACTCAGCTGCACCTTGTGTATTGGCTACTACTCGTTCAGGTGCCTTATCAAAGGTTTGTTCCTTTGCTACCCATGTACCATTTTCACTTGTATAGTTAGAAACGGTTAATGGGTACGTTGTTTGAGCTTTATCTGAAGCACTCGCATCCGTTTCTGTTCCTTCTGCTGGAGTCTCCGAAGCGCTAGTCTTCGATTCTTGCTGTGAGCTATTGTTAGCATTATCGCTAGCGCAAGCAGCAAGCACCAAAACCAGTGCAGTAATTAAACAAAATAACATTCCTTTTTTAAACCGTGCAGACATTCAAACCTCTCCCTTTTCTTTTTGTGAATTATGTATAAAAGTTATGGTCAGTATACAACAAGTGTCGAACTGTGTAAATGAGAATTATAATCATTCTCAAGTGATGAACAAACGCTTCACTTCAACATAAGTTCCAACAGTCTCCCGTAAAGGATAACAATAAAGCCGATCAATATTGTCCATTGATCGGCTTTTCTTGATATTTATTCAAACACTACTTTAAAAAGCTGTTCTATTCACTCTTACCAACCCCGGTTGGACATACGCTCTTCTGGAGCTAATTTGGAAATTTCAATCCCTTTCATAGGAGCGCCCAAGTTTTTGGATACTTCGGCAATCAGTTTGTAATCTGTGTAATGTGTTGTAGCTTCAACGATTGCACGAGCGAATTTCTCAGGGTTATCTGATTTGAAAATACCGGATCCTACAAACACGCCGTCAGCTCCCAAATGCATCATTAGTGCTGCGTCTGCTGGAGTAGCTACACCGCCTGCTGCAAAGTTAACGACTGGAAGCTTTCCATTTTCATGAACTTCGCGCAGTAGTTCGTAAGCTACGCCCAGATTTTTGGCTTCAGCGTATAACTCGTCCTTGGACATGTTTTGCACTTTGCGAATCTGGCTGTTAATCAGACGCATATGACGAACGGCCTCAACAATGTTGCCCGTTCCAGGCTCGCCTTTTGTACGAATCATCGAAGCACCTTCGCCAATACGACGAATAGCCTCTCCCAAATCTTTGGCTCCACATACAAATGGTACGGTGAACTCATGCTTATCAATATGGAACACTTCGTCTGCAGGCGTCAGAACTTCACTTTCGTCAAGATAGTCTACCCCTAGAGATTCAAGCACTTTGGCTTCTACGTAATGACCGATACGAGCCTTGGCCATAACCGGAATAGACACAACCTTCATAACCTCTTCAACGATGGTTGGATCTGCCATGCGAGCTACACCGCCGGCTGCGCGAATATCAGAGGGTACCCGCTCTAGAGCCATAACAGCTGTTGCTCCTGATGCTTCAGCAATTTTAGCTTGTTCTGCATTCATGACGTCCATGATGACGCCGCCTTTTTGCATCTCAGCCATTCCTCTTTTTACACGATCTGTACCTGTTTGCATATTTGTATTCCTCCTAATTACTTTTTTGTTTCACTTCAATCTATGATTTAGTATAAAATGAGAATGGACAACTAAAAAGATCCAATATTTTCGGTTTTTATTGTACCACTTCAAACGACCATAGGAGGACCTATGCAATTTCATGTAGCTTACAGTTCATATTTGAACCGACCATATACCAAGATGAAGGCTCTTTATCATGCGATTCGTGATGCTATTCATGAAGGTAATCTCGCATATGGCGAGAAGTTACCCTCTACAAGAGAATTAGCTGCGACGTATCACATTTCCCGAGGAACAGCGAATCAGGTATATGATACGTTGACTGCTCAAGGTTACCTTCATTCAGAGCATGGAAGAGGAACCTTTGTTGCTTATCAGTTAGATTTGAGCAAGGATTCTTCCACAGAGAAAGCTTTTACCCATCACTTATCCGCCTGGGGAAATCGTATTCAGCAGTTTGAACAGCAGACGACTCAAAGAAATGCTCAAACAATTGATACCACAATAGAGAGCGACGCAGTTATAGATTTCAGCAAATATCAGCCTGATTTATCCAAATTTCCTTATGATGAATGGAACAATCGGCTGTATGCTGAGATACGGCATCGTGAGCATCACATGAATACAACCGCTGCTTTTGTTAGTTCAACAGGGGAGCCGAAATTGAGAGAAGCGATTGCTGCCTACCTTCGAAGGATGCGGGGCATTCAAGTCGATGCAGGTCATATCGCAGTGACTGCAGGCTCTATGCAAGCTATAGCTCTACTCACTCAATTACTTGCAGATCCCGGGGATCATGTGGTTACGGAAAGTCCTTGTTATGTCGGGATTTCTCAAGCGATTACGGCTGCGGGCGCAAAGTTGATTGAAGCCAATCTTGATGGTCAGGGACTTGTACCCCAAAACTGGGAAGCGCGTATGTTGTTTGTGACACCCTCAAGACAATTTCCTACTGGCGAAATGCTTAGTCTGGAACGCAGACAAACCTTGCTGGACTGGGCACATCGTCATGATGCTATGATTGTCGAAGATGATTATGATAGTGAATTCCGATATCGCGGGATGCATGTTGAACCTCTGAAAACACTCGATAAAGGGGGGCGTGTAATCTACCTTGGCAGCTTCACGAAAACCTTGCCTCTTGAAGTACGACTTGGTTATGTGGTCCTTCCCCCCACCTTGGCAGACACTTTTAGAAAGGCACAAGCATTATACGAGCCAAGACCCGTCAATCTGATCGAGCAACGGGCATTAGCTGAATTCATGACAAGCGGTCAATATGAGCGTCATCTGCGCAGAATGAATCGTCTATACAGTCGCAAATTTCATCTTTTACTCACACTTTTGAACCAGCAGCTCTCGACATGGTTTGATTGGGTGGAAAATGAAGCGGGTCTTCACGTGTTTGGCTGGTGGCGAGGTGATGCTTCCACTTATGAAACCTTTCGCGCATCAGCCAGATCAGAAGGGGTTGTATATTCAGAAGTCAGCAGTTCAACACCTGAAGGTACGAAGTATGGTATATATTTATCATTTGCACATTTATCAGAAGTTCAGTTACAGAATGGCGTATCCAAATTAAAAAATGCTGTCACAGCTCCATTATGAGGTACCTCGCCTCTCTCGTCTTTCCAAACTGAACATTAGCTAATGTACACACCGAACGCATATTTGGCCAGCAAAGGTGTGGACTAAGGACTCATAATAAAATCAAAGACCACGTTACCCTTTGGCAAGGAAACAACGTGGTCTTTGGATCGTTACCTATTCCTTAGTTATACTGCAGTCTGTCCTTGTACCAGGCGTCTGGAATCATATCGCGCTCCAATTCCAACAATTCATGAATGATCTTGTCCGCGTCACTGATGGAATTCACAAGCGGATCGGTAAGCATCGCCCTTCTCAGCTTCTCGTAGCTCTGTTCCATAACAGCTTCGACCGTAAGCTCATGCGTATCCAATACAAGTTCTTGCATGCCTCTTATTCCGCGCGGCATCTCGCCTACATGAACTGGCTTCACTCCATCCATGTCCACGTCGCACAGCAGCTCCAGGAACGAATCGGAATTCATATTCGTTACCGCACCTTGATTAAGTGTATTGATAAAAAACTTCTTCCCCAAATTCCCTACCATGTTCTCTATGATATCAGTCGCATGATCCGGGCCAAAGGTGCTCATGTAATCGGCAATCGGGACATTTCCGGCAAGAAAGTCATCCACTTGACGCCACATTTCGTCGTGACGCTGGTACCTGTCTTCTGTCTCCCAGATGGATAGTGGCGGGATCGGGTCTGTAGTTTTGCCGAGACCTTGCCAATACCGAACGTATTCCTTCGTATGCGCCGTGCAAGTGGGAATGATTCCGAAAATGTCATACAACTCATAGGTAATGGCATCGTTAAAAATAGCTTTTGCACCGCGATCACCGCCGTTGTTCTCATCACCAGCCATTTTGCGCATGGCTTCCGCGATTAGGGGCATCACATTTTCCCCTTCGAAATCCGCTTTGAGCAGCCAAGTGAAATGATTGACGCCTGCGATACGGAAATCAAATTTCCGGTCGATCTCATGGGTGAACTCACCTGTCTCTTGGATGATGCCTGCTCGTACAGCGTAATAGGCTTTCTTATGCGGCATATGATGACTATCGCACAGCGCAAACGATTTTAGCTTCGGTGCATAACGATGTAACGCAATGCCATGAACGGTAGACGGGTTAATATAATTAATCACCCAGGCATCAGGGCATAGCTCTTCAATGTCTCTGGCACATTCCATAATGACCGGGAGCTCTCTCATAGCCCTAAAGATTCCACCCGGGCCAATTGTATCGCCGGAGCACATGCGAATGCCGTACTTTAGAGAGATTTGGCAGTCCATTCCCCGGTATTTGACGGATTGCTCTGCAAAGCTAAGCACAACGAAGTCAGCTCCCGGCAGCACTTGTCTCCGGTCCACCGAGCCCTCAATCTTTAAGGATACATTGTTCTCCCGCGCGACCATCTCTGCCAGGGTTACCATTTTTGAGAGCCGCTCTTCATCCGTATCCACTAAAGCCAAAGTTCCCTGGTTCAAGTATGGTGAGTGAACCATCTGCCAGATGGATTGACGGCCGAAAAACAGGCTGCCCGCTCCAATAACGACTACCTTTGGGTGCTGTATGTTGATACCATTCATTACAAACCCCTCCTCTTAACGATATAAGTTCATTATAGGTGAGTGGCCTGAGATCTGAATGTGTGATAGTTTTGAGAACATGTCATATAGTACGATCATTAATAAGAGATAAACTCTTAATTATATTAGATGAAAATCGAAAGATGTCACAAAGTGGAGAGGAATGAGTTGAATCATATGCATGCAGGGACCGTGAATATGAGTATAATCGACGAACTTTCGGAGTATATCACACTTCGCATGAGCTCTTATTTGGAACAAACTCACGACAGCAATTGGATGGAGCACAAGTCTCATTCCGATTATGATCTGTGGTTCATTACAGCAGGCTCCGTCAAGATTACCATCGATAAGATTGAACATATGGCGGCCCCGGGTGACGTCGTGTTTTTTTATCCGGACATGCCCTATATTGCTTCCACAACCGGAGAGCTGTGCCGATTCGTATACATGCACTTTGATTTCAGCATCGCTGAGCAAAAGCGAATTCTAGGCGAATTTCAACTGCCAGGCATCGTACCAGGCAACCTGGTTCGGGAGGAATCCACGCTGTTCACCTCGTCCTATAGAAGGCTCAAACAGGACAGCGGCGCTTCCGGAAGTCCGCTCTACTTGAAGGCTTCTCTGCTTCTCGTTATTGCAAAAATTTTGGAGCTTCACGGGCAAGGTCTGTATAACGGTGAATTTCTAAAAGACCGAAAACCGAGGAAGACGGAAGGAAGTCTGGAGGTTCTGCAGAACGTATTCCCATACGTGGATGCGAATCTGCATCGTGTCATCCGAGTTAACGAGCTAGCAGCCATTGCCGGTGTCTCTGAGAAATATTTCATTTCTTTGTTCAAGAAAATTCTGGGTATTACGCCGGGACAGTACATCAATCAAATCAAGATGAACCGGGCACGTGATTATCTGTATGAGAAAAAATATACGATCCAGCAGATTGCCGGATTTCTGGGCTATCCCGATCCCTTCACCTTCTCCAAAGCATTCAAAAAATTTTACAACGTGCCTCCATCCAAATTTGAATAGCGTGTCGTAGACAAACATGGAGGCAACCGGTCTATGCCGGCTGCCTCCACATTTGTTTAGTCATGGGTTATTCACGTTTCAGGTGTATGTCTCTTCAGCGTTCCTCATTAACGTAAAGGGTGCTTCACTCGAATACATATCATGGAAAAATCCCTTGTACGGTATATCCTCTTCCAGGCATTTAATGAGATACAACAGTTCGTCGTCATCCTCCGGTTCTTCGCCAGTATGCTGCATTTCCTCAAATTGTCCTAGGATATTCTCCAAGAGGGTCACTTGAATAAATAAAGGCAGCTTCTCCATCATCGAATCCTTGATCTTGGTTTCGGAAGTATAACCCGCGAGGGCGGTTTCAAAATAATGATCCATGAACGTTTTGCGTTTACCGGCGTCAGGTTCAAATTGTGTCCAGCCCACACCGTGTGTCCATAGATCTGCCAGATCATACATATACCAGCCAAAGCATGAATTATCGAAATCATATATCGTGATTTGACCGGTATCAAAATCGATTGAGTAATTCCCATCGTTATAATCGAAATGGATCATCCCGAATGTTTCCTGGTTTGTATCCAACCCTTTTAAGGTATTCAGGAGCTCGACCATCTTCTCCTTAAGCGGAGAGAATGATTCAGGTATCATGTTATCGATATATTCACCCTTGTAATTATCAAAAAAATGATGCCGGCGATGGACGGGAGCATACCCTTTTGATATTTGATGCATTTTCCCCAGTACTTTACCGCAATTATAATAGTGCTCGGTAATTGGAGCGCCTTCCCGGTACTGATAATTGTTCTCTACTAGCATCTTGCCCTTGGCCTTGTTAAACAGGCTGACAAAAAAGGTATAATGATCATAAGTAATCTCTTCCAGCAGATTGCCCTTCTTGGAACTCACTACATTCGAAACGCTTGCTCCATGATCAAACAGATACTGGACATATTCCAGTTCGGCAATGTAATCTTCCCGGTTTCTGTCAGGCAAGAATGAAATTCGGAGAATAAGCGATTCACACCCCTCTTGCTCACAGGTGTAAACGATATTGCGTCCTCCCTCATGAGGAGGAACAAGCTGAATCTCGTAGCCTTCCAATTCGAACAATTCGGATACTCTAGCCAGTACATGCGTGTTGCTAATGTTAACAGCTTCGTTAAAGTTAATAATGATCTCCTCCAGTAAACATTGATGGGACGGTTTCCCGCACTGCAATGTCCACAAAAGGAATCCCTGTTACGCAAATATCCTTCTGTGAACCTAAAGCACAATCACCTTGTTAGTCATTGAAATTCGCTCCTTTTTGTTCAGATAGTTATATGTTATCCTACAATTCCATATTAATCCAGAGGAGATGTCACGTTGAAATTAAACGAAGAAAAATTTGATTATATTTCAGAGACAGAACGATTAATAATAAGACCTTTAAAGAAAGACGACTATGAAAATTGGTTACATGAATTTGAAAACCGTTTCCCCTCCCAACACCGCCACGATCAAGGGAAAATGGATATGACTGAATGTACACTGGAATGGTTTAACCATCTGGTAGATCGACATCGAGAGTTAGCATGTTCAGATGCTATTTATGTGTTTGGTGTGTTTAGAAAGGAAGATGGTACACATCTGGGTATGATTGATATTGCAACCTTAGCAAGAGCTGATTTTCAATGGGCAAGCTTCGGATATACTATCCATAATCAGTATTGGAGAAAAGGTTTTGGCAAAGAAGCCGTAAATGAAGCTCTTCATATTGCATTTGAACATTTGAAATTCCACCGTATAGAAGCCCATATTAATTTGGATAATACACCTTCTGTGAAACTTGCAGAAAGTGTGGGTATGGAATTTGAGTGTGTTCGTAAAGGGTTTATACACGAAAATGAAGAGTGGACAGACCATTTAGTCTATTACAAAAATTCCAATTAATCTATTCCAACCGATTAAACCAGAGATCAAAATCAAAAGACTAAAAAGACGGATTCCCTAAGTTGGAATCCGTCTTCTTTTTGATCATTACTAACTTTGCTTACTCCATTTTCACGGGCAAGATTCCTCCAGCTTCCTTTTTGCCAACCAGCACGTTAATCCCGGCTGTTGTATTGGGCTCCTGCTTGCCATAAACGGCCAGTGCAGAGCGCACGTCCTGCAAATAAATCATCTCGTACGGGTTACCGAGCGATAAAAGCGTGTACCTCTGATTACGACTATTCATCGCATCGATCAAGGTTTGATATGCGTTCCATCCGAACTGACTTGCCACGTTACGGAACTGATAGGAGGCCAGGATAACGTAATCCGCCTTCGCAACCGCCTCATTCGTTTTGCCTTGTCCGATAACGGAAATCTCCGTCTTTAACGACAGGCTATTTGAGGCTTGCTTCAGTTGCTTCTCGAGCTGCTTCGCCTGTTCTTCCTCGGCTGCTACAATAACCACCCGGTCTCCCTGATGAAGTTGATCTGGTTGCACGCCGTCACGGCTGGACAATAATGTGACCGATCGTTCTGCAATGTTGCTCTCCACCGTGCGATGCTCCTCAGATCCAATGACCGTGTTAAGCTTGGCTAACTTACGTGAAAGACTTTCGCTGCGTTCAAATAAACCATATTTCGATTTCAACTCCAAAATACGCTTCACGGACGCATGCACAGTTTCGATCGGGATCGTCCCACCCTCCACGGCATTCACTAGGGTTTGATGTACGGCAGCCGAATCTTGCGGCATAAGTACAATATCCACACCTGCCGAGACTGCACGTTCCACCGTTTTATTTTCACCGAAATGCTCCGCAATCGCCTTCATGGTGAACGCATCGGAAATGATGAGACCTTCATATCCCATCTCTTCACGAAGCAGTCCATTCAATACTTTATGGGATAACGTAGCAGGTATCGGCACGCTGCTACCGTCTTTGAGCGAAATGACTTGTTCGTTATCTATGGCAGGGAAAGCAATGTGCGCGGTCATGATCATCTCCACACCGTTCTCGATCGCAGCCCGAAATGGTTTTAACTCTACCGAATTCAGCCGCTCAAGGTTATGTGTCAGCACCGGCATTCCGAGATGGGAGTCTACCATCGTGTCCCCATGCCCTGGGAAATGCTTGACCGCCGCGATTACGTTTGATTGTCGTAGTCCTTTTATGGTTGCGAGACCCATCCGCGTTACCAAATCCGCATTCGAGCCGAACGACCGCATACCGATGATCGGATTGTCCGGATTGCTGTTAATGTCGAGCACTGGCGCAAAATTAATGTTCAGTCCAAGTGCTTTCAGCTCCTCCCCCGTCAGTTTTCCAGCCGCTTCGGCCAGCGTTGTGTCTCCGGCTGCACCAAGAGCCATTTGACCCGGCAAATTGGTTCCACCTGGGATTCGCTGAATAACGCCTCCTTCTTGATCAATGCCAAGAAACATAGGTATGTCCCCTGCTTCTGTTTGCAGAGCGTTCGTGAATGTCGTGACTTGCCTAGTGTCTAAAATATTTTTGTCAAAAAGAATAAGTCCGCCCAAATCTTGATCGTGGATGATATCTTTCAGCCCATCATGAACAGTCGTGGTCGCTTTACCATTCCATTGCCTAATATCAGGCATGAGCATTTGGCCGACTTGCTCGCTAACCGTCATATATGAAATTAGCTTATCCCAATCTTGGGACTGTATCGCAGCTTGGCGTTCGAACCGAATCACTCGTGACATAAATACGGCATATTCGGCCCGCGTGACCGTCTGATTCGGACGATAGGTGCCATCCGAATATCCGCCGACCAAACCGTTCGAGCTCATGATGAGAATAGGTGCTGCTGCCCAATGTTTTTCTGTATCTGACCAATGGGCGGATTGTTTGCCTTCCGAAAGTGAGTACGCGCGAGTAAGGAATGCCGCGGTCTCAGCGCGACTAAGCGATTTATCTGGAAGGAAGGTGCCACCTGGCAACCCGCTAGCTAGCCCGTTTTTTGCAGCTATAGTTATTTCTCGATAGAAGGGGTGTGTTGTTGGAACATCCGAATATGCCGTGCCCTCCACCGGTTTCTCTAACTGTTCTGGATAAAGCTCACGTACCAGAAAAGTGACGGCTTGTGCTCTTGTTACCAACCCTTCGGGCTTAAATTTCCCATTGCCGTATCCTGCGACTGTTCCCCGTTTGGCCATATACTCTATGCCATTTTCTGCCCACTTTGAATGCTGCAGATCATTAAAACGTTCTTCCGCAGCTGCACTTCCTGCCCATACGAGCAAAGAGCCGAGAACGGCACCACATATTGTTATCATTTTCAGTTGCATCTATCTCACTCCTGCTGCTGTTTTATGTAAGATAATTAGACGCTTTCGATATACATTTTGTTGCGTATATACATTTTATTTCCTGTAGCCTCCTTATGAATACTTGACTGTCATGGCAGCTTCAAAGATAATTAAGGTTTCACTAAAAATATCCATACAGGTTCATTTTACATTTGGGAGTGAGGTGATCATTATGAATTGGTTGAATGAACTCTATACATCACAGAAACGTGAGTCGAAAAAGGACCTCGAACGTTCTTTGGTTGATGCCATCTTTCGGGTGTATGACCGCTTTCCACGAATTGGACTTAGAGAGCGAATCGGACAGCAAGAAATGTCTCTCGATATAGCCGATGCTTATATCCATGGACGTAACGCCATGATCGAAGCCGGTGTCGGAATCGGCAAGTCTTTTGGGTACCTGATACCAAGCCTGCTCACGAATCAAATGTCCCATCAACCGGTCATTATAGCTACATCCTCCATTCAGCTGTCGGAACAGATACATAAAGATTTAAGGGTCATTGGCAGCCGGTTGGGATTCTCAACGGTTCGCTCCGTCGTGGGAAAAGGCATGGCCCAGTATGCCTGTCGAAGCAGGGCGGCGGAATTGTACAGGCCAGATGATCCGAACTCCTCATTGTCTACCCTTGCCCAGCGCGTTTTAGCTTTTGAAATTGATGAACGAGCGGATATTAAAGGGGGGATTCCCGATGCCGAGTGGTCCAATGTTTCCGTAAATGATTGCCAATATGAACGTTGTCATCATAAAAATGGCTGCTTGTTTTACGATATGAGAGCCAAATTGAATGCAAAGGCTCACGAGATTGATTTTATTATCGTGAACCAGGACTTGCTCATACGGGATTTGATGAAGAAAAAAGAAGGAACCAGAAGCATCATCTCGGAACAGCCTGCTCTCATCGTCATTGATGAAGCGCATAATCTGGAAGCAAAAGTTCGAGATGCCAGAACGCTCGAGTTCACTTATCGGGGCGTCTGCCGCACTCTCGATACCACTGTGCAGCTTCTCACGAAGCAGTCCGGGGATAAAAGTCTCTTTTCCCAATCCAAGTTCATAAAAAACTGCGCCCAGCGTATCTTTAAACAGATAAACACGGACCTGCTCCACCATGCCAAACAGGATAGCGACCGTATAAAAGTATCCGAGATCAAAGGTATACCGTTAAACCAAGTCTCGAACGATTTGAAAGATCTCAGTCTTCGCCTTTCCATTTTGACCTCCCGCCACGAGCGGGAGATTGATGACGCTTTTGAAGCCATAAACGGGCTTATTACCCTCATAAATGTCTTGGCTGAAATAGAGGACAACTATCTCATATGGGCAAGCAGTCCTCTTGGAGTAGCCATCATCAGTATTTGTCCCAAAGATATAAGCCAATTTCTGAAGTACGCTTTATTTAATGGCAAGGCGCCTGTTATCCTAACGTCGGCAACACTGTGCCAAGGCGGGGAAACGCTGGAGGAACAGTACTCTTATATGACGCAATCCCTCGGTTATAAGGGTGATTTTTTGGATCGCAAATCCTCCCCTTTTGACTACACCAACCATGCCATGATGTACATCTCAAACAAAGTTCCTTATTACCACCATGAACAGCGCGAAAACTATCTTGAAGCAGCCTACAAAGAATTGGTTCAACTCTGTAATTTAACACAAGGAAGAACAATCGTCCTTTTTTCAGCAAAGGAGGACATGAAGTACATTCATAAGCAGTTGGTTTCAAGAACTAATGAGTATACATGGACAGTCCATGTTCAAAAAGAGGGATCTTCCCAGGACGGTGTCATCGCCGAATTCAGGGAAAGCAAAGGTGTACTCCTAAGTACCGGTGTATTCTGGGAAGGCGTGAATATCGAGGGTCCCGACCTGTCGCAGGTCGTTATTTTCCGTCTGCCCTTCCCTGTTCCTTCGGATCCCATTTATGAATATAAGGCATCTGTAACGGAGAATCCGTTTATGGAGGTGTTTGTACCGGACATGCTGCTCCGGTTACGGCAAGGAACCGGTCGTCTGATTCGCAGTGAAACGGACCTTGGCATACTCAGCATACTGGACTCCCGACTTAGCGCAGGGGCAAAAAAGAGTTACCGGAAACCGGTGCTGGAAACATTACCGTTCAAAAAAGTAACAGAGGATTTTTCGGTTTTGGAGAAGTTTGTTCAAAAAAAGGGGATACGACGTACGGATTGAAAATGGAACAATCAAATTATAAAACTGTGAACTCACATGAAAAGGCCCTTCCGTCCATAAAGCGGAAGAGCCAATTTCATGCTGCACGCAAGATATATGCTAGTATATAATCCAAATATATGAATCTCAAAGGAGGCATTTTCATGATTGAAAGACCAACTACAGAGGAGTATGCAGCTTTTTATGAAGGGTACATGCAGCTTGTTCCAGAAGGGAACATCATCGAACTGTTGGAGAAACAGGCCAACATCGTACAAATGTTGCTTTCTTCATTGACAGAGGAGCAAGCAAATCATCGTTACGCCGAAGGCAAATGGAGCGTGAAGGAGGTCATCGGTCACCTTTTGGATAATGAACGCATCATGAGCAGTCGATTGCTTCGCATCGCCAGAGGCGACAAAGCGAATCATCCCGGCTATGATCAGGACGTGCTAATGCAGAGCCATCCCTTCAATGCGTATACAGTATCCGATTTGAACGAAGAATATGCCGTTACACGCCGCTCAACCATACTTATGCTCCGTCGCCTCACGCCGGAAGCTTGGCTCTGCAGAGGGATCGTTAGTGATAATCCTGCTTCCGCTAGATCGATAGCCTGTATTTTGGTTGGACATGAGCTCCACCATCTGTCAGTACTTCGCGATCGCTATTCGCTGGATGTGAACTTATAATCACAACTAAATAATAGTTCTGGCCTCTTCTACAATTTGATTAATGATATCGCCTGCAGATTGGTTATCTGTTAACATTCTCGTTCCCTGCCCTGCCCAAAGGGCCATATACTCTGAATTATTTTGGCGAGCAGAAGCATTTCTGATCTCTCGAGTTAATGTATTTTGGGTAGGGAAGGGCAGCGGTTTAGTACGGGATGCTTCCCAATGTTGTATAAAATCATTCTTTATACCACGCGCTGGCCGTCCAGAAAATGCATTTGTTATTACGGTACTTTCCTCTGTGCTATCAAGTAACGCACGTTTATATACCTCATGTGCGCCAGACTCAGCGGATGTCAAGAAACGGGTCCCCATCTGTACACCTTGTGCTCCCAAAGCAAGTGAAGCCACCAGCCCTCGGCCATCCATAATTCCACCCGCAGCAACGACTGGAATATGGACATGATCTACAATTTGTGGAACAAGTGCCATGGTTCCGATGTTCGCTCCGCCGGGCTGAGATGACACATCAAAAGTTCCTCGATGTCCTCCTGCTTCACTACCTTGTGCAACAATGACGTCACATCCGCGCTTCTCCGCTTGAATAGCTTCCTCTACCGTGGTGACCTTACTCATGATTTTGATCCCTAACGATTTTGCCCTCTGTATATGATGCTCAGAAAGCAATCCAAACGTTGTACTAATAATCGGAACTTTTTCGTCCAACAAGATACCTAACTGTTCCTCAAAATGATTAGGTGAATGGATTTCATCTTTAGTCCGCCGCTTCACACCTAAGGACTCTCGAATCGAGGTCAGTTCTTCGTTTACTGCATCAAAATTCGTATATTGATCTGGTCCAACATGAGCAAAAATATTCACGGCAAACGGTGCTTGAGTTCGTTTTTTAATCTCGTGTATGGCATCTCTTAGCTCTTCAGGGCTCATATACGCAGCGCCTAGCGTACCTAACCCACCTGCATTGGAAACCGCAGCGACTAAGGGTGCCATGTTGGCGATACCCGCCATGCCCGCAAGAACGATGGGATAACGAATATTGAAGCTTTCACAGAGCTTGCTGTTTAATTGAATAGACATCGATATGTTCTCCTCATTCATTGGATTGGGTTCTTCTTCAGTTTACATCGAGTTTACCCATCATGTATAATCCGTAAATCAGATAGAACAAAAAAAGCCGCTATTACAGCGACTTTCAATGGATGAAATCCCCCACATGTGCTTTTTGCTTACTTTAATACTCTTTCTTTATTACGAAAAACGAACCCCGAATGGTTCCAGCTAACTTCGATTTCTGTCTGGCAAACTTGAACTTTTCTTCTAACTCTTTTGGTATCTCCATCCCCTCAGAGAGCTTAAAACCAACAGCCCGCTTCTTAGGGTCATCAACCGTATACATGACATTGAGAGCAAGTCCATCTTCATAAAAGACGTAGGAAAATCGAATGTTTTCCACTTGAAAAGCCGATGTCTCCAAAGGCTTGGCCGCAAACTCAATATCTCGTTCTTCCTTCAATATTCGGTTTACATATTCAAGAGTATCCTGACTTTCACTAGCGGGTACAACCGTGAATTCATGTTTATATTTGTTCATAAAATAACGGGCTTCATGTGCACGCAAACCAGCCAGTGCTTCAGCTACTGGTGATGACTCTAAACCAACCGTAGACACATTTTTGAAATCAACGCTATAAGACATCACGATCTCTCCTTCTTGTTATTTCCTAACTACAGGAATCCACATTTCACCAAACAGCAAGCCGTTTCGCTCCCCCATCTCAACCGTTGTATTTGGCCCACCTACATAAGCGTAATTCTTTTCTTGTGGCAGAACTTGTCCAAAAGCAACGCCAGTAAGGTTATTACTCAACTCTTCAGCCGTTGTCCCTTCCCCCTTAATCACCAGATATTCTCCCTTAGGGAATTGAATTACTCTAGTTGCTTCTGGCAATGTTGCTTCGGTCATGACGCCAGCATAATGCATCATTTTGTTATTCACCGCTTCGTTCACAGCAAAAATGTAGTCATTTGTCGCTACAGCTTTTAAAGCATCCAGACTTCCATCTTGTTTCACAGCCGACCAAAAATCCGCTTTTTCTTTGTTAATGCCAGCAAAATCTGTGTAGTGGCTCTTAAGCTCAGTTCCAATACCCAAAACGACAAAGCTGTCTTTTTCTTCAAATTGATAATTACTCATCATGAACACCGTCCTCTTTAAATTTATCAGTGGTTTGTCTTTTCACTTGATGGGTTTATAATAACCTTAAATCATGTCAAATTATGATACTGTTTAGGGAGGCCCGATGAAAAAAGTTGAACGGATTAATATCATCATGAGGTATATCAACAACCGCGCTCACTTTACCATTTCTGAAATCATGCGGGAATTTAACATCTCACGTTCGACCGCTATTCGAGATATCAGGGAAATTGAAGCCATGGGCATGCCACTTGTCGCTGAAGTAGGGAGGGATGGGGGTTATTTTGTTATGAACAACTCTGTCCTTCCCACGGTCCGCTTTACTGATAATGAGATCAAAGCTCTGTTTATTGCCTTTATGGCCACTAGAAATCAACAACTTCCTTATCTGAAGAGTCGTCAGTCTTTAACCGAAAAATTACTGGGTCTCATCTCCAAAAATCAGCAAGACGACCTGGTTCTTTTAAATCAAATATTGTTATTTGAAGGAACCAACCCTCATAATCCCGACTTGCTTGATTTATCAGACCTGCCCCACCCTATGTTGGAAAAAATCATCCAGATTCTTCTTTTAGAGAGCTATTTATTGGTTACCGTCAAAGAAGACAGGGAAATAAAGTCTTATCCCATTTATCTCTTGCACCTTTATCGTGAAAAAAGTCTATGGCTCATTGAAGGCTTTGACTTAGATGCAGAAAAGAGGCGAATTTTATCTGTTGACAATCTCACCCATGTAGAACCATACCCACCGAAGAAAAGGGTCAGTAAGAAAAAGATTTTAGAACAACTAAACAAGCAGGAAGAGGTTATCAATCTTGTCCTAGAGCTTGGTCCAAAGGCAATTGCACAGTTCAAGAAGTATCACCCTTTAAAGTTTTCCCTTTCTTATACGAATCCTTACCAAACCACAGCCGTTATAAAGGCGTCTATCAACGTTCATCATCCAGAAGAATTAACCGAAATAACCAATTGGTTGCTTTTCCTGGGAGGAGATATCAAGGTCAGGGAGATGCCCGAAGAAGTCTTTGCAGGTGTACAAGAGAGATTTAGCTTATATTGCTCCTAAGCCAGTGGACAGTTTGCAGTTTCATCCCTAATCATTTGGAGCTTGACCGTGCTTTTATTATCTGCTGTTTTTACCGAGATCTACTATGGGACATTATCCCAATTATCCATCGGAAGAAGAAGCCTAAGGTAACATTTAGCGATTCATAAAATAAAAACGTATTGAGGACTATCTCCTCAACACGTTTTCTGGTGATCTATAGCTCGCTTACATCATCTGTTATTGTTAAGCTCTTCGAAAAACTTAATATTAGTATTGAAATCGGGCACGGATTGAGATTCCTCAGCTTGTTTAACTAATTTTACAACCATATCATTATAAGGTGTTAAGATATTTTTGCCCGAAGCTGACTGCGGAACGACTCCATTGATATAGTCAATTTCGGTCTTCCGTTTCTTTTCTAGATCCTGCAGCATACTTGCTTTTAACAGTCGGGAGGACTCCATGAGAATTCGAAGTGTGCCCATACGTTCCGGGATATCCTTATCACTTTGTATTTCCAAAGATTCAATATCAAAGCCACTCATCATGGCAAATTTCACATCATTTGCGTGTCCAACTTTGATCGTCTCATCGGCAATACGAACGGCACTAACAATACTAATATCATGATCAAGCACGGCGCCATACTCCACATTCAGTGCTGCAGATAAACCGCTAAATGCATTGTTAATAAGCAATTTGGACCACTTCGTGCCCACCAGGTTATCGGAAATATGAGTTCCACCTACTAGGTCTAATATAGATTTGATCTGTTGAATTCGATCGGTTGTCTCACCATTTAATTCGCCAATTTGAAAAGCGTACTGCTTAAATCGATTAAACTCTGTTGTGAGTCTTGATACTCCCGGTTCAATAAACGTAGCACCAAATTCAACAGATCCGGCAACTACACGTTCTCGTCCAACTATGGAAGCCACCTTTTCTTCAGGGATACCGTTTTGCAGAGAGAGCACAACACTTTGCTCATCTAAAAACGGCAACAGATCTTGCAAGACAGATTCGTTATATAGCTGCTTGGTTAAAAGCAAAATTAAATCATATGTTCCTGACATATCGTCAGGAGTTATGGCCTTCACCTTTGCCTGAAAATCCGTAGTGCCAGTAATTTTGGCCCCTGTCTGGTTTAATGCGTCAACATGTGCTTGATAGACATCAATTAACTCTACATCTTGTCCGCCGGCAGCAATATATGCACCAGCAATGGTTCCTAAGGAACCTGCTCCTAAAACTGCGATTCTCATTTGGATTTTCCCTACCTTTTCAGACTTATTATAAAAATCAAAATCACAATCAGCTTTTTGATTTCTTTTTGATTTTCTATTTAATTCCATTTATTATTCATCAGCTAAATAATCATATATCACTGTTGGAGAAGGCAGCGAAAGCTCTGTTATGATATGGGAAGCCGAAACAACCTCAAGTACAGGCAAATCTGCCATCGGCGCAAGAGCATGAGCGAATAGCTCCAGTCTTGCGGGGCCTGACCAGGCACCTTGTATTTTAATATCCGTAATTTGGCTCCGTACCAATTCACAGATTCTTGGATATCCGTCATAACCGGGCATCTTTTTCAGCATATAATTTGGTTTAACAATTTCTTGTAGCGCCTCCGAGTGATCAAGCGGAACATGCTTATATCCCATGGTCGCGGTAGCTACTCTCAAAGAGCCATAATCCATAAGTCCAACCAATGTGTCGGAATCTACATACAAACTAGGTTTGCCCATTTTTTTAGGATAGGCACCTATTTCCCTGCCTGATGCGATTGCAGGAAAACTGTCTACGTACATTGCGTGGAGATAGTCTCCTTCCTCCCCTTCAAAGTTAACAGGTATCACCTGACCACATTCTGTATAGGAACCAAGGCCTGTTACATCCGGCATTTTCATAATCTCAAACCTTACAAGCGGAGAGGTAACCTCCAATGGCTCCGGAACGATTTTTCTTAAGCGTTCCAGATCAGTTCTATATAAAATGTTCAGGTATTCGCGATTATAAAAACGATATGGCCCCAAAGAAAATGCCCCTGCATCCAGAGGAGTTGTAAATTGCTTAACCACTTCTTCCTTTCTCATCTGAAAGACACCTTCCGATCTCTAATTTCTTCATTCTGTTGTCTGATTTCTTTATCGAAATGATGATTACAAAACCCATTTTACATCTCAATTTACATTTAATCTAATACATGATAATATATAAACTCATTTATTATAATAAATATAAGAGGTGCACAATAGTGGAGCTGCTTCAATTGAGATACTTTCAGACAGTCGCTTATACAGAACATATTTCTAAGGCTGCCGAACAATTAAATATTGCTCAGCCTTCTTTAAGCCTGACGATAAAGAGACTTGAGGAGGAGTTGGGTACAACCTTATTTGATCGGAAAGGGAGAAATATTCAATTGAATGCGTCTGGAAAAATCCTCTTGAAGCATGTCAACAGGATCTTCACCGAAATTGAAAATGCAAGAATGGAAATACAGACGAAGGATATGGCAGTTGACCATACCATCAAAATATCGATTTCAAATCCCAGATTCCTATCTGGATTGATCAGCAGGTACATTACCCAGTGGCCGGATACCAATATACAACAGGGACTTGGAGCTAGAAATGATATCCTTGCAAGCTTAAAAAAAGGGGATATTGATTTGGGGATCGCAGGTCCACCTATAGCGGACGATGAGATTGAAAGTTGTGTCCTTATTAATGAAGATATCGTGCTAGTTTTACCATCCACTCACAAGTTTGCGACAAAATCTGAAATTTCGCTAAGCAATGTGGCTGATGAATCTTTTATTTCCCTTGCTAATAATGAGGAATATAGCTTCTTTACAACCGAGCTTTGTAAAAAGGCAGGTTTCACTCCTAAGAATATATTCGAGGTAGATTCTCATTTACTGGCGGAAATTATTAAGGTTAATCAGGGTATCGCACTGCTCCCTATTTCAGTCTGTAGAAAATTGGATTTGATTTACGTCAGAATCGCGGATATTAATCCTACCTATCCAGTGGGACTATCTTGGGTGAAGGATAGACATTTATCTTCTTCGGCCAGAAGTTTCCGGGACTTTATCATTGCATATTTTAATGATCATTATGCATTGTACAAAGTTTGAAAAACTACATATTCGGAGCTTTTTGTGACTTTTTGGCGACTTGAGTTCAGTAATTTGATTTCATCTAAAGTGCAATAAAATATCATTCACTGATTGCTCAGGTGACTGCGCCGAACTATCCAGCCAAAATCCGATTTGAGGCGTTTCTTTCAAAAATTCCGAGTACAAATTCTCTACCGTAAAACCAGTGTACCCGACCTTTCCTCTTGATTTTTCACGCTCTTTTACCACCTCTACCTTAGGACACAGCACAACTAACTGAACCGGGTAATCCTTTAACTGCTCCATCATATAGACTAATTCCGCACCGTAGTAATTATCCTGCAAAACTACAGAAAAACCATTCTCATAATAGGTTTTTGCGGCATTTGCGGCTAGCTGATAACGCAAATATAATTGACGGACTGCTTCTTCCGACGGTTCAGCGGACATGTCTTCACGGCCGGATACAATCATGCGACGGAATATATCACCACGCAGATGTACGGCTTTTCCCAGCTTGGAAGCCAGCAGCTCCGACACTGTTGACTTACCAGAAGCCATTACGCCTGTAATTAAGTAGATCGCTTTTTCCATAACTTAGTACCTCCTTCTTATCATAAACAGAGACAAGCCTATACAAAGAAGAAACATTCAACATGGGTTCTTAGACATATTTATTTATCATGGCATTTAGAAACTCTCGAAATTCTACAACATATGCTTTAGGTTCTATGATTTCCAAATCCGTCCCGAAACTAGCTAAAAACCGAAATCCAAAGTGGTTTTGTGGCATATCTATTTCGGCTATAAGGAGTTCAGAATTGTAAGCTTCAATCCTTTTTTGACCGTATCTTTCAATAAATTGATCTTTTATCCGATGTGAGATCAATACTTTAATTGTAATTAGTTTCGGTTGATAATATTGCTCTGATTTCTGTTCAGTCATATAATCTCTAGCAACAAATGTTTTAATATCGATATTCAGATTATCCGTTCTGGACAATTTAAAAGTTCGATATTCCATTCGATCTAAACAAAACCCCTTCAAATACCAACTCATTTCACTAAAATGAAGCTGGTATGGCTCGACCCGTCTCTGCGACTTGACTCCACTTTGATCTATATAATCGAATGTAAGTAACCTTCCCTGCACTATTGCTTCCTGGCAAGTCTTTAAGATTTGCACAATTTCAGGACGACCATCCCAATTATAGAATGACAGTTGAATTGTACCTCCCGAAGTCGTTGAACCTATCATCGATTCAATCTTTTTAAGCGTTGATTCTACTTCGTCACTAAATAGAATTTTTCCTAATCCACCGAGTGCAGTTAGTATATTCTCTAAGTCTTTGCTACTTAAAAGTCGTTTGTCTATTTTGTATTCATCCATAATCCCGTATCCACCGTTCACTCCATTAATAGAATAAATGGGAATGTTAGATAATCCGAGTGTTTCCATATCGCGAAGAATCGTTCTTTTGGATACATTGAATAATTTGGCGAATTCGGTGGCTGAAACCACATTCTTTTGCAGCAAGATCATTATGATAGATATTAATCTTTCAATTTTGTTCAAGATAGTCCTCTTTAAGTAAATAAATTTGAACAAAGCTATAATAGGTGACAATGTAGCTGTCACCTATTATAGCTTACACTTCATGTATTACAAGAAGGAGGTTTTATCATGTCAGTTATTGCATATTTAAATTTTGATGGGAACACTGAGCAAGTCATCGCGTTTTATTCAGAAGCTTTAAACGCAAGTGATGTAAAAAAAGTGAAATTCAAGGATTTTTCACAAGATCCAAACTACCCTTTACCAGAAAATGAGTTGAATATGATTATGGAGTCATCGTTAGAATTCGCTGGTGGAAAAATAATGATGTCGGATCTTCTTCCTTCAATGAAGAACGTAACAGGTGAGCTGGTTAAAGGCAACAATGTAATCATTAGTATCATTATTGATGATAAACAGGCAAGTGAAAAATACTTTTCTAATTTGTCTGTAGGTGGCTATGTGATCATGCCTTTATCAGAAATGCCTTGGTCTTCCTGCTTCGGAATGTTGGTTGATAAATTTGGTATCGTTTGGAAGTTTAATAGCGACGCTGATACATTTCTGGATAGAGTGATTTCTAATCAACAGTAATGCAAATCGAAGCCCACGTGCTGCTCAAGTTGGAGCAATTCGTGGGCTTCCCTCCTTTATATCTCTAAAATTCTCAAGGACGGCATTTGGTCAATTTTGTTGTAAATTTAAATCTAGACAGGCAAAAAGCCGTCTTTATTGACGGCTTACACGATTTAATGCATATCTGGTAGTTACAGCAATAACAGAAAGCGTGTTAAATACTTCTATGGATCACAGATTTAGTCTCGGCTGCCTCAAAAATAGTCTCAATTAGTACAAGTACTCTGTGAACTTCATCATTCTTAATTGCAATTTCGGATTTCCCTTCGAGTACAGAGACAAAATTTTCATAGAAGCTTTGCTCCTCCAAGTCCGGCTTTTGTATTGCAAACTTTAGCGTGGACTGTTCGGACGGCGGCGCCATCGTTTTGGTCAATCCCTGCCCCGCTTGAATAGGTTTCGGCTCTATATGAGCAACATCCGGATTTCGAGTGATAATCTCTCCACTTAAATCCCAGTCCCGAATCACTGCAGTACCTTCCGTTCCTTTGAGATACCATCTCGGTAGCTTCACATAATTGGTCGTTCCCACTTCAATCAGTGCCGTCAGGCCATCTTTAAATGTTATATAACTCGTAAAACCATCATCCACTTCGGTTCCCAAAATATAACTTAAATTAGCCGCAACGCTTTCAATTTGGCTATCTGTAATCTGCAGCAGTTGGTCCAGCAAATGCACGCCCCAATCCAGCAACATACCTCCACCGTAATCCTTCAGCTGGCGCCAGTCGCCAGGTATGCCGTTGGCTCCTTGAACCCGGGATTCCAAATGGAACAACTCGCCCAAAGTCTTTTTCTCGATGATGTCCTTGGCAGTCCGGAAATCTTCATCCCAGCGACGATTTTGATGGACCGTAAACACGCGTTTCTCTTGGTTCGCTACCTCGACGATATCATTAAAGTCCCTGCTAGTTATTGTAACCGGTTTTTCGCAAATTACATGTTTACCAGCCCGCAGAGCTTGAATTGCTATATCTTTGTGAACATCATTAGGTGTAGCAATCAAAACGATATCCACCAGCTCATCTGTTAGAACAGCATCCAGACTTGCATATGTTTTATAGCCGGCTTCCTTGCCCAATTCCATCCGATATTCAACCGTATCGTATACACCGATTACGGAAATCTGTGATACAGGCTCAATTAACTGGCAATGATAGCCGCCCATCCCCCCAAAGCCAACAATTGCTATATTATAAATTCGGTTATTCATCTTCATCGTCCTTTCCCTTTTTGACTATGCCTACATAGACTTCTCACAGCAAACTTTATGTAAAAAAAGATGAGTGGCTGCGACCTTGATTCTATGCAAGATGTTTAGCACCTCAACTTGTTTAATACCCTTATCATACAAGTCTGATCAAAGACTATCTTCCTATTTTCTTGCTGTTTTATTCCCGGATATTGTCATGCGATACTTTAAAGGCGATGTCCCCGTTGCTTCCTTGAAGAAGTGATGAAACGTCTTAACGCTATTGAATCCGGCCTGCTCAGCTATTTCGGTGATTGAATAATTTTCATTGAGCAAAATCCATTTCGCTTTATTAAGTCGATATTCATTTAGAAAGGTTATAAAGGTCATTCCTGTATTTTTCTTGAAAAACTTAGTGAAATAATACGGACTGAACCCTATATAGTCGGCAACGTCCTTTAGTATAATTGATTCCTGGTAATGGCTTTCTACATATTCGAAAATTCGTTCCAGCTTTAAAAGCATTTCTTTGGTCGGAGTCAAGATATGTTCCGAAATTTGGGGTCGATGTGTCTCGTTCCCCCTTGGTACTTCTCTTAGAATAAAAGCCAACATTTCGTAAAGCTTAGCCTTGATCATATATGCATAGCCCTCTTTGCGCTCGTCATCTTCTGTGCTTATGCTTTGAAGAAGAGGAAGAAGCCTGGTTGCCGTTTCATGAGGCCAGTTCCTGCTGGATTGCTCTATTTGAGTAAAAATATCACGAAGCGACCGATCATCGTAAATTAGTGTGGATACGTCTTGAAACAGGCTCAGATCAAATTGAATAACAATTCGCTCACTATCTGGGGATGACAGAAAAAAGTGGACGTCACCGCCATTAATAAATTGGACTTCCCCCTGCTTCAGACGAATCACCTTATCATTCAATCCCAAATCCAAGCTTCCTTGGGTAACATAAATAATTTCAATTTCCCTATGCCAGTGAGGATAACAGAGCACATCCCCTTTGTGAATAAAGCTCCGAAATGGGAGTCGTTTGTCAAGTTCCGGGATTTCCAGATATAAACTCATGTACGTTAGCTATCCTCCTTAAATATGTTTCATTCAATACATATCATGTAACCGATTTCAGAGCAACTTCATGTGCAAATTCCTTCTGTTCATTCTCTGTTGATCCTAATCATAAAATTTAAAAGAATGTGTTTATAAACGTTTTTCTCATCGTGATTGCTGCTGAATAATCCTGCATCATCAAGTCGATTTTGACGGTAACGTGCAATATAGAATTAACAATAAGCCTTATCAAAAATCGCACATCCGATTATCCGGATGTGCGATTTTTTTACATTCTAATTCTCTTGTTCCTTAATTACCTGCTCAATTCCCAAAAGGATCAGCTTCAAGCCGAATTCAAACGCTCCGTCGGTTCCCATCAGTTGAAACAAGCCGTTCGTGAACATTCTTCTGAACAATCCTGCTTCCGCTTCGCCCATGGAGTCCAAAAGGCGAATCATCTCTTCGCCAGGAAGTGCTGCTTGGTCCTTAAAGATTGCGGCGACATTGCGCTGATGCTGATAATCATCCAGAACGAAGTAGAAGACATAGTTCACAAGTGTAGTAACCACTTGCATTTTCTGATCTTGCTCAAGCGGGGTCGATTCAACGCAGAGCAGCATGCGGTTGGTGAACCGAATAATGTCCGGTTCGTGGGGCAGCGTCATCATCATGAGCTGTGTGGAGCAGGGATACCGGCTGAGCACACTACGTACCGTTTCCGCAAGACCCGTTAGCTGCTCCTTCCAGTCTCCCTCGGAGTGGAACTCCTCCAAAATTATTTTCGAAACCTGGTTGGCCAGACGCTGATAGAGATGCTGCTTGCTTTTGAAGTACCAATACAAGGAGGGTGCCTGAATCCCCAGCCGATCGGCCAATCGCCTCAAACTGAATTTCTCGATACCCTCCTCTCCCAGAAGCTCCCACGAAGCTTCCAAAATCTTATCCTCCGAAATTTGAGGCTGTTGTTTTTTCATGGATATCCGCCCTTTTATCTAACAGTGTAAGATTATACTTTACAGGTTCATAAGTTCATGATACCATCTAACACTGTAAGGCACAAACTAACACTGTTAGATTGGGAGTTGAATATATTGTTCGAATTCCACACCATTTCAAAAAAATAAATGAAGAAAGTAGTGAAACCCATGGATGCAGAAAACCTCCATTATTTTGAAAAAGCACCGATTGCAAAAGCCGTAGCTCACTTCGCCGTACCCATGATGTTAGGCACGTCGATGAGTGTCATCTATTCCATCTTAAATGCCTATTTCCTTGGTACACTGGGCAATACGGCCATGTTAACCGCACTCGCTCTAACCTTGCCTTTATTCGCGGTGATTATGGCGCTCGGTAACTTGATTGGTATGGGTAGCGGTACATTCATCTCCCGTTTGCTGGGCGAAAAAAGATATGATGATCTGAAACATGTGTCTTCATTCGCCTTTTACAGCAGTTTAGTTCTTGGACTTATCGTTATAGCCGTTGGCCTCCCACTGATCGATCCAATCGTTCAGGGCTTGGGAGCAACGCCTGAATCCTTCGGATTTACGAAGGACTATGTCACGATTATGCTTATTGGTTCACCATTCGTCATCTTATTCTTCACGCTGGAGAATATTGTGCGCTCCGAGGGTTCAGCGATCACGTCGATGGTCGGTATGATTCTCAGTGTGGTTGTAAATATTATTCTTGATGCGATAGCCGTCTTCATCTTCCATTGGGGTGTGATTGGCGTTGCTTCTGCTACGGTCATCTCTAACTTGATTGCAAGTGTTTTTTACGCATTTCATATGGGATATAAGAGCCAGTTTTTGACCATCTCCGTAAAATGGTTCAGGGCTTCCAAGGAAATTATGAGCAATGTTTTCAAAATCGGAGTTCCCGTTTTTATAATGAGTATCTTCTTGGGTGCAATGTCGCTCATTTTGAACCATTTTCTTGTCGAGTATGGGGATCAGGCCGTAGCGGGGTACGGAATTTCATCACGTTTGTTGCAATTTCCTGAGTTTATTCTGATGGGCTTATGCGAGGGAGTTGTGCCGTTGATTGCCTTCTCTTTTACAGCGAATAAATTACGCATGAAGCATACCATTGGATTTACGATCAAAGCCATTGTAGCGTTAGCTGTTGTGTTCGGCGTTGTCGTCTATCTGATATCCGACCACTTGATTGGTTTATTTACAAATGACCCGCAATTAATTGAAATGGGCAGCTACATTCTGCATGTCACGTTCTTATCCTTATTTATTACAGGAATGACCTCATTGTTTGTGGGGATCTTCCAGGCAACAGCGCAAGGTACCGCCGCCTTCATTATGTCAGTCATTCAAGGAATTACTCTCATTCCTGTGCTCTATATCGCCAACCGACTGAACGGCTTCCACGGAGTCGTTTGGTCCCTCGTCATTGCAGATGTCGTCGCGTTCCTTGTTGGAGCTATTATGCTGTATATTCTGCGAAACAAATTGCAGCCTGAATTGGAAAATCTAGTACATTAGAAGATAAATAATTCACAAGACAGCAAGGTGCATGTTGAGGGCTGTATGCAAAAGCATGAGAGTGGTATCCCTGCTCTCATGCTTTTTTGGTTTCAATGTTTTCTATTCCATCATTTTAAATCCAAGGTGACACTGAGATCACGGAGATAGTTTGTAGGATTAAATACAGGTGTGGTTATCTGGATAGAGTCCGAGCTCTTGACGTTAGCAAAAGTGATTTCATACTTATTGCTCCCTGCTATACGAACCGGTGGACTGACTCTTGGCAACGGATTTCCCTTATGATCATAAAGCCAGATTTCACTCACTTGATCATAAATTCGTTCTCCTGTAATTTCGAAAGTAAAAGTTAAATTATTTTTCTCTAATTTCTGATCTACCATGATGATGGATCCCACTTTCCCTTGGGGGATAGTGATCGGGGTTCCGTTCCAATCCCCATTTACTTTTACCGTAGTATAAGCACTGCTTATATAAGGTACAATCATTACTTTTTTGGGAAGAATCTCAAAGGGCTCGAAAAAGAACTTATATTCTCCACTGTCCTTCAAGAAGTCGGACACATGATAACCGGTACTACCCAAAACATGACCTTGATCATCGCTCACCTTGAACTTCAATATTCTGGCTATGTTATCGTCCGTATTTTTTAGACGAACGGAGAGCTCTGTCGTAGTTGGATAAAGGACAAGAGCATCATAATTCATTTCTATCTCGTTCCAAATTCCGGATTTGGTAATAGGGATCGATTGGAATCCCCCTTGAAGCTCTATGGGTATCTTAGCGTAGGTGGTTGTCTCATCTCGGGACATAATGTCGAGAATAAACTTGTCGGACAGTTGCTCTTTTGGATCAATTCGAAGTGTTCCAGCATACGTTCCATTCTCCAATTTTAGCGCAGGAGCATCCATGCTAAAGTTATACAACCTGTTACCATCCACCGTAAAAATAACATTATCAACAAACTCAAACGGATCCTTGTCATCCGCTGATGCAACCCAGCCAAGATTGATATTTGAACCGTCATATAGACTCTCCGTAAAAGTGACCTCATGAACGCCGATTTGAACTTGCTGATTGAGTTGTTGGGATAATCCCAGTTGACTTCCTCTTTTCACCCCTGCCCCCCCAACTAGCTCAAATGCAGATCCGATTATGGGAATAGACTTCATCGCCTCGGCAAAAGCTGGAGACAAAGACGTCATACCCACTGTAATGGATAAGGAAGCAGCTATAACACTTATAATATAAAATATTGTCTTAGACGATTTTTTGTGTCTTCTTGTTAGTTCGTCAAGAGTTTGCTCAATGTGCTTATCAACAGCTTCTGGTAACGAACGATTCACTTGTTTCTTTAATTGCTGCTCCCATTTCTCCATGAAAATCCCTCCTGCTCCCTAAAAATATGACGTGCATTTTCACGTGCGCGGCGTAACCTTGTCTTAATTGTGTTCTCCGGCTTCTGGTATATTTCTGCTAAATCCTTAATGGATATATCATTAATGTGATAAAGCTCAAGGAGTTGTCTATCTTCCTTAGGCAATATTTCTAATAATTGCTCCAGTTCAACCTGTTCAAATCCATCCTCATGTGTGGAGAGAGACGTAAAATTCCCTAGCTCAGTAATCTTTTTATTTTGACGATGGATTTGATTACATTCATTAATTACAATTCGCAACAGCCATGTTTTGAAAAACGCAGGTTCCCTTAATGTCTTTATCTTCTCGAAAGCTTTCAGAATCGATTCTTGCATGGCGTCCCTGCAATCTACATCGTTTGTAAGTATGGTTTTTGCCACTTGGTACATGACAACTTTATGAGCTTGAATCAAGTTCTCAAAGGCGTGAACGTTGCCTTTTTGAGCTTTTTTCACCTCTTTGAGTACGTCCAATAAGTTTCCCCTCCTTCCGTTTAGACAAATGTTAGATGCACAACATCGCAAAGAGGTTTCAAATTTTAAATTTTGGAGAAAACCAGCACTTTTCTTAAGCAGCGCTCTCGTGTAGCAAAAATCGTAAGTTTGAATTTATAAGTATATTACGAGAATTTTCATATGTAGGGTAACTTCTGCTGGATTTATCATTTTTAAATAAATAATTTAAAATCTATACGTTTATCCTTCTCATAACAGGATTCAATAAGAATAGCCATGTGCTGTCTTCCAACACTGGAAGCAGAACAAGGGGACTCATTGTGCCAGTAAACCGTATTCGGATGCTATCTGATTCAATGCACCGTAATGTACTCAGAAGATACTTTCCATTAATCGAAATGCTAAAATTCACTCCGTTCTTATCTTCTAAAAATAGCGTATCCCTTACATCACCAATTTCGGCCGTACTGGATATAAGCTCCAACTTTTTCTCTGATACATGCATTGTAATTAAATGATAGTCAGCCAAAACAAATACGCGGTCAATCATTTGTCTAAATGATTTGATATTAAGAATAATCTCGGAGACATGAGAAGTTGGGACAAGATTTCTGGTTGGAGGGTAAAGACCTTCGATTAAGACCGATTCAATAAGCTGATTTTGCGTTATAAACCTAATTTCATGTGGGCTAAATTGTATAGTTACCATTCCATGGTCGTCATCCAATAGTTTGACTATCTCTATTAAATTAACACCAGGAATTACTGCACTTCCCGAGAATCCCATTCCGTTCTTGATACAGATTGACCCTGTAGCCATTCGAATAACCCCGTCGGTAGCAGTCATAGTGAGCTGATTCCCTTGAACCTCCAGCGATACACCCGTCAAAATTGGTTTCCCCTCAGATGTTGAACATGCCCCCGCAACCTGTTTAATCAAATACTTTAATGAGTTGCACGATACATCTATGCCATTGCCTGTCTGTTGATGATCTTGAGTTGGGATAAATGGGTAGTCAATAGGCGACATTCCGCTCAGGCAAACGCGCGTGTTCCCAGAAGTTATACTCAATATGAGTTGCTCATTCACCTCCAAGATCACATTGCCATCATTCAATTTACGAATGATTTCATATAAATATTTTGCTGGACAGACAATGCTCCCCTCGTTAAAAATATGAATCTTACTATCAGTAATACAAGCCTTATATTGAACCGTTAAGCTTACATTACTCCCCCTAAAAATGACCTCTTCATTTCCTGCATATATGTATAGCCCGGACAATATCCCATGACTATTGTTCGATAAAGCCTTAAAGACATGTTGAATAGACTTAATTAGTAAATCTCTTGATATGTGCACTAACAACTTATTCACCTGCCTTTCAATTAGCTTCGTAATAAGATTCAATCAAATGTCTTAAAAATGAAGACCGAGAGATGTCTAAATCTTTACACTCACGATCAACTTCTTCCCAGAGATCTTCAGTTAAAGTCAAGGAAACCTTCTTTGTCACACCAATTCCCTTTCTTCCTGCACCTTCACGCGGCCCTCCACGAGTAAAAACAAAACCGAGCTGACCGTCTTTCTTAGAAAGACCTATCTTAAATTGTTTATCCTCCATTTTATGTCTCCTCAATTGAATTAAGTTACTTAAATCAATTATACATACTTGATTTTATCATATAAATCTATTTCCTTCCAGTGATTTAATACTCATTGACCGAAATCCGGAATTCGCACCAATTAAGCACACTTTTTATTCACCATGTTTATAAAGATGATTTATAAAGTGTATAAGAAAACCCCACGTTATCAATTAGAAAAAAGTGTATTTATACAATCCATTTCTGTCAATGAATAATCGTGGGTTTTTCGTTTTTGAACAAGCTTAATCCTTCCCTATAAATCGATTCCCTTTTCATTTCGTACTTTGTCCGGTGTTACATCATTTCCATCTGGATCGAGTACTGTAAGCGCTGAAAAAGTGTTTAAGACCTGCCCTCGAATTTCCCGTAAATAGTCTTCTCGTAAAACTTGTTGTTCAACTCGTTCCGCATTTGTCAGACCCTCTTCACGCTGTTTTTTCGCCAATTGATTAATGCGATCTAAACTTTTAATCATTTTTTCCTCTCCTCTAGTACAATTAATCTTACTGGTAGTCTAGCACTGAAATGCATACGCTGCACCTATTTATTAGATAATGCCGAGAAATATGGCATCACTCTCTCCCCTCTAATTCTTGATTCACATTTATTTAATGTCCTTACCACCACATAAATATGCAAAAGCAACAAAAGCAAAAATGGAATCGAGATTTTTTGCATTTTTGTTGATAAACACGTCATTGGCAGGATACGCATTGATAATCTGATTAGCCCTCAGGGAGAGCAGCATATCTAAGGGCATATGGCCGTCCTTTTCTTTTAGAAACGTTGGGCAGCAGGAAAGCCGAACGAGATTACAGCTCCTCCCTCCTTACGGTTGGTGGCCTGAATCAGTCCGCCGCAGCGTTCCACAATAGCTCGGGCAATCGCCAGTCCCAGTCCGGACTCCCCGTCTTTTCCTTTGACGAAGCGGTGGAATAAGGTGGGCAGCAGCTCCTGTGGAAATCCGGGACCGTCATCCGAGACGGATAGCGCGATCTTTCCTTTTTCCAAGCTTGCATTGATGCGAATTTCTTTTTTTGCGTATCTTGCGGCATTCGTCACGACGTTAAGGAGTGCCTGCAGCAGTTTATCCTGATCAGCCATAATGAACAGCTCTTGATTCTCCGGGCAGGTGATATGAAGGGTAAGTCCTTTCTTAACAAGTAGTGGATTAACACGCTCTGACGTTTCCGTCAGCAATTCGTTCAGGCTGACCTCGGAAGACTTGAAAATATCCTCTTCACTATCCAGCTTTGCGAGCAGCGTCATTTCGGTGACAATCTTCCCTAATCTGCTGCTTTCCCCCAGGATCACGTCCAGCCCTTTACGAACATTATCACCTTCAAAAATCCCATCCCGGATGCCCTCCGCATAGCCTGCAATGGACATCAGAGGCGTCTTCAGCTCATGAGACGCATTCTGGAAAAACTGCTTCTGTACCTCGTTAAACCTGTTCAGTTCGCCTGCCATCTCATATACCGTCTGTGCGACAGCGCCAATCTCACCGCCACCCCTGACCAGCTGCACATCCGTGAAATGACGTTCTTTGACCTTTTTTAGTTCCTGTTTCAGATTCATCAATGGCTGAATCAGCCTTTTCGTAATAAATAGACTCAGCAGGAACATCATCGCTCCAACGATAACGATTACCAGGATGAGCCGGCCCAGAAGAGCCTGTTCAATGGCTTTGATCTTGCTCATGGGAGTCAACAGGGTCAGGGTCCCTTGAGGTATGGGACTGACATCCATGACATAACGCCCGTCCGTTCCCGTCCACAGTTCCTTGATGCTGGAGGAAGTGACCGCTGTATACTGCTGCAAGTTGGCAGGAACTGCTTCAATCAATCTATCGCTACTTGCCTTTCCGGTTATTCCATTCACAGACAAAGTCGTACCCGACAGCACATTGCCGTTAAAATCGGTGACAAAAGCTTCAACATCGGCAGGAATGAGTGTTGCACTCGCAACCTCCCCTGTTACCAATTGGACGGACTGCATACCCGTAATATTCGAATTAGGAAGAGTGACATTTCCATTGGAAAGAACAGGACTCATTGCAAAATCACCCGCTTCAGTTATAGAAGCAGACATCGCGGCACTTAACGTCTTAAGATCACTTTTCTCTGTTCCAATGAAATGATCCAACAGCACATAATGGAGTAGAACGGCCGTGACGGAGAGAATCAGAACCAGTGACAGGCCAAACGCAAGGTTGATTTGATGAACGAGTTTCATATTAAGCTTCACTCCGATCTGTTCGCATACGATACCCGTGTCCCCACACGGACTCGACGGGAAGTTCCTCCATCTTTTTGCGAATCCGCTTAATTAAATGATCTACGGCACGGTCACTGCCAAAATAATCTTCCCCCCAGACAGAGCTGAGCAGCTCGTCCCTAGTAAACGCACGATTCGGATGTTCAGCCAGTACCTTGAGCATGGTGAACTCTTTACTGGTCAGGTCCACTTCTTCCCCGCGCCATATGGCGCGCCTCTCTTCCAACATTAATTGAAGCTCTCCGGCATCAATTCGTGGCGTCGCAGCGTCGCTTACAACCGCTTTTTCTCCCGCTCCGGTAATTCTAATCCAGCGTTCCAGCTGCCGCTTGATGCGGGCTACCAGCTCACGGGGGCTGAAAGGTTTCACCAGATAATCATCACTGCCCAGCTCGAGGCCAAGGATCTTGTCCACCTCGTTATCCTTTGCCGAGATCATAATTATGGGAACCTCGGATGCGTTTGCATAATTCATAACCATCCATGCCAGGAAGCATAATGTCCATCACCCACATGCTCGGTGGACTTATTCTATATAAGGACCAGGCATCCTCCGCATTCGCAAGGCCTATCGTCCGATAGTTCTCTTTGTGCAAATAAGCTTGAATCAGTGTGCGTATATTCTCGTCATCGTCTACAACCGCGATGAGGTAATCGTTATTCATGAACGGACCTCCAGTACTTTTCTCTATAGTGAGTATACCAAAGGTAGATGGAAGGAAAGAGCTTTGCCATTGTTTTTCCACAATTACACCAATATTGTGCCACACTCCTTCGGTAAATTGATAACTGTAAGACAAACCAACCACAAGGAGTGTTACGAAATGAACTACAGTTTCAAATTCAGAAATGTTGCCCTGTCCGCCCTGCTGCTCACTGCGATCTCTGCACCGGTTGTCGCGAATGCCGACAGTGACGCTAACGCCAATGCTGCCACAAACGGAACAGCTACTTTGAAAGAAGCGAAATTCTCCATTGCAGCCTTCACAATGGCTAATCCAGTGGAACTGGCTAAAAAATACGCACCAGATACCGTAAGCGAATGGGAAAAAACGTTGGCCAATTACAATAAGCTTCTTTCACAAACTTCTATGTTCGCTGGATTGGCCAGTTTGGTTGCTGTTGACATAGACTCTGACCAATGGAAGGGAACTTCCGAGAACGCCAAACCAGATGAGATGAAAGAAATGCAGACTTTGAAGATTGAGGGAGGCAAACTTACCTCAATTGAGGGAGTAAAGGCCGTAAAAGCCGAACAAATGCCTCATTCCGAAAGCAAGAACACCCTTTCTTTTTCGATCACCACAAGTAGTGCTGATCTGAACAAATTAGTGGAAAACGCCAAACCTGGAGAGGCAGTAGCCATCAGCACCGTGGAACTTGACGAAAAAACAACCGGAGTAACAAGCGCGGTAATCGCTGATGCAGAAACGTTTCAAATCAGCAGTATTGATCCTACTGCCAGTGCATTCTTCAAAGCTCAGACTAACTTGAATAATGCTGTATCTGCCAAGGATTCAGCCGCAATCAAGACTTCTCTTGCCGAGCTGTTGAAGCAATACAAGGAACAAATTGTCGAACTGGAAGCTAATCAAGAGTAAACATAGAGATACATTTCCCGTCTCCTACATCAGTAAGCAAAGCTGAAAATCTCCATACGCTACAGAATGACCGGACGCCAACAACCAGCAAGCCTCCATGTGGAGGCCTGCTGGTTGTTGGTTTATTGACTATAAGAAGAGCCTTTACTATTCAATTTATTGTTCATTAACCCGGGCAACTACAAACGGCTCGTTCAGTGCTTGTAAAGCTGTTGCCATGTCTTCAGCCGAAAGTCTGCCGCCAGCCGATATATGATATTGAAACTCATAGAATCCGCCCAAGGTCGCTTTGAAATTCGTTTCCCAGTAATTCGTCATCAGCCAGGCATACGCTTCTGGTTGGGCATCAGATGCTTGCTGGGTGTGGACCTTTCTAGGCCCGTAATCCAGTGTTCCCCATTGAACAAGCGGCGTGTCCGGTACGGCAAGCAGCAAGCTGCGCTCGTTATCCTGCCAGGCGATGCCCGCCTGCACGGAGGAATAATCCAGGCAGGTTCCCGGAATCTGATCCTTCCAGGGGCGAACGAGGCCTCCAGGCTTATCGGCAAACAGGGTAACCGGCCCACTTCCTCCCGGGGTGAACGGCAGAGCCAGATATACGTTCTCCGGATTCCAAACACTTTCTTTATGGAACCGTGCCGAAATGTCCATTCTGTTTTGACGGGTATATATCCGCAGGAACAGTGAAAAATAGGCGATGCCTTTTAGCTGATAACCAAGCTCAACAGTAGCATACAGCGGTCCGTTATCTACCGCGCGGACAGAGATGAGCTGACCGACCGAACGCTCCACGTTTATACCCTTACGGTTGCGTCCCATTTTTGAACGGACACTCCATACCTGAGAAGCATCCAAAGGGTTCGACGGATTTGTCACCTCATAGATGGGTGTGAACGCCCCATACAGATCACCCGCTTGCAGCAGATCGCGGCCTGTCTCCTTATCAATCCACGACACGATGCCGCGTTCTTTGGACCAAGTCAAGCGTACAAAAGGCGACTCCAGCCCGTTTTGAAAAACAGAGATCGGCCCTTGCAGCCCGCCCGGTGTTAAGGTGTACATATCCTCCATGTCGTACACCTGATCAGCGCCAATCAGCTTCGAATTAGAAGTTGATGTTAAGGAAGAAGACCCCTGCTGTGCTGCCTGAAGCGGGCGCAGGATCAGTATGCAGCTCTCCATCCCTTGAAGTTTAAGCTCCGTAATAATCGTCTGCGCGTGGGTGGACTGCTTAATCAGCACCTCTCCCGTGTCCTCCCGGATCACCTCCACTCCGTTCAACAGTTCATCCGGTTCCCAGCCTTCGAGCTTCAGCTCAACCAACTCGGTAACCTCTCGCTCGGACAGGTTCGTGACCTTGAAGCGGTAAGGACGCCCCGGGTACAAGGTAGCAGCGTTATCAGCCAGCAGCGCCTGATCCAGCGCCCGGTAAGCAAGTCTGCTTGCCTCTGCAGCGTTCGCCGTCTTGCGGACCTCGAGCAGCTGAACATTTTTGTGCCACGGTTCAAAAATAGAAGAATGATAACCCCATGTGTGTTCGGCATAGAGAGCCAGCGCCTGCTCCACAGCCTCAATTTCCTGGAGACTGACACTGTTTTGTTCGGGATCGAGCTTTTCCACCTTGCGGAGTGTCCGCTGTGCGTCCCGGTAAATCTGGGTGTGCATCGGTGTGGAGCTTACGCCATCCGACCACCAGTCCGGCCAATCCCCTTTATGCACCGGTAAGCTATCTGTTCCTTCCTCCTTCAGCCGGGCAAAAAAGCCGCTCAATGTGCTCATCTCTACGATAATTCTCTCACCGTTTTGCTGATTCCACGCTTCGATCCATTCTATGATTGCGCTGTTGGGCGATCCATTGTCTGTAGGCAGTCCGGACAGCATCACCGGCACAAAATCATACGGATACTGCTCGGCCTCAAGCTGGGCTAAATATCGATGGATGCGAGTATTGGCGATTTGATCGTGAATATTTGCCGGTTCAACAAGTCTATGGTTGAATTCATCACGAATCATGTATTTGCCCAGCGCACCAGGGCAGAAGCCGAGTTCGTTGCCAAGCATGTAGTGATCTCCATTCCAGACCAGCAGGCGTTCCCCGCTTGGGGCCTCCCACCAGAACGGAGATTGCTTGCGGCCCAGCGCATACATGCCGTGATGGGTATGTATACAGCTGAATAAATGCTGGATTCCGTTATCCAGCAGGCTGTCGGCATATCCCCAGCTGTAGCCATTGATATCCGCTGTCATCGCGCTGTCTATTTGGTGACCGATCGAGCCGGCATATGTCTGAGCCTTGCTGTGTATTTTGTTCAGCAACTGCAGGTCGGGAAGCTCAGTCATATTCAGATACGTGCCGGACAGCTCGATATCACCGCGCCGCACGGCATCGGCAAATGCAGCTTTTTCCTCGTCCCCGGCCTGCTTCAGGAATTGTTCCACGGCCCAGAAGGTCTCACAGGTCCAGCGGAACCCTTTCCACTCGGGCTTTACGCCGTTATGAGCATTATTAACAATACGCAGCGCCTGACGGATAAAGTCGACATGATATTGTTCAATCTTTTCCTGCCTGTCGGTATAACCAAGGTCTGTATGAGAATGGTGAATGACGTATATTTTCCATTTTCGTTCAAGCGTCGGGATGGCGGCTTGCTTGATTTGTTGTTCGAGCGTCATATTTATTTTCTCCTTTGTTGGTTGAATAGGTGTTTTTTACGAGCTGGAAAATCCCGTGAAACACGTGCTCCTGCATTTGCTTCTCATGATACAGAGGAATCACCTCGGGCAAGAGCGCTTCTGAAAGCGCCTCGCCAAACAAATCATAGGTGCCCGCAATCTGTCCGCCCAGGATCAGACCGGCGGGGCGAAACTCTTCCACATACGGACGAAGCATTTCTCCTAGCCGCTGGCCGTAAAGCTGCCATACAAGGGTGGCGGAGGAAACCCCCTGTCTTGCCGCTATGGCCAGATCGTACACGTCTTCGCCCTCCTTTCGAGCATCATGGCTGTCCGCCAAAGCTAAAATCCCTCGGCTTCCGAACAGATCATCCACGGTTTCTCCCTTGTACTTCTCTGCATATAACATGCCTGAGTCAGGAATTCCCCATTTCCCGCTAACCATAGAGCCGTTCTCAACAAAGCCGGAGCCTAGGCCCGTTCCAAGGGTAAGGCACAGCAACCTGTCCTGTGGAAAAAGCCGACTGACCCCTAGGGCGAACATAGCAGCATCATTGCCAAAACAAATATTTGCGGCGGCAAGCCGGGTCATCCATGTAGGAGCAGAGTGTTCCGCTGCAAGTGCCGTTAATTTGCGCCGCAGCAGCGTTTTTAAATTGCGTTCATAGAGCTGCTCGTATTTATTCAATCCCTGAATACGGGAAACACCTGTTTCGTATTCAAAAGGCCCAGGGAAAGCAAAGCCGATATGAAAGTTGGGAAATCCGACCGCGGTCTCTTTATCGGAGCTAAGCTGCTCCATGTAGGCGACGTATCCGGCGGCGAGCTCGTGAATCACATCGGCCAGGTTGGCGGCAATTTCATACGCACTGCTGTTGGAGCGGGACGACCTTTTGACATAAAATTGAGGCAAAAGATCCCCGTCACACAGTACGCCACCCTTCAAGAAAGTCCCGCCTGCATCAATGGCGATCGTGACGTCAGGATTCATAAGTGCCCACCAGATTTCCAGTGATGCGGAAGCAGAGGCATGTTCCACTCTGGCGAAACTTGTGCACGGATCAGGGTGCACGATCGGTCACCCAAAGACTCCATTCGGAAGCCTCCAACCGAGGCGGGAACGATATACGCTTCTGCGTACCCCCATTCCACGGCCGCTGCCTCATCATCAAGCGGAGTGAGCCTCACGCGGTCGCCTTCTACGAGATTGAACATGACAAACTCTCCAGCCGTATCGTCAATCCACTCTCCGTCCAGCTTTAATCTTTTGACCTGAAAAAGCAGATCCTCCCGTTCACCCAGCAGCTCTTCACAGCTGGCTCCCTGTACCCGGCACTCCCTTGGAACCGCTATCAAATGCTCCTGAACGTATTGGGTGTCAAATTGTTCCTTCATGTTGGGTCTGGCATGATCGCTGTTGATCGGTCGCGGCCGGCCGTCTCTGTCGAAGCGCAAATGGTCGTAAATTTTGAAGGTAAACCACCAGGTTGTCGAAGAGATCTCCAGCACCAGATTGTTTTTGCCCGAAAAATGTACGGCTCCAGGCGGGATCAGGAACAGATCGCCCTTATTCGCATCCAGGATGTTCACATATTCTTCGACCTTTAGCGGTGTTCCCGAGGAATGGGCGGATTCAACCGCCTGAAGCAGCTCCTCCCCGGTTGTTCCCTCCGTGAACCCCAGCCCCACAAAAGGTTTGGCGCCTTCCTTCTGCTCCATAATGTAATAGGATTCCTGCTGTGTCATCGTTTCATTGAAGGTCTGCTCAATGTAAGCTTGCTGAGGATGGACTTGCAAAGACAAATGGTCCCCGTCTATCGTATCGAGATAATCAAACCGGATCGGAAAATAATCACCGAACAGCCGTACATTACGCTCCCCCATAATTGCTTCAGGATGAGCGGACAGAAGCAGCGGAAACGGAACCTCCAATATAAAATCCAGATAGCCGATTAAAAGTGTGTTCTCCGGTGCGATCGGTTCAAAACCCCAGGCGCAGTTATTCCATTCCCCGGGCAGGCCGCACAGCTCTTTCAAATACTGTCCACCCCAAATTCCCGGTGCAAAGAATGGTTTTACTCGAAAAGGCTGCCGGGCTACTGAAGCCAACAGTCGGCGCAGCATGGGAACGGTGACCAGAACGGGCCGTTCCTGGTTGTTCGTATCCACATAGTAGTCAAAATCGTACAAGCGACGTCTCCGATATTCCTCCCAAACGGGCCACTCCAAAAACAACGCCTGTTTGTAGGTTTCAACCGTATCCCGACATGGGCCTAATCCTAGGGAACCCATCCCCTGCCGATGCAGGTACTGCTGAGCCTCTCTGGATAAGTCACAAAAAAGAGAAACGTTGGCCGGACCTGATACTCCAGAAAGGAAGTCAGAGCCTGGTCCAAAGGTTACAACGATGGGGGCCAACTGATCTGCCTTGGGTGACTGGGCCTCCACATTTTCAGCAGAATCATAAAGCCGCAGTTGATGTTCTACATCACTGAGCCAAACCGACTGAGCATCTGGCTGGAAATAATCCTCGACGCTAACGTCTGAGGCCACAACGCCAAAAGCCCGGTTATCCGTTAGGTAAGGGTGAAACTGCTGTAGCAAATCTGCTGAAGGTTTTAAATAATCAGCGCTATCTATTTCAATGATTATCCTGTTCTCCTGACGGCAGCGCGATCGGAGCTTTTCCAGACATTCGCTGAATGCAGTGCCGTGTGTACCATCAATGACCATATAAAAGGGAAGCGAATCACTCTGTACACAGTCAGGCCAAATTTGACCAAGCCATTCTTCATACCCATTCCAGATCCCGGGTTCTGTCTCTTGGTCGGGCTGAAGCCGAATGAAATTGACTGGATTGGCATGAAAGGGCAAGGGGGCTATTCGGGGCATGTTTAAACCTCCAACTCTCTATCGATTTATGTCATCATTCTATAGGGAGTTGGAGATGGTGTCTTTAAACGATCAAGCTGTGTTTTTGTACAATCAGGACATTTGGGGTGGGTAATACATTTTGCCAGAACGGCCTTCGGCAAACTGAATGCGGCGGAATTTAGCCGGGGAAACGCCAAGTTCGCGGGTGAAGATTCGGGTAAAATAATGCACGGATTGGAACCCGCACTGGATGGCGATATCTTTGATTGGTGTCTGTTCATTTAACAGGAGCCAAGCGGCATTCTGCACACGTCGTTCCTGAATGTAGTGGACGAAGGACTGCCCCAGATTTTCCTGAAACAATCGGGTTAGGTGACGCGACGAAATGTGGAGGTGTCTCGACACCGTCATAAGTGTAAGCTCATTGATCAAATTATCATCAATATACCGTTTAGCCTGGCGAAACAACGTATTGGGTTCCACGGGTTGCTCTCCTGTATCGGCCGAGTCTGTTCTGGCAGGAACGTGCAAATCCGCTATGGACAACAGAAGAGAAGCGGAAATTTGCTTTACTGCAAGAGGAAGAGTTGCCACAGGTATGTCGAAAGAAGCGATGAGCGCTTGCCATAAATGCCCAGTCGGCGTAAGGTCCGCTTGCTGGGCTACGCTTTGCCCAAGCTCGGCAAGACGACGGAAGGATTCGATATAATAAGCATCGGTGTGTGCTTCATCCAGTTCAAAAGCAACATAACAAAGCGTCAACCCAGTCTGGCTGCGGATTTGATGCCATGTGCCTGGAAGAGATAGAAAAGCTGTTCCTTTAGTTAAAGCGTAATGCTGATTCTGTTCTATGTAGCTTCCTTCACCGTCCACCACATAACAGGCCTCGAAAAAGGAATGCCGATGGAAGGCATTGTCGAAATGATCGGGCATGAATCCCCAGTACAAAATGGATAAGGAAAGCCCCGTCTGCTCCACTTTTGTAATATAACGATTGCATATGTGATTGGCCCGACGAAAGCTGGCTTCGATGGTCATGACGATCCTCTCCCTTCAAGCTCTCATTATACGTTTGCATAGCCAAAAGGCAAACCGGAAGTCAGTCTGCCTTTTTGAATATTTTTCAACCAGGTAAATCAGATTTGTCCGTTGAGCAATACATTAATAATCTGCTAAATAAAACAGCTGCCTCAGCTTGCGTCAGATTACGTTTCGGATTTAGTTTATGATCCGGTGTTCCTTGAATGAGACCAAGCTCAATGCAAATCGCTAATGCTTCCTTGGACCAGATTCCTGCCTGATCCGCATCTGTATACTTAGAAAGTACCATTTTCGTCGTATCGGAGACCTCTGGCAATTGAGTTTTGATTTTGGAAAGAAAAGTGGTACCCGTAATCATGAAATCATCAATTATTCAAAACAGAGGAATACTCCATGTTCTTTTAACATAGCACTGAATCCGCCAAATTCATGATCTGGGTATAACTCTCGCCTGATCCATTTCCCCACCAGGGGAGAGGCCTTATCCCATTTATCTCTTGCACCTACATCATGAAAAAAGCCCATGGCTAATTAAGGGCTTTGACTTAGATGAAGTAAAGGCTAAAATAAAAAAAGCCGCTAAATTAGCGACTTTTTTACGAATCTGTTGACGGTGAAACAAGAACTTGTACTTGTGTACCGCCGCCCTTTTGACCCCCAGCATTTTACACAATAAGAAAATGTTAAAAAGGAATTGAGTATCCATCTGCTGAAAAGCGCGACTGTCAATCTCCAACGATCAAGTTATTAATTAGCAAGATACCGACCTTCAAGTCGCTATCTTGCTATTAATAGTACCTCGTTTACTCTAAGCTCTCTATGCAGTATAACCACGTGAGCCATGAGTATGTGGATTCTATTCTTCAACTTGTCCAGTCGTTCAAGCAGGCGGTCATTACATTTAAGCGCCTCTTCAGCGCAATTGTCTTGCACGAAGGTCGCTCATGAAGTCTTCGGCAAGTTTAAGTGGGACAAGTTGTTCGGGATTGCGTCCGCTCAGAATCCAGAAGAATGTCGGTCCAATCAACAAGGCTGTGGCCTGATCGATTGGAATTGGAAGTGTGTCCTTCCCGAGCGCGCGCTCAATCACGACCCGGGCGCTGTCGCCGAGCAGGTCCTTCGCAGAGAGCAGTTCCCCCACGGCAGAGTCGTGCTGTGCTTCACCCAGGAGAGCCCGATAAGCGGCGCCTGCCGGCGAGTGCGTAAGGAAGCGAACGAGTGCTTCCAGGTACGCTCTTAGATCATCCAACGGAGTCCCTGTGGGACTAATCTCCAATTCTTCCTCGGCATCGGCTACACTGGCCTCGAAGAGGATTTCCGCTTTGTGTGACCACCAACGATACAAAGTCTGCCGGGACACTCCTGCTCTTTCGGAGATGCCCTTCATCGTCATTGCCGCATATCCGACCTCGACCAAGAGGTCATCAACCGCATCCAAAATAGCCGCCCTCGCTTGCTCACTTCGGGGACGACCGCCATGATAATGTTCTTTTTTCATGTCTCAACTATACACGGAGACAGTCCTCTTTGTCCAATTCCAAACCACATATGTGGACACAGTGTCTCTTATATGATATATTTTCGGTGCACGGTGACTCGAAACTGTGTCGATCATTTCAATTGATGCCCGAAGAGGGCTACGAAGGAGATAACAATTATTATGCGCATATCTACGGCTAGAGTGGCACATACGTACAACTGCCCAACAACCTTGAACGGCAAAGTCGTCGAGCTCGCGAAGTCGTTCGCGGCTACGCTCTCCTATGACCAGCTCCGCGATTTGAACCAGGACTATTCGCTGAGGAATGTAGTGAACTGGTCGAACTATCCCCAGGCAACGATGGGTCACCGCGGCCGAAGCGGTCTCCGGATAGGCACGCTCTCGGAAGAACAATGGACATCGCTGAACGTCTTACTCGCGGCAGCTACCGGTTCAGGCAAGAACAAGGGCTATGACGAGATCCAACAGATCCTTAATGCCGACGACTATCTTCGTGATTACGGTGTGACCCGGGACTACGGGCGGGAGAACTTCTACGTTGCCTTCCTTGGTACGCCATCCGATTCGGGGACATGGGAGCTGCAATTCGGCGGACACCACCTCGCAGTCGCCAACACTTACACAGATGGTAACCTCGTTGGAGCAACCCCCTCGTTCCGTGGTATTGAACCGTTCTCGACCTTCGAGTACAACGGCATAAGCAATCAACCCCAGCAGCAGGCACAGAGAACATTCGTAGCTCTACTTGCCTCATTTGACAATGACCAGTTAGCCTTATCCAGACTCCGCGACAAGTACCGGGATCTCTTGCTGGGCCCAGGCAAGGATTGGGCGTTCCCTACGACAGCTGAGGGCATTCGGGGCTCCGAATTACGCGAAGACCAGAGAGCCCTGCTGCTAGCAGCGATTGAAACCTATGTCAGCAGCATCGACGACGAGAACGCTGCGAGAATCCTCGCTGGCTATGAGGACGAGCTCGATTTCACGTACGTCGCTTATTCGGGCTCAACCTCCGTGAGTAAACCGAAGGACTATATCCGTATCGACGGTCCTTCGGTGTGGATCGAGTTTTCTATGCACAGCGGTATAATCCTTTCAGACCCACATCCACACGCTGTGTGGCGCGACAAGAAAACGGACTATGGTGGGAATGCCTTCTAAAACAAACTTGCCCATTGGCGATCACGCAACACTGATTGATGATGCTCCAAACCCGCTCGTCACTAAGCCGACATTCGCTCACGTCATGCATCCATAGGTCTTCCCACGCGTCTTGTCCCTACTCCAAAATAATTACTAGACACATTGTATTGTAACTGTTATATTAAGTTACACAGTGTCTCGTAATTGTCAGAAGCGGACATTGTCGTGAATCCTGACAATGCGAGTAACCGTAAAAAAATATGAAGTGTAGCCTGTGGAAGGGCTACAAGGAGGTAACACAGATGAATGTATTTATTACTGGAGCAACGGGATGGATTGGATCGGCCACCGTAGATGAGTTGCTGAGAGCAGGCTACAAGGTCGTCGGACTGGCTCGGTCGGACGTCTCTGCGGCTTCGCTTGAAGAGAAAGGCGCGACTGCACTGCGCGGGGATCTCGATGACCTCGACGCCCTCCGCCGGGGGGCGTCCGAAGCTGAGGCTGTCATCCACCTGGCGAACAAGCATGACTGGGCGAATCCTACGGAGTCGGATCGTGCTGAACGGGCTGCAGTCGAAACTCTCGCCGAGACACTGATCGGTACTGACCGGCCTTTCATAGTCGCTAATGCCATCTCCGGTCTGGTTCAAGGGCGTCCGGTGTTGGAGGCTGACCCGTCCCCAGCTGTGGGCCCGGGCTCTGACAGGGGCGGCTCCGAGAATCTTGTTCTCGACTACGTTGGTCGCGGAGTGCGGACCATTATCACCCGGTTCGCTCCAACCGTCCACGGGACTGGAGATTGGGGATTCATTAATTTCCTAATGTCCGCAGCCCGCAAGCAGGGCGTGTCCGGGTACATCGGTGACGGTTCCAACGCTTGGTCTGCAGTGCACCGTTCCGACGCAGCCCGGCTCCTCCGGCTGGGACTCGAAAAGGCGCCGGCAGGATCACGTCTACATGCGATCGCAGAGGAAGCCATCACCACTCGAGCGATCGCCGAAGCAATCGGGCGCACCCTCGACATCCCGGTAGCCTCGATTGCAGCAGAAGACGCCGATGCGCACTTCGGGTTGGTCGGCAGCTTCTTTAAACTATCCATGACCGGCTCCAGCGCACATACTCGCGAACTTCTCGGATGGACGCCAGCTTCGCCAACTCTGATGGATGACATCATGGCTGGTGCGTACAAGCATGTCGGAAAACCATAAGTGCCCCAAAGATAGTTTCTCCAGTTGCCGTGAAAACGTCACGACAACGGGGGCTGATTCTGGCCTGCGTTTGCGTGTGTATCATCCTGGTCGTTGGCCTTGTTGCCGCCATCAATCTGGCGGTTCCAATGCTCTCGGTCAGCGGGCTGCATCCGAGTTCATCGGAGCTGCTGTGGATCGTTGACGCAAGTGTCATCGTCTTCGCTTGCCTGGTTACTCCGGGCGGTGCGGCCGTTCACCACTTTTTGTCACTCTATAATTTCCTTTAATCCCAATATTAAGGATACATCAATACGATAATGTTCTTGTCTTCCTACACTAAAAGATCCGATTGCGCTCAGAATCAGCAATCGGATCTTTTAGTGTAATAATTATTGTTCAGCCAATTTCAGAAAATACTCTGAGGCCAAACGGACAGCCAGGATACTCGCACTATTGAGGGAATTATCAAATATAACAACATGGTTGTTTTTTACAGCCTTCAGTGAATTCCATACCTTCGAAGATTCCTTTTCCTTCACTGCTGCCTTTGCAACGTCAATATCATGCTGGATAATAATATAATCGGGATTCATGTCGTATAGCCCTTCCAGCGTAAGCGACTCACCACCCTCAGGATACCCCTTCGGTGCCAACAACCCAAAGCCCGCAGTTTGATTATAGTACATTGTATTTTTAGATCCTTGAGCATAAAAATTTGCTTTTCCATCAACCCGCAACAAGGCAAAGGTCTTATCCTCAAGAGTACCTAAATGCTTTTTCGTATTTGCTATCATTTCTTGGGTTTCCTTAATCAGTTCTTTCGCCAACTTCTCTTTTTCAACAACTTCAGCAAGAAGCATCGTCGTTTTGTCCCAGATATCCGTGTAGTCGATTAAGATGACTGGAGCAATTTTGTTCAACTCATCATAAATGGTATCCACAGACCCCTTGAAGGTTACAATTACATCAGGCTGAGCGGCAATAATCTTTTCCAAATTCGCTGAGTCGCTTCCCAAATCAATAATATCAGCAGATTTGGCGTAAGGCTGTAACGTAGCAAACTTTTCCAATGCTTCCCCCGCGCTGATTGATGCGATTGGAGGAGTATCCAAAGCAAAAAAGTAATCCAAGTATAAGGGATGAAGCACCGCTATACGCTCTGGTCGTTTCTCAAGCACCACTCCATTGTCGCTGGCATCCTTAATGGTTCTTGGCCATCCTTCACCATCGATCTTGCTGGGTTCAGGAGTAACTGCAACGGGCGTTTCGGAACATCCAGCCAGTATCCCCCCTGCAAATACAATAACAGATAAAATCAATCCTGTTAGTCTTTTCATATGTTCTCCCCTACGATACGTTATCCATATTGTGTGTACCCATGCTCTCGCTCTAAAAATAAAAAAACAGTGATGACCTATGAACCCTCCAAATGATCACGCAACGTTTCCCCGGTATATTCACTTCTGAACAGACCTCTTTCAACCAACTTTGGAATCAGCTTTTCAAAGAATATCTTCATCGATTTTTCTGAACCGCCTGGCAGGGCGATGAACCCATCAATAGCACCTGCCTCAACCCGCTCAATAATATCATTCATTACCGTCTCGACTGTCCCCACAGATACCCAATGGGCAGATCCGACAACCTCCGGCCGAACCAGAATCTCCTTCACTGTAGGCTGATATTTTGTAATATATCGACGCAACAGCTCAGCATGTGTACGGCTGCGGACAGCATGATCAGGATCTGGAAGCATATCTTCGGTTACGCGTTGATCCAAGGAAAAACCACTTAAATCCAGGCCCATTAACGATTGGAGAGAGGCATGTCTGCGCTCAAGACTTAAATGGGCATGAGCAGCCTTATGTAATTCAAGCGCTTCTTCGTGCGTATCGGCAAGGAAAAAATATAACCCCGGCAAAATTTTAATCGTGTTCGGATCGCGCCCATGTTCTACAGCTCTTTTTCTCAAATCACTTCGCAATTCCACGCCTGATTCCAGATCCGGCATTGCCGCAAAAATAGCATCCGCTACGGAAGAGGCAAAATTCCGTCCAATATCCGAAGCTCCCGCTTGAAACAAAGGAATGCTTCCCGATGGATGAGAAGGTAGAGTTAACGGCCCTTTTACGCTGAAAAATTCACCGGAATGATGAATAGCATTCACTTTTTCCTTATCAGAAAACATGCCTGACTCACGGTCAATAACGATAGCCTCACTCGGAAAACTATCCCAAAGTTTGCATACCACATCCGTAAATTCTATTGCCTTCGCATACCGTTCTTCCGGGGATGGCATTGGAGAGTTGCCGAAATTATCGGCGCCCTCAATAGAAGTGACAATATTCCAGCCGGCACGTCCATTGCTTAGCCAGTTCAAGGATTGAAGCTGCCGAGCAACAATATACGGTGGATTAAACGTCGTAGAAATGGTCGTAACCAGTCCGATCCGATCGGTTTCACGAGCTATAGCTGCAAAAAACAAAGTAGGGTCCGGGCTGCCGAAATTAGAAGAATCGCCTAACATCTGCGGGCTAATATATAGATAATCCGCTCTGAAAAGAAAATCGAGCTTTGAGTTCTCCGCCATTTTCGCCCAATGAATATAATAGTCAATGGATCCCGTTTGCTCCACTCCGCTATCCCGGTGTCGCCACCCGTCACCTTTATTCCACGTTGCATTTAAGGACAATCCAATACAGAGTTGTCTGTTAGAAGTCATTTCTACCAACCTTTCTTATCATTGATTTGCTCCTAGAAAGCCCTCCGGTCAAATCCAGCCTCTATTTAATAATAATAATGATTCTCATTATCAAAACAAAGTTTAGCAAGGATTTAATCAAATTTGAATACACAAGTTACAAATCCGATATGCACAATTATCTAAACTTTGGTTGAGTGGCAAAAGGTCAAGTTCTTGTTTATCTTTAAAGACACGAAAAAAGCCGCATTAACGCGGCTTGTATCTTTTAATGCTCTAACTTGTGTCATCTATACTGTTTGCTCCCCAGTTGTCTCGGTTCGATTCCATCTCTAAATCAGTCTTATAATCAAAGTAACTCCAGAGCTTTCAACAAAGCGTACTCACTAGAGGTGGCACCTATTTGAGAAAAATGTGCATTCGGACACATTGGAGCCAAATGATGATATCCAGGGAGTACTTGCAATTCGATTAAGACACCGTCAAAGGCAAGTTGTTTTCAAATGTAAATCGTCTCTCCCTGGACGTACTCTTGAATCATTATAATTAGCTTTTCAGGCAATATTTTTTTAGCGTTTGTATATTTCACTCTGCTTCACTCCTTATTTTAGAAAATAAGGTGCAAAACCAATACATTAGAAAAGCTTATTTAGCGTTAGAAAAGATTTACCCCCATGCAAAGTATATAATCACTTCGGACCATCTCAAGATTAAAAGTTAGTCGTTCCTATGGATATATTTAATTAACTTCACTTTACTGGTATCGATATCGAATGTAATAAACTCCTTTGCATTTGGAGGATTGTGTGGACCGTAGTACGTGTTGACTTCAACAATCACTCGAAAGGCATAAGCTCCAGGGAATCTCCTTTTTAGTTCTAGAACCTTCATTTCATATAAACCATAACTTGGCTGCGGCTTGTGAATTTTTTGATAATACTGATTAATCGCCAGCTGTATGGATGGATTAAGTAAAGTTAACGATAAAGACTTATACTCCTCCTCATTCACTGTACCATGCTCTGCATATGCTGATGCGCTTAGGCTTAGCGTTAGAATACAACTAACAACTATAATTAATACTTTTCTCATGTCCTCCACTCCTTCTTCCTTAGTATCCCTAATCGACCAGTTTCTTTCCCCATTAAGTTTCTCAATGGTTGATTTTTTTAACATAAGTCAACGACAAGTCGCTTGGGAGTTGATTTTATAAACCGTATAATCATAATCAGAGGTGATGTTGAATGAACGAAATTAATTTATCATCGATTCTTGTAGCAAAACGCAGAGAAAAAGGATTAACACAGGATGCGGTTGCTGCATTTATCGGTGTTTCCAAAGCGTCTGTTTCCAAGTGGGAAACGGGACAAAGCTATCCTGATATCACATTTCTTCCACGCCTTGCGGCCTATTTTAACATCAGCATTGACGAATTGATGGGCTATTCCCCGCAAATGGAGCAGTCGGACATCGCGAATCTCTACACCCGACTCGCTAATGATTTTGCTTCTCTCCCTTTTGATGAGGTGATTGCAGAATGTACGGCGATCATCAAAAAATATTACGCCTGCTTTCCACTCTTATTGCAGATGGTCAGGCTGTACACAAATCACTTCACGCTGGCGAGAACACAAGAGCAAAAAGAGGTGCTTCTTAACGAAGCCGTGACGCTATGTGAACGGATTCAAACCGAAAGTGGCGATATGCAGCTTTCGAGCGATGCGGTTTTGTATCAATCCGTTTGTTTTCTATCGCTAAGGAGTCCGCAGCGGGTCTTAGATTTACTGGGGGAGACCGTCCGGCCCATGATGCCAAAGGGCGCGTTAATTTCACAGGCATATCAGCATATGGGCAATATCAGCAAAGCCAAAGAAACCTTGCAGGCTGAACTGTATCAGCACGTAATGGCAGTTTTTCAAGGGCTGCTGAACGTCCTCCAATTCAATATGGATCATATCGAAAAAGCCGAAGAAGCTTTTAAGAAAGCGTCGGATTTTGCACGGATTTTTGATATGAAACGGCTAAATCCAAACAATGTCGTCCTGCTTTACGCACTAGGCGCTCATCTATATTGTGTGAACAAATTTCCTGAGAAATCGATTGAACTCCTTGAAAAATATGTGGATACCTGCGTGGAAGGCTTCTTTCCTTTTGAGCTTCGTGGAGATTCATTTTTTGATCTGATTGATCCGTGGCTGAAAGATTTCGACGTCACCGCTCCCCGCAGCGAGCAGGTTATCAAGAATAGCATGATGAGGGATATTCTGATGAATCCAGCGTTCAATTCGTTACGTGAAGTACCCGAGTATCAAGGACTAATTCAAAAAATGAATCATTTTTTGCAAGAAAAAAGTTGATTGGAGGTTATGGGTATGAATGAGAAGCTAATCATTGGCCAAGAAACGAAATATCCTTTGAATGGCATTTTGTCATTGCCAGAGAATTGCTCATCCAAAGTTCCAGCCGTGGTATTGGTGCATGGCTCTGGCCCTACGGATATGGATGAAAAAGTCGGCAATAACTACCCTTTTAAAGACCTTGCCGAAGGGTTGTCGGAAAAAGGAATTGCCGTGCTGCGGTATGATAAAAGAACATTCGTCTATGGAAAAGAAATGAAAAACGAAACCGGATTATCCGTTAAAGAAGAAACCATGGAAGATGCTATCCTCGCAGCTGATTTATTACGCAAAGACTCACGGATTGATTCAAAGCAAATATTTATTATCGGTCATAGCTTAGGCGGGATGTTAGCTCCACGAATTGATGCAGAAGGTGGACATTTTGCTGGTATCATTATTATGGGTGGGTCTCCACGAAAATTAGAAGAAATTTTGATGGAACAAAATAACGATGTTTTAGCGTCGTTGAATATGTTTTTGAAAATGATTGCTAAGAAACAAATCGCAGCACTATCATCCAAGTTCGATAAAATCTATACGTTAAGTGATGAAGAAGCAAAATCAACTGTAGTTTTGGGGAAATATTCTAGAGCCTACTACTTCAAAGAGATGGGAGAACATCCATCCATTCATTACCTCAACGTATTAGATAAACCCGTACTCATTTTGCAGGGAGATCAAGATTTCCATGTATCCGTAGACAAAGATTTTAAGGCTTTCAAAGACTTATTGGGTGAAAGGCCGAATGTAACGTTTAAACTTTACCCCAACTTAAATCATTTATTTATGCCAGCTGTTTACGGAGAGATATTAAAAATGAAAAAAGAGTATAAAGTTGCGCAGCATGTTGATAAGAAAGTGATAAATGATATTTCCAACTGGATTCTTTCCATTTAGGAAAACCAGCCAAACCTGTTGAACGTTTATTCAATTCAATAACCTACTGATTTCTTCAAAACTTCTATACTTTCCTGAAGGAACGATTGATTTTTTTCAACTCCTCTGTTTTTACACCAAGCAACGGCGCTAAAAGCATCGTAAAAATTATAAAATGGCAATACGATTTCGAGATTTAACATCGTACGAATCGTTTCATAACCTTCAATGTACGGGGATTTTGTTCTCGGGTTCACTTCCCAAATATATCTATTGATTTTAGTGAAATCTATTTCAGAGGAGCCACTGCGAGCACTCTCAAAATCAATAATACCAGCAACCTTGTTACCATTCACCAGTATATTGCCTGGTCTAAAATCCATATGTACAAAACATGGTCCGTCAGGATCTGGTAAAGCAGAGAAATCACCATCAAAATGAAGAATGCAACGTTCATACAATGCTGGATCGAGGAGCTCTTTACAGGGCTCTTTCCACTTTTCAAAATTACTTTTGATGTGTAGACGCCAATTATTTTGGTGAAAAAAATGAAAGCCGTCGGCTGAATGATAACCATATCCTGACGTTTTCACCTCATGGAGCATTGCATGATACACCCCCATTTGAAAAGATAGCTTTTCATCAATATTTTCTGTACAAGGTACACCTTGAATTGCTGAGAGAAGCAACGCACCCGTAGTCATTTCATCCCCATACCAAATGTCCAATACCTTAGGAACAGGTAATACGCCCTTCAATGTTTCAAGCATCTGAAATTCACGAAAAAGCTTATCCTTGTTAAATGGAATCTTTACATAAACGTCTTCTCCATTAGCAAGAGTAAGTTTATATACATCCGAACTAAATGATTCCGGAACATCTTCAATATTTAAGACGTTCAACTTTAGCTTTTCTATAACGTTTAGAATGGAACTCATATGGAACCTCCTCTATTTGGTGCTCTAATATAAATCAGCGAGCCTGTTTGATGTGGCTCGCTGATTTAATGCTCTGCCATTCCATAATACAGTTCGAAACAAGGGCCTTCAACCTGTTCGTAGTCAGATGTCGGAAACCGACAAAGGACGAAGCTTTACGTTTATCGCACAGGTATAAACTTTCCCTTTGAGCAAATTTGCCTAAAGGGCAAACTTAAGTTAAGATGATCCTGAGAAAGGAGTCGTGTGAACCCCAAATGAAGTCAACAACTTACGATTGCTTCCCCACAGAAACAGCCAAGTTGGAGGTGTACGCATAAGCGGAAAATGATGACCAAACCAACTTTGCGGCATTTAAAAAAAGAAGCGACAGAGCAATCGCTGGCGATTGCTGCATTTGAACTTGCACTTGAACATGGTCTGGACGGCTTCGTTGTTGAAGATATCGTGCAAAAAGCCGGTTACTCCAGAAGAACTTTCGCAAACTATTTCACATGTAAGGAAGAAGCTGTTGCGATGGGAGCTACAGCTGTTCATAACACTACTGAGTTCGAGAATTTGCTCACCCAGATTCCCCCAAATACCTCCTTGCTTGACGTTCTGTATCAGCTCATCCAGATGCAGCTTACAGCCGATCTCATAGGAAGATTGCGTGAGCTTTTGGTACTTTCAAAAAAATATCCGGTGTTAGAGCCGCATTTCCTTGGAGTATTGCACCAGATGCAGACGACTGCGCAAGAAACATTGTTAGACTTGTCTAACGGAAATGATGACGAGGTATATACTTATCTTCTTATAAACGCAGTTTACGGGATCATTCTTCCTTTAATTGACGGACGGCTTAATGTGCTGCTCCCTGGACAAAAGAAAAATGACTATCCAACCACTGAAGCTGTACCGTTTGATGAGTTTTTAGAAACCATGTTTAGTTATTTGCGCAAAGGATTCTGATGCGCCAGCAACCCATATTCACCATAGAGGGAGTGTAAAATAGATATATGTCTACATTATTGTATAGATTGGGGAAAACGGCTTTTCGTAAACCGGGGTATTTCATCATTGGTTGGGTATTGATTCTGGGTATTGTCATTTCTATGATCAGTATCAATGGTATTCATATCAGTTCTGAAATGAAAATTGAAGGGACGGAATCACAGAAGGTCTTGGATCAATTAGCTAAAGAATTACCTGCCGCCTCCGGCGGGCAAGGAAGTGTTGTGTTCAAAGCACCTGACAACGAGCGTTTGGATACACCTGAGCGTTTAGCTGCAATAACGAAAGCTGTTAGTGAAGTTTACGCATTGAAGGATGTGATTAATCCTGCGGATTATGCAGCTGAAGCTAGCAGTTCGGGAGCAACCGCAGACATGGCTCAGGCTTCGAATATGCAGCAGCAATCAGCTGCAGCCTCTCCTCCTCCCTATGGTCCTCTAATGGTGGATGGTGTTCCTGTACCTGGTGTCCTTCTCTCTTCTGACGGAAAGGTTGCCCTGTTTCAATTTCAGTTTACCATTGAGCAGTCTGCAATTACTCAAGATGGTTTTGATTCTGTAATTGACTCCGTTATGACTGCCCAGCAAGGAACCAACATCACCGTGTTACCGGGCGAAACACTCAAAACGGTAGCGATCGGTGTGGGATCGGCAGAGATTATCGGACTGATCATTGCTATCATTGTTTTGCTAATCACCCTGGGTTCCGTCGTTGCGGCAGGTCTGCCTCTTGTCACTGCACTCCTCGGCGTTGCCATTGGAGTAGGTGGCGCCTTCTCGATCTCCAAATTTATAGAAATGCCAAGTGTTACTTCCGTCCTGGCTCTCATGGTTGGTCTGGCCGTCGGAATCGATTATGCGCTCTTCATTGTCAATCGCCAGCGGCGAATGATTATTGATCAACGCTTGAGCGCACAAGAGGCGACAGCAAGAGCCATTGGCACATCGGGCAGCGCTGTATTTTTTGCCGGATTAACCGTCATCATTGCACTGTGCGGTATGCTTGTCATCGGTCTCACCTTCTTATCTACGATGGCTTTAGTTGCGGCGGCTACCGTTCTTATTAACGTATTTGTTGCCCTTACGCTATTGCCCGCTTTACTTGGACTGGTGGGCGAACGCATCTGTTCCCCTAAAGCACGCGAGAAAAGCACTAAACATCCTAAAACAGCTGGCCGAGGGATCGCACACAGATGGGTGAATTTCGTTATCAAGTATCGCTGGATCACCATTATTGCCATCGTCGTGCTTCTTGGGGCTGCGGCCACTCCTATAACAAAAATGGAAATGGGTATCCCGGGAGCTTCTTCAGCGAATCTGGACACGACAGCAAGACAAGGCTATGACGCCATATCCGAAGGCTTCGGAGAAGGATTTAACGGACCCCTTATTCTGGTCGCAGAGCCTAACAATTCTTCCGCTCAGGTGACTCCGGAACTCTTGGGCAGTCTTATGCAGGAACTCCAAAGCCAAAATAACGTTGCACAGGTTACACCGCTAGGCATGACAGAAGATCTGGCTATCTTTAGTCTTATTCCCGAAACGGGTCCCAACGATAAAATCACCAAAGATCTGGTGAATGAGCTGCGATCTACTGAATCGAGCGTTGCACAGACGAATGACGTTAAGATTGGTGTTACCGGCTTCACTGCCGTTAACATTGATATGTCAGCCAAATTGGCGCAGGTATTCCCGATCTATGTAGGAATTATTATCCTGCTGTCGCTTATCATTCTTCTCTTGGTATTTCGTTCGATTATCGTTCCAATTAAAGCAACGATCGGCTTCCTTCTTAGTATTCTGGCTACATTCGGGATCACTACTGCTGTATTCCAGTGGGGCTGGCTCCATTCGCTCTTTGGTTTCGACACTGGCGGCCCGCTGCTGAGCTTTATGCCGATCATCGTGACAGGTATCCTGTATGGTTTGGCAATGGACTATCAGGTCTTCCTTGTCAGCTCGATGCGTGAATCATACGTACACGGTCACAGAGGGACAGAGTCTGTTGTTCATGGTTATAACCAGGTAAGTCGCGTGGTTGTTGCCGCAGCGGTGATCATGGTCTCGGTATTTGCTGGGTTCATCTTCACAGATGACGTCATGATCAAACAGATTGGTTTCACATTAGCTGTAGGAATTCTGATTGATGCTTTCATTATTCGGATGGGATTGGTTCCTGCCATCATGGCTATTTTCGGTGACAAGGCTTGGTCGCTTCCAAAATGGCTGGATCGCATTCTACCGAATCTGGACGTTGAGGGCGAGAAGCTGATTGCTACACTTCATGCTAAAGATCATTCCAACTCTAAGTCTTGATCGTCAAGTATTTGATGATAGTACAAAAAAGCCCGTTGACCAGTTCGGTCAATGGGCTTTTGTTTTGTTTATCTTCCCGCTTTTAAAAAATGATTCAACCAAGCTTATAGTGCTTTATTCTTTCAAGCTTTCCATAAAATAGTGCAGTGCGTTGGATACCCACTTCTTTGGATGAAGAACGAGCTGAATTTCGAGTTGAAGTTCTGCATGTTCAAGGGGCAACACTTTCAGTTCCCCCCGCTCGATTTCCTCCATTACAGCCATTTGCGGCAGAATTGAGATACCCTCTCCTGACTTAATACTTCTTTTGATTGCTTCCGGATTGCCAAGTTCCAGACCAATCCGATAGGGGATTGAATTTGCACGAAGCACCCGTTCTAGCAGCTGCCTGTAATTACAGGTATCTTCAGGCATGATCCATTCCATGTCCTTTAAATCATTCAATTCAATCTGCGCTTTGGCGATCAGCGGATGTTGCGGATGCACGATCAGCAATAGCGGTTCTTGACGAATGGTAATCCACTGCAAAGCCGGATCACTCGAATCATCTGCGAGAATAAGCCCTATATCCGCTTCACCCTCCCTGACCTGATGCAAAATCAATCCCTCACGATTCGTATGCAATCGTATGTTGAGATCCGGGTATTCCTTACGGGCAGCTTGCATATATGGAGGTAAAAAGTAAGAAGCGATGGAATCCATCGTACCGATCGTCAAAGAGCCACCGCCCTGCTTCGCCATTTTTTCCTTGGACTGCTCAAACAATTCCAACATCTGTCCAGCAAGCTTGAACAGCTCTTCCCCGGCAGAAGTTAATCGAATCTTGTTATTGCTGTAGCGTTCAAACAGTTTGACTTGATATGCTTTTTCCAGCTTTTGAATCTGCGTAGTAACACTGGATTGTGCATAACCCAGCACTTCTGCGGCTCTGGTGAAGCTCTCGCGAATGGCGACTTCTCTGAACGTCTGAAGATAGATTAAGTCCAACTTGCTCACCTCATCGAAAATATTGATGACAACCATCATTTGTTATAGGTAACTGTGATGCTGGTTCCTATGATACATTAGTTTCAATATAACGGGAAGAGGTCGTTGATTATGATGAACGAACAACATGTTCAAGGAATTTATATACCGGTAATTGCCCCTTTTTCGGATGACAACAAGTTGGATATTGAATCGTATCGGAAGTATGTTACCCATCTTGTGGAACATGACATTCAGGGTTTGGTCGTAAACGGCACGACAGGAGAATCTCCGACCGTCTCTTGGGATGAAGTAAAGCAGATGGTTGAGGTAACCAAAGAAATTTTGATAAGTCTGAACAAAACCATCCCCATCGTTGTGGGGACAGGAACAAATGATACCTATTCGACGGTCCATCGGACCGAAATGGCCGCAGAATTAGGAGCAGATGCAGCTCTGGTGGTCACTCCCTATTACAACAGGCCCACGCAAGAAGGTATTCTGGAGCATTTCTCCAGCGCGTCCCGGACAGGACTGCCGATTCTGGTCTATGAGATTCCGGCTCGAACCGGAAGTCGAATGACCTTGGATACGATGAGGAAAGTCTTGGATCTGGACGGGGTTATTGGCCTGAAGGACAGCACTGGCGGTTTGGATCTGCTGCTGGCTCTAACCCAATATGAAACGAAACCTGTACTATGCGGCGAGGATGCGTATTTCCATGCGATGCTGTGTCAAGGCGCCGCAGGCGGGATGGTGGCCTCTGCCAATATTCATACCCAACGGTATGTGGAGGTATATCAGCGTTTTGCATCTGGTGACGTGAATGCGTCTAGAGACAGCTTTAAGCAACTGCAACCGCTGATTAGTGATGTATTTGCAGAACCTGCTCCAGCCTCGATCAAATGGTGGCTTGCTCAGCAACAGCTGATCGCCTCTGCAAAATTGCGTCTGCCGCTGACTGGCGCATCCGAGAAAGCAAAACAAAGGCTGTCGGATACACTCGCAAATATGGTCGTACCTACTTAAACAAAAGCATATCTTACTAAGACCTATGAATACATTCAGTCTGATATAGTGAGTCAGATTGGTTTGGAAATAAAAAACAACCCGTATTGATAAAACTCAATACGGGTTGTTTTAACTTTAACTACAGATCTCAAGACGGAGAACGAGATCATGTTAATCCACCATTCATAAGGGAATGAATGCTGTTCACTACTTTGAATTTTAAAAGTAATCAGAAAAGTAAGGCGCCTGCTGCTCGATAGCATCTTCTAACAAATCAAGCGTTTCTGGATCACATTTAATGCGGCCAATCTTATGCAAGTACTCCGGACGCTTATAGCCTAACAACATGGTCGTCATCGTTTGGATATTTATGCTATCTCCACTACGTCGGCTTTGACTTCGAGTCACTCTTCCGCTTCCATTCGGTTCAATTTGTAGTGTAAATGTGCCTTGATTCCAGAACAGCAAAGGGTCCTGCAATGTAAAGGTCCATTCTCTCTCCATCGCTGCGGGTTTGAACGGATATTTTGAAATAAATTGCTCTATGTCCACGATCCGTGCCATAAAGTATGGGGAAATCGTTTCCTTAATATCAGCATCTTCCAGCAGAAAGGCAAGCTGTTCATCCGTATGAATATTGCCAACTACCTTGGAAATCATTGAAAAATGCGCACTAATGAAATTCCACAGCCCACTTCGTGCCTCTTCATGAATGAAAATCATATCTTTGACGTGAAATACTTCTTCTTCAATCCAATATAATATGTAGCCATCAGGTTGACCGTCTTCTCCATAATAGACAGCTGCAGTTAAGTCATCTGAATCCCAGCGCCAGTACTCACTCCACGCAAGTTCTTTTCGCAGCATGGCCCCATGGGTTTGCATGGAGAAACGTTCATAAGCCGTCCTCACATCTTCGCTTTCGGGTTCTACACGTGCCACATCACCTGGAACGGGTTTATTTTTGGGTAATTGGAAGTCTTGAACCTCGAATACGATTTTATCAGAAATGATTTCCCATCCTTTACGTCGATAATACGGTATGGAATACGGATACAAGTAAGAAATGGATTGTTTCTTTTCACGCATATTGGTGAGAGCTTGCAGCAGCAGTTTGTTCATTAAGCCTTGACCGGAATATTCAGGAAAAGTACCTACACCTGTTACGCCCCCCATAGCGTAAGTTTGGTTAAATATCCGAACCTCAAATGGATATATGGATACCTGAGAAATCAATTTTTCTCCGTCAAACCATCCAAGTACATCCGCTTGTTGTAAAACAGGTGACTTCTCATGGAGGATTTCGCTTTCTTTCCATCCATGTTTGTGAAGATCATTATGAGTGACCTGAAATACATAACGTAACAGCTGACTGTATTGCTCTAAATGGGATAAATCCACTTTTTTCATTTTTAAATTTTGCTTACGGTGCATGCCAGTTATTCTCCCTTAGTTTTAAATTATATTATTTACCAATTGCTTGAGAATAATGCTGGCATTAACCTTTTTTACGTTCGTTCTTTTGCAGGTACTAGCTTTCAAAAGTCTCAAATGTAAATCCTTCCAACTCTTCTTCAGCTTCACGCATCAGGTCCAACAAATGATCTGCATATTCTCCCAGGGACTTGCGGCTTGCATCAAAATCAATCCACTGAATGGTAAGTGGCATGGGCATGAAGCCAGTTAAGCAATCCCATAATGCATCCAAATTTCGGCCATACGTTTGACCTAATTCGAGTCTGGTCTGAAGCACGTCATGTAATTCTTCTTTACCATGAATATCCTTTCCATTGATGACTACGGTTTTCATAATATCACCCTTTCCCTATTCGATTTGTTCGAACGTACGGTAATGATCAGTTGTTTTATAGATCAAACCATCATTGGAGTATAAAATTCGATCGCTCCCCCGCGTTCCTCCCGAATAGTTAATGTCTGCTTCGTACCAGGTTCTTCCTTTTTTCTTGGGCAACAGCCCTTCCCGATTTTGAAATACGTCACCGCCTATGCTTTTGCCTGGGGCCACTTTTTCCAAATTGCCTTTGCTAGGCTCCCATCCTAATTCTCTAGCCTCTTTCTTGGTTATATAATTTTCCGGAAGTTCATTATGCTCCGAAATATACTTGGCTACTTCATCAAACTGCGTAAGAGCGGCATTCTCTTGAGATGAGCCATTTAATGAAACCGTTTCGAATGAGCAGCCTGTGAACAGGATGGTCGCCAGAATAATAAGCAAAGCACCTAACCATTTTTTTACAAACATTGATTTTGATCTCCTTCTGAAAAATTAGCATCCTCCCCATCATAACATGTTCCTTTCGTAGACTCCTCTTTATATTCTTTTCTCGGACTTTTAGCTATCCCCAAAATAAAAGGCTGGAGCAGGAATACCCCGCTCCAACCTATATTATTCTTGCCTGCTTACGGCTCGATCCCCCAAACCAGTTGACCGTTGATATACCCGGTAACCTGTTCATGGTTTGCGAATTGAGTACTGGATGCCTTAAACGAATAATCGTTAGCCTGGTTGTAATTGGACCAGTTGTTTTTGGAGAACCGTGCTTGAATTTCTGCGCTTTGTCCGGGATGAAGTGTTCCAGCAGAACTCGAAAAACCAACTTCCAAAACATAATCCGCTCCGGTAACTGGCGTTGCCAATTTAACGAATTTGCTGGTTACATTTGCACTCCCAATACTTGCCCAGTCAGACCAGAAGCTCTGTGCTTCTTCCCCGTCAATCGTATAATAATACCTTATTTTCACATCACTCAATTGAATCGCCGAATTACCGTTGTTGACTACTTTGAATTTAGGTGAGATTCCGTTGGTGGACTCACTTGTATTACCATTAAAGGCTTGGATCGTCAAGTCCCCAGAGGGTACTGAAACGCTGCTGTCCGCTACGTTTACTGTAAGAACAGCGTTATTTCCTCCGCTAAAATGAAAGGTTATCGCATGCTGACTTAGCGGCAGTGTGGAAAGATAAGATTTGCGCAAAACGATAGCCGTACTTGATGCCGTATAATCCTGGCCCGATACAAGTGTATAATTTCCATTCGTTATGCTCGTAAGCTGTTTTCCATTTAAGGTAAGGGACAAGGAAACATCCTGCGCTAGATTCGCTGCTTTATCAAATGTTGCATTCACGGGCGAAATTACAGCGTTTGCGCCTGGTGTTGAATCAACAATTTTAACTTTTAATACAGGATCTTGCCCTTGATTAAAATCAAAAACGATGGAATGGTCGCCAACTGGCAGTCCGGCTAAGAATTCTTTTTTCAGCAGCAACGTACTACCGCTTAACGTATAATCCTGATTTGCAGTCAATGTAGTTGTACCTACCTGGAGAGCGGCTAACGTATTACCGTTAAAATTCACGGTTATGGCTTTGTCGCTTGGATTGGGCGTGTTTTTGTCAAATTCAACGGTTGTAGGTGTGAGGGACGCATTTGTTGATGGATTGTTAACCTTCAAATTAGGCAGTTCATCCAGCGTAATCACATAATCGCTTTGATAAAGCGTTTTCAGAGTGGCCGGATAATTAAAGGCGGAACTCATGAGATGCTCTCCATACCATGGGCAGAAGTAAAGCCATCCCGATTTTTCCTCCGTCAGATTCTGTACACTTGGGACGGTGTCGTTCTCCGTCATGGCCACCATTTTTTTGCCGTTAGTTAAATCAACCAGCTGATAGAAGATCGAGGTAATAGCATCCTCATTCGGTACACCCGACAGACCGTCATTCCGGTTGTAGATCGTATTGTATTTATCATAACCGACAATATCTACCTGATCGTCACCAGGGTACCATGCAGGAGAGGTATTATACACGTAGCTGTTGTAAGTCCAAATCAAGTTGTGTAGTCCGTATGTCTCTGTAAGTTCAGTATAGAGCAGATCCCATAGTTGTTTGTACACATCCGCACCTGCGGAAGCCCACCAGAACCACGCGCCTTCCCCATTTAACCCACCGTTGCCCTCTGCCTCATGATATGGCCGGAAAAGAACCGGCACATTATTATCTTGCAGAATCAACAGCTGCTCCGCCAGATCCTCAATAGTACTCATTACGTATTGATATTCTTTCGTACCTGGAATCACCGCGTTGGCTGTATTAAAATTGGTTTCTGTTGGCTTGTAGGTGGCCTCCTTCCAATCCACATAATCCCCAAGCTGGTAGGTCGTGAAATTTCGGGGCACATTGATATGCCATGATGCGGTCGCAATTCCATTCCGGTTATTCACCCAATCGATCATTCGATCCGTTGTACCGTCTTCCCATCCGTAGAGTGGATTATAGTTCATAAAATCAAATCCGCGGATAGCCGGATATTTCCCGGTTAAATTATGAATCCAATCAAACTCCAACTCCGTATTGCCATCATTCCCACCTCCGTAAATCTCCTGCTGACCGGCGATAATGTGATTGCCATAAACCTCGGTTAAATAATTCATTAGAAGTTGTGTTTCGGGTGTGGCTTGAGAATCGGTGAGGACAGGCTGAACCTCCAGCGGATCCAGATTGGCATAATCCACAGTGAAGGTGTCGAAATAAGCGAATCCCCAACCAGCCTTCAGCTGAATTGTGTTACTTCCCTGGTTCAGCTTGTGGTATCCAAAATTGAAATCAGACCATGTGGTTGTGTAAGGCAGCATATATGAGCCCTTGGTAACGCCATTAACGGATAAATATTGTAGTCTGCCGTCAGCGCTTAACTCCTGCATGTATCGGGTGGAGATCGCATACATGCCCGTTTCCGGGACAGTCACTGTGAAGGTTATCGTGCCGGAATTCTGCATCCAGACAAATCCACTCCCCGAAAATCCGGGCTTGGGTTGTCCGTAAATTTCTGTCGTCACTTGAAGATCGGAGGAAAGTAAAGCGTTTTCGCTTTCGATCGTAAAAAGTGGTGAGTCTGCATGAACGGGTACGGTCATCAATCCAAGAAGCAGAGTCAATGCCAGCATTAATACGCCTGTCTTTTTGAGCAAAATCTTCATTATCATCTTCCTTCCCATTTTAAAATATGATAAAGAATGATTCCTCTGTTCACTCATGATGGCGCTTTCATTGTAAACATAGCATATGTATCAATTTTTGCAAATATATGGACGGGAATTTTAGTGCTTTATCATGCAAATGAAGTTCATTTAGCAGCTATATTCCACTGCAGGTGTTTCATATCAACTCTATAAAAGTACTCGTAACAGAAAAAGATCTTGTAACGATAAAAAAGCCGCAAAATCGCGGCTTTCAAAATGTTAATCCTCTCATTTCCGGCAAATTTAATCCTCTTATTGGGCAGTATATCCTCCATCAACGATCAGGCTATTTCCTGTCATATAGGATGAATCGTCGCTAGCTAGGAACAGTACAGCTTTGGCCATTTCATCTGCTTGACCGAGCCGCTTCATTGGTGTTGCCGCGGAAAGAGCCTGCTTACTCTCTTCTGGAATAATCGGTGTATCAATGAAGCCTGGGCAAAGTGCGTTCACCCGAATGTTTTTCTCAGCATATTCGAGTGCGAGTGAACGAGTAAGATTCACGACGCCACCTTTTGCTGCATTGTAGGCAGCAGAACCAGGTGAACCAACCCATCCGTACATGGAAGCCGTGTTGACGATAGTCCCTCCGCCAATTTTGAGCATTTCTCGGATCGCTTCACGTGCGACCAAGAATACGCCGTCCAGATCTACATTCACCGTATTGCGCCACTCAGCATAGTCAAGCTCATGCGATGGATGAACACGCCCGATTCCTGCATTATTAAATACGATATCCACTTTACCGAAAACCTCTACGGTTTTTTTGAAAATCTCAGCAACCTCTTGTTCACTTGTGATGTTCGCTTTAATAAAAAGGGCGTCAGCTTTAAGCGCTTTCAGTTCTTGCTCAAACGCCTTACCTTTTTCTTCATTTAGGTCCACCAAGACCACTTTGGCTCCTTCTGAAACGAATAAACGTGCTGTCGCTGCGCCGATTCCGGATGCCCCTCCCGTAATAATTGCCACTTTGTCTTGAAGTTTGCCCATGATTAAATCCTCCAGTATACTATTTTGAATAGCACCTATTCACATATGTGCTATATGACGTTTACAAATATAATTGTATGCTTAAAATTGTAACAATCCAATCATTAAGATACGTTGATATGTCTACTACATAGACACTTGGTGAAACAATGTCTATTTTTATAGGAGTTTTTATGTATGAATGATGAACAAATTATGAAATCTCAACAGCGCAATCGAACCGAGGAGCATCTTAAAAGCGCTCTGATTCAGCTCATTAAGAAAAAAGGCTATCATGCCATCTCTGTCAAAGACATCGTTGATCAGGCGGGTTATAATCGCAGTACTTTTTACTTACACTACCAAGATAAATTTGTGCTCGCCGAAGACTTGTTGGATACGAAGCTCGAAGGTCTGAGACTCGCCGTAGGCAAGCCATACTCGCACGGTCAAAAGGTCTACACCAACAAGCTTAATTTGGAATCCTTTCAAATCGTTAATTATATCTATGAAAACCGAGACTTCTTCGAACTGATTCGATATGATGACACATTACCTGGTTTGCATACAGGTTTTCCTCAAACAATTCTGAAAATATATGAAGAGCAGTTTATCTTCGAGACGATCAACGATTCCCCTGTGAACATGGAGTATTTTAAGTACTACACGGCTTACGGCTTTTTTGGGATATTAAACAATTGGATATTAAGCGATTTTCGCGAATCACGTGATATGTTTATCAAAAACGTGATCGAACTGTCAAAAACACATATTCATTCTTTTCATTATGTGGGGATCAAGTTGGATTAAACAGTTGATTAGTTAGATTTAATTTAAAGACAAAGAAGGAGAATCTTGTCCTCCATTCTTTGTCTTTTTCCCTTTTACTTATAGAATTTAATTAATGATATTTTCTTAATATTTCATATTTAGATAATTATTTTTCTCCGATAGTCAGCATGTGGAGGTCAGCTCCATTCACTCCAAAAGCGGTCTAACTGGAAGGAGAATGTGGATCCTCTTTTTACCCTCCCGTACCCGTAACACTCACTAAGATGCGGTCGATATCCGGCGCATACCCCGTCGGCTGGGAAAATAGCAGCGTATTGGACCCCGCTTGCAGATGAACGGTCGTCTCCTGAGAAGCAACTGTTGTCCAGCCGCCGGAGCTTGGGAAATTGAGCGTCGTACCCGCCGCTCCATTCACACTTAATATGGCGGCTCGGGAAGCCTCGCCATTCAGATACTGGATGGTCAATTTGTAGTTGCCAGCGGAAGGCACTGTTACACCATTGAACTTCAGCGTGCCACTACCGTTGCCTAGATAGCCCACCTTTCCACCGCCTGAACAAGTCGTGCAGTCCGCAATGACTGCAGAACCCCCCAATGTGTTCCCTACTGCCTCTGCCTCATAGCTGTTAACACCAGAAGTCGGAGGTGTAACCGGCGTCACGGGTGGATCAGTCAGTATTGTAGAAGTCGTAGCACTCGCAGAAACATGGAAACCGGACAGTGTCAGCCAGCCATCTCGATTTGCATCCTGACGGGTGTTCGCAAAGCGAAGGGTTTTGCCGCCGGAAAGTGGGTTGACAACTCGCATGACCAGCCTGTAGTCCCCGGCTGGAAGGTTGTGATTCGCACTATACGAGAAGGAATAGTCCGTGGCTCCAGGCAAGACGCTTTTCAGATTCCACGATTCCGTGCCGAGTGACTTAACCCATGTGTCAGCAGCATTCAGTACACCAAACTCAACCTTCCAATTATAGTAAAAGGGGGCGACACCCTTATTCTGAAGTTTGACGTTGACTTGCAGTGAAGACGCCGATGAATCGCTCAACTGTACAGAGGAATTGTACAGCGTGTAGCCAAGCATTTTATGAGCTCGCAGCGCATTAAGCTTAGCCGTCTCATCCGGTAGAGAATTTTTGTACACACGATCGTACATTAGCCAAGAAGCGTGAGTCGTTTCGACTGAGGTCTGGAAGTCCTCACCGTTTTGGTTGGGCCAATGCTGCCAAAAACTCTCATCCTGCTGGAGCGGTGGATAGAGTTCGCCGCCAATCGGATGAGTCTTCCAGATGTTCTGCAGGCCGTTTTGCGTAATCAAATTCCAGAATCCCCAATCATTTTCGAACAGCGTTTCGTACGAAAAAGAATCATCATGGTAGCCAAAAGCGTTTTTCACATCTGCTGTACTCGCCGAATAAGGGTACCTGGCCAGGACCTGGGTCTTCTGAAACGCACCCTTGAATGCGGAAAGCAGCCCGTCACGGTTACTCTGGTTCATCTCCCAATTTGTTGGATCGGTATTGTAGGGCCATGTATGCCACTCTCCCCAGAAGCCGTATAATCCTGTCGTCAAGAAGCCGATCCGCGGATCGCCATCGTAGCGAGCCCCAAGTGCGGCGACGAACTGTCGCATTGCCTGATTCAGATTAGCGTCGTTCCAATCGGGGGCCAAACTGTGCGTAGATGTATCGTGGTTGCCATTCTGGTCATAATCCCGGGTCATAAGCCCCCCGTTGATTAGAAATTGCGGAATACCACTCGTACGACCCGGATAGTCGACGTAGACGCGGAAAGCCGCTTGGTTACCCCGACTAGCGATGTCATTCAGATAGGCATCCAGCGGTGCCCAGTTGTACGTGTTCCAGTCCGTCATCAGGTCGCGAAGCGAAACGTAGAACCATTCCATGCTGTGCGGGAAACTGTTGTTCGGATCAACACTTTCCGAAGGGAGCTTGGAGAAGGGTAAAAAGCCCTTCAGTGGATTTAGCTCCAGCCCCGCTTTGTTCGGATCATAGGTTTGGGCCTGCCACTCTCCGGACGCATAAGCATGTGTAGGCTTGAAGTTCATAAACACGATCGAGCCTAGTAGACAAAAGACGGCCATCATCAATCCTAGCCTTGCAAGTCTTGCATTCGACATTGCATCGTTCACTCCTATTCGTATGGGATTATCTATTAAAAAGGGCAATGTACTTACTCCCCAGCCATACTCACCCCCTCTCCAGCTCGGAATTCTACGCATTAGTGAGCACACATCTCGTTTCTACTTGTTGCAAATAGCTAGTAAACGTGGTGGTACGCGCCCAGCCAATTTTCTCAGATTGCATGGACATGATCCAAAAGGTCATCGGGTCATCCCTTACTGGCACTAAAAGCGACACCCTCGATGAATCTCCGTTGGAAAATGAAAAACAGTATGAGCATCGGAACGACAGCCATGAACGCACCAGCCATCAATACAGGATAATCCGTACCGAACATGGAGACAAGTGTCGCGAGGCCTGCTGACAGCGTCAATTTTTCCGGTGAACTGTTGATGATTAGTGGCCACTGTAGTTCATTCCATGACCAGAGCAGTTGGATGATGACGACTGCAACCAGCGCTGACTTGACAAGCGGCAGCATGATATAGCGAAAGATTTGGAACGGATTGCACCCGTCGAGCACTGCTGCTTCCTCCAACTCTTTGGAGATGCCGAGGAAAAATTGACGCAGCAAAAATGTCGCAAATGGGCTGACGAGCGAGGTAATCCAAAGTGCAGTCGTCGTATTCACCAATCCAAGTTTGCTCATCATCAAATATTGCGGTGTATAGAACACCGGGTTGGGAATCATCATGACCGAAATGATCAGAAAAAAACACAGTCCTCTACCCGGAAAACGAATGCGTGCAAACGCAAAGGCCGCCATCGCGCTGAAGACGACAGGGAACAACGTCTTCATGAACGCAGCCATCAGCGTGTTCGCATAGTAATGCAGGAAGGCTGATTGCTTGAGGGCGTCCACATAGCCTCTGAAGCTTGGCTCCGCAGGGAGTATGGTGATTGGAATCTGGGTCGCCTCCGTCGTCGTCTTGAGCGACGTAAGGATCATCCAGAGAAATGGAAGCACCATGACGGCTGCCCCAGCGATCAGAACCAAATGAATAATAAGGTTGTTTCTATGCTTCAAAGAGACAACTCTGCTCACTTTCGAACCTCCTCAATCGTAAATCACCCATTTTTTTTGCAGCATGAACTGGATACCCGTCAAAACCAGGTTGATCACTAGTAAGATGTTGACGATGGCAGCTCCATAGTTCTGATCGTAGTAGATAAACGAATTTTGGTAATACGCGTATACGAGAGAACGCACCGCGGGTAGTGCAACATTCGTTTTACCGATAATCAGATAGATACTGTCAAAAATTTGTGTAGCACCGATCACGAGTACGATCGACGTAAAAAATAATGTCGGTGTTAATAGCGGAAGCGTAATGGATCGAAACTTGCGAAAGCCGACAGCGCCATCAATCTCAGCAGCCTCATAAAGAATGCGTGGAATTCCTTGAAGCCCGGCCAGAATCAGCAGCATGTTAAAGCCGATCGCGCCCCAAACACCGACCATGACAAGAGCATACATGGCGAAGCGCTTGTCAGATATCCACGCAATGTGGGTGCCGAGTACGGAGTTTAGTAGTCCGTAATCCTGCGCAAAAATAATGACCCACACCATAGCAGCCGCGGCCGCCATCGTAACCTGCGGTAGAAAATAAATGACCCGGTAGACAGACTGGCCCTTGATCTTCGCGTTTAGCAGTACGGCAAAAAACGTGGAAAGTATAATCGTTGTAGGCACAAACAGCACGACATAAAGTATCGTATTACGTAGGTTTTGCCAGAACTCCTCGTCCATAAATAATCTCTCGTAGTTGGCCCAACCAACCCAGTGGTTGACAAGGCCGAAGTTTTCGGACTTCAGGAAGCTCAGATAAATGGAATAAACGGCTGGCCAACTCCAAAAAACGAGCGTTCCGATCAGCGTCGGAGCGATCATCATATAAGCCCATATATATCTGCTTTTCGAATGCATTGCCTTCACCTCATTTGTGCCATAGGTATTCCGTTAACCGGAATACCATCGACAATTTTGCCTGGCGTAGGGAGCTTACTTTGCGTCCTCAATCGCCTGATTCATCATTTCCGCCACTTTCTTGGCGCCTTCTTCGATTGATATCGCGCCGCCCCATGCCTGTGACATGATCTCTGCTTCTTTCGAGAACCAGACTGGGTATGATTTTGAACCACTCGGGTACGGAGTCGCGTCCGCCGCCTGATCAATGAATACCTGCAGGTTCAAATCAGGATTGTTCTTCACCCATGCGTCTTGCGTGTTATTGAACGCCGGAATCGCGGCACCCATCTCGGCCGTGATCTCAGCGGCCTCCTTGGAGCCGAGGAATTTCAGGAACTGCCATGCTTCATCCTTGTGCTTACCTTTAGTAGACATGACGTTGCCGATGCCATTAATGATATTGCCGCGTTTGACCTTGCCCTTCGGCAGAGGTGCCCAATCGTACTTTCCTTTGATAATTTCACTACTTGCCAAATTGCCGTTGTCCCAAGATCCGTCGAAAATCATTGCGAGCTTGCCGGACTTGAACATTTCGACCGAGTCCGTGTCGGTCATCTGCTGGTGCGTCGGCGAAGCCTTATCAAGAATCATCTGATAACGAGCCTTTAGTGCCTCAATCGATGCCTGTTCGTCGTAACCGGATTTCGTCATATCGTCATTTAAAATGAAACCACCGTTCGCTAACATGTCGTTCCAGTAACCCGCTTGGGTGTCCAGCTTTGCACCAAAACCGTAAATGCCCTTGTCTGGCTGGCTGAGCTGTTTGGCAACTTCGGCAAGCTTGGCATAATCCCACGTGTCGTCCGGGTACGCAATGTTCGCCTGATCGAACAGCTCCTTGTTGTAGGCGAGTCCAATGGTATCGAAGTCCTTTGGAATACCGTAGTTTTGCCCATCCACCGTATAGATAGAGGTGAGGTTGGACGCGTAGTTGTCCAGATCGATTTCTCCCGCCTGCACCTTGTCCGTGATCGGCTCGAGGAACTGACCTTCTGCGTACTTCATAAACTGACCACCATGCATCCAGAATACATCGGGCAGCATTCCTGCTGGTGCTGCGGCGGACATCTTCGTCCAATATTCGCCCCACGGAATAGCATCAACCTTCACCTCGATGTTCGGGTGCTGCTCTGTGAATGCATCAGCGATTGCCTCCATTGCCGGCTGCTGGTTTTTGTCCCAGATCGTATAAGAGATCGTAACCTTCTTCTGGGCACCACTGTCGGCAGCCCCGCCTCCGTCGTTAGAATTATTGCAGCCGGCCATCAACGAGACGAGCAGTAAGCTGGCGAGCCCTGCGGCCCATTTTTTTCTTATGTTCATCGTAATACTCCCCTCGACTTTTCTTGAAAAATGAAGATTGTCCCTTTACTTCAGCAGTCGTGTTCAAAAAGCTGGAGGACGGAAAAATTGCGCTTTTTTCCGCCAGTCGATCGTCGTGAGCTCTTGACGTTCTCATCATAAATCAGGGAAAATCCGGTTTAAATGCCCAAATTTTAAGATTCAAACCACATTTTTAAGATCCCCTTCCAAAGGGCAGAGGATCTCTGCATAATAAAAGCCGTATCAAAATTCAAGCGATTGGGGCAAATATTCCACAAGATTTTGTCCGCAATTCCAAAGGAGAATCCTCCCATGAATAATATCTTAATCAAACGTCTGCCCGGTGAATACTGGTGGGGCGGTGTAATCAACGATGGCAGCTCCATGCCGTTTGGCAAGACTGCGTATACGAGGGATTTGCGCATGACAGACGACAATCAGGCCTCGCCTTTGCTGCTCTCCAATAAGGGCAGATATATTTGGAGCGAGGAGCCATTTGCTTTCCATGTGGACGAGAATGGGCTTTCCGTTTTTGATATTGCTGGTGAGGTCGTCGTGGAGGAGGAGCTCAACACACTACAGGGCGCATACCGTCATGCTGCCGGCACACATTTCCCGCCGTCACAGCAGGTACCCGACGCCCTGGTATTCACAGCTCCGCAGTACTGTACCTGGGTCGAGATGTTCTATAACCCCACACAGGAGAAAATCATCCGTTATGCCGAATCCATTCTTGCGAACGGGCTACCGCCCGGCGTCCTTATTATCGACGACAATTGGATGATGGATTATGGCATGTGGGACTTTGACAAGCACAGGTTCCCGAATCCCCGGGAGATGATCGATACGCTTCACGGCATGGGCTTCAAGGTGATGCTCTGGATGTGCCCATACGTGAGTCCGGACTGCACGATGTTTAAGGAATTGCGGGCGGCAGATCTGCTTCTAAAAGGTGTGGACACCGCACCATTAATCCGACATTGGTGGAATGGTTACAGCGCAGTTGTGGATTATACGAAAGAGGAAGGTGCGGCTTGGTTCAAGCGGCAGATGGATCGTCTGATCACGGATTACGGCGTTGATGGTTTCAAGCTTGACGCTGGCGAGCCGATCTTGCCGGGCGGAGCGGACACGACCCAGCCCGTTGCATGGACTCGTCCCCTGCGCCTGCTTGAGGACTGCGAAGCTTACGCCAACCTCGGAGTTGGCTACTCGCTGGTTGAGCTGCGGATGTGTTGGAAGCTCGGTGGACAGGGACTCATCCAGCGCCAGCGGGACAAGACACATACGTGGGACGCTACGGGGCTCAGCGGACTCATTCCGAACGCAATTGCTCAGGGACTGCTTGGCTATGCATTTAACTGCCCCGATATGATCGGTGGCGGTATGGACGGCGACATCAACTCCCCGGAGTTTCACTTTGACAGCGAGTTGTTCGTAAGGTATACCCAGTGTGCCGCACTGTTCCCTGTTATGCAGTTTTCCATGGCACCCTGGCGCGTGTTGAACGGTGAGGAGCTAACCTGGTGCCTTGACGCCGTAAGGCTAAGATCTGAGCTTGGCCCCGAACTGCTCGCCCTTGCTCGCCAAGCCGCTTCAGACGGCCTGCCTATATTGCGCAGCCTGGAGTTTGAATATCCTGACTGCGGCTATGAGCTCGTAAATGATCAGTTTCTCCTCGGTCAGAATCTGCTCGTTGCGCCAGTCGTCGTTAAGGGACTGACGTCCAGAACCGTAGTTTTCCCTGAGGGCCAATGGCAAGGCGATGATGGAAACGTCGTCAATGGGCCTACCGAATTGCAAGTTGATGCTCCCCTCTCACGTCTGCCCTGGTATCGCAAAATTCAATAGGAGGCGAGAACCGCTTGCTACACTCTTCGAACTTCAATTGACAAAGGAACAGTTAAGCTCAGATAATAAAAAGATTGAAGATACGCCAACCGTAACAACCGAAAACTGACTGGGGGATCTAAGCATGTATGAGCTATTAATCGTTGATGATCATGCTCATCTCGTGGACAGTCTCGAACGCACCATGCCGTGGGAAGCGCTCGGCATCGGCAAGGTTCATAAGGCTTTCTCTGGCGAAGAGGCACTTGAACATTGCAAGAGCTATCCCGTCGATATTATCATCACCGATATTCGAATGCCCGGAATCTCCGGCTTGGAGCTGATTGAGCATATAAAAAAATACGACAAGCACTTCAAAAGCATTCTGCTATCCGGCTACAGCGAATGGGACTACGCGCAGGAGGCCATCAGACAGCAGGTGGATGGTTACCTGCTCAAACCGGTCGACCAAAGGGAGCTGGCCGACATGCTGCGCCAACTCACGGAAGTGCTCCGCCTTGAATGGGACGAACGTGGCAAGCAGGAGAAGGCCATGAGCATGCTCAGCGAACATATGCCTTTGTTTCGAGAGAAGCTGCTCATTGATCTGCTTCAAGGAAGAAAGCTGCCTCCCAAGCTGCTCGAAGAAAAAATGGCTTATTACCGGTTGCCGTTCTGTCCGAGCGACGAAACTGCAATATGCCTCCTCCGCATTGAATCGTCTGCAGAGGAGTCGAACTGGATGGACCAGTCCCTGCTCTCCTCAGCCGTCGCCAATATCGCTGAGGAAACATTCTCCGAGTTATTCCATGTGTGGCATGGACGTGATGCGTACGAGCATGAAGTCTTCGTTCTTAAGGTGCGGGAAGAGTCATGGCTAGCGCGGGAGACGGAACCGGAGGTTCATCGACAGCGTTCCCTCGAACATTTGGCTGCCAGACTGCAGCAACACGTCAGACATTTTCTCAAAAGCAGCATCTCAATCGTCGTGAGCCACTGGCAGGTAATGGCTCACGGCCTGCGTGAGACTTACCAGGATTCACTGGCTATACTTACTCGCCATCTTGGCGGTGAGACGGACCTCTTAATCCGCCTGCAGGACGCCTTAGTGCCCGAAAAGCCCTACCGCGTCCATAGCCTATACGAATCGCCTACGATGATCCAGTTGTTCGAAATTTACCAGTGGGAGGCGATCGCTGCCAAGTGGGACGCCATTTTCCTTGAGGTGACAAACAAGCGAATGGATTCACGGGAGACACTGCTTGAGCTCTATTATCACGCGATGGGCGCCTTCAGCTTTTTTGCCCACAAAAACGGACTCAGCCTGCTTGAGATTCTCCCCCCGGAGCTGGACAAGGCCGCTGAAACCAACCGGTTTCGCCATATGCACCAGCTTCAGCATTGGATAATGTCCACGCTGGAGCAATTGCGGGAGATGACCAAAAGTGAATGGAACAACGAGCAAGTGGCGCTCATCCGTAAGGTCCAGCAATTCATCACCGCGCATCTCGCGGATGCCACGCTGCAGACGGCAGCGGACCACGTCGGCCTGCACCCCGCCTACCTGTCTGCTCTATTTAAAAGCAAGGCAAGCGAGAATATTAGCGAGTACTTGTACAAAGTGCGCATGCAGCGGGCGCGGGAAATACTTATCGAGCAGCCAGAGCTCAAGGTTAGCGACGTTGCGACGGCGATCGGCTACCATAAGCCGCAGTACTTCATCAAGTTGTTCAAAGAGCATTTTGGGCTGACACCGCAAGACTTCCGTCACCAATCCTCCTGACCGAACGGGGACACTTTAATGAAACTAACCATTTTCACAAAAATTGTGCTTGTCATCTTTCTACTCCTTGTCTCTACCCTGCTTCTGTACTACCTGACCAACCGCTCCAGTGTGCGGCTCATCAAGCAGGAAATTCAACGCGTGAAGCTGAATGAGCTCACTTTCCTAGCCGGAGACATCGACAATAATCTGTCCAAAGTATCGTCCTTTAGCGATTTTCTCGTACTCGACAAAGATGTTCGACTGCTTGCGACTCCTTCCTTTCTGGAAGGAGATTTTGAACTGAACAAGTTGAAGCTGCGGGTGTCGGACAAGTTGAACTTGTTGCATGCCCTGAACAACTGGAACGCCGAATTTATGGTGATCTACGATGAGGACAGCTCAGCTTTCTCTTCAACGTCCTCTTCGTCGAAGCTAAGCGAACTGTACCTGGAGACACACTTCCGCCCGTTCTGGCAGTATGAGCAGACGGGCGACGGCGGGTATTTGACGTATTATTTGGCGCATCCGTACACTTTCCGGTTTGATCCGAAGGAAGTGTCTTATGTCGTCAGGGCTAAGATCGATACCAAAAATGTACTTGCTTACTTGGACCGTGCTAAGGGTACGAACGACAACAGCGCAATTTTGTTGTCTGCAGCTGGGGATGTGCTGGCAAGCGACACAGAGAAGCTTCCTTTCATCCATGAATTGACAAGGCGGCTTGAGGTTGGCCAAGAGATGAGTGGTAACCGACTTATTAAACTGGACGGTGAGCAATACCTCGTTAACTTCTCTGCTCTGAGTAACTTCAAAGATTGGTACATCGTGGATTATACTCCGATCAGTGAGGTGCTCAATCCGATCTATGCCAATCAGCGTCTCTACTATTTCTCAAGCGTTTTCCTACTTCTGTTCAGCATCCTGCTCGCCCTGTTGTTGTACCGGGACGTGCAGATCCCGATACGAAAACTGCTCTGGGGCGTCAGGAAAATCACATCCGGTCAATATTCCATCACACTTCGCCAGGAGAGTAATGACGAATTCATGTATTTGTTTGACCGCTTCAACGAGATGTCAAAAGAAATCAAAGAGTTAATTGAAAGGGTTTACATGGAACAAATTCGCTCGAAGGAGGCAAAACTGCGACAGCTCCACTCTCAGATCCAGCCGCACTTCCTGTACAACTCGCTTGCGTTTATCAAAAGTATGACCGAACTTGACGAGAAGCAGGCAGTCATTGACATGTCCATAAGCTTAAGCCGTTATTTCCGGCAAACGATCAAGTTCGAGAACACATATACAACGGTGCGGGACGAGCTTGAGCTTGTCCGGTTATACCTCACGATCCAGAGTCTTCAGATGGACCGCTTCGTTTTCACCATTGACGTCGAGGAGCATCTTCTCGATTTACAGGTACCGCGGCTTCTGCTGCAACCGCTCGCGGAAAATGCCATTCTGCATGGCATTGAGTCGCTTCGCACGGTCGGAGACATCCAGATTACAGGTCATTCCGACGGAGAATACTGTGAGCTGATTGTGGCGGATAACGGCTGTGGTGTCGAGCCTGGTCGCATCGGCACGCTCCGTAATGCAATCTACTATGGCGCGGACGCCAATACTGCGTGGGCGCTCCACAATGTATATGAGCGGATGAGAGCGGTGCTCGGCTCAGAGGCCGATATGGAGCTGGCTAATGGAGAATTGGGCGGACTTCAGGTGACGTTGCGCTGGAAAGTTGTCCGTGAACAGGAGGTGACCGAGATATGTTAATCTGGAAATGGTTGAAGCAAACAGGGCTGTTTGGCCTCGCGATCATCTTGTTCCTCGTCGTCATGATTTTTTCGTTCATCTTTTGGGAAGATCCAACAGTACCCTCCCAACTTCAGGAAAAAAAGAACACGCCTACAGGACCTGCCCCTTCGTTCATCGGCGGGAAATATGAGTCTCCGGTGGTCTTGACGACCGTTGGGCATCTCTACCCGGACATCGATTTCAAAAACGGTGAAGATCTTCAGAACAACGTACTGAGCCGATTGTTTGAGGACAAGCTTGGCATCAAGGTCAATTACCTCTGGACGACGACGGGTGACGAGGACGTCTACATCAATAAACTGAACACCTTGATCGCGACTGGTCAGTCGCTTCCCGACATCGTCACATTCAAGGGTGGACAAAATATGTATCCGCTGCTGCGCTCCGGTGCTTTCCGCGACGTAGGACAGCTGTTCGAGCAGTATGCCTCACCCAAGTGGAAAGCAGCCATGGCACAGGCGCCCGAGTCGTGGGACCGGTATATGATCAACGGCAAAAAAATGGCAATACCGATCCTCGACGGCAACATGAACTCGAACGAGGTATTGTACATCCGTCAGGATTGGCTCGACAAACTTGGTTTGTCGGCCCCCTCCACCATTGAAGAGATGGAGAATGTCATGGATGCATTCGTTCATCTTGACCCGGACGGCAATGGTAAAGACGACACCTATGGACTTAGCATTAGCCTCAAAAATTCGTTTTTCACCTGGATGTCGGATGCGGGCTTCGTGTTTGGTGCTTACGGGGAGATGCCAGACATTTGGAGCACAGACGATGAAGGAATTCTGTCTTACGGATCGGTCCAGCCAAGTATTCGGCAAGGTCTAACGACGTTGAAGCGCTGGATGGAGCGAGGCTACGTGCCAAAGGATGCTGAGATTCTCGATGAGGTTCAAGCGACGGAATCATGGAAGCTGGGCAAGGCAGGCATGATTGTGGCGCCGCTGTGGGCAGCAGGATGGCCGCTAGGGGATGTGACTGCAAATGTGCCGGAGGCCCGGTTCGAGGCATACCCGATTCCCGTCGGGCCAAGCGGCTTATCCGGTACGCGCGGCACGCCGCCGGAGTATGGTGCAATTGCCATCAACGCAGATATGGAGAATCCTGAATTTTTTTTCAATTATATGAACTTTGTTTATGACAACTTCGTCGATCCTCCCTCTGGCTCGCCCTATCGTTGGGGTATCGCTGAAGGCTACGACTACGGCTATGAAGAGGGCAAGGTGACATTCCTGGAAAGCCAGGTTCCAGGCGGATTTGCGGACCCCCAAAAGTATCTCCTAAGCCTGTCGCTCCCCTCGGTCCCTAACTTGCTTAGTCAATCCATTGCTCGCATCAACAGCGGTGCATCCAATCAGACGTCATATGACATCAAAAACAAGCTGCTGCGTACGCCACAGGAGCTGAAGGGTTGGCAAATCGTCGAAAGCAATCCCTCTGTATACAAGACAGACGCCTTCACCGGAGCGCCGACGCCGACGATGGAAAAAATCGGTGACGCCCTTGACGAGTTACTGCATGATGCGATGCTCAAAATCGTGTACGGACAGGAGCCCCTGTCAAGCTTCGATCTCGTTGTCGCTAGATGGCATGAGCTGGGCGGTGATAAGATAACTGAAGAGGAGAACGAATGGTACACATCGCTGGGAAAAACTAATCAATAATAGTTGTTTTCTGTGGGTTATTTAAAAATTAAAAACATGGCGCACAATGTTGAATTGTACGCCATGTTTATGAGATATTAATTCAATTCAGATATGATTGGATAGATTGGACCTCTCAGATTGAAATTGTAGTTCAGGTCTACAATCCCTACTGTTTCACTGCTATCATATAAATCTAACATGAAGCCAGCCATTTCCTTGGCGGTGTGGTATTTAGACATGTTTGCTTTGTAATCAAATTCTTCTGTATCTAAAGATTTCTTCACGAATTCCGTTTCCGTTATAGCTGGAGCCAGGACCTTTGCTTTAAGTTTTGCACCTTTGATTTCAAGCTCTTTAGCCAGCCCTTCTGTAAAGGCACTCACGTAATATTTCGATGCCGAATAAGCAACACTTCCAACAGCAATGGCATATCCGAGTGCGGATGCAACGTTAATTAACTGAGTTCCTTCTACATCTGCGTAATCTCGCACATATAGTGTAGAAAGGATCGTCAAGGATTCAATGTTCACACGCAGCATTGTTTCAACTTTTTCCAGATTCTGTTCTGCTACAAAAGATCCTTCCCCCAGCCCGGCATTGTTAATCCAAGTCTCAATTTGGTATTCCTTAAGCGTGTTATACAGTGTGTATGCTTGACTTGTATCCGATAGATCACTTGTATGAACAATAACATTTACAGACGAATCAATATGATGAATTGCTGATTTGAGTTCTTCTAATTTGTCCAATCTTCTAGCGACCAAGATTAAGTTTTTGCCTCGTGCCGCAAACGCCAATGCTGTCTCATATCCAATCCCTGAACTTGCCCCCGTAATAACTGTATATTTCATCCTGTTTTCTCCTTCTCAACATGTATTTTAGTGTAGATAAGCTTTCAAAATTAATTTAGAACGATCGTTCTTAATAGCGCAAAAAAAACAGTTAGATCTAACTTGCTATTTAGAATAGCATTTCTAGAACGAACAGTAAAGAATTATTTTCTGCTTCATATTTCATGTTGTTGGATCGGGAACTTTGAGTATTTCCAGACATGCGATACAAGTTCTCCATAAGGTTAAGAGGACAAGAACCTGTATCACTAAAACAAAGCCACCTTCATGAAGGCAATTCCTTTTGCTTCTCATGCTGTAAACCTCTATTAGTCTAAGACGGATAATGTCATATCCATAATATTTTTTAATTTTTGCTGATCCGTAGTGGTCTTAACCAACGTACGTATCCCCACCCATGCATTCATTAAATAGTGAGAAATAACTACAGGGTCAAGGTCAGCCTTGATTTCTCCCGTTTGTTGGCCTTCCCGAACAAGGTTTCTTAAGAATTCCTCTGTTCGCAAATTACTCTCATTAACCAAAGAGGCAACTTCAGGATCCAACACCCCGAGTTCCACTCCTGAGTTTACAAGAAAACATCCTAAAGGTTGTCCTTCATTTCTTATTGTCGACTCAAACAAAGCCCGAATGATCTCTTTAACTGGTTTATGTGTGTCAATCAAAAAGCTCATTTTATTGGTCTGCTTTGCTTCATATCGTTCAAGAGCTTTCATAAATAGAGCATGCTTATCCCCAAACGTATCATAGATGCTTCTTCGGTGGATGCCCATAAACTCAACCAAATCCTGCATTGAAGTTTTCTCATATCCTTGTGTCCAGAACAAATGTATGGCTTTATCTAATACTTCATTTACTTCAAATTCTTTGGATCTTGCCATCGTCATCACCTCGAATACACATTATACATTGAAGTCAACAATCGGCAAACTGGAAATGAACAAGGGATAGATTACAGGTAAGGCATGAATCAAGAAAGGTTTATTGAGTTGCAACATCATCCATCGCTCGAACAGCTCGTTCGAATGCTTTAATTCTTCTTTTTAATAGCGTCTTTTGAGGGCTTCCCTCTTTTGACTTACCGTACATGTTCTCAAGGGATGGGAATAAACCAGTCAAAACATCGCGAGCTTCTGCTATCTCTTCCTTTGTATACTGATGAGGTGTTTGGTTCCAAGTCGTTTCCAGCATCGCTAAGCCGATGTATAAAGCGTTGAGACGTTTCTTTAAAAGAGTCGTGTTATTACCTTTCTGGGTCAAATTAGTCAAGGCATTTTCCGATTTACGAATTGTCGATTGGAAGGCTTGGATGGATTCCAATTTTTCTTCATCTGATACATTTTCCATGTGGTGCTGTCTCTCCTTTTCTCATGCATACAACTAATTTACATGCCCAACGTGATGGGATCAATATTATAATGAGCCAAAACTACCACAGGTTTCAATGGATAACTATCGTCTCCACCATACCAGACGAATAAAAAGGAAAATCCCGTCCTAGACATTTGTCCAGAACGGGATGCATATCATCATTTACTTGTTTGCGTTTTCCTTGGTCACCAGCTTCAATTCCGCTGGGATTGATTTCTCTACCTGCTTGCCGTCCAGCACATCCAGAGCAGCTTGTACCGCGAGCTGGCCAATCAGTACCGGCTGCTGAGCGACGGTGGCTGTCAGCTTTCCGTCCTGAATGGATTTGATCGCATCATCGTTACCATCAAATCCAATTACGGGAATGTCTTTACCAGAGCTTTGAATCGCTTCGATTGCACCCAGTGCCATTTCATCGTTATGGGCAAATACCGCCTGCACGTCAGGGTTGCCTTGCAGCAAGTTCTCCATTACATTCAAACCTTTGGAGCGATCGAAATCGGCAGACTGCTTGGCAACTACATTTAGTTTTTGATCAGCAACCTCATGGAAACCTTTCCCCCGCTCTCTTGTTGCGGAAGCTCCAGGTACACCCTCAAGTTCGATTACTTTCGCTCCCTCGCCAAGGTGTTCTACGAAATATTCCGCTGCCATTTGTCCACCCTTGATGTTATCAGACGCCACCAAAGCAGCCACGTCGCCTTTGTCTGCTGAACGGTCCAGTGTAATCACGGGAATGCCCACGCTATTGGCAGACTGAACAGCCGTAGAGATTGCCGCGGAATCCGCCGGGTTAATCAGCAGGGCATCCACACCTTGTTGAATCAGGTCGTCCACATCATTCGTTTGTTTGGCCGAATCATTTTGCGCGTCAACCACGATGACCTGAATTCCTTGTTTTTTGGCTTCTGCAACTACTCCGTCTTTGAGGGAAACAAAGAAGGGATTATTCAACGTGGAAACCGACAGGCCGATTTTCTTCTGTCCATTGCTTCCGGCAGAGTCGGGCTTGGCCCAGCCTGGAGGCTCCAGAGAGCAGCCAGCCAGAACGATCATCATTACGCTTACAAGCAATATGGTTAGTTTTTTCATGTTCGCTTCTCTCCTTAAGCCGTTTTCTTGCGGTCCAACAGGACAGCGATGGCAATAACGACGCCTTTGACAACCATTTGATAAAATGAGTTCACTCCGAGCAGGTTCAAACCATTGTTCAACACGCCAATAATCAGGACCCCAATCAATGTACCAACGATCCGTCCTCTACCACCTGATAGGCTTGTTCCGCCCAGAACTACAGCAGCAATGGCGTCCAGCTCATATGAAGTACCTGCTGTTGGCTGCGCGGAATTCAGGCGGGAGGTCAGGATTGCGCCTGCCAGCGCTGACAGCATACCTACCAGGGAGTAAATCATGATTTTTACGCGGTGAACTTTAATACCTGAGATAATGGATGCTTTCTCATTGCCACCAAGCGCGTACGTTTTACGACCGAAGGACGTTTTGTGCAGTATCGTCCACAGAATTACAAAGGTAATCAGCATTGTGATCGCTGGCACCGGGATGCCAAGCATATAACCACGACCGAACAGTTGGAACAGCAGGCTGTCGCCCAACCCTGTAATCGGGTTACCGTTCGTATACACCAGCGTCAATCCCCGGAACACCGTCATCGTTGCCAATGTAGCAATAAACGGAGCCATCTTGCCCTTCGTAATCATCAATCCGTTCACCATACCCATGACACCGCCGAGCGCAACCCCGATAATGATCGACAGAATCGGATCTAGGCCGGACAGCATCATATTGGCTACAAAGGCGCTGGATAGAGCCAGTATAGAGCCCACCGACAAGTCGATGCCTCCAGTCAGAATGACAAACGTCATACCAAAAGCAATCAGCGCATTAATTGAAACCTGACGCAATAAATTCAGAATGTTAAGCGGTTCCAAAAAGCTTGGATTTAATACCGATACGATGATAATCAGAATGATCAGCCCGAGCAGCGGACCTAATTTCTGTGTCAGATTCGTCAAGCGGAAGCCGCTTTTGGCGGGTTGGTTTTCCTGCAAAGTTGTCATATCATTGTCCCCCTGTAGCCATTGTCATAATGTTTTCCTGTGTTGCTTCTTCTTTTGCCAGTTCACCGCTAATGCGTCCCTCATGCACAACCGCGATTCGATCACTCATGCCGAGCACTTCAGGCAGCTCGGAAGATACCATAATGATTGCAACTCCGCGGTCCGTCAGCTCGTTCATCAACTGATAGATCTCCCGTTTGGCTCCAACATCCACGCCGCGTGTCGGCTCATCCAGGATAAGCACACTCGGGCCAATGCCGACCCATTTGGCGATTACTACTTTCTGTTGGTTGCCTCCTGACAGGTTTCGTACCGCCGTTTCGGATGATTGCGTCTTGATTTGCAAACGTTTGATGAGCGTATCGACGAATTCCTGTTCTTTCTGCGTCGAAATAAACCCTTTATTTGAGAAGCTGAACAGATTCGGTAATGCCATATTCTCACGAATGGAGAAATCCAATACCAAACCCTCATCCTTCCGGTCTTCGGTAATAAATCCAATTCCATGTTTAACCGCATCGGCAGGTTTCCGAATGTGAACCTTTTTGCCTCGAATCATAATTTCGCCACCGTCCAAGGGTTCCATACCGAAGATGGCCCGCATGATCTCAGTACGTCCAGAACCCATCAACCCGGAGAACCCGAGGATTTCGCCTGCTCTCACCGTAAAGCTAATATTCTGGAACAACCCTTTGCTGCTGGCGTCCCGTACCTCCAGGACTACTTCACCATACGAAGGATTTCGTGCCGGATATCGCTCCGTAAGCTCCCGTCCAACCATCTTCCGTACCACTTCATCAAAACTCGTCTCCGGGATCGACTTCGTATCTACTGTTTTGCCGTCACGCATGATCGTAATGCGATCACAAATGGTGAAAATTTCCTCCATCCGGTGCGAGATATATACGATGGAAACACCATTTTTCTTAAGCGAAGTGATTACGCCGAACAATTTCTGTATCTCCCGCTCCGTAAGCGCTGCTGTCGGCTCATCCATAATGATGACTTTGGCGTCGGTCATCAGTGCTTTGGCTATTTCAATCATTTGCTGCTGTCCGACAGAGCATTCCCCAGCAGGACGATCCAGTGGAATCTGTACGGATAGCTTGGCAAACTGCTCCGCGGCAAACGCTTTCATTTGTTTTGTGTTCAGCAACCCAAATGACGAAGTTATTTCCTTGCCTATAAAGAGATTATCAAGCACTGTCATTTCCGGCCAGACGTTCAATTCCTGGTGGATAAACGCAAGCCCCATCTTTTCAGCTTCCTTCGGATTGACAAAATAGGTTTCTTTGCCGTCAATGGAGATGGTTCCCTGATCCCGTCCATGAAGACCGATCAAAATGTTCATAAGCGTGGATTTGCCGGCCCCGTTCTCACCCATCAGGGCATGAACCTCGCCTTCCTTCAGTTCGAAATCCACTCCGCTCAGTACTTGGTTGGTGCCAAAAGCTTTATATATGTCTTGCATCTGAATATGCATGATGCCGTCCCCCTTTTAACCGAAAATGACGCCCGATTGTAAAATGCAATTGGCATATGGCGTAGCTTCGCCCGTACGAATGACCACTTTGGCATTCCGGGTCATCGCCTTGAATTGTTCATGACGGATGGAAACGTCAACGGCTTCATCGCCAAATTTCTCGATAATGAATTGCAAAGCCTCTGGATTACCTGCCTTGATCTCTGCTGCCAAAATCACTCTCTCAACGACCATATCCTCCGCAATAAGCTCCACGATGTCTTGAAAACTTGGTGTCCCCAGTTTCAGGGACAAATCGATTTTGAGTACGCCATCCGGAACGGGCAGACCAGCATCCGCGATGACTATCATGTCCGTATGCCCCAGATCGGACAGCACCTTGGAGATATGACTGTTCAATATTCCCTGCTTCTTCATTTCAGACTTTCCTCCACTTCACTCCGCATCGGCATGCCGCCTTGCGCCCCGAACTTGGTCACCGATAGCGAAGCAGCCCGGTTAGCGAATCGAATACTGTCTTGCAGCGGTTTACCTTCTGCCAAAGCGACAGCGAATGCGGCGTTAAACGTATCCCCCGCTCCTGTTGTATCCACGGGTTCCACCTTGTAAGTAGGTACAACGATTTCCCGCTCCCCGTCAAAGTAACGAACTCCGTTGCTGCCCTCTGTAATAAACAACTTGTTTGGATATTTGCGCAGCGCCTCTGCCGGAGTCATGCCCTGAAACAATATCTCCGCCTCATGCTCGTTCGGCGTGATATAAGCAACTTTGTCGATGACCTCATCTGGCACTGTTCTGGCCGGAGCCGGATTCAATAACAGGGGGGTTCCGCTTTCAGCACAAATCTCGCTGACACGAACTACCGTTTCCTGCGGAATCTCTTGCTGAATTAGCACGATATCGGCACGCTGGATCACATCTGCCGCTTCATCAACATAGGCTGGTGTAACTTCACGATTTGCCGCTTCAACGACTACGATACTATTATCACCTTCTGCCAGCACGATATGAGCCGTGCCGCTTTCCATATGTGTAACCGGTTTCACATTCTGCGTATTTACGTCGTTTGCTTTGAAGTTATTTAAAATGTCCGTACCGAAAGCATCATCGCCTACCCGGCCGATCATCGTAACTTCGGCCCCCAGCCTTGCCGCAGCGACTGCCTGATTTGCTCCTTTGCCCCCCGGCACTGTTTTGAAGCTATCGCCAAGGACGGTTTCACCCGCCCCCGGCCGTCTTGATGAAGTGACAACCAGATCCATGGAGCTGCTGCCAATTACGCATATTTTAGCCATCTGAATTCACCTTTCTTGTTGTGCCCCGTTCAATGAAACTGACCGGCAGCTGTATGTGTTTATTTTCGATTGGAGCTTGTTCCACAAGTTTGATAAGCAAACCGGCGGCTTCCCTTCCCATCTCGTATGCCGGTTGGTGAATGGTCGACAACGCGGGAGATAACAGGCTGCTCATCGGGATATCGTCGAAGCCGATAATCTGCATATCCTCCGGAACTTTTTTCCCGATTCGCAATGCCTCATGTAGCACCGCCATTGCCGCGATGTCATTACTGGCAATCACTCCATCCGTATCACCGTACTTGCTAAAAAGTTCATCCGCCCATAACCCAACATCGTTAAAGGAAAAGGATGTCGTTTGGATGACGCGGTAATCTAGACCGGCCTCACGTATGCTCTCAATTGCGCCTTCAAAACGATCCTGCGCAGGTTTGATATGTGTCGGTCCCTGCATGACCGTGATTCGGCGGCTTCCACGCTTGATGATCTCTCTCGCAGCCAGGCGTCCGCCCTCTCTGCCGTCCGCATATACGGAGGGACTGTCCAGCGGCGTCCTGTCCAGAAACACCACGGGGATCTTCAAGTTTTCATATATTGAAGAATGAGGGTAATTCGTTGAAGAAATTACGCCCACCACATTATTCTGGATAAAAGTCTGGATGTAATCCTTTTCTTTCTGTTCGTCCTCATCACTATTTCCAAAAATCAATCTGAATTCCTGCTCCTGCATCCGGTCCTCTACACCGCGTGCAAGCTGCGGAAAGTAAGGGTTTGCAATATCCGGCAGCAGCAGGCCAATCAGCTTAGACTTACGCTTGTATAAAGAGCGGGCCACTTCATTAGGAGAGAAGTTAAGCTGCTTAACCGCTTCTTCCACTTTCTTGCGAGTGTCCGCATGAACATAACCTCTTTCATTAATGACCCTTGATACAGTGGCTACCGAAACGCCAGCCAAATTAGCTACATCTTTAATGGTTGTCATGAACGTTCACTCCTATGTGTAACCGGTTACAGATATGAAAATATCATATTTTTTTTATTTTGACAATGCTTTTATTACTGGAAATTTATCCAAGTTGTCCGAAATAGACCTGAATTCAAGCTTCATCAACAAGGCATAGCATCTTACTAAACGGGTCTATGTATACACTTGAATGATTTTAATAGAACTTTAAGATACATGTTTTCGGTGACACGACTTGCTTAGAATTTGGCTTATCCGTTAGAGTGTGTAATGGAGGTGTATATCATTGAAATTTAACGAGTATGTTATAGGTGAGTGCTACAGAACAGATTCTATTCAATTGTCAAAGCAGGATATTATTGATTTTGCGAAAATTTATGATCCACAATATATGCATCTAGACGAAGCAAAAGCCAAAGAAGGCCGCTTCGGCAGCCTCATTGCTTCAGGTATGCAGACGATGAGTGTATCCTTCAAACTATGGGTTGAACTCGGGAATTACGGAGAAGACATTGTAGCAGGAACCGGCATGAATAACGTAAAGTTTATCAAACCTGTGTTCCCAGATGATAAAATCAGTGTTCTGTCCGAAGTGATTGCATTGGCTCCAAAAAGGAATTATGGTGGAATGGTTACCGTATTGCTCACTACTTTTAATCAACATAATGAGAAGGTCTTTCAGGCAGAATTAAGCGCTCTGATTAGTAATTGAATTTGAACGATACGTTTACATGGCTAAGTTTGAAAATAAAAAAACGACCGCACATCAGGTCTGATGCGCGGTTGTCTGCTATAAATTTTAGTTCATGCACCATTACAAAATTTCGATATATCCTTCTGTTCCATGCACCCGAATTTGCTGCCCATCTTTTATGCGTTGGGTCGCATTCTCCACTCCGACAATGGCTGGCAAGCCATATTCACGTGCAATCACTGCACCATGGGTCATCACGCCTCCCACTTCAGTGACCAGACCTTTTATAGATACAAATAAGGGTGTCCAGCTGGGATCCGTATAGGGGGTGACGAGTATATCTCCATCTTCCAGATCAGCATTTTCAATATTGAAGATGACGCGCGCGCGCCCCTCTACGACTCCGGCAGAAACAGGCAGCCCTACAATAGCATTGGCTGGCAGATTTTCATGTTCGTACTGACCTGAGATGATTTCGCCATCAGACGTGAGCACACGAGGTGGAGTTAATTTTATATAGTATTGGTAATCGTCTCTCCGCTGGCTGATGATCTTTTCATCCAATTTATTAGTTCGTACGACCTCACGAAGTTCTTCAAAATTGAGATAGAAAATATCCTCTTTTTCAACAATAACGCCTGCTTTTACAAGTCGTTCGGCTTCCTTCAATAAAGCCTGTTTGTATACGAAGTAGCGATTAATCATGCCATATTTGGGATATTCCCGATAACCGATGAAGTTGCGAACCAGGTCGATCATTCGTTTCGTTTCCTGGGCTTTGTGTTCACCGTCAGGCAATAGCTTCAATCGATCCAATACTTCCTGTTCTTTCTGCAACGCTTCCTGTCGCCCTTGCTCAAATTTCCGTTTGCTTGCATTAGGTTCAAAGTTCTTGATGTTACCCAGTATCATTGGCACAAGCGTAGTGGGTTTTTCACTCCAACGGGTTCTGGTGAGATCAATCTCTCCGGCACATCGCATTCCGTATTTGTCCAGATATTCCTGTATGGCGTCTCGGGTTTCCTGTCCGCCCTCCACCTTAACCAGCTCATCCAAAAAGTTATCCTCTTTCACATCCTGCAAATAAGCGATGACTTCCGGATACGGACGAATCACATCTGCAACATCGAGTAAGGCCAGACCCATTTCCGAAGTGATATTATTAGGTACAGATTGAGAGAGCGTATCTGCTGCATTTTTCTCTCCCAACCACTCTTTTATGTTTTCATTGATCCATGCTGAAGCCTTCATGGCAGTCATGAACACATTTGAACTTCGTGGGTCAGATAGAAATTTCTTCAATTCTTGGAGATCTTCAAGGATAAAATCAAACAATTCCAATCCAGATTTATTTTGGATGCTACGTTTTAGCTCATTTATTGAGGCTTGATTGCTCTTAATCAAATCAGAGACAATGGTCGATTCATTTTCAATATCTGCTTGAAAAGCGTCAGACGTGCTCAGTTTATTGTTATTATGAGCATTCGGTGCTGGTTTATCAGCAGGTAACGTTTTGATGAAATTCCCGCGCTCGATTACAGTTGTAAGTGCGTCCTTAAGGAGCGGATCGGATTGTCCCATGGTATTTATGAAGTTTTCTCTCATGACAGGCGAAGCCAGCCTAGGCGTAATATCAACAAACAATCTTCCACCAGCAATACGCATGGGTGCCGGAGTCGTTAATAGAAAGAAAGATAAGCCCAGAGGTTTCATGGGATCAGTCATCATTTGTTGATGCCCGACAGATAGGTACACATGATTTTCCTGGTCACTCGCTTCAGGAATCGGGTACAAAGTAGTGATTGGACGACTCTGAACAATGTAAAACGTATCATCCGCCAAACACCATTCGATATCCTGTGGAAAACCAAAATGTGCTTCAATCTGTCTTCCCATGCTTGCCAGTTCTAAAATTTGTTGTTCAGTAAGTGTTTGCGTCTGCTGCAGAACGGGATCAACCTGATGTGTATACGTCCCACCATCTTTCCGTCCATAGATCGCCAACGTTTTGGTGGCTATCCTCTTATCGACAATTTCACCATCCCGTACTTTATAACAATCGGCAGATACCAAACCAGACACCAGCGCCTCACCCAGTCCAAAACTGGCGTCAATGGATAGCACTTTCCGGTTGGACGTAACCGGATCAGCTGTAAATAAAATTCCTGAGGCCGTTGGTAAAACCATCTTTTGAATGATAACGGATAAATGCACCTGACCATGATCAAATCCACGTTGCATACGATAGATTACCGCGCGATCCGTAAACAAGGAAGCCCAGCATTTGCTAATATGCTGCATGATTGCTTCTTTCCCGATGATATTTAAGTACGTGTCTTGTTGACCAGCAAAAGAGGCATGTGGTAAATCTTCAGCGGTCGCACTGGAACGCACTGCATACGCATGCCCTTCTCCAAACTTGGAGAGATAGTGAGCAACTTCTTTTTCAACATCGACAGGAATGTCTACGCCCATAATAAGTTCCCTGATCTTTCTGCTGATTTCACCAATTTGCTCTCGTTCATCACCTTTCATCATGGCTAATTGATCCAGCAAAGAATGATACGTTTCGTTTTGTTCAATGGCTTTTTGATATCCAACGGTTGTCACACAAAATCCTTCGGGGACCAGTACGCCTTCAATCTTTGATAACTTCGCTAGATTTAACCCTTTTCCGCCAACGAGTGCAAGTTGCAATTTTTCCATTTCCTGAAATCCGATAACCAAAGAACTCATTCGTATCTCCCCTAACCAATAAATTGAGAAAAAAACATTTGACAAAGCGTTTGCTGCCATGATAAGATTTAAATACAAGATGCGATACTTTTGACTTTTACATTAAAATAAATGTAATCTGATTATATCATTGTATTTGTTCGTATACAATATCGAAGAAACTGGGATAATTATCCGGGTTCTTTTTTGATTTCAAATAATATTAATCCTATAGAAACATGGTTCTCCTCAACCAGATTACTGTCGTGCAGCATGTTATGTATCACAGATGTTGAAGCCAATAGAAAAAGCAGCCTGTCCTCGAATGAGGTAGGCTGCTTTTTCAGTAACGGCATTTTCCCAAGGCAGGTAAACATTTCAGCAGGGCAATAAAATCTCAATTTTGGTACCTTGCCACACTTTGGACTGTACATGAATTTCTCCGCCGTGCGCTTCCACGATCGTTTTGGCGATGCTCATGCCGAGTCCAGAGCCAGCCGTTGATTCTTCTGTATTCGTTCCCCGATAATAGCGATTGAACAAATGCTGCAGCGTCTCCTCGTCCATGCCTTTGCCATTATCCAATACACGTATGCATGCCTTATCGTTCATTCTGCCGATGGAGACGGTAACATTCACGCCTGACGGGTTATGCTTCACTGCGTTGGAAAGCAAGTTATCCATTAACCGCAGCAGCCAGGTTTCATCAGCCTGTACCCATAGAGGACGCTCCTCCCCGACGTAATGAAACTGGTACTCAGACAGGGTAACGTCATTAACGTACTTCAGTACGGAGCAGCGCACCAGCTCAACCAAATCGATCTTCCGAAGCTGCATCATTGAGTCGCCTTGCTTGAGTTGATGGATCATGGAAAAGTCAGAGATCAGCTCAAGCATATAATCCCCCTTTTCCCGGATCGTCGTTCCCATGGTTCGCATCTCCTCTTGGCTCCATTGTTCCGGTAAGCTCTCCAGCATATATCCATAACCTTGTATGGTGGACAGTGGCGTGCGCAGATCATGCGAAATTCCTGACATCCACTCCCTTTGCTCTTTCTCCAGCCTCTCACGCTCCTTCTCGGTTTGGGCCAATTGATCAGCCATTCGATAGAAGGATTCCATGACTTCCTTATAGAGTCTGTAGCGGTTTCGCATCGTACCATTGGGGCGGAAAATCTTGCGCTTGTCTTTGGCAGTGAGAACCTGATCATACTGCCCACGTCCCATCCGTTCGAACCAGCCTGCGAATAAAACCAGCGGCTGACCGTAACGGTAGCCATGCCAGATCGATAAGGGTACTGCCAAGAGCAGTGCTAGGCCTGCAAACCACATGAGTCCGCGGGTTGCCGTATCCATCGCGGGATGTTTCAAAGGATCTCCCGTTGGATTGGGCGTATAAAGGACCCAGGTCATTCCGCTGAGCTCATCACGATGGGCGACAATATTCGTATCATAGTTTCTGGGCGATTGCTGGATCGCCAGAATGTCCAGTGGACGGTACCCCTTCTGCAAGTACGTTTCATCACCGATGGCTTGCTCGGTATGCCCCGCAGAGTTGATTACTTGCAGATAGCTGCCGGTTTCACGCAGCTGCTGATCCAGAATGGGAGCCTTTTCGCCAGATACCATCCCCTGCTGCCCGTAAGCGTCAAACCAGGTCATGAGTTGGTCAAGGTCAGGACTTTGGTAGCCAAGGATGTACAGAACCGGCACATTAAAAGCAAAATTCAGATGAGTTTGAACAGCATACGTTCCTAGTGTCCTCGTCTCCTGCATATCAAGAAGTTGGGCAACAGAATACGAAGCCGACAGTCCATCATGCGAGTTTGTATTTACTTTGTAAATGACCTCTCCTTCGGCATTTACAACCTGCATCCACATTCCTTTTTCCTCAATGAGCTTATTCCACTTGGGGGAAATCTGAATCGTCCCGTCCTTTGAAGAAGCTTCCTGAGCAATCAGTTGCAAGGCGCCAACCGGAAAGTTCCGACGCAGCTCACTATTTGTTGTGTTTTGAAAAAATATAATGCAAGCAACGAGAGTAATGGCCAGAATAATCAGGGCATAAAAGATCAATTGATACGTGAAGTGGAAGGATATGCGCTGTTGTATTTTCATTGCTCCTGAAACTCCTTTGACAGCTTGTAGCCGAGCCCACGTACAGTCAGCAGCAGCTTTGGATTTCCTGGATCGATCTCGATCTTCTCTCGTATGCGCCGAATGTGTACCATTACCGTCGAGTCATCTCCCTGTCCGTTGATCCCCCACACCTGATCGTAGAGCTGTGTTTTGGAAAATACGACCCCCGGAAACTTGCAGAAGTGCAGCAGCAGATGAAAGACTTGTGCAGGGCAAGGAACCGGCTGTCCCTCCACGAGTAATTCCCCTTCCGCCTCGTTGACGATGAAGCGACCGAATCGGTATATCCCCGGTTCAGGACGTTTCACCTGATTTGCAGTTGGAGCTTCTGACTCCAAACGGCGTATGCGTGCCTGTATTCTTGCAGCTACCTCCAATGGATTGAAGGGCTTGGTAATATAATCGTCCCCGCCCATGGCGAATCCCCTCAGCACATCTAGATCGGATGCCTTAGCTGTCAGAAACAAAATATGCGGATTTCCGTATTCACGGAGCTTGGAGACGAGCTCCAGTCCGCTCCCGTCTGGGAGCGTAATGTCGAGCAGGACGATATCCGGGGCAATGCGCTGTACTAGATGGAGAGCTTCCGCACAGGTGGAAGCATCGTACAGCTGATGGAACCCTGCCCTGCGAAGCACCATTTGAAGCATGGTGACAATCGAGGCCTCGTCGTCGACAATTGCAATTTTAATATCATTTTGATTGGTCATCGTTTTCACCCATTTCATCGTAGCATACTCACATTAACAGAACCTAAACAGGTTGAGCAAACTTAAGCGCTTGTTCATCAATGCGTTTAGGCTCTGTTTCAGTAACGCTGTTAGCATAGAAAATGAGAAACCGCGACAAATCTATTTTGCTTTAGGTACCATTGCTGGAGAAAGAGGGTTCTCCGAAGGAATAAGCCTTTTAGTCTTGTTATGAAATGGAATTTCATTTTTTTGTTACAGCTACTGGCAGTTTATGATATGGTCAGTGAGGTGCGATGAGCCCTTACACATTTACATATCATGCGAGGAGAAGATTGAAAGTGAATGAGATAAAAGCAATGGAGAAACCGATCAAATTTAGCGACCCATTATTTGTAACGCTAGTTGCGAGTATATGTTGCTTGTTATGGGGAAGTGCCTACCCGTTTATTAAGCTTGGATATATTGCTTTTGACATCCTGTCAGAAGATATTCCATCAAAATTTGTATTTGCGGGTTATCGATTTATTTTAGCGGGACTACTGCTCCTATTCTTGTTTCGGGTCATTAGTAAACGAAAATTTGAACTGTCTGGACGACAATTTTCAAGCTTACTATTGCTGGGTGTGTTCCAAACGGGGCTGCAGTATATGTTTTTTTATGTGGGTGTAGCCAATATAACAGGTGTTAAAGGATCGATTATGAATGCGACAACGACCTTTTTCAGTGTTGTTCTAGCTCATTTTCTATATAAAAATGATAAACTGAGCAAAAATAAAATACTCGGCTGTTTGCTAGGATTTATTGGCGTAATTATTGTTAATTTTCACTCCGATCTGTTGGAATTCTCCTTCTCTCTCACAGGTGAAGGTTTCGTTATTATTGCGGCTCTTATTTTTTCCATTACAGCCATATATGCAAAACATTTAACCGGCTCCATCGACGTTCTGGTTATTACCGGAGTTAGCCTGTTTGTCGGCGGGCTGGCACTCACCCTACTGGGCCTCCTGCTTGGCGGCAGGGTTACACATTTTACATTTGAATCAACGGGAATCCTGATTTATTTAGTTTTACTTTCATCAGCGGCATTTTGCTTGTGGAATCTGCTTCTGAAATACAACAAAGTGGGGAAAGTATCGGTGTATAACTTTCTTATCCCTGTGTTCGGCACTCTGCTATCGGCGTTATTTCTGGGAGAAACGATTATGGAATTCAAAAATCTGATCGCATTGCTGTTCGTGTCGATCGGTATTTATATGGTCAATCGAGTAACCTCATCAAAATAATGTTTTTCTGTGCAAACGAATGGAGATTACCCCCTTTGATTTGGACAAGAACTAACTCCCTAAACACAAAAAAAGTCGCTAAGATAGCGACTTTTTTGTGTATTACGACTTCAATTTTCCGCATTACAAACAAGAGTAAACGACATTTCGCAACCGTGGCTGAACGTAAGGCTCCTGACTGTTCAGCAGGTGCTGCGCATACATGACGGTGAGCTCGGAGTCCGGATCAATGATGGCCATACAACCGGCAGCCCCGCTCCATCCAAATTCGCCAAGTGGGCTTAACGAGCCGCTGCGCGACTTGGAGACATGTGTACGTACACCCAGCCCATAACCATACCCGCCCATTTGATCCCAGGAGTAATCGCCACGGGTCAGATCATTCAGATGGTCCGTGCGCATCAGTTCCACTGAAGCCTGTGACAGAATGCGCACGCCTTCCGGACTGGTCCCACGTCCAGTCAGTGCGTTCAGGAACAGTGCATAATCGCTAACGGTAGACAATAGCCCGGCACCGCCGCTCTCCAATTCAGTCCCTACCCGGAATCCGTTTCCATCCATCCGAACGGCTTTCTCAAGCTCATCATTGTATGCGTACTGCGGGATCAGGCGGTCTTGCTGCTCAGCGTTCAGGTCGAATGCCGTATCATTCATGCCGAGCGGTCCTGTAATTTCTTCTTGCAGATACGTACCAAAGCGTCTGCCACTTACAACCTCCACCAAAGCTCCGAGGACATCATGACACATGCTGTAGTTCCACTGCGTACCTGGTTCAAACAGAAGCGGTTCATTGGCGAGCGCTTTCGCGAAATCGCGTGTCGGTAGTTTGCCATTGGTGCTCTGCACAGCTTCCTGAATGCTTGGTGAGCCAATGTCATAGGAGAATCCGGCAGTCATCGTAAACAAGTCGCGTACCATAATCGCTCTTGTCGCTTTTTCCAGTCTAATCTCGCCGTTCGGTAATGTTTTCTTTACCGTCATTTCGGCATATTCGGGCAGAAAATCGGACACTGGATCGTTCAGCAGCATTTGCCCTCTCTCAACGAGCTGAAGCGCTGCCACACAGGTCATGATTTTTGACATGGAGTAGAGATTAATGATCGCATCTTCGCCGATGGGCGTTTGCTCCTCCAGGTTGGCGTAACCATTACGGTAACGGAAAACGGTATCATTTTGATGCATCACAAGCACCTCTGCCCATGGAATTCTCCATGCTGTGATACGGTCAATAAATGAAGCAAGCGGTTTAAAGTCCATATTTCCCCGTCCTTCTATGTAGAATCGTATATCAATGCACAAAGTGGATCTGTGTTCATCCACATGACCCACTTATATTTAATATACGACCATTTGCGTGCATTGACCACTACCTAATAGAAAGCAACTTAAACGATCACTACATTTTTTAGAATCGGTACGATGACTAGAGTGTTTTGACCAGAATGAAATCTATTTGTTCCTCATCCCCCATATAAAAAGAGTGTGAGCCGGTTTGAACAAACCCCATCTTATTATAAAAAGCTATGGCATTGTCATTTCTTTCCCATACCCCGAGCCAGATGTTCTTCTTATTGTGTTCCAATGCGGTTTCTATGGCTTGATTTAACAGATATTTACCCAGTCCATGCTTTTGGAATTTTTTCTTGATATAGATTCTCTCAATTTCAAGTGATGCATCACTCATTTTTTCGGATTGAGCTTCATCCCTGTTCAGCTTCAAATATCCCGCAAGTTCATCATTATAGTAGACGAAAAAGATGTCTGAACAGCTATTGGATAATTCAGCCTCCAACTGTTTAGCGTTAAATGCTCTTTCCAGATAGGCTCTCATATTGTCAGGAGAATTCTGATCTTTAAATGTATCGCTAAATGTTTCTATACTAATCTCTTGTAGTTTTTGTAAATCCTCGCGACTGCACGCTCTTATTTCCACTGTCATTATGATGTATCGCTCCTTCTATGAATCAATAGCTTGTTTGGAATTTTTGTTGCAAATACAACAATTATTATATCCTTAATTTACGTTAATTTTGTATAGTTTGCAACATAAAATAATGAAATCAGGCAGATTGAAATAGTTGGCAAACGTTTTCGGAATTTTTATACGTTTTTCCTTGAACGGACTATTTAAGCAGTCTTTCTTTATATTCTGTCGGACTAAGTCCCGTATATTCCTTAAACACTTTGGAGAAATAATGCTGATCACTGAACGATAACAGATCTGATAACTCCTTAAACTTCATCTCCGGCTGACACTCCATCAGTCTGCATGCTTCCTTAATTCTAAGGTTGGTATAGTACTGAACAAACGTGACTTGCGTTACGTTTTTAATCACTCTGCTAACGTAAGAGGGGCTGACGTGAAACTTCATGGCAATGTCATTGATGGATATTGGGGTATACTTGTTTCGTTTGATGTACTCATCCATTTGCTCAAACAGAACTTCTCTGCTCTTCCGATCATGGGATTGAAGCATTTCAAAACATTGACCGATCCATTCCGTTAATTCACGGCAGAAATCGCCATATGTTTCTTCATCAAATAGTTTTTTTGCTCTAAGATCCAGACCAAGCCTAATTCCCGCCCCCTGCTCTTCATTCAAATGTGCGAACGTATCCACGACTAAATTGATAAATCGTTCCACTTCTTTTACATGAACGTTTTCCTCTGTCCATCGATTCATCAGCTCAGACAGCTTAAGGGCAAACCGTTCCTTCTGGTGAGCCTGTATCATGTGGACAAAATCCAATTCCAATATGGAATTCAGGGAGCCTGCCTCAGATCTTGCCATAGACACAGGATTTCCGCTGTCCAGCACCATTCCATGGTTCAGTCGCTGATGCGTCGATAAAATGGACGAAATTTGGTGGTAAAGCTCCGGCAAATTAACGGTTTCAGACCCTACCCCTTGTCCCCCGATGATTGTATCCATACCTTGTACAACCAAATGGCGTCTTAACGATTCGAGACATTCATGTACAGAAGAATACAAATCAACAATCCCTTTATTCACAAAAACGATGAATTGATGCGGAGTTTGGCTCTGAAATACTTTACAGGAACGTGGAGTAAAAAAATCCTCCAAAGAAGCCTGTAACGTCCTTTGTCCCCATCGTTCCCGGGTGAAGGGCTGTCTTCGTACAATGATCATCATTTGGGCATAAAAAGTAAAATTCTCTCCTGGCTTGAGTTCAGCATAACTATGAGAATCAACGATCTCCTGCAACTGATGAACGTTCCTTGACCTCAATTGATCGAGCTCCTTAATAACTCTGCCCATGACTTCCTCCAGAGCCTCTGGCTCAACAGGTTTCAGCAAATAGTCGAACACCTGCAAATTCAATGCTTTTCGCGTATATTCAAAATCACTATATCCACTGATTAGTATGACCTTCAACTCCGGCTGGGCGAGCTTCGCTTGCTCAATGAGGGATAAACCATCCATCTTGGGCATGCGAATGTCTGTCAACAGAAGATCGATTGTCTCCTTCTGGAGCACTGCCAGCGCCTCTTTCCCATTCGTAGCCGTAACCGCCACGTGAATTGGAAAATTCAGCTTACTCAAAAGCATTTTAATATTGCGTAATATGGGTTTGCTATCCTCAACAATCATGATGTTATACATAATCTGCTCCTCCTGTGATCAGTAAAAATCCTTCGTCATTGAGCCGATGATTTGAATGGTTGCCCCTTTTTCCTCGTCAGTATGATTGTTGTACATGTTAAAAATTAGTCGATTGCTGTACATCAGTTTAAGCCGGTTAACGCTATTGATGATTCCCATGCTGCCAAGTGCGGTATGGCGATCGGGGGATTGATTCATTCCGGTGCCGGACTTCTGGATATTGGATAAAATCTCTTCTATTTTGTTTGGCGGGAAGCCTTCTCCGTTATCTTTGATCTCCAAAGCCCATAATCCGTTATACTGCTTCACGGTAATTTGAATACGCCAAGGCGGTGTAATATTAAAAAATGCATGCTCAATGCAGTTTTCCACAAAAGGCTGAATCACCAGCCGAGGCAGCCGGACCTCACTCGCCAGTTCATCAGCATCGATGTTCCACTCCAAATCTTCTTCATACTTCTGCTGTACCAACGACAAATAATGTCTCGTATGCTCAAGCTCATCCGCCATTGTCACATGTGCATAAGGGGATGAAACAATATAACGCAAACTGTCTGATAGATGTTTACACATGTCTGACACGGCCCGGGTTTTCCCCTCTTGAGCAGCTATGCTGATCAAATAAAGGACGTTATGAAGGAAATGAGGAGCAATCTGAGCTTGCAGAGCGGAATTCCTGGCGGTGACTTCTTCATGCAATGCCTTTTTCTCGCGGTCAATGGACTCCTGTAATCGCTCCATCAAATCCTGAAAAGCTTCATTCAGCAGGAGCAGGTCGTTATTTTTGGGCCGATCTTCTACTTTCAGCTTCATATTGCTGTAATTGATGCGCCAAATCTGGCTGCGAAGCTTGCGAATCGGAAGCAGCAGGTTGCGCGTGGAGAAGAAAATGTACACAAAAGAAATGAGCATAAGTGCTGTAATCAGCAGAATGGACATGCTTTGTACAGAATGAATCGAGCCTAACACTGAATTTTTCGGTGTTACGATAAAAGTAATCCAACCCGTTTCGTGAGATGTGGCATGTGTCACATAATTATTTTGTTCATCAACTGCCAGTCCCTCGTCGGATAATGGCTCCGTCCACTCTAAGGCATGCTTTCTCACTTCGGAGCCGGTCATCTGCTCCCCTTGCTTGTTTAGAATAAAAACATCCCCTGCTGTAATTCCTTCCGTAAGTTTTTGAATGTAAGCCTGATCCATTTGAATACTAAGGTATCCGTACAGCTTCCCATTCTGATCGTTTATTGTTCGGACAAATGAGATGACGTCTGCCTGTCGGAGCAGGATAAAACCATTCCCGTTCCACTCTCGTCCACTCCTGCTTTTTTCCAGCATGGTACTCAGGATCGTTGGAGCATGTCCTGAACCAATATACGATGTGAGCAGCGCACCTTGTTTATCATAAATGGACATGTCCTTGATGTTCATGCTGGGCCCGATCGCCTGGAACATGATATCTTTTAGTTTCCTGATTTGTTTCAGTCTTTCATAATTACTTGGAGCCAAGGAACTCTTGTCCATCGTTGCAAAGATGTCCTTATTGGACAATATACGCTGGGACATCTGGTTTTGCTGCTCTACGTACAAGTCAACCTGTTCACGTACCTTTGTGGCAGTGATACGTGTGTCCTCCTCCGTTTTTTGTGTAAGTGGGCGGATAACAACAAGGTTCACATATACGATGAAGCAGCCTAACACGAACAAAAGCAGAGCCAGAAATGTCAAAAATACTTTGGTCTGCAAACTGAATTGCGTTGCTTTATGTATAAGTTTAATCATTCTTCGTGTAGCCTCCTGTCCTGTCATGCTGTGTAACTCGTCTGCATCATGTCTAACTGTAGCATGCGTTTGAATGAAATGATAGCGATTTCAAGTTCAGGATTTTACACATAAACATTCAAGCACAGACATGTACCGGAGTAGAATTGGATTTTATAATTGGACTTGTAAACGGATTCATTAAATGTCTCAGAGGGGGATTTGCATTGAAACTGCATAAAAGAAAAAAAGCAGCATCCATTGTTCTGGCCAGCCTGTTGTCCATTTCGCTGACCGCTTGCGGATCAGGAGGTACGGATTCTGGTACGTCTACGAGCAATGGCAGCAAGAACGCCAAGGTCACACTCGAACTGGCTATTTCCAAGAGCTCTCAGGATTCCGCGTTTATTCAGCAGGATGTTCTCGATGAGTTTGAAAAACAGACCAACATATCTGTCAATCTGCAGCTCATTCCGGCTGAGCAAACAACGACCGTGCTGCAAACCAAGCTGGCTGTAGACGAAACGCCCGATATCATTCAATACAATTTGGCCAGCGCGATTACGGACCTGAATCTTGAACGCAATTTCGAAATTCTGGATAACGAGTCCTGGGCCAGCAGAATTGTAAACAAGGATGTGCTCTCCGCTGCCGGCCATATCTACAGCTTCCATGTCAGTCAGGACACGGGCATGCAAGGAGTCGTGTACAACAAACAGATTTTTGCCGACCTGGGTCTGTCCATTCCGACAAGCTATGAACAGTTTCTGGCCATTTGTGAAAAAATCAAAGCCAGCGGCATCACTCCAGTATTCATGCCCTACAAAGATGCTTGGGCTGCGAACATCTGGCCTGCAGCAGCATTTGCCGATTTTGTAGCCAAAAATGATCCGACTTTTTTTGAGGAGCTCAACAGCAACAAGAAGAAATGGTCCGATATTCCCGAGTTTAAAACGTTTTTGGAGCAGCAATACGAAGTGTACACCAAGGGGTATACCAACACGGATGTGCTTAGCGACAGCTATGACATGGCCGTTGGCAAATTCCTGAACAAAGAAGTTGCGATGATGTTTATGGGAGACTGGCTAATCGAAGGCGTAGCACAGCAGGATCCAAGCATGGAACTCGGCGTATTCCCAATTCCGTCCTCCGATGATGCCAAACTGGGTGCAAGTCCGCTTGGAGGACAGCTGTTCATTCCAAAGAAAGCGAAGCATTTGCAGGAAGCCAAACAGTTTCTGGACTTTATCGCCTCCAAAGAGATCGCACAACAAATCGTCGATTCCAAAGGTTATGTATCCAATTTTAGCGACGTCACGACACCAGAGTTACCTGCATACAAACAGGATATCGTCGACAATTACATCCTCCCGAAGAAAACCGTGTTGACCACGGATGCTTACATGCTGGTAGATCGCAGCGAGTTATACAGGTTACTGCAGGATCAATTCGCTGGCGGTTTGACACCGGAGGAAGTATTGAAATCCTGGGATGAGAAGTTCAGTCAACTGATGCAGGATAAAGGCGTTTCCGGTTTCTAAGAAGTGAAATACAGGGGCAGCAGGTCATTCCTGAATGATGTGCTGCCTAGCCATAACGGAGCGTGAGACATGAAAAGGGCAAAAAATTTATATTCGTATTACATGGTATTTCCGGCACTACTTATTTACTCCATCTTTTTTGTTATCCCGGCTATTGCTGCTTTCTACTACTCCTTCACGGATTGGCGTCTGGATCGAATTGATCTGAAGTTTATCGGATGGGACAATTTCGAGAAAATTTTCTCGGACAAAACGCTTATCCTTGCGCTTAAAAATACGGCGATTTTTGCCGTTGTTACAGTTGCTGGCAAAAATATTATTGGCCTGCTGCTGGCCGTGGCCCTAAATATGAGATTAAAAACGAAGAACCTGCTGCGCGCGATTTTCTACTCCCCTTCCATACTGAGCATTCTTGTCATCAGCATCTTGTTCACACCCATGCTGCGCACGGAGGGTACGATCAATCGCGTGTTGGAGGCGGTTGGATTACATTCACTGAGTCAGGCCTGGTTGACCAATCCTTCCCTTGTCATCTGGACGATTGCCATCGTGTCCATCTGGCAAAGCGCCGGATTCCAAATGGCCATCTATCTGGCTGGTTTGCAATCTATTTCGCAGGAATATTATGAAGCGGCGACGATTGACGGCGCAAGCTCCTGGAAAAGTTTTTTCAAAATTACGCTGCCCCTATTGCTGCCAGCCATCAATATTAATCTGATGTTGACACTGATTGGCGGACTCAAAGTATTCTCGGAAGTCTATGTCATGACCGGCGGAGGTCCAGGCAACGCTTCACAGGTTGTGGGCACGATTATTCTCCGCTCCTTCGGGGAAGGAAATTGGGGACTTGGTACCGCAGTCAATACCCTTCTGTTTGTGGTTGTCACGATTATTGCTATACCGCTACTGATTTTCATGCGGCGTAAGGAGGTTACGGAATAACATGGGATATACACGCAAACTCGCTATTCGCAACTATATTGTTGAAGGATTTCTGCTCCTCGCCTCTTTACTCATTCTGCTGCCTCTGGTGATTCTGATTCTGGGTTCGTTCAAAACGAGCGCTGAAGTACTCAGCTTCTCCTTGAGCTTGCCGGATAAATGGCAGTTTTCAAACTATGTCCGGGTATTTGAAGAGGGTGGTCTGTCCAGGGCATTCCTGAACAGCATCTGGATTACGGGCATTTCTTCCATCATCAACATAGTCGCTTCATCTGCAGCTTCTTTCATTTTGGCACGCCGAGACACCAGAGTCTCAAACACAATATATATGTACTTTTTCATGGGACTGATTGCACCGATGTCCATCATTACAACGATTCGAGTCGTGCAGGGATTGGGCTTTTACGGCAGCATATCAAGTGTCATTCTAATTTACGCAGCACTAAATACCGCTTTCAGCGTATTTTTATATAGTGGATTTATCAAAACCATCCCGAAAGCGCTGGACGAGGTCGCGTTTCTGGAAGGCGCCAGTGTATTTGGGGTGTTCTTCCGTATCGTTACACCGCTTATCCTGCCCGTAAACGCAACAGTTGCGATCATGGTGTTTATGTCGGTATGGAATGATATCACGATTCCGGTATACTTCCTTACGAACAGTTCAACGTGGACGATGCCGCTTTCGATCTACAATTTCTACGGTAAATACAGCCGAGACTGGAATTTGATTTTTGCTAACCTTGTCCTGACTTCACTGCCTGTTTTTATCCTCTACCTGTTTGGACAGAAATATATCGTTAGCGGACTTACGGCAGGAGCAGTCAAAGGGTGAATATTTATTTATATAGAAATAACATTAGAGACGCTTTTGGGTTCATTCCCTAAAGCGTTTTTGTTCATGTTCTCTGATTTTCATCGATCTGTATTTAGCTGAAATTTTGCCTATTCGTTTAGTAAAATGCCTTTTTTTTGATTATATCCAGAAGTCCAAGCATACTAATAACCCTCGAATATACTATTCTATTCCATTGATTAGGAGGTAGATTCAATGACAACATTTCTTGATGCGAGAACATCGCAAAACGCAAGTTTGGCTAACTCGATTGCTATTCCGATCCTCGTAATTAACACGCCGCAATTGTTCGGCCAAATTGGTCTTCAGACAGCAGGTGCAGGTGCTAACCCCAGAGTTCAATTTAAGGGAACGGTTTCTGTACAATTGCCATTAGCTCTTGTCGGCGTAACGATTACTATTGTAAGAGGTACCTTGTCTACTGACCCTGTCATATACTCAGCAACTTCCACATTTAGTTTGAGTATTTTGGCGCCTCAAGTTATCACGTTCTCTGCGGATGATTTCAATCCGCCAATTACCCCTCAATTGACATACTCTGCATTCGTAAGCTCCAACTTGTTGGGTACGGTCCGTGTAGGTCCTGAGAACTTTGATGGATTCGTCGTTTCAGATTAATAAAATTGCTCGTTCCTTTAGCTCTTTCTTTCAGTCTGTTTCACCATAAAAGAAGAAAATCCAATCGCCATGTTATGAGCGATTGGATTTTCTTCTCTTTTTTTAGCTTAAACAGCTTAAATTGTGCTCGTGTCAATTACGAATCTGTATTTCACATCTGATACCAACACTCGCTTGTAAGCTTCATCAATTTGGTCGGCTGAGATGACTTCGATCATAGGAACGATACTGTGTTCTGCACAGAAATCCAGCATTTCCTGAGTCTCACGAATGCCCCCGATCAATGAGCCTGCGAACGAACGACGGTGTCCGATGAGGGACATCACGTTTACAGACAACGGCTCCCCAGGAGCACCCACGTTCACCAGAGTACCATCCAGAGTAAGCAGTGAGAAGTAAGCATTGATGTCGATATTCGCACTTACAGTGTTAATAATCAGGTCAAAATACCCGGCAAGTTTTTCGAAAGTTTCCGGTTCGTTTGTCGCGAAATAATGATCTGCCCCGAATTGCAAGCCATCATCCTTTTTCTTCAAAGATTGTGACAGTACAGTTACTTCTGCACCCATGGCATGTGCAATTTTGACAGCCATATGACCAAGACCGCCCATACCCACAATCGCTACTTTTTTACCTGGTCCAGCTCCCCAACGATTTAGCGGCGAGTATGTTGTAATACCTGCGCAAAGCAGTGGTGCAGCGACATCAAGCTCGATATTGTCAGGAATCCGGACGATGAAGTCCTCTGTTACGACAATGTGAGTGGAGTACCCACCTTGTGTGGGTTCGCCATACTTGTCAACGCCCGCGTAGGTAGGAATATTTCCTTTGAGACAGTACTGCTCTTCACCCTGGCGGCAGTTTTCACATTCTCCACAAGAGTCAACCATACATCCGACCCCTACTCGGTCACCAACCTTATACTTTGAAACTTCGGCCCCTACGTCTGTGACAAATCCTGCGATCTCATGTCCAGGAACGAGCGGATAGTTTACGGGTCCCCATTCGCCGTGAGCAGTATGAATGTCAGAGTGGCATATGCCTGCATATTTAATTTCGATCAGGACATCGTGCAAATCAAGATCACGTCGTTTAATCTCGGCTGCTCGGAACAATTGGTCCGGACCGTCAACAGCTCGTGCTTTAGCAGTTATCATCATTAAATCCTCCTAAGATTGTCATATTCATTCTTCCAAGAGAGTCACGCTCATAGGGTACAAGTCATGACTTAGCTTTTGAATTCCATTGAATTCAGCCCTGCTTTTTCTCCTGCAATACAATCTTAATCCCTCTAGTTAACTCTAGGTCAAATGTCATTAGAAACTTTGACATCCCACATACAGCATGATAGAATCTCCGAAAGATCCTAGAGTTAGATCGAAGTGTATACTAGTAAGAAAAGGGGAAAATGAATGTCATATTCGATTAGCGAAGTTGCTAAAGAATTGAATCTAACCGTATATACCTTGCGTTACTACGACAAGGAAGGACTCATGCCTTTTGTTGAACGAACCCCTGGCGGAGCACGAAACTTTAAAGAATCCGACATCGATTTCTTAAAGATCATTCAATGTCTGAAATCTACCGGAATGCCGATTAAGGATATCAAGGATTTTATAGCATGGTGCTCCGAGGGAGACTCCACCTTACAGGAGCGATATGACATGTTCACAGAACGCAAGGCTAGTGTTGAAGCACAAATGGAAGAGCTTAGAAAGACGATGGAAGTGATTGAACATAAGCGTGATTACTACAGGACTGCCCTTAATGCTGGAACGGAAGAGATTCATAAAAATCATAGAATGGGAAACTTCATCGCCAATTGATTGAATTATGCTCAACATAATAAAGAAACCTAAACGTCTTCAGGCGTTTAGGCTCTTTATTGATCAATCCACTTCTGTGTACGTTTTCTTTTTAATAACCCATATCCTTTAATATTTTGGATAATGTGCGTAAACGCTCACCAATCATTTCATCGTCATCACTAAGCGCTTGGCTGAACAGCTTAATGTCTTCATTAATTCTCTCATTGTCCGTACAGATCTCCACAGACATCGCATCTCCTTGCAGGCCAACCCGATCAATGACAGGCTGCTCTGGGTCATACAAATGCTCATATCTATAGGCCTCGCGAAAATGTTCCAGGGACCGACAAATGAGGATGGACAAATCAAGCACGCGATGGAGAGGCAGTTCCTCGGATTGTCTTGACCATTTTTCTCCGGTATACCTCCATACCTTGGCTGAAATATCAACCTTTCCTCTGTCGTTCCATTGAGCCAATCCCAGGGAAAGACCCTTTGCGTCGGTATTCCCAGCCATTCGGCCGTCAACCTTCTCATAATTATCCGACACGATAACCGGTTTATGTTTTAACGTTGTAGGTATTTTCAAATTTATTCCCTCATTCCGTCTACTTATTTACTAATTTACTAAACGACGGTTTCATCTTATCTTGATTTTCACCGTTAGTCAAACCTCATTAACTGCATCATCCTTTAATCCTTAGGAGGTCTATTATAGCCTTTGTCTCCATAGGGCTGTAACTTCTGGAGCCAAGACTTCAGGAGCTGCTTTTGTTCCCAGCGTATATCCGTCACTTTATCGATATCTTTCTGCTCCAGAACCTCATAAGTGAATGCATCTTCTCCAAATTCTCTCCATTCTTTTTGCAGCTGGGGATTTGCAAATCTCCCTTGATCCAGCTGCATTTGCAGAGTAAACCATTTGTTTTTCAAGTTGGGATAGCTGTCAATATAGATTTTACCGTTTATTTTGTTTTTGATTTGGGCTACGCCCATATAAGTCTTGATCTGCTTGTATTCCTCCAGCAGCTCTTTGCGCTTATTCATATCCATGTCGCTCTCTCCTTTTCCTTGACAATAGGGAGCAGTAACAGTGCTCCGATAACCACAAAAACTCCACTCGTCATAAATACACTAAACAGGGAGAAGGTGTCCTTGATATATCCGGAGATAAACATGCCAATTACCATCATTCCCATAAAAATCGGCATGATCGCTCCGGATACCCGGCCCATAAATGCCCCCTCCGTGTTTCGTACAAGAAGCGTCTGAATTCCACCTTGGATACAAGGAAAGAACAGACCACTGATCACGAGCAGAACAATAGTCAGCCAAACTTGCTTAGACGCACCCATTCCGACAGTACAGACAGCATTAACCAGTAAACCAACCAAAAGCAATAATTGTGGCTTTACTTTTTTAGAGATTGCGATGATTGCAGCACCACCAACCAACATGGCCCCCCCATTAGCCATCACCAGCCATTGCAAGAAAGGTTTATCCCGTCCCAAATTCTCAATGACAAGGAAAATTTGAAGCGGCTGAGTCAATCCTGATGCTAATCCGACTGCCGAGAAGGTTAATCCCAGTGTTCTCAAGGATTTATTGGCCCCAATATAGCGCAGTCCGTCGGTCATCTCTTTGACGAAGTTGCCAGTATTCCCTGACCTAGCTTCCTCTACATCCCGGGGAAGAGAGGATAATACAAGCGAGGATCCCAGAAACATAGCTGCCGTCAGGATCAGGGATACGTTAATGCCAAACTTAATAAAAATAAAGGTACCAATCACCGGTCCAAGCACCATGAAGACAGCGACAAGCGTTTGGGACATCGCCATAACACCCTGCAATTGTTCGGCTGGTACATGCTGTTTATACAGTTTCATCGCCGAAGGCTGAGAAAATTGCGATAAGCTGGCAGAAACAAATGATCCGATCAGAAGTGCAATCCATCCGCCATTCATAACTGCAAGCAGTACAGCCCCGACAGACAAGCCGGATAACACATCGCTCCAGACCATGGTTCTCTTCGGCCTCCATCGGTCGGCAAAGGTCCCGCCAATCAGGCCAAATATAAAGATCGGTGCAAATTCCGCAACCGAAATCAGTGATATATCAACCGGATTGTTATGTGTCAATTCGGAAACATAAAGAAGTACAGCATAATTCCGAATCCATATTCCCAGTTGTAGCAGCACCCTGGAAAGGATAATGGTTCGGACATATCGATTCGCAAACATTTTCAATACCCCTTATCCTTTAAGATTTTTACTACTACCGTGTGCAGCCGCTCCCTATTTATTTCATCATTCTGCAAGGCCAGAACTGAATAATGATCCCCTCCTATCCACAAACTTTAGATTTACTAATTTACTAAATTACTAAATTACTAATTTACTAATTTACTAAATCACGGCTTCATTTTATACTGGATCACTTCCTTCGTCAACCGTTTTCTTTAATTCCATCTTTCCACTTCCTGTTTTGAACAGAGAGTGTGCTTTAGGAAACGCTATTTGCTCAGCTCATTCTTACCGTAATTTCCGGGTAAACAATTGATCCGTAAAAACAAAAAAGCCGCTAGAATAGCGACTTTCATACTGAACATGTATGATTATGTTGGGTTCACTCAATGAAAAGACACAATCGTGGATCAAAGAGCAGACTTCAGGATCTACTAATGTGTACTTGGAATACTGTAATCCAGTTTAGGAGAAACTGCTTCTTCCGGCTTCAATTGAATGGATCGTTGGCACACCACTGTAATAACAAAGGCTGATAAAGCGAGCACCACAGCTACAGGAGGCACCCACTCTACACCACCCAAATCGACGGCAAGACCCCCGACTCCAGAGCCAAGCGCGATACCCACGTTTGCCGCTACGGGCAGCAAGGTGGAAGCAAACGGTCTAGAATTTGGCGCTATCGCTCCGGAGACATCGAACAAATAGAGTTGAGAAGCCGCGCTCATGGAGGATGACAGGCAACCGATCAGGAACAGAAACGCCAAGCCCAGCCATAGATGAGATACGGTGAAACTCAGCCCCAAAAAGATAGCGGCTTGAATAACGAAAAGCCATTTGAGCTTGGGTAAGAAATCTCCCTTTGCTATTTTGGCCCCAATCCAGTTACTCAGTATGCTGCAGGCACCATAGATAAGGAGTACAGCACTAATCCAACCTGCGGGTATGCCCATGGACTGTCCCAGCAACGGAGTGATATACGTAAAGATCACAAAAATACAACTGTTTCCAAGGACCGGAATCAAACAGGCCAGTAGTATGCGAGGCTTCATAAATAGAGCCATCTGGTCACTGAATGAACCGGCAATGGTCATCGTTTGTCGTGGAAGAATACGGAACATGAATATGAATGGCATCACACCGATGCAGGCCGTAACAACAAACGTCATGGACCAGTTCAGATGCTGTCCGATGAAGGTGCCGAGCGGGACGCCAAGCACATTGGCGATGGAAAATCCACCCAGTATCCAAGCAATTGCTTCCCCTCTTCGTTCCCGGTTGACTGCGTCGCTTGCAATTGAAATCGAAAGCGATATCGTAAGTCCGCAAGCAACAGCCGAGACGATCCGAATAATCATCAGGGAAAAGAATGTTGTTGAGAAGATGGTTAATACGTTTAAGGCAAGCACGACTGCAAATCCAATTAAAATGGAGTTTCTTCGAGGAATTTTGGCCAAGAATGCAACGGCAAACGGTGTTCCAATCGCATAGGCAATAGCGAAGCCGGATACGAGCGCACCTGCGGCAGCCAGCGATACTTTCATATAGGTTTCGATTTCCTTCAATACGCCCACAATCACGTATTCGGTGGTTCCCAATACAAAGCTAACTAATGTAAGTGTTAAAATAAGTAAATTTTCTCTTTTTCTAGTCATGCATAAGCCCTCACAATTCTCTCTAATGTTGCAAGCGTTTCATTTTCTTAAACTAGAATCCATTCCTATCAAATTTTGCTTCCACATCCCTTCCGATCGATATATAGTACATATTATTAATAGTGAAATTGTACTGTCAGACATGCCAAGCGACAATAAAGGTTGTTGTGGTCTTCTTCCAAAACATTATGTATGTTGTCATTTCACCACTGAATCTTGAAGGGAAGACATTAATGAATACACGCCATGAATCCGAACTAATGTATGAAGATCAAGATTGCATTATTATTTATGTTGGGAAGTTGGCAGACAACCCCCATTGGAGTTTTCCAACCCATAAGCATGACGATGTGCATGAGATTATTTACGTGAATGACGGCCGTGGCTCGTTCACGATTGATGGCATCAAGCACTCAGCCCAAAAGGGAGATCTTCTTGTATATAACAAAGGAACACTTCACGAGGAAAAATCGGATCCCGAATTCCCTTTATCCACCTTCTATTGCGGCTTTCGTTTCAAAGAGGGTACTCGCGCCAACAGCGATTGGGTTGTTCCTCCCGGCAGTGAACCAGTTGTTCGTGCCAACCGTTATTCGGAAGAGATCCGTTCGTTAATGCAGACCATGTTCAATGAATTTTCAATCCGGGAAGACGGATACGTCTCTATTTCCCATCATCTGCTGCATGCCGTTCTGTTGATTATCGATCGGATGTCGCACCATCAGCGCACAGCAAGTGAGATCGTGCCGAGCAATACCCTCGCCGAAAGCATCAAAGACTATCTGGATACGAACTACCGGCAGCATATTAAGCTGAAGGACTTGGCTGATCAATTCCATATCGATTTCTACTATTTAATTCATATGTATAAGAGCTGCTACGGTACCTCCCCCTATCATTACCTCATTCAACGAAGAATGGGAGAAGCGACCCGATTGTTGGTTTCTACCAAGAAAAAAATATGGGAAATCTCCAAGTTGGTCGGGTACGAGAACCCAAACTACTTTACGATTCTTTTTACCAAAACGGTTGGTGAGTCTCCGAGAAGTTTCCGCAAGAAAAATCAAAAGGACATGTTCGGAGACCCTTTCAACTAAAAAAACAGGTAGCCATTGGGCTACCTGTCCTGTCTTACATTTAGAAGAGAAGACGATATTCCTGTTTACTGGAAAGTCCTTGTAGTTGTCGCTCATGTTTTATAATAAAAGCGCTTCGTTAGGAGCTTCGTCTGGTTCAACGTGAACATGAACAGTGTACACATCATGTTCTCTTAACAATTCGTCTTCTACATTTGTTGAAATATCATGAGCCTTCTGAAGATCCAGATCCGATCGTACAAGAATGACAACATCTACAACAGCATTATTACCGTAACTACGAGCTCTTAAATCTTTAACTGCCTCTACCCCGTCAATATTGGCAATCGTTTTTCTGTATACCTTGATGAGTTCTTCGTCAAACCCATCCGTAAGATGGTGTGTAGCTTCCCGAAAAATGTCCCAAGCAGTTTTACATATTAAAAAGCCCACCGCTACAGCTGTTAATGGGTCGAGCCATGGCAGGCCAAATTGGGAACCGATGATGCCGATAACTGTTCCTATACTAACCCAGGCATCCGAAATATTGTCTTTTGCAGCTGCCATAACCGCTTGGCTCTTGATCTTTAAAGCAAGTCTTTTATTATATCGGTAAACCAGATACATCACTCCGGCACAGAAAATGCCTGTCCATGCTGCGAAGATGTCCGGAGATTCGCTTTTCCCCTGGAATACGGATGTGATAGCTTCGTATAACACTTGTAAACCTACTACCATCATGATAAAAGAAGCAACCAGTGAGGCAACGGTCTCCGCTTTCCAATGTCCATATGTATGATCTTTATCAGCCGGACGTTGAGCAAGTCTCAGACCGATAAGAACCGCGATTGAAGCTATAATATCGGTAGCATTGTTTAACCCATCCGCTTTCAAAGCTTCGGAATTAGACATATAACCGATGACCATTTTAATTGCAGTCAGACAAATATAAGCAATAATACTGATGATTGCTCCCTTTTCTCCCAGTTTTAAGTTGTCGTACTTTATTTGCTCCACTAACATAATCCCCCTGATTCCAACTGTTTTCTAGCACTTTACGATGGTATCATCACGATATTGTGTGGGTCTAGAGAAACGTTTTGAACCAAGTAAAACAATGTCTGTACAACGAAAGAGTTTGACCCCGGCCAAAAAAAGTTGTAATAAGTAAACTTACTTCAGGAATTGTGATCTCTGCCATATTGCTTGACTCTGGTATCGTACCAGGGTTTATCGTGAATGTAGCGCAAATATGGCTTTTACAAATTAGGAGTGGTTCAGTTGATGTTGCAAAAACAGTTTGACCAAGTGTTTGAAATTATGAAGAAGTCGTTTCCCGAAGCTGAATATCGGGAATATTCAGAACAGAAGAAGCTGCTGTCCAATTCATGCTATCACCTTCTCACAGAAGAGAATGAGCATAATGAAGTGATTGGCTTTCTCGCAGGCTGGGAGTTCGAGTCGTTCAGATACGTCGAGCATGTCGCTGTTTCCCCGAACATTCGTGGAGGCGGCATAGGCAAGCGCTTAATGGAGCGTTTCATGAAGAAGTCCGCCAAGCCGGTTATATTGGAAGTCGAATTGCCAGTAGATGAGCTGAAGCAGAGAAGGATCGGATTTTATGAGCGCCTGGGATTCTACTTGGGAGATCATTCTTATGTGCAACCGCCTCTTCGTGCTGTAAGGCAGCAAAACTTGTCATTACAGATCATGAGTTATCCAGCAAAGTTGACCTCGACACAATTTGAAATGGTGAGAAAATTGCTGTATAAGGAAGTGTATGGCGCGCCTCCAACTTACGCGCATGCATATAATAGCTAAGTGCAAATGAGGATAAAACGATGAAAAATGATTATAAAATCAATGAGATTTCGAAGCTTTACGGAATAGGTGTTGACGCACTTCGTTATTACGAAAAATTAGGGCTGCTGCAGCCCCGGCGAGACGGAAATGGGTATCGGCTTTACAGCCTTCAGGATATGTATAAACTGAATATCATCCGGGACCTGCGTCAGTTGGATTTCACTATGCAACAGATCAAAGCGTATTTGGATCAGCAAAGTGTCGAAAATACGCTTGAATTGTTATTCACCGAACAGGAGCTGATTAAGGAACAAATCGCCAAGCTCGAAACTACGCAGCGTATTATCCAGGGCAGAATCAAGGTGTTGACTGACGCAAGCAGCATTCAGACGGGGGGTTACTCTATCAAAACGTATCCTGATCGGCCTTGTCTGCAGCTCAATACACGTATAACGCGGGAAGAGGAGATGGATTATGCCATTAAAAAACTGCATCAAAAGCATAATAGTCACATTCCAGACTTCGGCAACCAATTGTACGGTGCATCCGTGTCACTTGAGGAATTAAAGCATGGTGTACGGGATGTTTTCAACTCCGTTTTCTTTATCTTTAGTCCTGACGATTCCAGCAAAATTGAATATGATTATTTCCTGCCAGCTGGCGATTACCTGTCATTATTTTATCGGGGTAACTACCGTCAAAGTCATGAAAAAATGCTTGAGGTCGTTGCATATGCCAACGAAAATGGGTTCCTTTTAAAGGGTGATCCGTTTGAAATTTATGAAATTGATAATCGGGATACGATCATTACCGAGCAATTTCTGACTGAAATACAGTTACGGATTGCCAAGGAATAAGAACTCCACAGGGAATAGAAGTTATTGATTCGGCTTGAGACAATAGCTTCTATTCCCAAAACAAAAAAGCCGCTATATTAGCGACTTCTATGTATATTTAGGAATTAATGAATATCTTTCTTTTTGAAATTTCCACCCTTAACTTCGGCTACATCATAAACTACAACAAAAGCATTGGGATCAATTTCGTGAATGATATCCTTGATCTTGCTTTCTTCCATACGGTTGATTACACAAGTGATTTCTTTGAATTGTTCATTGGAGTAACCCCCGTAAGCATCGGTATAGGTTGCTCCACGACCTAAACGGTCGCGAATCGTTTCGACCATGATCTCAGGTTGGTTGGTAATAATTTTAAAGGTTTTGGATCCGCTCAAACCTTCTTCAACAATATGAATCACTTTGGAAGCAATGTAATAAGCAAGTGCGGACAGAATAGCCCCTTGAAGACCAAATACGGTTGAAACGACAATAAAGACAAACATGTTCAGGAATAAGATTAGATCACTGGTTCCAAAAGGTACTTTTCGTGAAAGCAGGACAGCCAACATATCGATTCCATCCAATGCCCCGCCATTACGCAACGCCAAACCCATACCAAAACCGATGATAATACCACCCACGACGGTAATTAACAATGTATCCCCTTGAATAATCGTTGGTACATGGTGCATAAGGCTTGTACCCACGGCTAACGAGGCAATGCCGATGATGGAATAAATAGCAAAGCTTTTACCGATCTGTTTATAGCCTAACCAGACAAATGGAATGTTGATGATACCAATCAGCATCCCTAACGGTAAACCAAACAGTTGTGAGCCTACGATACTCAGACCTGTCACACCACCGTCTGATACATTATTTGGAATTAATATGGCTTCCAGACCATATGAGGTAATAAAAGCCCCGATCATAATCAGCAATACTTTGGAGATGATTTTCAATTTGTTTGATTTTTGCACGTTCCTTTGATTCATTCCTTTTCCCCCTTGGACAATTAACCGATAGAAAATAGTCTATAATAATTATCACTATTTTGGCAAATTAATATGCTTGGGTATTTTAAATTCAACACAACAAATGCGCTTTGGGGAGAAACCCTCACGCAGGATTAGGCTGCTGCCTTAAAGTTTTGTTTAATTCGGTTTATATCATGCTGTTTTACATTTCGAAAGCTTCTTTCACCTTATTTACCAAGAAAGTCGAGAAGAAACTTTGCAACAAAAAAACCGGATTCCTCATAAAGCGGAATCCGGTTTGTGTATTCTATTGTTTCCTGACAGAAGCGCCTGATAGGTGAAACAGTACTATCGGAGAAACACAATATGAAGTAAGATATTAATTATTTATGCCAATCTCATTTTGAAATCCTGATAGCCGAACTCGCGAACAACTTCGCAATCGCCATCTTTTCTTTTCACGGCAATGGCTGGCAACGGCATGCCGTTAAATGTATTGGTTTTGACCATGGAGTAGATCGCCATGTCTTCAAATACCAATCTGTCACCCGTTTTGAGTGGTTGGTCAAATGAATAATCGCCGATTACATCACCCGACAGGCAAGTTTGCCCACCCAAACGATACAGGTGAGGTTTCTCCCCCGCTTCTCCCGAACCGATAAGCGGCGGGCGATACGGCATTTCCAGCACGTCCGGCATGTGACATGTGGCCGAGGTATCCAGAATGGCAATGTCCATACCGTTCTTGTGGAAATCGAGCACAGAAGTAACCAGGAAGCCAGCGTTTAGAGCAACTGCTTCGCCCGGCTCCAGATATACTTCCAAACCATATTTCTCCTGCATGCGTTTGATGCAAGCTTCCAGTCTTGGGATGTCGTAATCTTCGCGTGTGATGTGATGCCCACCGCCGAAGTTGATCCATTCCATTTGTGGCAGCCATTGTCCAAACTTCTCTTCTACCGCATTCAGCGTCGTTTCCAGATCGTCTGAATTTTGCTGACACAATGTATGGAAATGCAGTCCAGAGACACCTTCCAGCAGCTCTGCGCGGAAATCCTCTTGTTTGGCACCAAAACGGGAACCAGGAGCACATGGGTCATAAATCTCATGCCCCTCCTGGGTCGAGCATTCAGGGTTAATACGCAGGCCCACTTTGCGCCCAGCCTGAAGTGCCTTGCCTTTAAATTTCTCCAGTTGGGAGAATGAATTGAAAATAATATGATCGGAAATCGAAAGAATTTCATCGATCTCATCTTCACGATAGGCTGGGGCAAAGACATGGTTCTCTTTGCCCATCTCTTCATGACCCAAGCGGGCTTCATACAGCCCGCTTGCCGTTGCACCGCTCAGGTATTCTCCAATGAGCGGATACATCGTGGTCATCGAAAATGCTTTCTGAGCCAGAACGATTTTGGCTCCTGTACGTTGCATGACACCGTTCAGAATTTTGAGATTTCTCTCGATAAGGCCTTCGTCAACAACAAAGCATGGCGTCGGTAATTGCTCAAACCGCATCTTAACGTACGAGCTCCGATTCTTTGGCTTCTTCTGGCAGTTCGTCAACGAGTACCGGGTTGAAATCTTCAACCCATGGGAGTCCCCATTTGTTCAACTCTTCCATGAATGGATCTGGGTTGAACTCTTCAACGTTGTATACGCCTGGTTTGTTCCATTTGCCAGTCATCACCATCGCTGCACCAATCATAGCTGGAACGCCTGTTGTGTAAGAAATAGCTTGGGAACCGACTTCTTTGAAGCATTCTTGGTGATCACAGATGTTGTACACGTAGTACGTTTTGTCTTGGCCGTCTTTTTTACCTTTGAAAATGCAGCCGATGTTCGTTTTGCCCACAGTACGCGGTCCAAGGGACGCCGGATCTGGCAGTACCGCCTTCAGGAATTGCAGCGGAATGATTTGTTTGCCTTCGTACTCGATCGGTTCGATTGATGTCATGCCCACATTTTCAAGTGCTTTCAAGTGTGTAAGGTAGCTTTGACCAAATGTCATGAAGAAACGGATACGTTTCAGACCAGGCATGTTTTTAGCCAAGGACTCCAGTTCTTCATGATAAAGCAGGTACATGTCTTTCTCGCCAACTTCTTTGAAGTCATAGACACGTTTAATTTCCATTGGTTGAGTTTCGATCCATTCGCCTTTTTCCCAATATCTTCCGTTAGCCGAAACTTCGCGGATGTTGATTTCAGGGTTGAAGTTGGTTGCGAACGGATAGCCGTGATCCCCGCCGTTGCAGTCCAAAATGTCAATATACTCAATTTCGTCAAAGTAATGCTTCAGGGCATACGCAGAGAATACACCCGTAACACCTGGGTCAAATCCACTGCCGAGCAGAGCTGTAATTCCGGCTTTTTCAAAACGCTCTTTGTAATCCCATTGCCATTTGTATTCAAATTTCGCCGTATCTTCCGGCTCATAGTTAGCTGTATCCATGTAATTTGTTTTCGTTGCAAGGCAAGCATCCATGATTGTCAGGTCTTGGTAAGGCAATGCCAGGTTCATGACGATATCCGGTTTAACTTCGTTGATGAGGGCAATCAGTTCGTCAACGTTGTCAGCATCCACTTGAGCTGTTGTAATTTTTGTTTTACCGCCGTCCAGCTTGGCTTTAAGGTCGTCACATTTGGATTTCGTGCGACTTGCGATGCAGATTTCCTCGAATACTTCGCTGTTTTGAACGCATTTATGAACTGCTACTGAAGCTACGCCGCCGGCGCCGATGATTAGTGCTTTTCCCATTTTCCATTCTCCTAACCCAATATGAATTTTTTTTAAAATTAACTTTATTATTTTTCTCATTTTTCACTTTTCGCCCGTTTTGAACCAACAAAAAAAGCAAGGTGAAAAATGCCACAATCGCGCATCATCACACTTGCTTGTCGATATACATCATAAAAAAGACGCAAAGTCTCCATAACTAAAAAAGTTCAAAAGAACTCCTCCAGCGGAAAGCTTCTTCATGTATATCAATATCAGATCAGAGTCTATATAGCAAATAATTCGCCTTTACCACTCTTATTGACCGTTTCACAAGTTGATGTGCAGGTGCACTGGTTGTAAAGTAACCAACTTATAAAATTTGAGCTTTTAACTCAATCAATAAGGCAACATAAGTTGCCAATCGGCGTTTGACCCGGCTGTCCGTATGGCCTTAACTTCCTTTTTCGGGGAGTGGTCAAAAATTATCTGCTGGAAAGACCTGATTTATGTTGATATATCTGCTTTCCAAAATCACAGGTCTTACGATATCAGATACATTGAAAAAAATCAAGGGATCACTAAAAATTATTTATTTCATCATTTTGGAACTCGCGTTCCACTCGTATCCCACAACAGGTTTTCTCTGCTATACAACGTCTACGGCGACCGGCAGCTCTGGGATAACCGCACACGTACGATGTGATAACAGTGTAAACGTGTGCAAGTGTATTTTTTTGTATGGCGAATGTTAAATCTGCGATGAAGTACACTCTTTCATTTGCATCAGTGCATATCTTGCTCTTTACACTCCAGATACTCCGATCATTTGCCACTCAATCATCTTCATTTCATAAAAATAGCCTTTTCGCTCCATTAACTCCGCATAGGGGCCTGCCTCCACTACCCTTCCCTGTTCCATGACCACAATCCGATCCATCTCTTCCAGACCCGTAAGGCGATGACAGATCATTAGAAGCGTATCCTCTGCCGCTTGTGCATAAAGGTGTTTCATCACACGTTCTTCTGTAACATAATCCAGTGAGGAAGTAGGTTCGTCGAGAAGCCATAACCGTCCCTTGCGAAGCATGGCCCGTGCCAGAGCCAGCCTCTGCTTCTCGCCGTCCGACAGGTTTTCCCCTTTTTCATAGACTACATCGGTCAAAGATGAGCTTGGCAGCTGCACTTGAGCCAGCACATCCAACAATTGTTCGTCCGAATGTTCCTCATCATTCAACAGCAGGTTATCCCGGATCGTTCCCCGGAAGAAATGACTTTGCTGCAACACGACATTAGCCGATTGCCAAATGCTCGTCTCATCCAGTTCCTCCACCGAAATGTTGTTTAATCGGATCTCCCCAGTCGTGGGTGTTCGCAGTTTAAGCAGTAATTCAATAATCGTTGATTTTCCTGACCCACTTGGTCCGACAATTGCCGTTTTGGAGCCCGGTAAAATATGCAGCGAAATGTCCTTTAGTGCCGGTCTCCACTCCCCTTCATATTGAAACGTAACACTGGAGAGCTCAAGCGATACCGCCTGATTACCAGATAACGCGCCGTCGGGCTGCGCAGACTCAGACTGTACATCAGAGGTCTGTATGGTTTCCGTCAGTCTTTTCGCAGCGTGTTCGCTATCCTGCTTATAATAGGGTAATGTAGCCATTGCTGCAGCTTCTTCGAAAACGGTTAGTGAGGCCATAACCAGCATTGCAAGAAACACGCCAGCTAGCGCTCCGTCAATAATAAGATAGGCTCCAAGCGTCAGCACACCCCAAGAAATAAGAAACGTAACCAATGCGTGCATGGATTGCCCGCGCAGCAAGTGTCCGGCAGCCCGTTGCTGCTGAACCGTCAACGCAGCAGAAGCCTGCTGAAGCTGTTGCTCCCGCTGTGCCAGTTGTCCGTACACTTTCAAATCCCGAAATCCATACAATACTTCAGTGACTTCCGTGGAAAGCAGCGCCCGTTGCTCGCGAACACGTCCATGTATTTTCCGCTGCCCAAGCAAAACCACTCCCGGTACAACCAATGCCGTTGTGAGCATGCCTAATACAAACAGACCCGCAATCCAGAATGAAAAGGCTGAAGTAAACAACACCGTAGCCAAAAAGACCATGACCACAATGATCGGTGGATAAGCAACACGCAAAAAATAATGCTGTAGACTCTCCACATCCCCAACGATTCGGGCAAGCAGATCCCCGCTTCGCTTTTTGTTCAATATACCCGGCGTTAAAGGGATGAGTCGGGCAAAGAAGGATGTACGCAAACGGCTAAGCATGGAGAACGTTGCCCTGTGGGAATACAAGCGCTCCCCGTAACGACTCGCCGCCCGAAGCAGGCCAAGCAGCTTGACCATTGAGGTGAGTACAATTAAGGTGTAGAGCGGTGGAGCAAAGACCGTTTGCGAAATCAGATACCCACTCGCGGAAAAGAGGGCCACTCCTGCTATACCGGCAATAAACCCAGCTACAATCGAAAAGATAATATCCTTTCGCTCCTGAATCAGTGCTTTGGATAAAATCGCTAGCTCGTTCATGCTAAGCCCCCTTTTCGTTGAACATCAATCATCTCGGCATACGGAGGCAGGCGCTTCAGAAGCTCTTCATGGCTTCCTGTATCCACTAACACACCCTGATCCATAAACAATATGCGATCGGCATGTTGAATGGTATATAGCCGATGAGCCACCGTAATCATCGTCGCCCTTTTTGCCAATGCGCCAATGGAGCGTTGCAGGATCTGCTCTGTGTGCAGATCCAGACCCACCGTGGGTTCATCAAACAATATGATGGAAGGCCGCTTCAAAAAAGCACGTGCCAAGGCAAGCCGCTGTTTTTCCCCACCAGACAGACCTCGGCCACCTTCACCAACCAAAGTGTCAAAACCCTGCTCCAATTGTGCAGCCACTGCGGCAAGCCCCGCATCCTCTGCCGCCTGCTCGATTTCAGTCCTGGACACGTTCCGACCCGCACCAATCGCAATGTTCTCCGCAAATGTACCTGCAAAAATATACGGATGCTGTGTAATGTAGCTGACCTGTTCGAACCATGCAGTCTCATTATAATTGGATAGCGGTTGTCCATTGACCAGAACCTCCCCTGATGCTGGTTTCAGCAAACCCGCAATGAGATGAAGTAACGTTGTTTTTCCTGAGCCGCTTTTGCCGACAATGGCAATATGTTCTCCCGGCTCAAGCTGGACCCGGCCAGTTTCCAGTTCGAATGACTCAGGCGCGTATCGGAATCGGAGATGGTTTAATATCATGGATGGTGGCATGGAACTGTCATTGGAAACGTCCATTTGCAATGTCCCTATCCCGTTCTCCCTTTCCATCCGATCCATGCTTTCGACCTCGTCGATTCCATCGGATGTACCTAATCCTTCTTTGCCATCTACCGATTTGCTCACTCCAGCCGTTGTCTCGAGCATCTGCTCTACCTTACGAACCGCTCCCATACTTGTTCGCCCGCTATGAAAGGCGGTTCCCGTATTTTTCAACAAACTGTAAAATTCGGGAACGAGCAGCAACACGAGAAACGCGGTGTGGAACGACATCGATTTGAATACAAGCAGCTGGATTGCCAGTTCGAGAGCAACGATACCGATACTTAGCATGACGATCGATTCCAGCATAAAGGTATTTGTAAACGCAATCCGCAAAATGCCCATCGTAGCATCACGATAATCCAAACTGCTGCGTTCAATTTTCTTCTGCTGGCGATGTGCCCGTCCGAATATCTTCAACGTAACTAACCCTTGAAGAGAATCCAGGAATGTACCGGAGAACTCGGCCAGCTGCGCATATTTTTCCTCTGATTTGTTTTTCGTTTTTAGTCCCACCAAAATCATGAACAAGGGAATAAACGGGGCCGTAAACAGCATAATGAAACCTGAGTTGGCATGCTGCATAAACGTTACCACCAAAATCAGAATCGGAATGATGGCAGCCTCCATCATACGCGGCATATACAGACTGAAATAACTGTCAGCCTCATCCACAGCATCTAGAGCAACACTGACCTTTCCCCCTGTTTGTCCACGAAGGGTTGATGGCATCGACGCATGGGTCAAATTTTGCAGCACGGCTGCCCGCATATTCGTTTTGGCACTGGCAGCCATATGCAAACCAACCTTCCCGTTCCCATAAGACAACCCTGTGCGTACGACCATGGCAGCTAGAAGCAACCCGAGCAGCATGACGACCGACGAGAGGGAAGCTTTCTCCACGAAAATACGTTGAACTGCTTCAGCAAGCAGTGCTGCCTGACTCACAATGGCTATACCGAGTGCGAGTGAAATAACAGCCATAAGCACGAGACGTTTTCGCTGGCCAGACATTTGTTGAGCAAGCAGACTTGTTTTCCTCTTCATGCAAACGCTCCTCCTTTCTATGAATGCTTATGAGGCAGGCTACTCTCTCACTTTGCATAAATAAATTCACTCTATTTTTTTCCCTTTACATAGTCCGCATCAAACAGAAAAAGTCTGAAGACCAGGAGCAGAGAAGGAATCAACATACACATGCCACCGATAAACACAACAACCAGTGCAAAGCCCATCGCTGGTGAGGTGACGCTGTTTTGAATCGTAATGTACGGATCAAGGATATAAGGATATTGACCAATTCCGTAAGCGAAAAAGGCACAGAAAAATTGCAGCATGATACATATAAACGCTAATCCGTAACGGCGTCCGTTGTATAACAGCCACATCGCAATCATGAAAAATGCAACGGAAAGCGCAAGCAGCCACCATAAATCCATCATATTTTGAAAATGTCGCTCATTGTGCTGTCCCAAATATATAAATGCAGTCAGTGCGATAATAATCGTCGGTGTACTCCAGAACAGGGCATAGTTCCGCACCAGCTTCAACGCAGAGTGATCCTCTGCCCGAGATGCATAAAAGGCCAAAAATGAGCTGCTTATGAACAAAACGGACACTATCGCCAGTCCAACGATGCTCCATGATAACGGATTGGTAAACAGCGTCCAGTAATCCAGAGAAACTGTCGAACCCTCCTTCACGATAAAGCCGCCTTCAGACAGTGTTAGCGCCACTGACAACGAAGCAGGAATAAGCAGACCTGACGCCCCGTATAGAAACAGATACACGATATTAGTTTTGGAGCCATAGTTCTCAAAGGCATAAAACGAACCACGAATGGCGAGCAAAATGACCGCAATGCTTCCCGGTACGAGCAGTGCTGATCCGTAATAATAAGCCGTGTCCGGAAAGAATCCAACGATGCCAATATAGAAAAAAACAAAAAATACATTCGTAATCTCCCATACCGGGGATAAATAACGGGAGATCAGACGATTAATCAGGTGATCCTGTTTCGTCAAGCGTGCATAAAAGGCAAAGAAGCCCGCCCCGAAATCAATGGAGGCTACAATTAGATAGCCATACAAGAACAGCCAGAGCACCGAGATGCCAATCAGCTCGTAACTCATCATGCCTTTTCACCCTTTTCTGTAGTCGGATTGCTCTTCTCCTTTTCCTTCATCCATTTCTCCATCTCGACTTCTGCCGGATTATTGTTGAACAAACGTCTTAGCACGAGAACACACATGACTCCCAGAACGATATATAGAAGCAGGAAGAAGAAAAAGATTATTCTTATGTTGGGTGATGAAGTGGCGGCTTCCTCTACACGCATATATCCCCGGATAATCCACGGCTGTCGTCCAAGTTCTGCATAGAACCAGCCCAGCTCAACCCCGAGAAATGCCATTGGCGCTCCCAGGGCAATGATTCCAAGCAGCCACTTGTTCAGTTCATTGCGCTTTTTCCAGAACACAAACAGGAAATACAGAACCGAGATCGCCAGCAGAGTAAATCCGATTCCAGCCATCAAATCAAACAGGTAGTGAACGAGCAGCGGCGGCCATTCGTCCTTCGGAAACTCCTCCAGTCCGGTTACCTCGGCATTAAAGTCACTAAAGGCCAGGAAGCTGAGCAATTTCGGCATGTGAAGAGCTCCTATTATTTCATGCTCTGCATTCAGCCAGCCTAATAAAATCAAATCCGCGCCGCTTTCCGTCTCAAAATGCCATTCTGCCGCTGCTAGCTTCTCCGGCTGATGCTCTGCCAGGAACTTGGCGGACACATCTCCCGCTAACGTGTTCAGCAAGCCAAACAGCAGCACCACCGCCATCATAAGGTTCAAGGCTTTTTTGTGGTATGCGGATACCCCTGTTCTCAGCATTGCAAAGGCTGCAATTCCGGCTAACAGGGCAGCTCCTGTCAGATAGGCCGAGCTTAATACATGGAACACCTTGGAGAACGTCGCCGTATTCAGCATCGCCTGTATCGGGTCAACCGCTGTGAATTGGCCTGCCTCCATGACAAAGCCCCCAGGCTGGTTCATGAAGCCGTTCACCGTCGTAATAAAGACGGCAGACATACCTGCCCCGGCAACAATCGGAATCGTCAGCAGCCAGTGAATGTACGGATTTTTGAATCGATCCCACGTATACAAATAAATGCCCAGGAAGATGGCTTCAAAAAAGAACGCGAACACTTCCATAAATAGCGGAAGTGCAATGACATTCCCCGCCAATTTCATGAAATTCGGCCATACCAGGGCCAGTTGCAGTGATATCGCTGTGCCGGTCACAACACCTACCGCCACAGAAATGACAAACCCTCGTGACCACCTCTTAGCCATTAGTGTGTAGTGAGGATCTTTTTTGCGGATCCCCATGAACTCTGCAATAGCGATCATTAGGGGCACACCGACTCCAAGTGTCGCAAAAATAACGTGGAACCCTAGCGTCATGCCTGTCACCAGCTTGCTCCACATCACCGTATCAATTGCCATTCTTTACTGCCTCCTTTCAAACTCTGTTCGATTTTTGCAATGATTTGATGCATTTAATCATTAGGTCAGTCAGCCCTTGAACTACTTTCAATATCAGGATTGGGCAGCTACGCCATTGGTTCAGATTTGGTTTATAAAGCGCTCCTCCGATGTTGTATGTACAAAGAGAATTTTTTCACAAAGTCAGAGACGAGGGAGTCTTTGCCCAACCATCATTAGCTTAATTACTGGCTAAGCATCCGTTAGCGAGCCTGGTTTGCCTGAGAATACAAAGCCAAAGTTCAGAACGAGACCTAATAGTTAAAATTATTATATCTTTGTGAATGAGCAATTCAATCACTGACACGTCTTCGTCCCTAAATGTTCAAGAAAGGATCAACTCTTTCTGACAACTCGGTGAAAAGCGTAAAAAGTACCCGAAGGGGCTATTGATTCATTGGGCACAACCGTGGTATTGCATTTCATTTCCACTATGGGTGAAAGGTGTTTTCGAAACCCAACCGTTTGCAGTTGTTCTGGCTCTTGTAGCTTACAAAAAAAACAAAAGAAACCGCTCATATAGCGGCTTCTTTTGTTCTTAAATCTTACAAGGTTTCAATTCTTTTGTTGGACGGTGTCCTCCAGCCATTGCTGCAAGGGAATATCCTTGGTCAACTCACCGAGCAAAATGTGACTGAACATGCCTTCCTGATCTATGACCATCGTCGCTGGCAGACCGGTGATGCGATACAGGCCGGAGACCTTTCCGGTCACATCAATGATTACAGGGAAATCGAATTGCTGTTTATTCATAAATTCACGAATGGTCCCCTTCGCTTCCCCTACGTTGACAAACAGGGTCTGCACGTCTTCTTGATATGTCTGAGCGATCTGATTAATCATCGGCATCTCCCTCACACAAGGGGTACACCAGGAAGCCCAAAAGTTAATCATCACAACTTTGCCCCGATAATCGGAGAGCTTCACCTGTTCTCCGGCTGAATTAACGGCAGTGAATTCAGGAGCAATTGCACCGATTTCAATAACACCGATTCTTTGGGTATCTGATGAGAAATTCCCCTGGTAAATTGCCCACGCGGCTGTCAGCAAAGCAGCCATTCCAATCAGGATTGTGATTAAACGTCTCATTCTCGCGCTCTTTATTGCACTTTTTTTTCCCAATTGATTCACCTTCATTTCAAGCCGAGACTATGATGAAAAGCGGCATGAAGCGACCCAAACTGTTGACGAAAGTCCTCTGTTGAGCCATCTCCTACATTACGTCCTTTGTTCATAAAAACAATGTGATCTGCAACATCATCTGCAATCTCAAGTTGGTGGGTGGAGAACACAACCATATGTCCCTCCTCCTTGATTTGTTTGATGAGATTTGCAAATTCCTGCATCCAGAAGGGGTCCAGTCCATTCGTCGGCTCATCCATGATTAGCAGCGGGGGCTTGGCCAACAGAGCCTGGGCAAATAACACACGCTGCCGCATGCCCTTGGAAAAGGTCGTGACCCGCTTGTTTTTTTGCTCGGCCAAGCCTACCAGGGTTAGCACTTCCGATACTCGCGCTTTGGGGACCTTCCTTAGCGCCGCCCAGAACTGGAGCACTTCCTCTGCTGTCAGACCCTGATTGAAATGATAATCATCCGGCATATATCCGATCTGTTCCGAATACCGCTTTCGTTCTTTGGACCAGCGCATTTTGTTTACAATGATTTCACCCGAGGTAGGTTGAAGAATACCTGCCATCATACGCAGCACAGTACTCTTTCCTGCCCCATTTCCTCCACATAAGGCAAGCACATGGCCAGAAGAAACGCGAAAGGATATATCTTCAACAATCTGTTGTTTTTTGATGGATTTGCACAGTCCAACAATCTCTGCTTCCACGTTATCCATGAGAACGCCCCCTCTCCCAGATCCCGTAGACTGCCACAATAGAACATGCAATCCACAGTAGGCATATCCCCGTAAAAATCCAGCTTCCGCTGGATGGTTGTACCCAATCAACCCACTGATAATATTCAGGACCCAGTATGGAGCCCCCGCCAAGTTTGATCACAACAAACAAACGTACCAGCTCAGCCGGATTGATAAAGGTTAGAACGGTGAGTAAGGGTTTTACCCACTGATAAGGCATGAGTCCCAGTACGGAGATTAGAAGTGTCGGCCATCCGATCACAGCGAAAAACCAAACGGAGACGGATATCGTTAACGCTTGCCACCGATTTTTGGATAACGAACCGATGAACAGTGCAATCGTCAGAAATAGCAGTACCAGTCCGCAGGAGAATACCAGAAACAAAAGGTATGTCATCACATCTAAAGGGCTACCCATCCATCCGCTAAGAAGTCCCATCAATCCATATCCGAATGTAACTATAGTCATTAATACAACCGAGAGACCTAAATATTTCCCAATAATAAAAGACATTGTGCCGATGGGGTATGTGGACAACAGCTGCCAGCTGCCCTCTTCCTTTTCAGAAGTCAACGAGAACGAACCCAGAAAGAGAGTCATCAGCGGCAAAAGATAAAGAATAAGATTTAACATGGAACCTGTCGTGCCAGAGTATCCTGCTACAAAATTCTGAGAATTTATAATCAGCAAACTCAGACTAAATACGCAGAAAAGAATCAAAAATGAATAGGCCCAAGGATTGCGAAACCCCATTTTCATTTCTCGTCGAACGACTTGCAACATATCTCCCATCATGGATCACCATCTTTATTGGCCATTACTTGTGGCCTGAATCTTCCGTGGATTCGCTCTCCTCATGTGTTCCTTCATGCATGCCTTCACCCATTCCTTCTTCGGAATGGCCATGCTCACCCATCATATCCATCATCTCTGTGTTTTGTTTCCAGTCGTGGGAGGCAAGGTCTTCGGCGGTCATGATCGTTCCCACACCCTGCTCAGTAACAAAAGCTTCGGCAGATTGTTTATCCTTAAAATTCAGGATGCCATAGGCCATGGGTGTACGCAGTGAAGCATCGTATACATAAGTAGCTTTGCTGTATTCAATCCATTCCTTGTCATTATAGTCACGAACAAAATCCATCCCGATGTTATCTGTTCCGTTCTCTTCTTTCCACTGGTGCATGCAACCGATATCATCAAATTTATAATTTTTACCGTCTTTCGTGGTAAGCTGCGTGGCATAGGCATCATCCTTCACCTGCATTTTGCAAATGGCACAGATGTCCACGTCTTCATTAATAGGCAGCGCCTCGTATTTTTTTCCGCAGGCTGTTAATAACAGCACCCCAAAGAGAAGCACCATGACTGTTTTCAAACTTGTTCTCATTTTCATTTTCGTAATACCCCCATATAGATCATAATAAAAGTTGCCATGCCCAGCAGAATACATCCGATGATCCAAACCTCAATTATCGCATTAACCGCTTGTGCGCCTGTTTTCGTTGTCAGTGTTTCCGCTTTCATGCTCATTAACGGTGATCTGTCGGTTGTCCATTCTCCCTTGCCTTCCGTAAACAAGCTGCTCATAAAGATCATGCCTGGAGATTGAAAGAAAAGCTGATAAGCCGAATTCCGGTTGACCACTTGCTCATAAAAAGGATTAATCTCATAGGAAAGTTCACTGATTCCATCCTCGTTCAGGTCAAGACCCTGAAAGGAATCCCAGTAATTCTCCTTCATCTCATTGTTCCGGCTGTCCATCGCTGAAGCTTCAATCACATTCGAAACAAATTGGTTTCTAGTAAACTGGTTGTCCTCTGCCAGAACAAGCTGGATACCAATGAAATTGCGAAGCACCGCATTGCTGCGAATTTCATTTCCTGAGGATTCGGCAATGTTCATGCCCACACGATTACCTTCCACAACATTGTTATGAATTGAGGATCGCTGTACGTCATACAATAAAATCCCTTGTGAATGCACATTTTCGCTCTGTTTACGAAAGGAATTTCCGGATACAACCGTATTCTTGACGCCCATCACCATGGCCCCTGTACTGTTGTTCTCTCCCACATTGTCCACAACAGAAGAACCATCGATATACATACAATGAATGCCGTACCTGGTATGCAGAAGCGTGTTACCTTTGACCGTAAGATTGCGACTGTTCTCCAAGTAGATTCCGTCCCGCATGCCCGTAATTTGGTTCTCCTCGATGGTGTTACGATGGGAATTGTACAAGTCAATGCCATTCCCTTTTTGACCACTGGAAGCCGATTCTGATCCAGCCCATGAAATGTTATTGCTATGTATGAGCCCATCGCGGGAACCCCGCAGCACAATTCCGAAACTTTGACTCTGAATATCAAGGTCCCTGATCTCTGCACGATCTCCTTCAACCTGAATCGCCGCAGTGGGTTCATTCGTTAAGTGCTGAATCGTGAACCCTTGTAATGTCACTCCATCTGAACGAATGGTGATCGTGGACTCAGCTTCTGTATTCAATACTGTTACGGATGAGTCCCCTCGAATGGATATACTCTTGTTTATACTTACGGGACCAGCATAAGTACCAGGCTCAAGTACAAGCACTTCACCAGGTTTAGAACCATCAATGAGTGGCTGGAGTGGAATAGCGTCTTTTGTTCCAGAAGCAGCGTTTGCAGCATCAAGCGGATAAGGTAATAGGATCGCCAGTATACCCATAATGAGTAATATTCCTAGGACAATCCGTTTGTTCAACATCATAACCTCCTTCATGAAACACACTGCCCATAGTGTACATAAAAACAAATTTCTACCATATAGCTCATTCTGGCTATAGAACTGTACTTTTTGTGTCCAATTTGTGAGGTCGTTGGAGTTAAAAGCAAAAAGAATGACATTCCACTACACAGAAAGAACGCCCGGATATAATAAAAAAGCTTATTACAGACGATTATGGTCTGTAATAAGCCCTTGCTCCAATGCATACCGTGTCAATTGAACACGATTTTGAACCTGCAGTTTTTGCAAAATGTTTTTCAAGTGATTCTTGACGGTATACTCTGAAATTGTATAATTTGCAGCGATTTCTTTGTTGGTCCATCCTGCAGCTACACCATATAGAATATCCTTTTCTCTTGTGGTTAATGGAACATCAGGTTCTTTTTTCTCTGTGAGTGAGACATCCTTCAGGATTTGATAAGCCACCTCGCGGCTCAAAGGAGCTTCTTCTGTAACGATGGAATGAAGATATTCCAGCCACATGGATGGTTCAAGGTTTTTGAGAAGATAGCCCTGAGCTCCCCGCTTCAACGCCTCCAAAAGGTGGAGTACATCATCCGAGACGGTAATCATGACAATCTTCACATAAGGAAAGGCCAATTTGATCCGTTGTGTTGCTTCAAGACCGTTCAGGATCGGCATCTGAATGTCCATAAGGATCAGATCGGGAAGCCACTGTTCTGTATAATCAATCGCCTGTTGACCGTCCGATACGACGCCAATCACTTCGAAGCTGGTATCCATGGATAAAATTTCACATATGGCTTCTCTCGCATGAGCGTGATCGTCCACAACAAGTACGCGAGTATGGCTCATTGCATCTCACCATCCTTTGAAAATTCGACAACGGTATGCTCCTCTTCCCTTCGGAATTGCATATTAAAGTTCAGTTCATTCATCCGCTCTCGCATGATTTTTAATCCATATCGATCCTTTCGTTCAAAAGGATTCATCTCAAACCCTTTTCCATTATCTCGAATCGTGATATTCCAGCACTGCTTGTGCCCATTTCCCTGAATCCATGCTTGGGATGCGGATGCATGCTTTTGAATATTAAAAAGAGCCTCACGAATACAAGCGAGCAGTTCTACTCTCTCTTTGTCAGTAAATGAATCCTCCGGGATGCTCCACTCCAGTTCAATTCGGACAGGGATATCTTTGGAAATCCTTCGAATTTGACCAATCCATGTGACCGATTCGTTCATAGTCAAGGCTTGATCATCGTTAGGATCATAACGCAAATCTGCAATGGCTTGACGCACATAACGATTGACTTCATGAACCGTTTTTTTGATCGAATACACATCGTCCAGCTGTTGATCCTGCTTGGCTTGCTCCTCCAGACGTCCGACTTTCACCGATAATAGAAAAAGGGATTGCGCAATTCCATCATGAAGTTCTTTGGCCATCTTTTCCCGAGATTCAAATGCGGCTTTGACTTCACGCTCATGCTCCAGCTCTTTTTGGATACGTTCCAACATGAGAAACAGCCGAGTTAACAACGTTATGCTCACAACATATACAATGACAGGCGTCAGCCAGTTGCCCAGATCCATTGATATATAGGGGAGCAAAAACTGATGTCGTACATATTCCCAGAGTCCAACGGTCAAGGTAGGAATGAGCAGAATCATCCACTTGATTTGTTTGTAAGACATATTCTCCTCCTACATATCAAGATAAGAATCAGTGAGGCAAACGAAGAATATAACCAAATCCCCACAGGGTTTGAATCAACTCTTCCCGATTCGGCACATGCTCGGATAGTTTGTCACGCAACCGTTTCACATGAGTATCTACAGTTCGATAATCCAGATCTTCCTCATGCTCCACTTTCCAAACAATTCTCAGCAGGTCCTGCCTGGAGAAAGCTATTTCCGAGTGTGTCGCCAGATGATAAAGCAAATCAAATTCTTTGGGCGTCATATGAATTTCCTCATCTTCTATTGTGACCCTTCGGGAAGCTGGATTGATTAAAATGGAGGAAATCAGCACCTCGCTCGCTGAATGATCTTTTGGCGCAGGCTCGACCAATCCGTTATAACGAGCCATCATGGTTTTGATACGGAGCACCACTTCCCTCGGACTGAATGGTTTCATCACAAAGTCATCTGCCCCTGCTTTGAAAGCTTCAAGCCGATTCCCTTCTTCTGACTTGGCTGTCAGAAACATGACGGGTATGCTGAAGTTTGTCCGCAGGTAATGGCATATTTCAATTCCCTTAACATCGGGAAGAATCCAATCCAGAATGATCATGGCATACGACTCCTGATGAAGCTTACTTAAGGCTTGCCAGCCCAACGAAGCCTCTTCGATGATAAATTGTTCTTTCTCCAAATACATTCGAAGAAGTCTTCGGACCCGTTCATCATCATCTACAATTAATATTCTATGTTGCGGCAGGGTCCTGTTCATGTTTTACCTCCACTTCTTTGTGATATGTAATCAGCATACCTTCATCAAACTTAAAAGGCATGACTCCATAGAGCCATGCCTTTTGATAATCTACTTTCGAATTGTAGACAATGTATGAACGATTATGTTCAGGCTATTTCTTGCTGTAAGACACCTGTTACGACATCGTCGGTAACCTTAACCATTCCCAATGTCAATCCCAATTCTCACATGCACCAATTATCATGGCTTCGAATATGGATATCTACTAAGCCCCAAATTTTTTAAACCTAGTAATAGAGCCCATTCCTCAGGTTTTTCACAAAATTGATACCGAAATGCATTTGACAAAGCTATATATTGATATAAAATTAAGAATATAATCTATATATAGTGTTTGTTTTTGATCACCTTTCATTTGTCAAGGAGGATATGATAGTGCTAATTGTGTATGATTCGATAACCGGGAATGTTAAGAGGTTTATTTCCAAGCTTCAACTGCCGGCTGTTCAGATTCAGAATCAAATGACGATTGATGAACCGTACGTACTTGTGACATATACAACAGGTTTTGGACAGATACCTGATAAGGTGTCTTCTTTTTTGCAAAAAAACTCTGAATACCTGATTGGCGTGGCCGCCAGCGGTAACCGTAACTGGGGTGAGCGTTTTGCCAAAAGTGCAGATTTGATATCTGCTTCTTACAACGTCCCGGTTATCAGTAAATTTGAATTATCTGGATCCAAAAGAGATGTGGAGTATTTTGAACAGGAGGTGAGCCGCATTGCGTCATATTGAATTGAATAACATGCTGTTAAAGCGCGACTCTGATGGCTTCTTCCAGTTACATAAGGATCAAGAGGCTGTAGAGGCGTTTATGAAAGAAATCAAAGATAAAAGTATGGCATTCGCCAACATTGATGAACAAGTCCAATTCATGATTGAACATGATTATTACGAGGATTTCTATGCTTCCTATACAACCGACCAAGTTAGAACCGTATTCGAAATTACACGCGGCTATCAGTATAAGTTTCCTTCCTATATGGCAGCGTCCAAGTTCTACACCGATTATGCGTTGAGAACATATGACCGAAAAACATACCTTGAGCAATATGCGGATCGAGTCGCAGCCGTAGCACTTCATCTGGGTCAAGGACACTTTGATACGGCTTGTTTGCTGTCTCGTTCTATGATGGAGCAGCGTCTTCAACCCGCGACCCCCACTTTTCTGAATGCCGGAAAAAGTCGGCGCGGTGAACTGGTTTCTTGCTTCCTGCTTGAAATGGATGATTCACTGAACTCCATAAACTATGTACTGAACACTTGTATGCAGTTATCCAAAATCGGTGGTGGAGTGGCTGTCAACCTGTCGAAGTTGCGTGCTCGCGGAGAAGTCATTAAAGGTGTCGAAGGTGCTGCTAAAGGCATTACGCCTGTTCTCAAGCTGATGGAGGATGGTTTCTCCTACGCCGATCAGATGGGTCAACGGAAGGGTTCTGGCGCAGCATACTATAATATTTTCGGTTGGGACGTTATGGAACTGCTGGACAGTAAAAAGATCAATGCGGACGAGAAAATCCGTCTGAAAACTCTCTCTATCGGACTTATCGTTCCTAATCGTTTTTATAAGCTGGCTCAAGATAATGAGCCCTTGTATCTCTTCGCACCTTATAGTGTCTATAAGGCGTATGGAACACATTTGGATGATATGGATTTGGATGTGATGTATGATACGTTGCTCGCTGACGACCGTGTGAAGAAGAAAAAATCGTTGAGTGCACGGGATATGCTGACCAAAATAGCGATGATTCAACTTGAATCCGGCTATCCCTATATCATTAATAAAACCAATGCTAATCAAGCACATGCCTTAAAAAACGTAGGACAAGTCAAAATGTCCAACCTCTGCACAGAGATCTTCCAACTTCAGGAGACTTCTGAAATTACAGACTATGGTCAACCGGATATTATCCGCAAAGATATTAGCTGCAACCTGGCCTCCCTCAATATTGTTAATGTTATGGAGAGCGGCAAGATCAAGGAATCCGTTCATGAGGGAATGATCGCACTGACCTCCGTTAGCGACATGACGCATGTTGCCAATGCTCCAGGTGTAGCCAAAGCCAACTCCGAAATGCATTCCGTTGGTTTGGGTGCCATGAATCTGCATGGTTATTTAGCCAAAAACAGGATTGCTTATGAGAGCTCGGAAGCCAAGGATTTTGTACGTACCTTCTTTATGACCATGAATTATCATTCTCTGGAGAAAAGTATGGAGTTTGCAATGCAAACCGGCCAACGGTTCCATGGATTTGATGAGTCCGACTATGCGACTGGTGTATATTTTGATCGTTATGTGACCACGGATTACCGTCCCAACACATCGAAAGTACAACAATTGTTTAACGGAATTGATGTTCCTTCGCCCGATGATTGGAAACAGCTTAAATCTAAAGTGATGGAAAATGGCCTCTATCATGCTTATCGGATGGCTATTGCTCCAACAGCGAGCATCTCTTATATCCAAAATGCAACATCCAGTGTAATGCCCATTGTAGAACAAATTGAGACACGGACCTATGCCAATTCAACCACGTATTATCCGATGCCCTATTTGCAAAAGGATAACGTCTTCTATTACAAATCAGCGTATCAAATGGATCAATTCAAAGTGATCGATTTGATTGCGGAGATTCAGCCGCATGTGGACCAAGGAATCTCCACGATTCTTCATGTAAACAGTGATGTATCCACTCGAGAATTGGCTCGCTGCTACCTGTATGCTGCTCATAAAGGGTTGAAATCTCTGTATTATACAAGAACCAACAAGCTAACGATGGAAGAATGCATTGCTTGCTCAATATAAACAAATCCCCTTTTGGGTATTACGATTGGAGTTTGATATACCATGCCGGCAATTCAAGCTGTGAACTGGAATCGAGCAGATGATGATTTCACGCTCATGTTCTGGAATCAGAATATTATGCAATTTTGGACCGATGACGAGATTCCTTTATCCGATGATAAAAAGACCTGGGGCATGCTCAGTGATACAGAAAAAGACGCTTATATGAAAGTTTTGGGAGGCCTAACCCTTCTGGATACCATTCAGGGCGGTGTAGGTATGCCGCAGATTATGGAGCATGTGGATGGACTGCAACGCAAGGCTGTACTGAGCTTTATGGCGATGATGGAACAGATTCATGCGAAATCCTACAGCAGTATTTTTACCACATTGGCATCAACCGAAGAAATTGACAGTGTATTTAAATGGGTGGAAGAAAATCCATATCTGCAAACCAAAGCGACGGTTATACGTCAGTATTATATGAACATTGAAACTTCAAAAGATTTATATATGGCGATGGCCGCTTCCGTACTTTTGGAAAGTTATTTGTTTTACAGCGGATTCTTCTACCCACTCTATTTAGCTGGACAAGGTAAACTCACCTGCAGTGGTGAGATCATTGATCTGATTCTGCGGGATGAAAGTATTCATGGTGTATATGTGGGTGTGTTGGCCCAGGAAATATATGCAAGCTTTGATGAAACGCAGCGGAATGATGTGTACCAAAGTTTGGTTGACTTAATACAGCTTCTTCATCAGAATGAGTTGCAATATACGCAGGAATTATATACCCCTATTCATTTGACCGAGGAGGTCGAAACATTCCTTCGTTATAACGCTAATAAAGCGATGATGAACCTCGGTTTTGAGCCATTATTTGAAGACGAGGAAGTCAACCCGATTGTGTTAAATGGAATCAGTACCCATACCAAACAGCATGACTTTTTCTCTAAAAAAGGCAACGGGTATATTCGCACACTGAATGTGGAACCCCTGACGGATGATGATTTCAAGTTCGAATAAGCCATTACATGATTACAATGACTACGTGTAGCCAATGAATATAAATAAAGAAGGCTATTCCGCACAGAGGAATAGCCTTCTTTATTTAATCTTCGAGAAATGAAATCAGTCTTTGCAGGAGAACAGGCTCTTCCTTTCGAAATTGCTCCAATCGGACCCTTACCTTTGCAAATATTTCATTGTCTTTACGTATTTCATGTCGAATGTATTGATCCCTTAACTTCATTGCCCTTGTAGTTATATCCTGATAACCATTCACAAGTTGTTCGTCGTAGGGGATGATCCCCTCATCGACCAAGTAGCCAATCCGCTCGCTCATCATTTTTTTGTGCTCCCAGAGTACATGAAGATGTCTCACATCGTTACGTTCACCAAGCCGGGGATCATTGCTCTCTACGGCATCATAATACATCTGCAAATAGTCATAGACATCAAGGCCAAAAGCCTGTTCTTCGTCAGGATTGTAATTAATGCGGTTCAGATGGGTCTCTCCGTTCAGATAATCATGCAGCTGGTCGAGTGCTACGATTCGATCAAAAGGATAAGGGGAATGCGGCTCGTATTTGTAAAAATACGTGTGGTGATCTGCCGTGAGTCCCTCTCTCAGCAGATGTCTCATGGAATGGATAGCATCCTGGAAGTCTGTGAACGAAATCTGCAAATTGCGGTAAACTCCTGTATGATCGAACATGGAAGCATCAAAAACACGTTTGTCCCAATCAAAACCGTATAGAAAGAGATGATGAGGAAACGGTTCTTTCTGATAGGCCGCCGCTGGCGGTAGCTGAGCTTCATCCAAAAACACGACGCAATAATAACCGCTGCGAATCTGATCCGCGAAAAATTGAGGCCAAGCGTCCAGCGCCAAATGCTCCAGAATCGTATAATTGACAGAGCATGTCAGTAGAAATGGATTGTTGAAATTCAATTCGTTGGGCTTGCCCCGGAAGAAATCGATATAAAACTGTCTGCCATCCTCCAGAAAGGTTTTCTTGCAGGATAACTGAATGAAATTGCTGTAATACCAAGGAATCGTTTCCTCATGTGCACTGGTAATTGAAAGTGTGTAAGCCCACCGCAGAAATCCTTTAAGCGGCGGGTTTAACACGGGTAGCTGAACAGCATCCATTCTTTCTCCCCCTTCTGAGTTCTGAGACTTTACCCGGCTACTCTACCTCATGTCGAGAATCCGCTTAACTGCTTGCACTACTATATCCCTTCACGGCCTGTTTCCAGAGCAATCGTACAGCTGTGAAAAGTATAAGTGAACCGACCAGCGCCAGTCCTGTATAGAGCCAGCTGAGCTGTCCCAGCAGGAACATCGGTCCGAAATTGGTAATCAGGAACAGCGGTATGATGAAGGTACCGATCCGCCGGACCCAAGTCGGGTATATCGCCATCGGAAAGTTGTTGGCATCCCACGCGGAATGGGCGATCTCCGATGCAGAACCCGTCTGAACGAACCGAAATGACAGCAACGCAGGGATAATCATTAGACAGTATGTGATGATAACGGAGACGAATAACAGCAGCATAAACCCGGCAAGCTGGAGAAATGTCAGGGGTATGTCCATGGCATGCCAGCCAATGCCAATCATAACGAAACCAACCAAAATATCAGGGATCGGCAGCGCCAGATCGACATAACGCAAGGAAGCCATAAATTGAAGAGAAACCGGCTTCGTTAGCATTAGATCAAGCGAGCCGTCCTTAATATATTCCGGGATTTTCGTGAAATTTGTGAAAAACAGCCCCACGTAAATTCCTGTCACCACGGTGTGCATGCCTATAAATAGAAGCAGCCCTTCAGGCGGTATGCCGTCTACGTGAAGATCGGTGCGGAACACGACGAGCACATATAACAGTTTGGCGAGCAGGTAAACGGATTCCACTAGCAGGCTCATCATGAAATTGCCCCGGAACTCCATCTGGGCAATGAGACAATTTTTGATGAACATGCCGTACAAATGTGCGTATTTTCTCATGGCTCTAAACATATGGAATGCCCGCTACCCCCCAACCGCCGAATATTTCTTCATGGATATCCGCCACGTTAGACGGGATAGCCATAAGAACAGGAGTATCCACCCGCACTGGATGAGCAATCCCTGATACATGGCCGCCATTTCCGTCTTACCGCTGAGGACATTAACTGGAAAATAAATGGTATATGGAAATGGCGTGTACTGAAGCGCCTCCACAATCGAATCCCCGAAAATTTCCAACGGAAACATGCCTCCACTCAAAATATTGATGAGCAGACTCGTAATGACGAAAAAGTAAGAGATTTCATTCAGATAAAAAGCACTCGCACAGATGCAGTAGGAGATTAAGAAATTGAGCAAAAGTGCCCCCGACAGTGTGACGACGAAGAGGATCAGCCGTATGACCTGGAACTCAAGCACGCCCCCGGCAGATGCGAGCCAGATAATTCCGACGAGCAGCACAGCTGTAACTCCGTAATAGATCGCCTTCTGTCCGAAAAAGGATACTAGCCGATACCCGAAGTAGCTGACTGGTTTGATCAAATACTTGTTGAGGCCGCCGTTTTTGATATCATCGACAATCTGGTGCTCGAACTGGGTAGCGATCAGCTTGGATACCAAACCCGCCAAGATGGTATACAATATGATTTGATTGTATGAATACGAGAACAGCGCTGCTTCGCCAGAATGTTGGTACACCGCTGTCCATATAAAATACTGAACAAGAATCGGAAACGCGGCTCCGAGAAGACCGAGAAAGAAGTGAAATCGGTATTCCATCGATTGCTGCACACCCATCGAAAAAACAGCTGTATACAATTTGCGTCCACTCATCCGACAGATTCCTTTTGGTAGAGCATCGAGATACTCTCCTCGATTGGCACGTCCTCAATCGTCCAGTCAACGATCGGAAACGAATCGAGCACAGCTCGTGATACTTCTTTTAAGCGGTGTTTGGGCAGCTCCAGAACAACGCTATAGTCGTCTGCGCTGATTACTTTCCCGAATTTGACCAATCGCTGCTCGGCAACTGGCTCCGAGAATCGCAATTTCACAATTTTGTGCTCACCAAACAGATCATTAATCTTGTGAAGATCTCCGTCATACAGAAGACTGCCTTCGTTAATGATAATCGTCCGCTTGCACAGGTCCTCCACATCCTTCATGTAGTGGCTTGTCAACAGGATTGTCGCGCCAAACTGCTCATTATAGTATTTCAGAAACTCCCGCACCCTCTTCTGCGAGGGAAAATCCAGGCCGATCGTCGGCTCGTCGAGATACAGCAGCTTCGGTCGGTGGATCAGAGCGGCGATCAGCTCCATTTTCATCCGTTCACCCAAGGACAGCCTGCGTACCTGCACATCCAGGAGGTCCTGCACATCAAGCATTTCCGACAGTTCGGCAAGACTTCGACGGTAGAGTTCATCCTCCACGTCATATATACATTTGTTCAAATAAATCGAGTCACTGGCGGGAAGGTCCCACCAAAGCTGATTTTTTTGGCCCATCACAATGGAGAAAAGCCGTTTGAATTCGTTCTTTCGCTCCCAAGGTACATAGCCAAGTACGTCAGCCTTTCCGCTTGTGGGATATAGAATGCCCGACAACATTTTGAGCGTCGTGGTTTTTCCTGCTCCGTTTGGACCCAGAAATCCAACACACTCTCCAGGGCCGATATCGAAGGAAACGGATTTAACCGCTTCCTTCACAAGTGATTTGCGAGCAAACAAGTTTTTCAGTGAATGTTTGAGTCCAGCTTCTTTCCGGTAATATACGAACGATTTGTGCAGTTCCCGCACACGGATAAAGTCCATCCCCGCTCCTCCTGAATGATTGCATGTTTTCCCTTATTGGGCGGCTGAAAGTTAAAGCGATTAAACTCCGTTGTTATACAGAAGCACGCATTTCGAACAAATCGGTGTCAGACCACAGGCCAGAATTTCCCGCTGTTTTCGCAAATCCTCACCGTGGAAAATATCGGCCACACTTTCTTCGTACAAATTACCGACACTGAATTCCGGAAAAAATTTGCATGGATTGACTTTACCGTCCGGCATTACATCCATCCGGTTCGAAATCGAGAAACACTTGGTTCGATTCATGGCCGGCTTTTCACTACCGCGAATAAATCCTTCTACCTCTTCGGGCTCCAGCGCAGGCTGATAGCGGATACGTACATTCCACACACGTGAATTGACTCGTTTAAATTCCTCGATTAACGTGTCGAAACGGTCAGGCGAGATGTGAAACGTGAAAGAGTGCCAGCTGTTCTTGTGGTCGCTTGCAAAGCGGGAGGCAAGATGCGGGAAGTGGGCATCAAAGTAGGTGTCCATTTTTTCCGCCGTATCCGAAGGGATGTACCATGGGAAGCAGAAGTAAACGGAATCCACGCCCATCTCTTCAAAGAATTCCATCAAGTTATACAGCTGGTCGACCATCTGGTCATTTACAGTCAGAGCTACGGACACTTTTCCTTTGTACAAGCCCTGCTTTTGCAGATCCAACAGCAGCTGTATGGCGTGAATCACTTTCTTGAACGTGCCTTTGCCCCGGATCGCGTCATTCTCCTTCTCGAAGCCTTCCAGGCTGACGAGCATGACCAAATTCTTTGACATTTTCAAAATAGAATCCAGCTTTTGTTCAATAAGAATTGCGTTCGTACAAATGGTCGTGTGCCGATCTTCCTTAGCCAGCAGTTCTGCCAGTTCATCGAACTTGGAGTAGAATAGCGGTTCTCCGCCCCACAGGAATACACGTGATTTGCGTTCTCTCGTTTCGGCCAATAGTTTCTCCACGACGGGAATTTCAATCTCGTCTCTCTTCACTTCACTGGCAAAGCCGTGATGGAAACCATCCGGGTTCCATTCAAAACAATGCTTGCAGCGCAGGTTACAACCGTTATTAAGCTTGATTCCGATCTCATAAGGCACAGGTGCGGCATACGTCGGGTCTTCCCGGCGCTTCCTTCCCGTTTCTGCTAAGGGAACGAGGGTTCTTTTCATATTTTGGAATGTCTGCTGGTCAAACGTAACTGCTGTTTTCGGCTGCATGCGTTTTCCTCCCCAAATGGATGATTTTTGATCGCTGTTCCAACAAACGTCTGTACATTTCCTCCAGATGTTGTCCCGAGTAATCTCGGGCTTTCCATTCTGCAAATCGGATACCAAAACCGCAGGACTCCCAATAGTTTGAATTCTGAAGCTCATGCTCGCCAAACGGCTCCAACATGACAAAAGGGATTCCGTAAGACAGCGAGTCGTTCAGTGACGCTCCTCCCGGCTTGCTGATTATTGCAGCGCAATTGCGCAGTAGGTCCGTGTAAACAGAGTAATCTCGGAGTGGAATGGCCCGGAGAATGCCATCTTCACGCACATATCGGTTCATTGGCGGAAACGAATGCTTTCCCTGAGCATCTCTGCTCCACGGGTTCCATGAAACATCTGTTCCGAAGTAGCGTGTGCTCCCATCGTCCTCTTCCACCTCAGAAGGTTCATACACGATCACATCCAATGGGTAACCGAGTTGACGAAGCTCTGAGATCGTTGCTGTGTACGTCCCGATCCCCCAGCCGCCGCCATGGATTAAAATACGTCCCGCTCGCTGTGCATAAGGCAGGAGTTCCATATCATCTGAAGCAATATAGCCGTCTGGAGATAGCTTCGAAGCTTCGTAAAGCCAGACGTTATTGTAGTCAGGATACAAGGACTTGTGTACCTTAAACGATGGTGTATCGCACGCATCCAAGCGGATCAGTTGAATATCCAGAGGCGTCTGCGCCATGGTTTTGTAACGCTCCAGGATCGGCAACCAAAAACCGGTAAACACAGCAAAGCGGCATACACCGTCGCGTATCCAGGTGTTCAACAGTAGCTGGACTTCCGCCTGGTTCAATGAGGCGTCAACAGGCTTAGCCAATTTATGACCCATAAGGGCAACAGAAAAATCGGCATGAAATGCTTTTTTGGTGGCATGAATCTTGCGCCTGACTTCTTCATGATACAGGTTCTCCAGAACGTGAACGTCTGTCCTGACACCTCTACCTTGCAGGTACGTGTGCAGATGCATAGCCGGAATGTATGCGCCAAGCGAATTGCCCGACGCAAGCAGGGTAACCGAAGATGGATTCATGCGCAGCCTCCGCATTCCAGATTTAGTTGTACACTTTAATAGACAAGTCGGCGAGTACCTGCCTCAGGCTCACAATCAGCTCACTGCGATGTTCGTCATTACGGCCCACCACCGAGAAATACAGACGTCCCTTTGGCATGCCCCGCTTACTCTGAACTCCTTCGGTTATACGTCTAGAGGTCAGGATTTCGTTCACCATTACGGTGTTAGATGAAATAGGAACAATTCCGTACGCACCTTGACCTGTGAATAGAAGACCGGATATATGCAGAGCGTCCAGCAGCCTTTCGAACGCAAAGCCTTCAGGTAGACCAAGAGACAAGAAGGTAAGCAGGCCGGTATGGTCGTACGTCTCCCAGCCTTTATCGAGATAAGCATTAATGAGCCCCATCGACTTGCGGGCGTTAATCTCAACAATGGGTACGACATCCCCGCCCTCCAAAATCATGGAGTCAAAGCAAACGAAACCGTGATATCCGTCCTTGGACAATATCCGAAGTGCCTTTTCCATCGTGTCAAAATAACCCGCGTTCCTCAGTAAAAGGATCATAGCCTCATCCGCTCTGATAGACCCGCCGTAATTCTGCTGTTGGTTCAGCATGCGCTGAACGGATATGAAATCGGTCTCACCACTCTCTCGAATGAACCAGTGTGAGCTGAAATCAGTCTCTTTCCTCAGAAGAGGTTCCAGCAGGAATTGCGAGCGCAATCCTCTTCTCTCCTGCTTTTCCAGGTGCTCTGCTATCCTTCGTTGCATAGCTTCATTTTCAATGAGCATGTTGCCCTTGCCGGAAACACCGAATGGATCTTTAAGTAAATATGCACCTCGCTTCAGCAGCGTATTTCCGACAGCCTGCACTTCTAGTGCGCTGTTCACTTCCGTGCCATAGCACTTCTCTCCGATCCTGGAGAGGAGTCGGTTGGAATAGAATTTGGAGTTTACACGTTTAACCGTCTCATGATCCGGCAAAGAACCCAACGATCCGGCTGCATGCAGGTACTCCTCCGTATCAGCCGTAATCGCATAAGGTGAGAGATGTTTTACGTTGTGAAATAATATCTCTTCACGCTGTTGACCGTCTAATGCAAGACTGAACATACACTGCTTGAAAAGGTCCGGTTCGGGTAGGGACCTCTCCTCATCGCTCAAATCAAAGTGATGACGGCTACGAAAATAAAAACCTAACCCGTTCAGATATTCATACAGTCCTGGATCGATTTTGCAGCGGCTGTAGAGAATATCGTCTGGTCCGCAAAATGGAAATAACAGCTCGTCCATACATAAAACAATGCATTCCCGATCCTTATCAGGCATAGCGGGTAACTTTGCTAAATTCGGATCCCTCCATCGCGTTTCCGGATCAAATGTCCCCATAACAATCGTTGGAGTCACCCCGGCTTCACTTCTGGACATCTTCGTACAATGATTGCTCTTGAGGCTGGCAGCTTTTCAGAAATGTCATAAATGTGTCGATCGACTGGAGGTGTTCATAATCAAATTCGTCATAGTCAATAATTACGTTTAATTGATCCTCAACTTTGAGCATAAACTGGATCATTTGCAGAGAATCGAGACCAATATCGTTATTCAGTTCCGTTGCTGGGGACAGGGATTGGCGTAGTTCCGGTTGGTCTTCTTTAATAGCGCACAAAATATCTACAATTTGATCGTACATGACTACACTCCTTTAAAGTGATAATTGTGTGAGGGTACAACCGAAATTATTACGCTTACAGATGCCATTCAAATCAAACCTGATTTCGGCTTTTTTCTCCTCCCTCTTCCAAAGTTACAATTATTATCTTTATAATGACATTTTATGTCAAGGGATAAAAACCTGTGATATTACACTTACAACAAGGCTTTTAGCAACTGATAAACCGCCATTTAGGGCGGATTTCAAGCGATTTTCTGGCAACTTTCTCGGATCAGGTCCTCTCCTTCGTTTTGTACAATTTTTCCCCTTTGATTCGATCAAGACAAATTGATAAATTAAAAATCAGTGTTGACATGAAGCCGAGGATAAGGCAGTTCGTTGTAACGTGTTGGTGAGATGACGTAGTGGAATTGTAGGTATGATCTAGGGAGAGTAAATTGATTTTCTATTATGAATTTTTCATATAATGAAATAATAATATAGTGTTTAAAGACAACGAGTTGACATTTGAAGCTGCATAAGTAAATTCCCCTTCATTCGTGCGGCAAAATCTGAAGGAAGAATACGCTCCAAGTGGACATAACCAGTGCATTTTGTTGTTGTGAATTTTTCATATAATGAAAATATAAGGTTGTTGCAAAGAAAAAAGCCGCCTCCGTGGCGACTTTGACAAAAACTCAAGCTATTTCCCAACCAAATGGATTAAGTTCGTCCAGTCCAATCCGCTCCCGCAATTTCTTTCCAGCGTTCCCTGATCTCATCATATAACTCCTTAGTCAGCGCACCTTTGGCGACAAGATCGGCATTTTGCTGCCAGCGGTTGGGCTTGGCTGTACCCACAATAGCCGTGTCTACACCGTCTGTACTGAGCGTAAAACGTAATGCCGTTTCAACTGCTGCTTGTGCATCTTCGCTCAGAAAATTATAGCCAAGTTCGTTTAAGCGTTTCCAGTATACAAATGCATATGCTTCTTCGGGAAGCGAGTCATACGTCCATGCCGCATTGGCAATAGGGCGTTTGGCAATGACACCCATATTTCTCTTTCTCGCCTCAGGCAACGTCAGATCAATGGCTTCCTGATCGGCAATGTTCAGCGATGTTTCCAAGCTGTCAAACACGCCTGTCTGTATCGCATAAAGAGCATCCGTCGTATCGCCGCTATATCCAATAAACCTTGTTTTCCCAGCCTCCTTGGCTTTCTGCAGCACTTCAATGACCGCTCCTTGCCGAAGTACTTCTTCGGAGCAACTATGAAGGTGAATCACATCAACGTATTCCGTTTTTAGTCTTCTAAGACTACGGTCAATCGTTTGCTCTAATACTTTGGCATCCCAATCGGGGCCTTCTACCCCAGCGGCGTGTCCACATTTGGTAAATAAATAATAATCGTCTCTGCGATGGGAGAGCACATCTCCGATTAACTCTTCGCTATCCCCATAACATTCAGCCGTATCAATGACGTTTAACCCTGCATCCAACGCACTGTTAAGCAATGTTTCTACATCTGCTTTGGATACGTTCTTGCCGATCTCAGCTCCACCAAACCCAAGTGTACTTACTTTCATGCCAGTGTTTCCGTAATTACGCAGTTCCATGGATAATCTCCTCCGAGCTTCGTGAATTGGGTACAGATAATGAAAGTATATATAGTACAAATCCCCTTCGGTATGTATTACCCTTATGCTGGATATTACACCCACTCTTTCAACTTACTTATTTCCTCGAACGCGGGATTGATCTGTTGAATCAGGTTACGAAAAACTGACTCGGGTTCCCCAGTTCCGGATGAAATTTCTCGCGAAAACGGCCTCCCGTATATTCCCCTATGATTTTTCGCCAGAATGCCTGTGCAATGACATTGTTGCGAACTTGAGTTACTTTCCACCTTCCCGGAAACCGTTCAAACAGCTCATACGCTGCCCGGGTACCCACTCCACTACGTCGGTATTTCTGCATTACAAAAAACTCCGTCAAATAGTAGTCATTATCTTTGCTGCCTGGTTCACAACGCTCTACCAATGCAAACCCAGCTGGCGCATCATCACTTGTAATCAAAAAAGGAAACTTGCGGTCTTCCTCTGACCAGAACGCGTCCAATCCAGGATATTCCGGAAAAATACCATTGCTATCCACGTCAATATTCAAATATTTGGTAAAATCATACAAATAAAATTGCATTAAATGCCGAATCACCTGACTGCGTTCCCGGGGAACCAGCTCTATTTTTATATTCATCCGGTTCACCTCCTCTGCTCTACTTATAATTCATACTTTAAAGCTTTACAGCCACAAGGGCAAGGAAGCATGAATCTGCATTATGCCTGTTCCGTGAACAGGCTGTTACGATATAAATATGGTACACTGAGATATAGCATATTTTAGAAAATATTTTAACATGGGGGTGCCGAACTTGACCAATGTGCAAAAAGAGATTGACCGACGAAAGCTGGATGACAAACTACCTTCCATGCCCTGGTTCGTTCAGCAATTCATTGACTATAAATTACCCGATTTATCTCCTTCTACTCTGCTTGAATATTTAAGAGATTATGAAGCCTTCTTTGGCTGGTTACGCGCAGAAGGATTATCCGTGGCCAGCTCCAACAAGGAAGTAACATTGACTGAGCTGGAAGTACTTCGAATGGAATCAGTGACGTCTTATCGTTTGTTTCTGACCACCAAGCGTGAAGGAGCGAACTCCAGAATTACGGTTTCCCGTAAGCTTTCTTCCCTTCGTTCCCTCTTTCATTATTTAAGTCAGATTGCGGAAGATGAAGATTTCTACCCACTGCTGAAACGAAACATTATGGCGAAGATTGAGATCAAACGTACTCATAAACCCAAAGATACAGCAGCCAAATTAAAGGGTAAGCTTCTGGAAGAAGAAGAGCTATTGGAGTTTATTGGATATATTCTTGAGGGATATGCCGTAGATATGGAAAAGAATAAACAGGCTCTTTACTCGCATGAGCTAAACAAAGAACGGGATGCCTGCATTGCCAGCCTTATTCTGAATTCGGGGCTGCGCGTGTCTGAAGTGGTGAACCTGAACGTAGATGATCTGGATCTGAATAATAAGCTGCTGTATGTATATCGTAAAGGTAATAATGATGAGACATTTAAAACGCCCGTGTATTTTAGAGAACAAGCCAAGGATGAGCTTGCAACCTATATCCATCTGCGCCAGTCACGTTACCGTACACCCAAACGGGAAAAAGGGTTGTTTATCGCTCTTCGCAATGGAGAATCCGAGGGAAGTCGAATGACCAAACGGGCAATACAGGCTATGATCATGAAGTATGCCAAGCAATTCGGCAAGCCGTACCTGACTGTGCATAAATTGCGCCATTCTTTTGCGACTGACTATTATTTGCAAAATGATATTTATAAAACGAAAGAACAGCTTGGACACGCCTCTACGGAAACGACTGAAATTTACGCGCATCTCACGGATAAAACGATGTCTGAAGCAATTGAACGTCGCACTGATGAGGGCATGTAACCTAATTTACTTTAACAGCTCAAGCATGGATTGGATTCCTTCCAAGGTAACTTAAAAAAGCGATTCTTCCAGGAAAATGTCCTGGCAAGGATCGCTTCTTTATTTTCATTCATTCGCAAAATAAAAGTAAATACTGTCGTTTTGTTTCGTTACATTCCAACTCTTTTGATTTTAGTTTACATAATATTTCATTCGTCACAATTTCCTTTTCTCTTCATCATGTTCAAGTGAGATCAGCCATCTTGCTACATGTTCTGTCTCATGAACAGAATGCCAAACGCAGTTCTCCTTTGGCCCCGTATATTCTATCTTGTCATGCGTTAGCCATGAGATGATCCCGATTACACCCTGTAACGTTTCGACCAGAGAGAGGTCTTTCTCTTCACGGACCATGACCAATTTGGGGTAAGGGGCTTGCTTGTATCCCTCAATAAGAATCCAGTCGTACGCTGACAGATAATTCAGCATATCTTCCAGCGGAGTCGCTCGTCGTTCAATCAGTGCTGTGCGTTTCTCCGACATGACAACGACAGCATCGGCCCCTGCCTGAGCAAAGCTATAGGAATCGGTTCCTTCGTGGTCCATCTCAAAATGATCATGACCATCATGTTTAATTACAGCTACACTTCGTCCAGTAGAGGTAAGGTCCCGGGTAAGTGCAGCAATTAAAGTGCTTTTGCCTGTGTTCTTATATCCAACAATCTGCATGATATACGGCTTGCTGCTTATTTCAATCATGTATGCCTACCTGACATGGCCTGTGGGAAGTCTGAGAATTCGAACCTGTTCACCAGCAGGAATCCCTTTTTTCTCGGGCGGAACAACGATCAGGCAATCACTATCTTTAATGGTAATCATGACACTGGATTCGTCCACACGCGAGGCAGAAGGTTTAGCATACACCATGCCGTTACGTATCTCTGTCCGTCCCCGGACAAATCGTGTGAAATTGTTGACCTTGGTGTAGTCATCATCCAATATGGCTATCCATTCCTCCAAATATGGATGAGCATCGGCCTGCATCGTACGAATCGATGGCCGAACAAACAACTCAAAGCCCACAAAACAAGCACCAGGATTGCCCGAAAGCGCAAAGAGCAGCTTGTCATTGACCACAGCAGCCGTTGTAACACTGCCGGGACGCATGGTTACTTTGTTAAACAACATCTCCATGTTCCCTTCCCGAACCAGGTCTCCCATAATATCATAATCTCCTACGGATACTCCGCCTGTTGTGACCACCATATCATTATGTTCAAGTGCTTCCGCAAGCTTCGTACGTGCAGTATGCACATCATCAGCGATTGAACCATACATAACTGGTTCACCCCCCGCTTCAACCACCAGAGAACGAAGCATATAACTGTTACTGTTCCGAATACGTCCTGGCTGCAAGGGCTCGTCCACTTCCAACAATTCTGTACCTGTTGCAAAAATGGCTACCTTCGGTCGTTTGTATACAGGCACTTGACCTACACCGAATGTTGCCAGCACGGATTGTTCACCTGCCTGAATGATCACTCCTGCTTCAAGCAGCAACTGTCCCTCAACAACTTCCAATCCTATTGGTGTAATATTGGCATCCGGCTGAATATGACGTTTTAGGGAAATCCATTGTTCCCCGTGCTCTTCTTTACTTTCAGTCATTTCCATCATAACAACAGCATCTGCACCTTCCGGTACCTGAGCTCCTGTCATAATCCGGGCAGCTGTACCGGATGTAATCCGTTGATCCGATGTATACCCGCATGGAATTTCATCAATGATACGAAGCCAAATCTGCTGCTCGCTGGATGCTCCAATCGTATCCGAGCTTAGAATTGCGAAGCCATCCATTCCGGAACGACGAAAGAATGGATAAGGATGGGGAGCATAAATCGACTCCGCAAGCGTTCGACCATGAGCTTGCTCAAGTGTTACCTTTTCTATTGAACCTGAACTGACATGAGCAGCAACTTTAGCCTGCGCATCCGGGACTTGTATAGCTGTGCGGTTAAATTTCGCATTTGTCATATCCGTTGAATGAGAATTTATTTTCAATGGTGTTCGAACCCCCTGGGACATTTGATCGTTTTAGAAAGTGTAGCCCGAAAGCCAGGTTGTGACAAGTACTCTCCCATTACGTTCCACATGAAAGACAAATCGACAGCCCATAATATGTACGAGAAAAGGAGCTGACCCTTTATGAACCAACGATGCGAATTATGTGGCAGGGAACCTGTCGAGACAACAATCCATCACCTGACACCCAAAGAAATGGGCGGAACGCACATGCCTACGGCTAATCTTTGTATCCCTTGCCATAAACAAATTCATTCTCTTTATACCAATCGCGATATAATAACCTACGGGTTAACTGACGTGCAGGCACTGAGGCAAGATGAGCGCATCGCTCCTTATATCCGCTGGATTCGCAAACAACCGGCTACAACCATACCTCGTGTGCGAAAGTCCCATCATGTCCGCAAATCGTAAAACAAAAAGAACAGCTGCCAAGGTAATATTGCAGTGGCAGAGCTCGCTCCACTTTACCTGTTCACTGTTCTTCTGCGAATAATTAATATTGCGGACCGCCACTTATGAGTAGTACTACCTACGCCTCATAATTCGGCCGCCCCCAACCCTCGTTTTGGGCTTTTTATAAGAGCTCTTCGGTGAATCAAACAATCCGCCAAGGCCACCACTGCTTTTATTGCGATCAATTGTGCCTTTGCTCTGCTCCTTATTTCGGCTGAATAATCCACCACCGGAGCCTACGCTCGAATCCTTGTCACTGCCTCGCCGGGTAATCGACCCTTTACGGTCAACTGTAATTGGTGGGGCAACCTTTTTATCGCTGCTCGTCGGTGTTCGATAGGAACCTGCACTCGGTTTGTACGTGTCCTTATTCGTATATCCGCGATACTTACCGGACCCGCTGCCCCCAAAAGAATCAAACAAGCTACCGATTAATGTTGCGGTTAAGTACCCTTGCAAAAAGAACGAATCATAATTCTGCCGAACATATTCCTTGGAATCCACCTCAACCAAGGTGTCTTCCGCTTTATTCGGGTCTTGCTGCAAATGATAATACTGGTCCTGATATACCAGGAACATCCGCTCTGTATTTTCCGCCGAGATCTGATCCGGCTTCCGCTGTTCAGATAATTCCTGCGCGACCTCTGGAACGGTACGATCGGCAGCTCGGTACACATAGGATGTCGTGTTACCACTGCCGCTGACCGACTCCAGCGGGTATGTGTCCTGAACGGAAGGTGCTCCGCACGCGGACAGCAGCGACATCACAAGGCTGAGGACCAGCATTAATTTTAATCCATGTGCCAAGCGCTTTTTCATTGGAACCTCTCCTAGCTCGAACGAATCACTTTGATATCCGCAGGAAGAATGGACTCACCCTCATACAGCGTAAATCTTCTGTCTTGCCACTCCACACGCAAAAGCATGTTATCATCAGACTGATATTGCCATACTAATTGTTCGCCAGCCTGACCATAGGGTGTCCTGCCAGTAGTGGTTACCATTCCTCCGTATTCTTCCTCCAGATGATACGCACGTCCATCCAGATCCAGCAACGTAGGCACCTCATCCGGTGCATCAAGACGACCATCAATTGGTGTATAGAGGGCATATCGGGTCATTTCCCGTTCTTCTATATGCAAATGTCGGATAGACGTACCATCCTGCAACGTGAGGACTGCCGCATTCCGTGCTCGATGATGTACCCGCCCAACCACTTCATAAGTAACCAGCGAAACCTCACAGATATCACCAGGTGCCAGCTGAAGCATTGTTTTCTCTGCCTGGGGCGGTTCAGGTTTGGCTAGTATTCCTTTAATCCGTTTCCACACACTCATGCCCATTACTCCTGTTCTTTATCTTATAAACAAGCTGCAATAATTAATGCGCCCACGATATGAAGTGCACCCGAGAACAAGCCATAACCTGTCTTGCCCTGCTGTATTCCCGTATCCAGATCCAGGTTCGCCCATTTCCGAATCATATAGTGAACCACACTCTCCAGAATAAGCAAAATAATAAATGAAACTACGGATACCAACAACGCTTCTCCAAGGTGACCCGCTGTCGAAATGGAGGTAGCAAGTACATAACCCTGAGCAAACAGCTTCATTACCATACGTGTCGTAACAGCCATATTGCCCGCCTTTACTTCGGCAAAATCCTTATACTTCGTGAACAACGAATCCACATACATCAAGACAAACAGCAAAACCGAACCCGATAACGTCCAGACCAGCATTGCCAAAATGTTCAAATCCATTACCATAGCCCCCACATATCAACATGAACCGCAATTAAAAGCGAAGGAGAAACGCTGGTCTCTCCTTCGCTGGTGCCCTGCTTACATACAAGGTTTAGTTCTTATTTTCGTATTGCTTCATCAACGCTGCCAGTTCATCCTCAACAGCCTGATCCTTGCCCAGCTTCTCAAACTCATCATCCAGCGATTTTCCTTTGGACGACATTTCATTGCTGGCTTCAGCCTGAGCTTCCATCTGCATCATTTTTTCTTCCATACGCTTCATGCCGGCACTAGCAGTATCTGAACCAAATCCGTTCAGTGCCTTGTTGATTTCGGTTTGAGCTTTTGCTGCATTGTAGCGCGCAACCAATGTTTCGCGTTTATTTTTCATCTGTGTCAATTGTTTGCGCATTTCGTCCAGCTTGCCACGAAGGTTATCGGCAGACGCTTTATTTTGATCATAGCTTGTTTTGTATTCAGCCATCTTTTCTTCAGCGACTTTTTTCTCTTCCAGTGCCCGACGGGCCAGATCCATATTCTGTGCACGCGCAGCTGTATGTGCTTGCTCTTCACGTTTCTTCACGAGAGCTTCCTGTTCTTCGAACAGTTGCTTGAATTTCTTCTCAATGGCAATCTGTGCGGCAACAGCTTTCTCCGCATCTTCCAGATCTTCCTGCATATCCCGGATATATTGATCTGTCATCTTGATTGGATCTTCTGCCTTGTCAATAATGGAATTAATGTTAGACATCGTTAAATCGCGCAATCGTTTGAAAATGGACATTATGGTATTCCTCCTAGTCGATAGTTCATCCTTGTATATAATCATACATACGTGGCAATGTTCTACTCGTTTCAATTTTAACAAAAAAAATCTTAAAAAACGATTTTAGCTACTTAGCCTACCTGTAGCTATTGGATCAGTGGACCGGTTTGGCTCAACAGCTCTTCATCCAGCAGCTTCTCTGCAGTCTGCACAATCTCATCAATCTGCATTCGCGTAATAGCATCAAAGTGAATGCCCATAATCACAGTCACGGTTACCTTTAAATGCAGAGAAGCTCTACGTGCAAGTCTCTCGCACAGCTCTTGTTCTTTATGCCCAGGGATATGCACCGTAGCCCCGTTCACCCGTTCCCGGTCCGGATAAAATGTTGCTACCGCCCCAATATGTGATCTTCCTCCAGTTACCATAAACACTTTGTCTTCCCCTGCCTCAATCACCTGTAAACGAACGGAATTTAAATCGTATGTATTCATCCTGCTCCACCTGTCCTTTTCTATATGTAATATATATGGTGGAATTATGGCTACAATTTAATGAATCAACAATGAAACATCTCACATCATGCATAAATACGGATCCCCCGGGCATACCAAAGAGAACGCAATTTGGGAAAAGGAGGCACTAACATGCGCATACGCCTCATCATGTTATCCATCATGGTCATTCTTCTGGGAGGAAGTTACGCCCCTGCTCAGATATGGGCATCTACAAGCCCGCAAACCGAACCTGCTTCGAAGTCTGATTCTTCCGAAGAGGAACAGCTGACACTGGGACAGCTCAGACAGAAATATGCGGATACGTTCAAAACCAACGGCCCTTCAACAAAAAAGGTCGCACTGACTTTTGATGATGTACCTGATCCGCGGTTCACCCCTCAAGTGCTGGATATTTTAAAAAAATACAAGGTACGGGCTACCTTTTTCATCGTGGGACATCGCGCTGAGAAACATCCGGATTTGGTGAAACGCATGGTGAAGGAAGGGCATATTGTTGGCAATCACAGCTACAATCACCCCCAGTTCAGTAAGCTATCCATGAATGCATTTCGCAAACAAATCTTACATACCGGGGATATTATTCGAAATCTGGTAGGTTACACACCCAAAATGATTCGTCCACCCTATGGCGACATTAACGAGCAGCAGCTGCAATGGGCGGCCAAACAACATTACAGCATTGTGAACTGGAACGTCGATTCCCTGGACTGGAAGGGCCTCTCCAAAAAGGAAGTCAAACAAAATATCCTGTCTGCCGTCAAACCTGGTTCCATTGTTCTGCAGCATGCAGGAGGCGGGGTCGGATCGATATTAAATGGTACTATTGAGGCACTGCCTGAAGTCATCGAGGAGCTGCGAAACCGCGGGTATGAGCTGGTAACTTTGGATGAACTGTTGGAACTGCCCAAGGGCAAGTAGGGTCATGATCACCGGAATCGGATATGCAAAAGGGTGTCCTTCAATCACAATATTTTGATTGAAGGACACCCTTTTCGGTTTAATGTAGGTTCAGTTGTAGTCTCACATGCTCATGTGCAGCTACTCTTTTGATTTTATTTCAAAATGTAAAGTTCAACATCCTGAATACCAAATGTGTTCACGGATTGCTTGCTGCCAGGAATAAAGATATCAATTTTATGGCCTTTGATGGCACCACCCACATCACGGGCTGTAGCAACAAATGCCTGTTTAGGTAGTCCTGGATGTGTATGACCCGTTACCAGTACTTTTGTACCCAGTGGAATGATACTAGGGTCTACTGCGATCGTGCCCAGTTCGAGCGGATTACCGAAGTAATCTACTGCACCCCATCCTCCATTTTCGGAAGCATCCGCGGAGTATGCTGTTGCTTTTACGTCAACAGTTTTGCTGTAATCAAACGTTTTCCCCCAGGCCTGTACCACCTTGCTATCCGAATTTACGTCAAGACTTGCGGCAGTCACCGTTTTGGCCTCTGTTTTTGCTGCTGCAGCAGAAGCTGTGTTCGTTGTGTTACCAGGGATCGTAATTTTCAATCCCCCATAAATGTTGTAGGCTGAAATGTCATTGTTAGCTTTAATAAGTGCGTTAAGTCCAACTCCATATTGTTTGGATAAGGTGTAGAAGGTATCCCCCTCTTTGGCCACATGAACTGAATCAGCATGAGCCGGAACGGCTTGAATGAGCATTGCTGCTGTCAGCAAAGCTGTTGCTGTTTTGGCTATACGTTTCTTGTTAATCATGGTCTTCCTCCCTCATTATGCCTGCGAAGTTAGTTGTCGGATTCGGATGGAGGAAACCACCCTATAGGTTCAATTACATGAATAATTTATGTAGCCCTAATTCACCCCAAGCCGTGTGCAAATGATTCTTCCCCAAGCACACTCTGCATCGTTACATCCCCCACACTCCCACCTCCGGAAGTTTCGGCAGGAACAAATATATCACAATTTTGTAACCAAGAGTCGTAGTAAATGTTACCATCTGGCTAAACCACTTCAACTTCTATGCTGAATTCAAGCGACTTTTTTCAATAAATTGTCTATTTGGACTTCAATCATTGATGACAGAAACGTTACTTTTTATGTAAATCTGTTCGTATCCTCACATAACAAAACATCCCTGCCGACTGGGCGTCGACAGGGATGTATGGAGCGGATGAAACTTTCACCCACTGGATAAATTTTTGTTTTGCATCTTGCTCATCATCCTTAAGAACTTAAGGATTTGGATGTATTAGAGCACTTTAGCGAGGAAGTCACGTGTACGTGCATGCTTGGGTTGACCAAACACTTCATCCGGCGTTCCTTCTTCTACAATAACCCCGCCATCCATAAACAGAATGCGGTCACCCACTTCGCGAGCAAAGCCCATCTCATGCGTTACAATGACCATGGTCATACCACCTTCAGCAAGGCGCTTCATGACATCCAGCACCTCACCGACCATTTCAGGGTCTAGTGCAGAAGTTGGCTCGTCAAACAGCATGACATGCGGCTGCATTGCGAGAGCTCTTGCAATGGCTATCCGTTGTTTCTGTCCACCGGACAGCTGGTTTGGATAGGCGTCTTTTTTGTCGGACAGGCCGACCGTCTTGAGCAAATCTGCGCAAATTTGTTCCGCTTCGTGTGCAGACTGTTTTTTCACTTTGATGGGAGCAATCGTAATGTTCTGCTGGACCGTTTTGTGCGGGAACAGATTGAAATGCTGGAATACCATCCCCATTTTTTCACGAGTCGCATTAATGTTATGTTTGGGATCCGTGATCGATACTCCCTCAAAATCAATCTCCCCGGAAGTTGGCTGCTCCAGTAGGTTCAGACAACGTAAGAAGGTACTTTTCCCCGATCCGGACGGACCGATGACCACGACAACCTCACCTTTGCCTATTGTTACGTTGATGCCCTTAAGCACATCGTTGCTTCCATATGATTTGTGTAATTGTCTAACGTCTATCACTTGCACTCAACTTCCTTTCCAGTCGACCCAGCAGCTTGGACAAAATGAACGTCAGCACAAAGTAAATGGCTGCTGCAATCAGGAATGGGTTCATTCCTTGGTACGTAATGTTTTTGACCACACTTGCCTGGTACATAATGTCCACCATACCGATAACCGAGATAATGGAGGATTCCTTGATAATTGTCACGAACTCATTACCAATCGCCGGCAGCACTGCTTTGAACGCTTGGGGAAGGATGATGAAGCGCATTGCGGCACCTCTTCCCATCCCCAGGGAACGAGCTGCTTCCAGTTGACCGCGATCCACCCCCTGGATACCTGCACGGAAAATCTCGGCAAGATAGGCACCACTATTAATGGAAAGGGTGATAATACCCGCCTGAAGCGGCGTAAAATTAATTCCAAGGGTCAAAGCAAGTCCATAATAGATAATCATTAACTGAACCAGCATAGGCGTACCACGAATAACCTCAACGTAAGCTGTTCCGAGCCAGCGCAGAATTGCGACGTCATGCAGACGGAACAGACAGATGATCAAACCAATAATGACCCCGAATATTACACCGAGAGCAGACAGTAAGAGCGTATAGCCCACACCTGTCGCATAGAAGCTTTTGTACTGCCAGAACACTTCAAAAATATTTTGGCTTTTATTCACCTTGTCTGCCATCAACTGGCTTGCTTCTGTAACCATCTGATCAATTTTATTTTCGCTTTTCAGACGTTCGAGCGTTCCGTTGACTGCATTCAGCAATTCCGTATTGCCCTTGCGAATCCCGATCGCCGCTTCGACCTGCTCTTCATCCGGGATCGCAGCAGATAGTCCAATAACATCATCCAGATAGCCGGCAGCTACTGTATCTTCGACGATCGCAGCATTCACACGATTGGTCTGTAATTGCAGTACGATATCAGATATTTTATCAAGTGCTGTCAATTTGGCGCCTGGGATTCCCTGACCAATCGTTTCCTGAATGGAACCTTTTTGGACTCCAATTTTTTCATTTTCCAGATCGGCCATGGTTGAATATTTGTCTTTATCCTCATTGCGAATCATGATAACTTGTTTCGATTTATAATAGGTATCGGAGAAGTCGATGCTTTTTTTACGCTCATCCGTTGGCGTCATTCCCGAGATGACCATATCTACACGACCACTCTGCAATGCAGGAAGAAGTCCGTCAAAACCCATATCCTCTATTACAAGTTCTGCCCCAAGATCGGCAGCAATTTCTTTGGCAATCGAAATATCAAAGCCGACAATTTGATCTTTACCATCAATGACTTTATGGAATTCATATGGTGCAAAATCGGCGCTTGTACCGAGCACCAGCTTTTTACTGCCTGAATCGCCTGTAGTTCCCGTTGCCGACGCAACCGGTGTAACCGTAGTGAGCAAAACCACAAGAGCTATCAGCATCATGGTGTAACGACTAATCAATTTCAACCCTGTTCTCCCCTTATAATACTTTGTATGCTTTCTGTTGTTGATGCCTGAGTCATTATAAAGTAGAATGCATGATTATGCAATGCATTTCGACATTATAAATCTTGACTAGTTTCTGAAAAATAACTGCATCTATGATATAATTATTAAATTATTTTCATTTTTGCTTAAGGAGTCCACCATGACACATACCAAAACTCAAATTCTAACTGTAATTGATCAATATGCTTCCCGTTTTAAGGAGATTTCATCATATATTGGTGCCAATCCCGAACTTGGTAATGAAGAATATCTCGCCTCTGCTCGGTTAAAGGAAGAACTTGCCTTCCATGGTTTTTCCGTAGAAGCTCCTGTTCTTGGCTTGCACACTGCATTTATTGGTACGTATGCTGCATCCAAGCCAGGTCCGACAATTGCCCTTCTCTGTGAGTATGATGCACTGCCTGAAATCGGTCATGCCTGTGGCCATCATCTAATCTGCATGATGAGCCTCGGAGCTGCGGTTGGTCTGAAGTCCATACTCGATGAAGTAGGCGGAACATTGAAAGTATTCGGTACACCAGCGGAAGAAACCCGGGGCGCCAAAGTGCCTATGGCTGAGGCAGGGTTATTTGATGACTGTGATGTTGCGCTTATGGCTCATCCTTATTATGCCTATGAGAAATCGGGCAGTTCCCTGGCTATTGATGCCGTACAATTTGAATTCCATGGGAAATCTTCACATGCTGCTGCAAGTCCACATGAAGGCATCAATGCACTGGATGCGGTCATCCAGACGTTTAATGGGATTAATGCATTCCGCCAACAAGTGAAGAGTACGGTTCGAATCCACGGGGTTATTAATAGCGGAGGACAGGCAGCCAACATCATTCCTGATTATGCTTCGGCCCAGTTCTATGTACGTGCTTCGACCAGAAAAGAATTAAATATCCTGACCCAACGTGTGATTCAGATTGCCGAAGGCTCTGCTCTCCAAACCGGGTGCCGGCTGGTTACATCCAATTACGAGACTTCCTATGATGAAATGGTTACAAATGAAACGTTATCTGCCGCTTTCAGTACTAATCTGCTAGAGCTCGGTATTTCTCAAGAGGAAATCGTAACGGGTAACGATCATGGTTCCATGGATATCGGCAACGTATCCTTGCGCTGTCCTGCAATTCACCCTTATATACGTGTTGTGGACGAAGTTCATACCCTCCATTCCATTGAATTCCGTGATTTGGCACTACAGGAACGGGCCTTGGATGGCATGATTCTTGGAGCCAAGGCAATTGCTGCAACTGCTTATGATGTTCTTACACAGCCTGAGCTGCTGCAAACCATTCAAACAGAGTTTAAACAAGCAAGTCGCTAAGTTTTTCGCAAACTGCTGTATATTAACCTAGGGTGTTCGAAGGACCTGCATTTCAGGTCTTAAGGAGCACCCTTTTTGTTTATAATAAACACGTATATACGGACACCAGCTGGAAATGCTGTGAAAAGAAAGCGTTGAAAAATGTTGAAATTTTTGCATTCCACGCTGTTTATATGGTTCAAATGCTGTCTAACTTGGTTATTTATAGCTATAACTTTATCTTAAAATCAGGAGGTGTTGTCATGCTGCTCGAAGCGATGTATCACGTTCCCCGCGATAAATGGGCTTATGCTTATAATCCCTCGACAATCCACCTGCGTGTACGAACGAAGAGAGACGATGTACAATATGTGACTGCACTGACTGGTGATAAATACGATTGGAATGGAACCTATAAGGAAATTCAATTGGAGAAAGCTGCTTCCGACAGTATGTTTGATTACTGGGAAACTGCAGTTAAGCCCAAATTCAAACGTCTGACTTACATCTTCCGCATTACCGCCGGTACCGAGAATATTTATCTCGCTGACAACGGAATTCATTATGCTCTCCCATATGCTACCGGAGGATATTATGAATTTTCCTACATTCATGAAATTGATGTATTTAAAGTGCCCGAATGGGCCAAGGGAGCCGTGTTCTATCAGATCATGACGGAAAGGTTTGCCAATGGCAATCCCGATCTGAACCCGGAAGGAACCCAGGAATGGGGTGGCCGACCTGAACTGGATAACTACTTCGGCGGAGACCTGCAAGGTGTGCTCAATCACTTGGACGATCTGACTAAACTAGGTGTCAATGCGATTTACTTCACCCCGCTATTTCAAGCAAACTCCTACCACAAATACGATACCATTGATTATAAAAAAGTAGACCCGCATTTCGGGGACAATGATATGCTCAAAAAAGTAGCGGAACAATGTCATCGCCGTGGAATCCGTGTCATGCTGGACGCGGTTTTTAACCACTGCAGCGAAGACTTCCCTCCTTTTCAGGATGTACTGAAGAACGGAAAAAACTCCAAATATGCAGACTGGTTTCATATCAATGAATATCCAGTGCAGATTAAAGATGGTATTCCTACCTACGATACATTTGGATTTTATGGCAATATGCCCAAGTTTAACACCGCCAACCCCGAGGTCAAAGCGTACCTGCTCGATGTCGCTGAATACTGGATCAAAGAAATTAAACTCGACGGCTGGCGTCTGGATGTAGCCAATGAAGTGGATAATCACTTCTGGCGCGATTTCCGCAAAGTGGTCAAAACCGCTAATCCGGAAGCCTACATTGTAGGCGAAGTATGGAGTGATTCCCTGACCTGGCTCATGGGGGATCAATTTGATTCCGTGATGAACTACCCTTTTGCCGACAAAGTACTGGAATTCTTCTGCGGTTCTATGGATGGTTATAACTTCGCGAACGAGATGGGATCACTCATTATGCGTTACCCGCAACAAACGAATGAAGTCATCTTTAACATGCTGTGCAGTCATGACACCCCACGTCTACTAACTCGGGCTGGAGAAGACAAACGTAGATTGAAATTGTCGGTTGTGTTTCTTTTCACCTATATTGGTACGCCCTGTATATTCTATGGGGATGAGGTGGGTCTACGTGGAGAAGGTGATCCGGATTGCCGCAAATGTATGCAGTGGGACCCTGCCAAGCAAGATCAGGAGCTTTATGACTTCTACCGCCTGATGATTGATTTACGGAAAAGTAATGAAGCGTTGCGCAAAGGTCGCTTTCGTTTCCTGAAGGCCGATCACAATGATCCATGCATCATTTACGAACGTATGGATGACACTCTCCACTTTACGGTGTGGATGAACAATACTCCGCAAGAGCGTACCCTGTCACATCCGATGGAAACCAAGGACTGGAAGGATGCATTAACTGAAGAGGCTGTTGTTCCGACCAATGGAATCATGAATATTAAACTTGATCCGTACGGATACCGCATTTTGTATAGACAATTGGAACCGAGCTGATCATATGTCTAAAACTCCTGAAATATTGAAAACAACCTTCAATGATCTTCGGATACTTCAGGAGTTTTCTGGCAAAGAACTGAACTTAGCTAGAACTTTGTCGTTTTCAAATCACCTTTTGCATCCACGGTTATTCTCCATCGCGTAGAATTCGCACCCATCATAACAATTTCATTGACGAGCTGATAAAACGTCCCGTTAGTATCCGTAACTAGATCAACCACTACGTTTCTCCCATTATTCGAAGAAGTTGCGCCAAAGAGATAACGTCCCGCCGCACTTGCGGTCACCATCAGTATGTTGTCTCTAATGAGGTTGCCTTCCACCGTGTTATTCGCAATGTCCAGATGCACCGCCCACCATGTCCCTTCATATTTCAAGCGATTTCCAATAATGATATTGTTGGAGCCTCGTAATTGAAGACACGTACCTTTTCCTGTTATTGAATTATGAGAAAATGTACAATCATTATGCAAACTCACCATTCGGTCAGGATTGGTCGTTTCAAAACCAGGCTCAATGATGTTGCTCGATGCAATCACTCCATTGGCAATATCCATGGCTATGCCCGCTTCGGCAATATAATTGCCTTTTACGATAATATGTCCATCCGCGACAATTCCCCAGTGTTTCCCTCTCGGAATGATGATGTTATCTGATATCATTCCGATGTCCATACCTTCTGCACCTGTACTCGTTTTTGCTTCAATGGCAGCAGTAGCATTTGGTCTGGAGATGGTATCAATCAGGTTGCCCTGGATTACAAACAGATGGTTGCTTACGTTATTTGGATTGTATATCGATGAGGAGAAAGACACGGAGATGACAGAGGTTATTTTGATATCATAGAAATAATTGGACGTCACAAACGCGCCTTCGAATCCGATAAGACCCACACCAAATGCTGTTCCAATCAGGCTATTGCCATGTATATGCAGGTTTTTGGCTCCCGTCTCTTCTCCCTCATTGTTACAGGTAATCCCACCTCCGACTGTAGGCATATTATTCGCCTGTTGTCCGCCTGCAAAAGCAGCATAATCTGGATCACTGGATAATACAGGAGTGTGCAGAAAGTTGTCAGTAATCGAAACATGCCATGTTCCCTTGACCAATATGCCATCCCCAAGATATCTGTAACAATCATTTTCACGGATTACCACAAAAACCAAATGACTTCGAACAGCGATCGGCTCTTCTCCCAAGTGATGCAGCTTGTTGTTTCGTATAACGACATTTCGTGCGGGATTGTCTTGACTGCTTGAACCATTGACTCCGATTCCATCTGTAAACTTGCTAATATCATTATGTTGCAATAGTACATTGCTCGAATTTTCGAGGTGTAGTCCTGTCTTGTTTTTACTCCAAGCTGCTTGAGTCGTACGTACCAAGGTTAAACCGTTTATCTCTACATGATTGCTACCTTCAATTCGGATTCCCTGATCCGAGACCTCCAATATTGCGCCTGGCAGTGCCTTAATGATGACGGATCGCCCACTAAACGTATAAAACCATCCCGTCTTGACGACTTTGTAGTGCCCTGGCGTAAATAATAAAACATCACCCTCCTGGGCCGAATCAAAAAAAGCCTTGATCTGGGCTGTCTGATCACTTCCATCTCCTGGAGCAAAATTCCTGACATCAATAAGGCTGCCTGTCAGCGTGGATTGTACAGCGGCGATATTGCCCATGATCTGACTAAACATATTATTCATTTTGACGGCATCATATCCGTCGGCACTGCTTAAAGCCTGCAAATTAGGATTGTAAGTAGAGGTAAAATTAATGTAATTGTTCATTTTTCGCCTCCTCTTATGATCGTACAAAAAAGCCGCAGTACGAATATACTGCGGCTCATTTGTCCCAAACTATTTCACAGATTCAAGCGTTATGCGGCGATAAATATCCATATACTCTTCAGCTGAGACGTTCCAGCTATAGTCTCCGCTCATTGCGTTTTTCACGATCTTTTTCCAATGCTCCGGCTGACGGTAAAATGCCTCGGCACGGCGAATGGTGTTCATCATGTCATGGGCGTTAAAGCTGGTGAAAGAGAATCCATTCCCCTCACCGCTGAATTCATTGTATGCCTGCACTGTATCGTTCAGACCCCCTGTTTCCCGGACAAGTGGTACGCTGCCATAACGGAGTGCAAGCAACTGACTGATACCGCATGGCTCGAATCTTGATGGCATCAGGAAGAGATCACTGCCTGCGTAGAAACGGCGGGATAACCCATCGTTAAATGTGATCTGGGCAGACATTTTCAGTGGATAACGATTAGCTGCTTCAAGGAACCAGTGCTCATAAGCCGGATCTCCCGTACCCAATACTGCGAATTGAATGTCATCATAATATAATAACTCATCCAATACACGACAGACCAGATCCAGTCCTTTGGAATCGACCAGCCTTGTAACCATCACCATAAGTGGAGCATCCGGACGTACAGGCAGACCTAACTCCTTCTGCAGTTCGATCTTGTTCTCGATTTTCTTGGACAGGCTCGTTCTGTATTTAACTGCAATTTTGTTATCCGCTGCCGGGTTGTAACTCTTGGTATCAATACCGTTGACAATCCCAGTGAAACGATCCCCAAGAGAACTGAGCAATCCATCCAGACCATAGCCATAATAGGAGGTTTGTACTTCCTTGGCGTAGGTAGGGCTGACGGTCGTTACATGGTCCGCGAAAACGACTCCAGCTTTCAGAAAATTGACGTTACCGTAATATTCTGCGCCATCTGCCGTGAAATAGCGATCGTCCAGCTCAAGCAGATCACTGAATAAATCATGTGGAAACACACCTTGATATAACAGGTTATGTATCGTATAAACGGTTCTCATCTCACTGTAAAACGGATCATGTGCATAGTGAGCCTTCAGCAGTAAAGGAATCATTCCTGCGTGCCAATCGTGACTGTGCAGCACATCCGGCTTGAATTCGATTTGCGGCAACACGTCCAGTACAGCACGATTAAAGAAGGCGAAACGCTCGCCATCATCCATATATCCGTACACGCCATCCCGTCCAAAATAGTATTCATTGTCCACAAAATAAACAGGAATGCCGTCATGGACCAGCATCTCTATTCCACAATAAGGTCTGCGCCAGCCAAGCGGCACATCCGTTGTAATGACAGGCTCCATGGCTTCTTTGTATTCCTCTGGAATGCTCTTGTACTTGGGTAAAATGACACGAACATCTGCTCCACTCTTCTTTAGTGCCTGTGGCAACGCACCAATGACGTCAGCAAGACCTCCGGTTTTAATAAATGGATGTACTTCAGCAGCAGCAAATAGAATATTCATGCCTTCGTCCTCCTTTTGGGTTTAACTGCAGTGCTATCCTTTGTTTCACTGGTTTTAGTTGTACTGGATTTTGATCTGACGGATTGAACTTCAAGGGGTAATGCATCCGTTTTCCGACGTGTGTTCTTTTTTAAAATAACTACGCTTAGCGGTGGCAAAACAACTTCCAGACTATTTGGTTGCCCATGAAAAGGAATCTTTTCTGTAGTGAGCTGCATATCATTGATAATGCCTGATCCACCGTAATCGGAATGATCACTGTTCAGAACTTCGGTATACATACCGGGACGCATGACACCAATCCGGTAACGCTCCCGCTTGACCGGCTGAAAGTTAATGAGCACAAGGAGTGTATCCGCAGGTTTTTTTCCTTTGCGCACATATGAAATGACACTTTGGTCCTGATCATCCGGAGTGATCCATTCATAACCGTCAAAGGAATGATCAAGCTCCCACAAAGCTTTTTCGCCCAAGTATAGCTCAGACAGATCCCGTTCAAACTTGTGGAGTTTACGGTGACTGTCATAGTTCAGCAAAAACCAGTCCAGTTGATCTTCATCTTTCCATTCGATAAACTGGCCGAATTCTCCACCCATAAACAGCAGTTTTTTGCCTGGGAATGTCATAAAGTACCCCATAAAGGCACGCATGCCGGCAAATTTCTGCTCGTATGTTCCTGGCATCTTGTCTAGGAGTGACTTTTTGCCATGAACGACCTCGTCATGAGACAGAGGAAGCACGTAATTTTCAGCAAAGGAGTATACGACCGGGAATGTCAGCAAATGATGTTTGGAGGGACGCTCGTGAAAATCCGATTCCATGTAATCGAGCGTGTCATTCATCCAACCCATGTTCCATTTGTAGTTGAAACCCAGCCCGCCCTGATCTACTGGCGACGTAACCATCGGCCATGCACTGGATTCTTCTGCCATCATCAGTGCATATGGAAAGTACTTGAAGACTGTTTCATTCAACTGCTGCAAAAAAGCAACAGCTTCCTTGTTTTCCAGGCCACCTTCGTTATTCGTCCGGTATTGTCCTGGCTGCTTTTCGAAATCCAATTTGAGCATACTGGTTACTGCATCGACCCGGAGTCCGTCGAAATGGTACATTTCCATCCAGTATAGCGCATTGGAAATTAAGAACGAACGTATCTCGGGTTTAGAGTAGTCAAAGCTGAGGGTGCCCCAGCCTGGTCTCTCTGCTAACAGTGGATCAGCATATTCATACAAAGGGGTTCCATCAAACAGACGCAAGCCATGAGCATCCTTGGCAAAATGTGCAGGGACCCAATCGAGCAATACGCCTATTCCCGCCTGATGTAGAGTATCCACCAGATACATCAGATCTTTAGGCTGCCCGTAACGGCTTGTTGGTGCATAAAAACCTGTGTTCTGATATCCCCACGAAAGGTCGTAAGGATGTTCACTCAGGGGCATCATCTCAACATGGGTATATTTCATCTCCAATAAATAAGGAACAAGCAAGTCCGCAATTTCACGATAGCTATAAAGAGAACCGTCTTCTTTCCTTTTCCAGGTTCCAGCATGCATTTCATAAATATGTAGAGGTTTGTTATACACGCCTCGTTGTTTGCGTCTCCATGCTCCATCATTCCATTTGTAACCCTCAATGGAACTGGTGACAGATGCCGTACGTGGGCGAACTTCTGCCTGAAAAGCATAAGGATCAGCTTTCAGCAATTCTGTACCATCTTCCGTTAATATACGGAATTTGTATAAAGTTCCTTCACCGATTTCCGGAATAAAACGACTCCAAAAGCCAGAATCGGGTATCTTATATAAAGGTTCCTGTTCACCTTTCCATCCATTTCGATCTAAAGCCAGGCCTACTTCTGTGGCATTCGGAGCCCACACAGTAAAACGGTACCCCTGACGATCATCTTCGAACGCAGGCTGTGCGCCCATTATTCGATAACTGTGATGAAGGTTTCCTTCATGAAATAAATAAATGTGCTCCGGCGAAATTTCCGGATTTGCTAACGGTTGAATGGCCAAGAGATCACCTTCTTCTCCAGAAAATAGATATAACAGTAACCATTACCCCATTCTAGCCAAGTTGAAAAGAAAAATGCGGTGTGTAAAAAAATGTTGTAATTTTTCAGGTTTTTTACAATATACATCGTTTCAATAGCCCCGCATTGCGTTAAGTATGTACTACACTGCACAAATATTTTGGGAGGGAAACGATTATGTTTAAGAAAGATTGCATCGCTATGCTGTTGGCGGGAGGAGAAGGGAAAAGATTAAATCCTTTAACCTCAAGTATCGCAAAACCCGCTGTACCGTTTGGCGGGCACTACCGAATTATCGATTTTCCCCTCAGTAACTGCGTAAACTCAGGCATCGATACTGTAGGTGTTTTGACGCAGTACCAAGCTGATTCATTGCATGATCACATTGGTGGCGGAGAACCTTGGGGACATGGGACTTCAAGTGAGGCAGGAATTTCCTTACTTCCATCTTATCATACAGGAAATGACGAATACTTGGGAACCGCGGATGCTATTTATAAAAATATCGACTATATAGACCAACAAAACCCCGAAAATGTTCTAATTTTGTCGGGTGACCATATTTATCATATGAATTATCGTGAAATGCTGGAAGCTCATACAGCTAATGAAGCGGTAGCAACCATTTCCGTTATGGAAGTTCCTTGGGAAGAAGCTCACCGCTTCGGCATTATGGCAGCTGATGAAAATCTGAGAGTAACGGAGTTTGCCGAGAAACCGGCCGAACCGAAAAGCAACCTGGCATCTATGGGAATTTACATGTTCAAATGGGAATACCTGAAGCGACACCTGCTCGAAGATGCCGCTAATCCGGAATCCAGCCATGACTTCGGTAAAGATGTAATTCCTCAAATGCTGAATGAAAACACCCCTCTCTTCGTATATAACTTCAATGGTTATTGGAAAGACGTGGGTACCGTGAAAAGTTTATGGGATGCGCACATGGATCTGCTTCACAATGATGAAGGCTGGAGCCTGCAAAAAGAAGACTGGCCGATGTATACTCGTGACTGGAGAACCAAACCGAGTGCATATAAAGCGCGTCATACACGTGCTGAGCTTTTGCAATCCATGATACATGAATCCTGCGCCATGGATGGCCGTGCTGAACGCTCTGTTATTTTCTGCGGAGCCGAAGTTGGTAAAGGTTCTGAGGTGAAAGACAGTGTGATCATGCCAAATGCACGGGTAGGTCGCGGTGTTCATATCGAACGCGCCATCATTGGTGAAGGTGCCATTATCAAAGACGGCGCCATTGTCAAAGGTACAGCGGATGAAATTATGGTTGTCGGACCTAATGAGATTGTTTCCGCCAAACCGGCTGTACGCACACAACCGGTACGTATGCTAAAAGATGTTTATGAAAAAAGCGGACGCCTGCGCACAGGTGAACTTTCTTCATAACATAAAGAAAAGGCGAGCCATAATGGCTCGCCTTTTTGGTTCAAAAACAATCTTTATGAAGAAATCAAAGCTTTTTCTGACCAGACTCTGCTTGAGTTAACTTCGGATCGAGAGTCACTTCGGCTTCATCCTTCTGCAAAATGGAATCCTGCACTGTCTCATACTCCGGTAAAGCTGGTAACGATACCGTGACAGTTGTACCCGTCCCGAGTTCACTTTGCATTGTGATGGTTCCCTCATGCAATTCGACCAGTTCCTGCGTAATCGCAAGTCCCAATCCAGTCCCCCCATTTTGGTGGTTTACCTGAAAGAAACGATCACGCACTTTAATTAGATGCTCTTCACTGATCCCGATCCCCGTATCTTGAACAGAAGCTATAATTTGTCCATCTTCTTCTTTGACGGTTAAGAATATCCAGGAATTTTCATGTGAAAACTTGATTGCATTATCCACCAAATTTAGGAATACTTGTTTCAACCTGTTGCCATCCCCAAAAACATTGAAAGCACGATTTTCATCACTTTCCAACTTGAGGTGTATCTGTTTTTGTTCAGCTTTGGCCCAAACATTCAACATCGTTTCCTGAACAATTTCACGAATGCTGACTGTCCCTTTCACCAACTTCATCTGATTTTGCTGCAATTTGGAGAAGTCGAGCATCTCTTCTACGAGACCAATCAGACGCTCCGTTTCTTTAGAAATAATACTCATCCCGATTCTCGTCTCATCCGGATCGTATCCGCCAGAATCGAGCGTCTCACTCCATCCTTTAATGCTGGTTAGAGGTGTCCGCAATTCATGAGAGATGGAAGAGATAAAATCATCCTTGATCTGATTACTGCGCACAATTTCATGTGCCATAAAATTCAGAGTGGATGCCAGTTCGCCTAATTCATGTTTGTAGTTGCCCTTAACTCTGACATCCAGACGACCTCGAGCCATTTGAGCGGACACCGCCGTAATGTTGTTGATCGGACGTACAATAGAATTTGCCATACCAATACTAATGATCAAAACAATTGCGAGTACACCAACACCTACTGCAATCGCAAGCATTCCCATAACCCATAACTTGGAATTCACATTTTCAAGCGATGTTAGGTATCGAACAACGTACGTATTTTCGCCGCCAAGATCGAACTTGTGGGAAACCGCCATGACCTGTTCTCCTGTGGCTGGTTGTCTGCCTACCCAACGTCCCATACCGCCATTTAAAGCTTGTTGAATATCACTCGTTTGCAGAACGGCACGGTCAGATTCAAAAGCAGTTGAACTCGCTAACACATGACCGTTCAGATCCAGAATCTCAAGTTCTGTGTTAGATAATTCCAAATTAACGAGTAGTCTGGACAGATTATTCCCATCTTCCGAATTACTCTCACGGGCTAGAGGCTCAAAAAAATCCTTTGAATTGGAGATATGTGTACTGATTGTATTGTAAATACTTTCATAATAATATCTTTGCACCGCCAGCATAAATACGAATTCGACCAACAGCAGAGCTAGAAAAACTACAATAAAGTAATGTAGTACGATCTGCCGTGTGATGCCTTTTTTGATCATTGATCCCGGCCCTTCCATTTATAACCGTGGCCCCATACAGTCTGCAGGTATTCAGGTTCGGAAGGATTGTTTTCAATTTTCTGGCGCAAGCGGCGAATGTTTACGTCCACGATTTTGGGATCACCCATATACTCTTTGCCCCATACATGATCCAGCAGTACATCTCGACTAAGCGGTGTGTTTTCTTTTTCCAGGAAGAATTGAATCAAGGAAAATTCGGTTGGTGTTAACTCGATTAATTCATTCTGTTTCTTGAATTGCTTGGAGATTAGATCCAGAGAAAATGGGCCAGATTGGAATGTAACCTTGGCAGCCGTCTCCCGGTGAACATTCACCCTGCGCAACAAGGACTGGATGCGTGCAATTAGCTCTGTTGGACTAAACGGCTTACTTACATGATCGTCCGCTCCAACCGAGAGTGCGTATACCTTGTCCTGCTCCTGCACTTTGGCTGTCAAAAAAATAATTCCCAGACGCTCATTCGTTTCACGAATACGACGACACACTTCAAATCCGTCAATGCCAGGAACCATCACATCCAGCAAGGCTAAATCAATATCTGGAACGGTTTGCAGAATACGAAGTGCTTCGTGTCCGTCTCCTGCTTCGAGCACTTCAAACCCGTTTCTCTTCAAATTAATAACAATAAAACTGCGGATGGATTCTTCATCCTCAAGAATAAGTACTTTACTCATTAAGTTCTTCCTTTCTATTCAGTTGCGGTATATTGTCAAGCAATCCATCGTTGGCATCCAGTTGTGCACCGCGCGAAGCAATAACCCGATCATTTGTCCGAGTAATTTCCTTCCAACCTTTGCCTTTTTCCTGTTCCCACTGGGAAAGTGTGAAATATTTAATTTCACCTACGGTTTCATCGGTATCAATCATTTTAAAACGGATGTATTTATCTTTTTCCGATTTGGTATCAATGGTTATCTTCCCATACCACTCCGGCTTCAGATTTAAGTGGAATAAGTCAGCATCATCCCGGTATTGGAATGAGACAAATTTCTTATCTTCCTTGCCGTCCCATTGATAAAAGGTATAAAACCACATCCGGGAATCAAATACGTAATGCTCCCACCCTTTAGGCGTTTCCTTCAATCCAAACTCAATAATACCATCATTGTCGACATCACCGCTTAAAATTTTGTCATCTCTGTAGGTTTGATCGGGCGATTTAAAAGCATTCACTAACTTGTTATCTTTAACGTATATGATCTGTGAGAATGTACTTCGGTCATCCAGCTCAGAATCCAGTACGATACCCACTTTATCTTTGGCAATCTGACCACCGAGAGCATTATATATCTCTTTCACAGTGTAGTCCGTCTGCATTCTGTCAACTTCCTTGAAGCTGCCTTCGTCGTACTGATACAACGCAATAGATGCAAATCCGCTATTATTCAGAGATACGATTGCGAAATCATTTTTCTTGTCTCCATTTAGATCTAGGGTATTCCCTTGAACATCATCTATAATATATTGATTGTACGGAACACCACCCAATACTTGTTCAAGTGCCCCAGCTTTATAAGAATAAGCAGTTAACGCTTTCTGTTCTTGTAAACTTACACCGAGGATAATATCTGGATTCCCATCATTGGTAATGTCCAAAACTTTGAACGATTGCAGTTCATTGCCCGGAACATCAAATGTCAACTTCTTTACCCAAGAATCCCTCTGCTCTTCCAATAACATGCCATGGATTCGCACATTCTCATTCGGGGTTTCATAGAAAACGATGGCTTCCCGAGTACCATCCCCGTTTAGATCTTCAACACGAATCATACTGGTATTATTCATGTCTTTGGGACGAATTAATTTGCTTTCTGGTGGCTGTTCTCGCTGAACCACATTTAATAATTTTTCCTTGTCTGTAGACATCATTGGTTTTCTCATCAAACCTTTAGGATCGCTTATGACAGTACATCCGCTAAGGACTGAACCGAGCAGGATCGTTAATGCCCCCCCTGCTAACAGGCGCCCCCACCGTGAATTAAGCAAATTCATCACTCTTTTCAATAGTTTAAATCATATTTTTTTCTTGCTGTGTCAACCGACGTCCCCGTATATCAAAAGCAATCTTGCCTTCCGCAAGACCCCAGATGCGGGTTGCATGTTTCTCTGCCATTTCAATTGGCAATACCGCAATCACGGTAGCACGTTCCTCTTCGCACAATTTGCGCAGCGTTTCAAGGACCGTATCTGCTGTATGAGGATCAAGCCCAATGACAGGTTCATCCGCCAAAACAACTTTTGCACCATGTGCAAGCGCTCTGGCAATCGCAACACGCTGCTTCTCGCCACCACTGAGCTTCTCAGCCGTCTGATGGGCTTTATCCAGCAACCCCAGCCCTTCCAGATAATCCATCGCGCCCATATAATCATCGGAACGAACCATACCTGTTACCATTCTCCATAAAGGGGTTTGACCAGACCGACCGATCAATACATTTTTCAAAGCTGTACGTCTCGGATACAATTGCGGATTCTGCTCCAAGTATGCCCATTCCCGTTTAATTTTCCGTTTTCCGGACCAACCTTCTTTTATAATCTCGGCTCCATCCACCGTAAATCGACCACTGTCCCATTTTTCCATCATAGCAAGGCATTTAAGCAGCATGCTTTTTCCGCTCCCACTTGAGCCTACTACACCGATCATTTCTCCCTGTTGCATATCGAATCGTATATCCCGCAGAACTGGAACCCGGTCCGCTCCAACGGATTTGCTTAAACCCTCAACTCTGATCATCGCGATGTCTCCTCTTGTCCATGTTTTTCCCTATTACTAGTGTACTCGGAAATGGACATCAATTTCCATGCGAACACCAGCTTCTATTTTAACACAGATTCAAGCATAGGTTTACGACGAAATAATACACCTGCTGCACCAAAAAGAAGATACATGAATCCAAGCAACATAAACATGCTTCCGGGTGAAATCCAGTTGATCACTTGCCCACCCAGATTCGGTCCAATCATGCTTCCAATTGTAAAATGAAATGAGGCCACTACGTTCGCTGCGGGCAGCAGCGCTTTGGGCAAAATATCTGCGGCATAGGCCAGACCAAGCGAGAAAAATGAACCTACCAGGCCTCCGGCTATGGTCAACAGCACAAGCGTCCACCAGAAATGTGTGCCAGCCACAGGAACGAGCATGAAGATGATACCTCCAGTAATACCGGCAAACATCAACGTTTGCTTTCGACCATAACGGTCACTCAACATGCCTAGAGGTAATTGCAGGAACAGACCACCGATTCCGACAAACGGCAGCAAAGACGATATCTGATTCGCATCTAATCCAATACGCAATCCGTATACCGGAAAGTTACTGTTCATTCCGGCTTCCATGTACCCGTACAATAATGCAGGCAACAGTGCATACCATGCCCAGGCCAGACTGCGACGGAAACGGCGTTCAGGCAGTTGTCCATGTTCTGCCTTCTCCGGCTTCGTATCGGGAAGCTTCAATAATACAAGGACCAGCACTGCAGCCATACAAACAAACAATACCCAGAATGGAACAGCATCACCAAACCCGAGCAGCTTGATTCCCAGCGGCCCGATACTGAATCCCAAACCATAGGACATGCCATATAAAGAAATGTATCGTCCTCGTTTTTCGGGTGCGGTCACCAGAAGTACCCACAACTGGGCAGAATAATGGAGTGCACTATCACCAATCCCGACCACGAGACGCAAAATGAACCAAATTTTGATATCCGGAAAATAAGGAAACAGGATTAGGGGAATCATGACAAATAACAGTCCGCCAATAATCAGCTTTTTGAAACCGATAGCTCCCAGCAGTCGTTCGGCCACCAAGGTCATCGCAAAGGACCCAACATACAATGCGGCAGCATTCAATCCGTTTAAACCCGGTGAGACTCCTTTTTGCTCCAAAAATATGGATAGCACAGGCAATAAAAGCCCCTGGCTGATTCCCGCAACAACTATAACGGTTATCAGGATAAGATAGTTAGATGTTGAATGTGACAATTTTGGGGTGGTTATCAATGACACAAGAATCATTCCTCCTGCAAGCATACAAAGAAAAATCGCCATCTCTGACGACCTTTCGCATGTTATAACTATTCTGATGATCATGCATGGTTACGCCAGGGGTTTTGCCCTGGACTTGAACATTATAGTGGACAACGCCCTGCAAAACAAGCCATAATAGTACTTAAGTCGCTGCGTACATTTAGATGTGACGGGAGGATTCTGCATCATATGGCTTATCATGTTAAAATCGATGTTTCACCGATATATGAAATGCTCAACAGCTTTTTGGTATATGTAACGAAGAAGTGGATTCAACATCTGGATGTTGGCCCTGAATGGATCATTGAGGTGGAAGGCAAACTAAGTTCCAATGTCCGAGCTGCGCTCGCACCGGCTGCCACCTGGCCCTTTGATGACTTTGACGTTTTGTTTGCATGGGCGGCCTATCGGAACGATTCCAATGAAAACATTGATTTTCTGGATATGCTTGCTGGACAGACAGCAGAAGAGCTGTTCGCACGTGTTTCTGCTCTGCTACCCCATCTTACAATAGAAGAATCTACACGTATTCGGGACAGCTATGTGCCACTTTTGCGACTCTGGGATCAGCATTACTGCCAGCATATGAGTGAGGATTATCGTATCTGGCTGGAGGAAGATGCTGAAGAGAAACGCATACTGCTGGATAAAATGGGACCTGAATTACTTATTGAATACGCTACTGCGGGTGTTCTGGTTGAACCGATGCCTGGACTGGATGAAGTAATCCTGTTTCCAACCGTTCACAACCGTCCCATTAATATGTATTGCTTCTATGAGGGCATGATGATTATGCAGTATCCTGTGGATGCACCTGAAGAGGATGAAGACCAACCACCAACCTGTTTGCTTCGTTTCACACATGCCCTGGCCGATCCGGAAAGACTTCGTCTGCTCCGTTACGTGTCAGGTGAACCGAAGTCGCTCGCTGAGATGTGTGAAGAGCTGGGCAAGGACGAGGATACGGTTAAAGATCAGGTTATGGCACTTCGTATCGCCGGACTGCTGCGAACCCATTTGCTCGGCAGTAATCGCAAAGAGAAATACAGTATTCGACCAGATGGCGTATCTGAATTGAATATGTTCCTGGAATCTTATATTCGCATATAAAATATGAACAACTGTGCTGCTGGCTGCAAGGAGTGAATTGGATATGAAAATAATAAAACAACATATTTTGTTTGATCTCGATGATACACTCGTGTACTGCAATAAATATTTCAATCTGGTGCTTGGTGAATTCTTCGAGAACATGCAAGAGTGGTTTGACGGACATGCACTGACGGTTCAACAAATTAGGGAGAAACAGCTTGAGATCGATGTAACCGGGGTCAATAAATTGGGATTTGCAAGTCACCATTTCCCGCAATCCCTTATTGATACCTACCGTTACTTCTCCCAGAAGTTCGGAAAACCCACCTCTCCCCAAGAGGAATCTTACCTCACCAAATTAGGAATGAGTGTATATGACCAAGAGGTTGAGCCTTATCCTCATATGGTGGAAACACTAGAGAATCTTAAATCAGCTGGACATGCCCTCTACCTGTACACGGGGGGAGAAACTGTCATTCAGCAGCGGAAGATTGATCAGATGAAGCTATCGGCTTACTTTGATGACCGAATCTACATTCGGCAACATAAGAACATTGAGGCACTTGAAGGTATTCTCTCTACTGGCCCGTTTGAGCGTCGTGCAACGTGGATGATTGGGAATTCACTGCGTACGGATATTATGCCAGCCGTGACTGCCGGCATCCATAGCATCTATATTAAACAGCCGAACGAGTGGCAATACAACATGGTCGAGCTTCAACCTAATCCCGAGACATCGATGTATACCATCACTGCTCTGGAAGAGGTACCGAAGGTCATCCATGAAAATATACAACAGCAGCAACAAAAAAGGACCCTTGGATAAAGGTCCTTTTTTTGTGCTGCTATACTTTAATAAGATTTTGGCGCAGGTACATCAGGCTCCATGATCTGCTTCTGCCTTTGAATCTAAAAACTTATGCATCTTGCTTCTCCGCGGATAGTTTGCCTGTTACCTTATCTTGCAAAATAATACGCGCCTTCACAGTACTTCCGTCTTTTCGTTTAAAAGCCAGTACCTGAGTACTCCCCTTTTCAATCAACGCTTTCAACATCGTACTGGTGATTTTCTTGCCGACGTACTCTTTCCAAATAACAAACCCGCAGCCTTCCTTGAAACGTGTACAGCCATAACCTTTCTTGCCCTCAATAATCTGACCGGTGCAACCCGGTGATGGACAGGATGCCAACGTTTCACGAACACCCGGTTGGCTAGAAGTCGAAGAACGTGTTTGTGCTGTCGAGTTCGCGACACTGTCAGTCTTGGATGATGCTTTCGACGTTTGACGTGTAGTCTTCGCACCTACACTTGTGCCCGCCCCGGTACCTGATGTCTTGGAAGATGTTCTGGTGCTGGTTCTCTGGGCTCCGGGTCCTTTGCCTTTACCCCGCCCCCCACGCGTATCTTCCCCAAAAGCATCCGCTGGTGCCGGTGCCTGCACACGTACTTTATCAATGATGGACATGGTAAATTTCTTGACGTTCTCCATGAACTTATCCTGGCCTGCTTCACCTTTGGAAATTTGGTACAATCTTCTTTCCCATTGGCCCGTCATCTCAGGCGAAGTTAACAAATCTACGCCTGCCTTGCGGATCAATTCAATGGCCGTCCGGCCCTTCAGCGTCAGTTGCATCTTTTTACCCTGCATCGTAATGTAACCCACGTTTTTAAGTCTTTCAATCGTTGCCGCACGAGTCGCTGGTGTACCCAGTCCACTGTCTTTCATCGCATCACGCAGTTCTTCATTTTCGATCTGCTTACCTGCACTTTCCATCGCTTTCAGCAATGTTCCCTCGGTGTAACTCTTGGGAGGCTGTGTCGCCTTCTCCTTGAATTCACTTTTGGTACAGTGAACAGGCAATTCAGGTTGAACGGCAAACGCCTTGTCCGTCCATTCTTCTGCTTCCTCTTCTTCGTTGCTGTTTTTCTTCGTCTTTTTCTTGCCTGTCTGCTCCTGATCCGCAGATCCCAGTACTACTTTCCAACCCAGCGAGAGCAGTTCTTTCACAGATGTCTTGAACTGGTGCTTCTCCACTTCCGTGAGCACGGTATGCTGCTTATACTCTGCTGGTGGATAAAAATGGGATAAGAAACGCCTTACGATCAGGTCATAGATATTTTGTTCATCCTTGGATAACGTACCTGGTCGTTTCAAAGTAGGCAATATCGCATGGTGATCTTCAACTCTGGACGGGTTACATACACCCTTGTTATTTTTATGAACGAGTTCAGGTTTTGCTCCTAGCGCCAATTCACTGTAAGATCCATTTTTAAGTAAATTCAGCGTTTTGTGCATACCTTCAATATTCTGTTCTGTAACATAGTTGGAATTGGTCCGCGGATAAGAGATCACCTTATGTTTCTCATAAAGCGCCTGCGCAATATCCAGCGTTTTCTTCGCCCCGTAACCATACTTGGCATTAGCTTCACGCTGCAAAAGGGTCAGATCATATAATCGGAATGGATACTCCTTGGTCTGTTTTGCTTCGTACTTGGTAATCTGTCCCGTCTTCCCCTTCACACTGGTAGCAATCGATTCAGCAACGGCGGGGTCGGTCAGCTTGTCCCCTTGACGTAATCCCCTGTACTCCACTCCTTCTTGACGAAACCATGCGGCCACTTCATAAAAGGTCTGGGACTGGAACGCTTCAATCTCAATTTCCCGATCATAGATCAAAGCCAGCACGGGAGTCTGCACTCGGCCTACAGAGAGCAAGGCATTATGTCGAGTCGTAAAAGCCCGGGATGCATTCATGCCAATCAGCCAATCCGCTTCACTACGCGCCCGGGCAGCCTGAGTCAAATTTTCAAATTCTGAGGCATCTTTCAAACCGTCAAAACCACGTTTAATACTCTCTGCGGTCAGATCCGATATCCATAGACGCTTTACAGGCTGACGCAGCTTCAACTGTTGTTGAATTAAGGCGAAAATATACTGTCCCTCTCGCCCTGCATCACAAGCGTTAACGATGGCCGATGCCCTTTTTGCAAGTTCTCCGATCATTTTCAGTTGATCTTTCGTTCTGGGGTTGGGCACAATCTTGAACTGATCCGGAATGATCGGCAGATCGCCGATATTCCAGCGCTTATACTTTGAATCATAGGCATCCGGTTCAGCAAGTCCCAATAGATGACCAATCGCCCAGGTGATAATGTAATGCTCACCTTCCAAATAATTGCGATTGTTCTTGGCTCTTGGTTCTATGACGGCGGCAATGGTTCGGCCCATGTCGGGCTTTTCCGCTATAACCAGTGTCTTCATCCGTCCATCTCTCCTCCTTCACCGCCCGTATGACGGCAAAAAGGGGCCTTCCGCCCACGGAAGCCCCTTGCTTCTGAAACTTATTATATCAGATTTTGGTTGCGGGAGCATCCTCCCCTTTGGATTTACCCAGCTGCCTGTTCATTCAAAGCTTGCTTCGCTCTGCACTCCTTGCATACGCCCTGAAAATCAAGCCGGTGGTCTGTAACGGCAAAGCCGTATTGACGCTCGATTTGTTGTTCCAGACGAAGCAAGCCATCCTCCATAATCTCTTCCACAGTGCCGCACTCCGTGCAAATCAGATGATGATGGTGATGTGAGCCATCCGTACTTCTCAGATCGAAGCGCGCAGCACCGTCCCCAAAGTTAATCTTTTCTACGACCTGGAGGTCACTAAGCAGTTCAAGCGTACGATATACCGTAGCCAAACCAATTTCGGGAAATTGTTCCTTGACGAGCAGAAATACTTCCTCTGCACTAAAATGATCCTTTTCATGTTCAAGCAATACACGTACCGTAACTTCTCGCTGCTGTGTCAGCTTATAACCTTTTGCAACCAACTGTTTTTTAATGTCAATAATCTGTTCTGAAATAGATTTGCCCCGGTTTCTTTCCATAAGGATTGCACCTCCGGATATTATAATTTCACAATTCGTGTAGTTTTCATTAAGTGTCATGGCGTTTCTTATTTATAATAATTATAATCTAATAATAAATCTTTATGAGCTAAAAAGCAATGCTATACCGCACACTTGCCTAAAATAAATGTTAGATGATCCGCTTCTGAATCTCATACCAATAACAAAAAAGCCCCCGCAAACTGCGAGGACTTTCACTTTATGGATTATATATTTTAGATAAAATATTGCAAATTCATTTTCATTTGCGGCTTATCAACTCGTTATACGAGAACTGTAGCACCCATCAAGTATTTGTCCACTTCGCGGGCAGCTTCACGGCCTTCATTAATGGCCCATACCACCAAACTTTGACCACGGCGCATGTCACCTGCTGCAAATACTTTATCCACATTGGTATTGTATTTGCCATAACGTGCCTTAACGTTGGTACGACGGTCTGTTGCAAGTCCAAGTTGCTCCACCAGAGTCTGTTCCGGTCCGTCGAAGCCAATTGCAATCATTGCCATTTGGGCTGGGAACACACGCTCTGTACCCGGAATCGGCTGATAGATTTTACGACCTGTCTCATCTACAATACGCTCGATTTGAACGGTGTGAAGTTCTTTGAGATTACCCTCATCGTCACCCACGAATTTGGTCGTCATGATGGAGAACTCACGTGGATCATCACCGAACAGCGCTTTTGCCTCTTCTTGTGCATAATCAAGAGTATATACGTTCGGGAATTGCGGCCAAGGGTTGTTAATGCGATCACGTTCCATAGGAGCTTGAGTATGTGTGCCAAATTGTGTAATGCTCCGACAACCGTGACGAAGCGATGTAGCTACACAGTCGGAACCTGTATCCCCGCCACCAATTACGATAACATCCTTGTCCTGTGCTGACAGGTAGTTACCATCCTCCAGGTTGGAGTCCAGGTAACTTTTGATGCTGCCATTCAGGAAATCCATGGCGTAGTGTACGCCTTTCAGATCACTGCCTTCAATATTGAACTCACGTGGTTTGGTTGCACCGCCGCACAGGACAACCGCATCATAATCATCTACCAGCTGCTGCGCAGCAATATCTTTACCGATCTCCGTGTTGGTTACAAATTGAATGCCTTCTGCTTCAAGCAAATCAACACGACGCTGAACGACGTTTTTATCCAATTTCATCGTAGGAATACCGTACATCAGCAAACCGCCTACACGATCGGAGCGCTCGTATACCGTTACTGAATGACCTGCTTTATTCAATTGAGCTGCCGTAGCCAGTCCCGCAGGACCTGAACCTACAACTGCTACACGTTTACCCGTACGTTTCTCCGGAGGTTGGGGAACAACCCAGCCTTCTTCAAAACCCTTCTCAATAATCGCTTCTTCAATCGTTTTGATGGTTACAGGTTCACCGATAAGACCCACTGTACATGATCCTTCACAAGGAGCAGGACAGACACGACCTGTAAACTCAGGGAAATTATTCGTTTTATGCAGACGATCAAGCGCTTCTCTCCACAAACCCCGATACACCAGATTATTCCATTCTGGAATCAGGTTGTGCACAGGACAGCCCGACGTTCCGCCAGTCATATCTATACCAGTATGGCAATACGGGGTACCACAATCCATGCATCGTGCACCTTGTGTTCTGAGCTCTTCTTCAGCCATATGTTTATGAAACTCTTCCCAATCCTTGACCCGCTCCGCCGGCTCACGGTCCGCAGGCAGCTGCCGTTTGTATTCCATAAATCCAGTAGGTGTAGACATCTTACGTTTTCCCCCATCCGTTCTTGTCTTAATCCCTTCATCTGCATGGTTCTATATGAAATGGATTACTCATGTTTGAGTTTTTTTGTATATTGTATCACAAAAGCTTCTCGAAGATATTTCAATTATAGTAGCACTTTGCTTGCTGAATATTAAATGGATTATCCGCATAATTATTTGTATTTTATACATCATATCGTCCAAGTCTACCCATGGTCAATACCCTTAAATTGGTTATTTATCAGGTATGGATACACAAAATTAAGTCTTTAATTAATGGAGAAACCGACAAAATGTCATTTAAATGTGAGGTAATTTGTCATATAATACACAAATTTTGTTGATTTGCGTTATCAATTCCGAATATCATTCCATTTTAGGGCTTTACAACGGTGAAACCCTATAACTTTTATACTTTTTTACCACTTCGTGATTATTGTTATGTATTAAATTTATATTGTTCGTTATTTCAACGTCATATTTGTGTTATTTATATGTTATTCTACATATATTTTATTTTATTTTCAAAAAAAGACGCTGTTCACGAATATTTCGTAAATCAGCGCCCTTATATTTCGTTTACAGCATATGTTTGGGCTCTTCTACTTCATCTTATGCCCCTGTTACCGTTTTCGTTCATAGAACTCAAACGTATACGCATAAACATTTTTTTCGTCTTGCTCGCCTTCAATCTGTTCCTTTAGCTCCCATTCCGACCAATTCACTTCCGGGAAAAAGGTATCCCCCTCAAAATCCTCATGGATTTTGGTCACTACCAGACGATCTGCAAGCGGCAAAAACTCACGATAAACCTGGGAACCACCAATGACGCAAAGCTCCTCTTCGCCTTTTGTCACTTCCAGACCTTCTTCAATCGTATGCACCACTTCAGCCTGATCCGCTTTGTAGTTCAAATCTCTTGTTATTACAATATTCCGACGTTGTGGAAGTGGCTTGGCCCCAAAGGATTCCCATGTATTGCGTCCCATAATAATCGTTTTGTTCAACGTACGCTGCTTGAAAAAAGCCATATCTTTAGGCAAACGCCACGGAATGGAATTATTCAATCCAATGACGCCGTTCTCGCCCATCGCCCATACCAGTTCAATGCTCAAAGACTACCCACTCCTTCCGTCTATTTAGAGGTTGTTCAAAAACTCCACTTTTGATTACGAATGATGCACTGAAAACCAGACTATTTAAACATGTACTTATACTGCAATCGGGGCTTTAATACCCGGATGGTGCTGATAGTTCTCAAACTCAAAATCTTCAAACGTATAATCAAAAATGGAATCCGGTTTACGCTTGATGACCAGTTTAGGCAACGCGTAAGGCTCACGCTCCAACTGGGTTTTCACTTGTTCCACATGGTTCGAGTAGATGTGTACATCGCCACCAGACCAGATGAACTCTCCCACTTCAAGATCACACTGCTGGGCAATCATATGTGTCAGCAATGCATAGCTGGCAATGTTAAATGGCAACCCGAGGAACGTATCCACGGAACGCATTGTGAGCATACACGATAGTTTACCCTCCGCCACGTAAAACTGAAACGCGAAGTGGCAAGGCGGCAATTTCATGTTGTTAATCTCCGCCACATTCCAGGCACTAACGAGGTGACGTCGTGAATCCGGATTGTTTTTAATTGAATCAATAACAGCTGCAATCTGATCAATCTTCTCTCCATTGGGTGCTTCCCAAGTGCGCCATTGTGATCCGTATACCGGACCCAAATCACCATTTTCGTCAGCCCAGTCATCCCAGATCTTCACACCGTTTTCCTTCAGATAGGATATATTCGTATCCCCGCTCAAAAACCATAACAACTCATGAATGACTGACTTCAGATGGATTCGCTTGGTTGTTACAAGCGGGAACCCTTCGGATAGATCATATCGGAGCTGTCTGCCAAAAACGGATTGGGTTCCAGTTCCGGTGCGGTCACCCTTGTGCACGCCGTTATCCAGGATATCCTGTAATAAATCAAGATAGTTCTTCAAATTATAATCCCCTCGCACTTCTTATTTCACAGCAATAAAAACAAACGAGAACATTCACAGAGGTTGTGTTTGCCCCAATTTGCCTTATTGAAAACAGCACAGAGCTAAGGTCGATGCCGTCATATTCGTTGTTTCAGTGTACCACATTAAGAATCAGATTGCATGATGCTTCATCGATAACAAGCTATACGTAAAACCGGTAATTTTGAGTCTTAACAGACTCATTCACTTTAGGTATTTATATAAAAAAAGGGACAGACAACGCTGTAACACGTTATCCATCCCTTCTTGATTTACGTATAATGCCGGACGAATCCGAAGCTTAGACGATATTAGCGGGAAATGATGTGGATCGGGTGACCCATAACCAATTCCGCAGCTTCCATCACGATTTCGCCCAAAGTAGGGTGAGCATGAATAGTCAGCGCCAAATCTTCCAGAGTAGCGCCCATTTCGATTGCAAGGCCAAGCTCTGCAATCAGGTTGGAAGCTTCCAGACCAACGATTTGGCAACCCAATACGAGGCCGCTTTCTTCGTCAGCTACGATTTTCACGAAACCTTCAGCATGGTTCAAAGATACTGCACGGCCATTACCCGCATAAGGGAATTTGCCAGCTTTTACTTTGTAGCCTTTTTCTTTAGCTTCTTTCTCCGTGTAACCTACGCTGGAGCACTCAGGATCTGTGAACACAACTGCTGGCATACATTTGTAGTCAACTACAGATGGTTGTCCTGCGATTGCTTCAGCTGCCACTTTACCTTCATAAGAAGCTTTGTGGGCAAGTGCCAGACCAGATACGATATCACCGATTGCAAAGATGTGAGGAATGCTGGTACGGCCTTGGTGATCAACTTTAACGAATCCACGCTCGTCAACGTCTACGCCAATCAGGTCAAGACCAAGCTCTCCGTCTGTATTTGGACGACGTCCGACCGTAACGAGCAGGTAATCTGCAGTTACTTCTTTGGACTCACCATTTACGGAATATTTAACAGTTACATCTTTATCCGTTTGCTCAGCACTTTCAGCTTTTGCACCCGTTACGATTTCGATGCCTGTTTTCTTCATGTTTTTAGCTACGAGGCTAGTCATGTCTTTATCGAAACCTGGCAGTACTGTATCCAAACCTTCGATGATTGTTACTTTTGCACCGAATTTGGAGTACATTTGACCAAGCTCAGCACCGATATAACCGCCACCGATAACGATCATGCTTTTTGGTACTTCAGGCAAGTTCAGAGCTTCTGTCGAAGACAGAATGCGTCCGCCAAACGGGAAAGGTTTCAGTTCGATTGGACGGGAACCTGTTGCAATGATTGCATTTTTGAATTTGTAACGCGGTGACTCGTGATCGTTAAATACACGAGCTTCGTTTTCGTTGATGAACATGCATTCACCGTTGAAAACTTCAACTTTGTTGCCTTTGAGCAAACCAGCTACGCCGCCAGTCATTTTCTTAACAACGCCGTTTTTGAATTCTTGAGTTTTGCTGAAGTCCACTTTTACGTTCTCAGCAGAGATACCAAATGCTTCACCGTGAAGTGCAGACTCGTATTGGTGTGCAGCAGAGATCAAAGCTTTGGATGGAATACATCCGCGGTTCAAACAAACGCCGCCCAGTTCCGATTTGTCTACGATCAATACGCTTTGGCCCAATTGAGCAGCACGGATGGCAGCTACATAGCCGCCAGGTCCTGCACCAATTACTAATGTGTCGATATTGAGAGAAGCGTCGCCTACTACCATATCTTACACCTCCATAACAAGCAGCTCAGGGTTAGCGAGCAGCTGTTTAATGTAATTCATAAAGTTTTGTGCTGTTGCGCCATCGATGATACGGTGGTCGAAGCTCAGGGAAAGAGCCATTACAGGTGCAGCAACTACTTCGCCGTTTTTGATAACTGCTTTTTCGCTGATGCGTCCTGTTCCCAGAATAGCAACTTCAGGGAAGTTGATGATTGGTGTGAAGAACATACCGCCAGCAGAACCAATGTTACTGATGGAGATTGTGCTTCCTCTCATTTCATTCGCGCTCAATTTGCCGTCGCGGCCACGAGCTGCCAGATCACGGATAGAATCAGCAATCATCCAGATGGATTTACGATCAGCATCTTTGATAACAGGAACGATCAGACCGTTGTCTGTATCTGTAGCGATACCGATGTTGTAGTATTTTTTGTAAACAATTTCGTTAGCTTCTTCATCAATCATCGCGTTCAGAGCCGGGAATTGGCGGGAAGCCGCAACCAATGCTTTAACGATGAATGGCAGATAAGTAACTTTTGTACCTTTTTTCTCAGCGATAGGTTTCATGCGAGTACGGAAAGCAACCAGTTCAGTTACGTCCACTTCGTCCATGATGGTAACGTGAGGTGCTGTGTAAGCCGATTTAACCATTGCGTTAGAGATCGCTTTACGGATACCTTTGAATGGTACGCGCTCTTCTTCAAGGCGTTGATCAGCTGCTGCAGCTGCTGGTGCTGCGGATTTTTTCTCTTCTTGAGCCGGAGCTTCGGAAGATGCCGCTGCGGAAGAACCGCCACCATTTTTGAAGGATTCAACATCTTCTTTGGTAACTTTACCGTTGTTGCCAGTACCGTTAACCTGAGCGATGTCTACGCCTTGTTCGCGAGCAAATTTACGCACGCTTGGTGTTGCCAGAACGTCTTTGGCAGGTACTGCCGGAACGCTGTTGTTGCCGCCTTCTTTAGCTGCATCAGAACTGGATGCTGCTGCGGAAGAACCGCTTGTGTCAGCTCCGCCTTGAGCTGCATCTTTTTCTTGCTCGCCTGCAGGAGCATCGTCTTGCTCAGGAATCTCGCCTTCAGCATCGATAATAGCAACAACTTCGCCTACGTGGCAAACTTGACCATCTTTAGCGAACACTTCTGTTACTGTGCCGTTAACCGGACAAGGTACTTCAACAACCGCTTTGTCATTCTGTACTTCCATGATGATGTCGTCGTCAGTTACTTTGTCACCGACTTTGATGTGCATCTTGATGATTTCGCCTTCGTGAAGGCCTTCGCCCAGTTCAGGGAATTTATATTCAAATTTAGCCAACTGAAAAACCTCCTTGATTATGTCTCAATCCTGAAAACAACCCTTAACTCCAAGAAACAACCGTTACTGCTAATGCAATAAACTGTTACTCAAGGGGCTAATGGCTGTTTACAGTGCAGCTTGCGCTGCGGTGTGGATCACCATACTGCGCCTTGCGGCATGTCAGATGATTAAATTAGAAATTTACGACTTTATTAACCGCAGCAACGATACGTGCTGGGTTAGGAAGCCATGTATCTTCGATTTGCGCAAATGGATATACAGTATCCGGACCAGCTACACGCAGAACCGGTGCTTCCAGGTGCAGGATTGCTTTTTCATTGATTTGGGCAATGACTTCAGCTGCAACACCTGCGCTCTTTTGAGCTTCCTGTACAACAATTGCACGGTTTGTTTTCTTAATGGAAGCAACGATCGTATCGATATCAATCGGGCTAACCGTACGAAGGTCGATAACTTCAACTTTGATCCCTTGTTTTTCGAGCTCATCTGCTGCTTTCACAGAAGTGTGAACCATCATACCGTAAGTAATGATAGTTACATCAGAACCTTCACGAACAACGTTCGCTTTGCCCAACTCAACAATGTAATCTTCTTCAGGTACTTCTGCACGGAATGCATGGTACAAGTTCAAGTGCTCCATGAAGAATACAGGGTCGTTATCGCGAATGGAAGCGATCATTAGACCTTTTGCATCGTAAGGGTTAGAAGGAACAACCACTTTGATACCCGGAGTTTGCGTAAGCAGACCTTCCAGGGAATCTGTGTGCAATTCTGCCGCTTTTACACCGCCACCGAATGGTGTACGGAATACGATTGGAGAATTGTATTTACCGCCAGAGCGGAAACGCATACGCGCTGCTTGAACTACCATTTGGTCAAGTGCTTCGAAGATAAAACCAACGAACTGGATCTCGGCAACCGGACGGAAACCTTGAACACCCAAACCTACAGCCAGACCGCCAATAGCGGACTCAGCTAGTGGAGTATCAAATACACGCTCTTCGCCAAACTCTTTTTGCAGACCTTCCGTTACACGGAAAACGCCGCCTACATTACCAACGTCTTCACCGAAAAGCAGAACGTTAGGATCACGTTTCAACTCCACGCGAAGCGCATCACGGATTGCTTCTTTCATGTTCATTTGTGCCATTTGCTTCATTTCCTCCTTAAACATTGACAGTTCACATTTGAATTCATACATGTATACCGGGACACCGGAACCCGTCCCGGATGTTTATGCTTTATCGGAAAAAACTTATTGGAAATCAGCTTTTTGCTCTTCCAAGTGCTTAGGCGTTTGTTCGAACATGCTGTCGATCAAGCCTGAAATCGTCATTTTCTCGGTTTTTTCCGCTTTTTTGATCTCTTCGTTTACTTTAGCTTTTGCTTCTTCTTTCACACGTGCTGTATCTTCTTCAGTCCAAAGACCTTTTTTCTCCAGATATTTAGCGAAACGTGCGATTGGATCTTTAGTGTTCCATTCTGCCTCTTCTTCTTTTGTACGATACTTGGAAGCATCATCAGAAAGGGAGTGAGGACGGAAACGGTAAGTTACAGCCTCGATCAATGTTGCGCCTTCGCCGTTGCGACCGCGTTCAGCAGCTTCCTGAACCGCTTTGATAACTGCGAAGATGTCCATACCGTCAACTTTAACACCTTTGATACCTGCTGCTACCGCTTTGTGAGCGATGGACAGAGCTGCCGTTTGTTTGGCAAAAGGAGTTGTGATGGCATAACCATTGTTTTGTACGAAGAAAATAACAGGCAGTTTGTAAACACCAGCATAGTTCAGACCTTCATAGAAGTCACCTTCAGAAGAACCGCCATCACCTGTGTACGTAATAACTACTTGTTTTTGTTTCTTCAATTTGTAACCCATAGCAATACCCATTGCGTGCAGAATTTGTGCACCAATGATGATTTGCGGCATCAATACATTAACGCCATCCGGAATTTGTCCACCATGTTGGTGTCCACGGGAGTACAGGAATGCTTGATAAAGAGGAAGTCCATGCCATACGAGTTGCGGAATGTCACGATAGCCAGGACATACAAAGTCTTCTTTTTCAATTGCAAATTCACTACCAACCATTGTAGCTTCTTGACCAGATACTGGAGCATAGAAACCAAGACGACCTTGACGGCCCAGGTTTACTGCACGGTCATCCCAAGTACGGGTAAAGACCATACGGTACATAATTTCTTTTAATTGATCATCGGAAAGTGTAGGCATCATGTCTTTGTTAACGATTTCACCGTCAGGAGACAGCACGGACAGAGCTTCTACATCCTCTGTATATACTTCATAAGGAACCTTGCTCATTTTTTTCTTCACCTCAACAAAAAATTTGAATATCAAGTTCCGCTGTTATAATATTATTATACACCTGTTTCACTGCATACGTCAAAGATATCCGTAATTTTTTTATGTTTCCTTCCGGATTGTATGTATAACAGGGGCTTAATATTGGTATAACAGCATAATACATGTTTGCGTGTTTGACCCATCCCCGCACAAGGTTAATCTTACCGTATTGCGCGGTCGAATGCAAAAATAAACCGAGAAAGGTGACGTTTTATGACGGATTCCCGCTATTTGAAACGCACGATTGTAAAGGAAGAGATCGAGAGCCGCTATCTCGGAGAGAAGCGCACACTTCGAATTTATCTTCCCCCTGGCTATAACGAGCTGCTAAGCTACCCTGTCGTATATTGTCAGGACGGTGAAGAATTTTTCAACTTTGGACGTATCGCCACCACTGCCAACCGGATTATTCTCGACGAGGGGGCCGAACCTTTCATTATAGTAGGTGTTCAGGTCGACGTGTCTGTAAGAACTCAGGAATATGCCCCTTTTGGCGATCGGTTCAAGGCATATACCTCATGCTTCGCTGAAGAGATTATTCCCTATGTAGAAGAGAAATATCCTGTGCGCCGCTCTCCGCAGGAACGCGTTCTTGCCGGTGATTCATTAGGTGGCAGCGTTTCACTTCATCTTGCTCTACTCTATCCAGACCTGTTCACACGTGTCATCAGCATGTCTGGAGCCTACTACTCTGCTTCTCAGGAAATTTATGCTGCAGCTGAAGACTTGTCCTGGTTATCAATCTGGATGATTGTTGGTTTGCAGGAGACGGCCTTTGAAGCCGACACCGGCACGTATAACTTTGTTCAATTAAACCGGGATACCCGGGATTTGCTGGAAAAACGAGGTGCACTCGTCTCCTATCAGGAGAAAGACGGGCATCACCAATGGGGATTCTGGCAAAATGAACTGCCGGAAGCTTTGCTTTACTTTCTTCAGGAAAACTAACTCGATCACTTAACAGGCGGCTGAAATGCCGCTTTTGTTTTGCAACCAAATGATATCGCTTACATAAATATTCAAAAAAGAAGCAGGCTCTCCTGCTTGTTCGTCCAGCCTCTTCTTCTGTATTACATGTGTCAATGTTCAGCAAATATCACATTGGTTATACCAGTGAATGCTCTTTCGCAATCCGATCCAGCAACACGTCGCAGCCCGCATCAAGCAGCCTGTACACTTCTTCAAAATTCCCCGTATAATACGGGTCTGGAACTTCACGAAGTGTCTCGTCCGGCAGCATATCCATCATCTTGATAATTTCTGCTTCTTCACCACCGGTAACACTTCTTACGTTAGCAGCGTTGGAATCGTCCATGCATATAATGTAATTAAACTGTACGAAATCTTCACTCTCAAATTGTCTTGCAGCCATATCAGCATAAGAAATTTGACGTGAATCAAGCAATTTCCGAGTCCCTTCATGCGGAGGTTTACCGACATGCCAGTCGCCTGTACCTGCCGAGTCCACTCGAATCTGCTGAGCCAGTCCTCTTTCATTCACTTTGTGGCGGAGGACAGCCTCAGCCATCGGAGATCGGCAAATATTGCCCAAACATACAAACAAAACGTTAATCATGTTATTCCCCCTTACTCAAGGTGCGGTTAAGTGGCGCTGTTGCTGTCTTAGGTTTCACACTCTCCGTTTGTACCAGAGAACGACGGGGCAGCTTCCATTTATAATGAACAGAGCACATCCGGAAAAACACAACTGCAGCGAAACATATTAACAGTCCAACGTTCGTTGTGAACCAGCCCATGCCTACGGCAAAACCAGCGATTATTGCCCAAACGGCATAGATTTCATCCCGCAGTACCAGTGGCTTCCTGCCTGCCAACAAATCACGAATGATCCCTCCGCCTATACCAGTCATCATTGCGGCAACAATCACCGCACTAATGGGATGTCCCATATTTGCCGCATATAACGCCCCTTGAATCGCAAATGCTGCAAGTCCGATCGCATCGAACAGCGCTTCTGTTCGCTTCCAGTGACCAATCCACTTAAGAGGTAATACAAACGCGATCGCTACAGATACTAAGGCAAGCATAATCAGCGCTCCCTGGCTCCACAGCATGGTTACAGGTACGCCAATGAGAACATTACGAATAACTCCGCCTCCAAATGCAGTCACGAGTCCCAACACCAGAACGCCCAAAATATCATATTCCTCTTCCATTGCCACGAAAGCACCAGACATTGCAAATGCAATGGTACCTATAATGCTGAATACTTCAAAAATATGCAAGTCCAACCCGTCCAAACCTCACTTTTCAAGTCATCTCCATGTTGCTCTACCCATTGTATCCGCGCAGGCTGAAATTGTGCAACCACATTTTGTGGATTATACTGGTTTTGTGAATCATATTTACATCAATTCATCACATTATTAGAAGTGATTTAGTTTCTTCATTGATCAGGAAGGATGAAATAGAATGACTAAGAAACGAGTTGTTATTTTTACGGGTGGAACCCTATCTCCTCAATTTCTGAAAGAAATCGGTAAGGATGACATCATTATTGCGGCCGACCGTGGAGCTTTATTTTTAATAGAACATGGGATTCAGCCGCATATTTCTGTAGGAGATTTTGATTCCATTACCGAACAGGAACGGGAGAGTGTACGAGATAACAGCGAACGGATAATCACCTGTGATCCTGTGCATAAGGATTTGACGGATACCGAGATGGCATTCGAAACAGCACTGGATTTTGAGCCTACTGACATTCTCTTGTTGGGCGCAACGGGTACACGCATGGATCATACACTGGCTAACGTACATATTATGGTCCGCGCTATGCAGCATCATATTTCCTGTACTCTGCAGGATGAACACAATTATATGATGCTAACGACCTCCGAAGCTTTCGTGGAGGACCGTGGATATGAGTACGTCTCCCTGCTCCCTCTCACCAATGAAGTTACAGGTATTACGCTGGAAGGTTTCATGTACCCGCTGGAGCAAGCCACCATACGTATGGGGCAATCTTTGGGGATTAGCAACAAACTGCTCGGAAAATCTGGCACCGTCTCGATCGATAGTGGGTTGTTACTCATTATTCAGAGCAAAGATTAAGCTTTAGCGCAGACTTATTACGTTTTTGTAACCTGTGATTTAGATCAAAAATAATCGCATAAAACAACAAATACCCTTGATATATCAAGGGTATTTTCTATGTTTATAACGTTCAAGATTCGTCAATGATTAATTTTTTGACATTTTTAATGGTATTTTAATAAACAAACCCAAACCGTTGCGGCTCTAAGGACGAACAGGTTCCATCCAATTTCTAGGCTGTTACAAAGCTGTTATACTCGCTCTAGCAACTAAACGAAAACGAATTTTGGAGGTACTCACATGAAAACAAACATCTTTGTCCAAAAGGCCGTAACCGTCGGGTTGTGCGCTACACTAGGTTTTGGAGCTGTATTAATGACTAATGCACCTGTTGCACAAGCAGCAAGCGCTTCTGTATCTACAGGACAACAAATCGTGAACTATGGTAAAACCTTTACAGGAACTCCATATAAATTTGGGGCGTCAACTTCTACAACCAAAAATTTTGACTGCTCTTCTTTTATGAAATACATCTTTAAAAAGTATGGTGTTGATTTGCCGCGTACATCCGTTAAGCAATCCCAAGAAGGCGTAGCTGTATCCAAAGCTAATCTGCAAGTGGGAGATCTGGTCTTCTTCTCCAGCGGCAGTCGTTCCACAGGGTCCAATATTACTCACGTAGGTGTATATGCAGGAGACGGAAAAGTTCTGCACACGTACGGATCGCCAGGTGTTACTCTTTCCGACTTAAACTCGGGAAACTGGAAAAAAACATATATTAAAGCTCGCCGCGTACTGTAGTTCACATTTCAGAAAAAACGAGCGATTGGAGCCGGATCTGATGATCCGGTCCTTTTATATTTACCCGATAAAGTTCTCTGTTCAAACAGGAGTAATGTGGAAAACAGAAATTGAGTTCGCCGCTACGACCCTTTTTTAATGAGAATGAAGCATATAGCCGATCCCTCGAACGGTATGAATTAATTTGACGCTCCTCCCCTTATCGACTTTCACCCGCAAATGTTTGATATACACATCCACCACATTGGTATCCATTGCAAAATCATACCCCCACACTTCCCTTAAAATAACGCTCCGGGCACATGCCTCGTTCACATGACGGGCCAGAAACTCCAGCAATTCGTATTCTTTCGGAGTCAATACCAGATATTCACCTGCACGACTTACACGACGTGAACGCAGATTGATCTTGAGATCATGGACAACGATGACTTCTTCATCTTCCTGTGCAGCATGTGAGAACACACGTAAAAGATTTCGTATTCTGGCCATCATCACATTACCATGAATAGGTGCTTCGATCACATCATTAGCGCCGTAATCGAGTAATTCCACAATTAATTCAGGCGATATCTTGGGAGTAATCACAAGTAATGGAGAGGTGACACCCATGTGTACCAAAGATTCCAGTCCACTCTTCAGGTTATCTTCATGACAGCCTTCATTTATTAATATGATCATATTGAGATTCGTTAGTGTCAGTTCAGATAGATCGTGCAGTTCTGTCCATTCCATTTGCTCGACTTGGTATCCTTCAGCACCCAATATGCCTTGAATAAAAGAAACCAGATCGCCCCTGCCAACCAGTAATATGGATGTTTTCATGTTTTCACCCGGCCTGTCTTATACGCTGCTACCTTGGTTAGTTTCAACTAACCTGGTCTCCACATACTTGTGACCACTGTGCATCGCAGCATTCTTGTATGTTTATCATGCCGTAAAATGAAAAAGTCCATTCCCAGAAGGAACGGACTCGAAGAATTCATTTGTTTTTATCTTTAACCAAAGTACCGGTGAACCAGCGTACGCGCCTCTGCCGTGTCTTTTGTTCCATGAACAAGGACGCGCCCATCCTGAAAAATGACCATCCTGTACGCTCCAGTTGTGAAAGAAACCAAAAATGGATTGGCCTCCACTTTGCCCTCATCCAGCTTGCCGAGGCGATCAGCCGTATGCTTCAAATCCAGTTTCATTCGCCGGGAAGGACGAATCTGTACTGTATCCCTGCCACATAATACATCTGTTTTCTCCAGGTTTGAGGCTGAGAGGTACGGATAATTTGCCTTTACTCCGCAGGAAGGACAATCTTCTTTTCTGGCACCGTCAACGTTAATGGATATATATTCATTTCTCCACACATCGAAAGATAGCAATTTTCGTCTAAGCGCATCTGAATTCCCACTAAGAAACTTCATCGCTTCAGCAGTCTGGTTCGCCGTAACCATCTGCACCGCCTGAGGGATAATGCCTGACGTATCACAGGTGTCCCCACCTAACGGAACCTCACCCAACAAACAGTTTAGACAAGGGGTTTCTCCAGGAAGAAATGTGTAAGTGATTCCATAACTGCCCACACATCCGCCATAAATCCAGGGAATGCGATACTTCTGAGACATGTCATTTATTAAAAGCCTGGTATCAAAATTATCTGTTGCATCCATGATTAAGTCTGCATTCTGAACCAATTCTTCCAGTTCATCCACTCTAACGTCCATCACTCTACCTACAACATCAACAGTAGAGTTAATCTCCGATAGGCGCTTCTTCGCTGCCATCGCTTTAGGCATTCGCTCAGTGGCGTCTTGCTCTGTATATAACTGTTGTCGCTGCAGGTTGCTCCACTCCACATAATCACGATCTGCGATGGTAATATGGCCAATTCCCGAACGCACCAGTGTTTCTGCAATCCCCGTGCCAAGCGCACCAGCTCCAACAATCAATACTCTGCTGTTACTCAATCGATGCTGACCTTCCTTACCGATAGGTGTGTACCGTTCCTGTCTGGAATAGCGGTCACCCTGCTCAGAGGATTGTGTCTGATTAGTCATGTATGAACCATTCCTTCCGCCGGACTACTCGCCGCTGCATAGCGCTTGACGGGAATCATGCCTGCCTCATAAGCCAGTCTGCCTGCTTCAACCCCCATTCGCATTGCTTTTGCCATCTTTACCGGGTCCCCAGATCCGGAGACTGCCGTATTCAACAATACACCGTCAGCTCCCAGCTCCATCGCATGAGCAGCGTCTTTTGGTGCACGAAGTCCTGCATCCACAATGACAGGAACGACGGCTTGTTCAATAATAATCTCCAGATTATAGGGATTAATAATTCCTCTCCCCGCCCCTATGGGCGAAGCCCCAGGCATAACGGCATGTACGCCGAGTAGTTGCAATCGTTTGGCCAGAATAACATCATCCGAGATATAAGGCAGTACCGTAAAGCCCTTTTCAAGCAAGATCTCGCAAGCTTTATAGGTTTCAATCGGGTCAGGAAGCAATGTGATTCCATCGCCGATGACTTCCACTTTTATCATATCACAAAGTCCTGAAGCCCGAGCTAATTCAGCGATTCGCACCGCCTCCTCTGCCGTTGAAGCACCCGCTGTATTAGGAAGCAGGGTATACTTTATCAAATCCAGTGTATCCAGAAAATGCTGTTTTTTGCGATCTTCCAGATTCAAACGCCGAACTGCAAACGTTAATACTTCCGTACCCGAGGCTTCAACTGCCTGGCTCTGCACTTCCAAATCCGAAAATTTGCCTGTACCCAGAAGTAACCTGGACTCAAACGTATAATTTCCAATCCTCAACATGGTTCAACCGCCTCCCACAAAATGTACAATTTCAATTCGATCTCCGTCCCTTAACGTTGTCGTTTCATGATATTCACGTGTTAAAATTTGCCGATTCAATTCAACCACCACAGTTTTCACTTGCAGATTAAACGAATGGAGTAATTTGTCCACACGATTTAAACGATCTTCTATATGCATGCTTTGTCCGTTGACAATGATATTCACTGCAATATCTCCTTTCGGTTTAACCGTTCAGGACTTAAGTCCTGAATTCCCAGCTCTTCCGAGGTTTTACCATTAATTAAGTCAGCTATTAAGCTGCCCGTGATCGCACTAAGCAGTATGCCATTACGATAGTGTCCAAAAGCAGCGAATAAACCCGGAACACTTTCACAAGCACCCACATAAGGCAACCCATCCGGAGTCGAAGGACGTACTCCCGCCCACGCTCGGATAAAATGCGCTTCCTTCATACCAGGCACCCAATTTGTCGCGGCTGAAAGCAGCTTCTGAATGCCTTGAACGGAGACCTTCATATCTGTTCTTCCAGGAAGACTTGTCGCACCAATCCACACTTCCCCATTTGCTTTGGGAACAATATATATATCCTCTGCATACACCGTTTTGTCAGGTCTGTAACCGACATGGTGGGGAGAGAACTGCACCGCTGCAATTTCACCCTTCACAGGCAAAACAGGTGAACCAAGGCCCACTTGTCTCATCAATTCTTCGCCTTGTAACCCTGTAGCGATAATGACATTTCTCGATGTCATTGTTCCAATTGAAGTCTCAATACCTTGCACTCCATTCATGTCCGTATGCAAACAGACATTCTGTACACCTTCCATCACTCTGGCACCCAGGGCCTGAGCCGATCTGACATAAGCCTGCGTTAGATTGACAGGAAGAACCTCGCTCTCGGAAGGTCTGTAATATGCGCCATACGTATCCCTGTTTAACCATGATGCTTCTTGTTGGACAGCCACTCGATCCCACCAGATATGTTCTGTAGGTAAGGAAGACGATCGGTTATACTTGTAACTGCTGACCTCACTGTATGAACGAAAAGGAGTAATAAATCCATGCTGTTGCAAACCCATTTCCACTCCGCTAAGCGAACGGATTCGCTCCTTCTGCTCGTGAAGTAATGCTCTGCTCTGCCGCGCAAGCTTCGCCATCACAGCATGCGTGAATTCCTCACTCTCCGCAGCAAGCATCCCGGCAGCTGCACAGGAAGTTCCCCCGCCTATTCTTGCACGCTCAACCAGAAAAACGTCGTGACCGCGGGTGGCGAGTTCACATGCAATGGCACTACCGATAACTCCTCCACCAACAATAATCGTTTCCGCATGAAGCTTGCCTCGAATCTCTGTTCCACCTTTACTCCTGAATACTGTTCCTGGATGATAACCTGAACGATTCCTGCTCCGGCTTCTTGCTTCCTCTCTCATGTTCTCATCTCCTTGGTTCGGCGTTCTCTGAATCCTTGATTGCCTGCCGCAATGAAGCGGCAGCCAGCTCTGGCTTACTGTTCATCCAAATGGTTGAGATTACCGCAGCGCCTTTGGCACCTGCAGTACGAATAGCCCCGATATTCTCCGGTCTAATCCCGCCAATCGCAATCACTGGAATCGAAACATTGGAGCATACTTCAGCCAACGCAATAAGTCCTCTAGGTTCGCAATTCGGTTTACAATTGGATTCGTATACATGCCCGTAAAAGAGATAATCCGCTCCACGTTCTTCTGCAACTTTCGCTTCTTTCAGAGAATGAACCGACATGCCTACACGAAGCCGGTTCAGTCGATTTAACTCAGCCAGATCATAGCCTTGAATAGCTGCTTGACCCCAATGCACACCACCCAACCACGCATGTTGAGCCAGCTGATCTAAGCCGTTCATAACGATTCGTTTAGATGGAACACCTTGTGTTTTTAGACTTTGCGCCCAATACATCTGCTGCTCTAGGGTCAGCTTTTTTTCCCGAATATGGATAAAATCGATCCATCGCCATACTTTCTTAGCCGTATCTAGAAAAGAGTAAATGTCTCCCTTACCTGGCGAAATAACATGCAGTTCAAATGATCGTGCTGCTACATGTTCATGGAAAATTGACGTCCTGTTCGCCCTCCTCTTACGTGCTTTAGGCTGATATAAAACAACAAAAAAGCCACTCCCGTAGGGGAGTGGCCACGAATTTAGAATTCATGATCAACTGAATGACTGTCGCATGCAATTACTCTATACATAACGCATAGCCAACTATAAAAACCATCCATAGTCGCAACGTAGTATACCTAGAAACCGCATGATTCATCTTGCAGGCAATATCGCAAAGTCAAAGATAACGCCCTTTGTCATTAGCTGAAACGCGCCACTTCCCTACGCTGGTATGATCCAGATCAGGTGCAAAGGGTCCGGAATCGCATTCTTCCATCTCAGCCGCATCGTGCGGCCCCCCTAGTGTTCATATGAAGCTGTAGCCTATGTTACCATAGACATCTTTTTTTGTCACCGTACATTTTCCATTTATTACGTTCTTTATCCATTGCTGAAGACAATGTACGAAATAGCTTATCTGGTATGAAGAAACTATTGTTTCTCGGACCACGCCTCAACATCCCACGTTTTGGTTACCCAGCCTTCATAAAATTCAGGTTCATGGGATACAAGCAGCACGGTACCCTTGAATTCTTGCAGGGCACGTTTCAACTCTGCTTTGGCCGTCACATCCAAATGGTTCGTAGGCTCATCGAACAAAATCCAGTTGCTTTCACGCATCAGAAGCTTACACAAACGAACCTTCGCTTGCTCTCCACCACTAAGCGCGTTAAGCGGACGGGTGATATGCTCATTTTTCAATCCACAACGTGCAAGATGGCCCCGGACTTCATTCTGTGTCAGATGAGAGAATTCATTCCAAACATCTTCGATCGGGGTAATATTACCTGCACGTACTTCCTGTTCAAAATAAGCGGTTTCCAGATAATCACCCAAGAAAGTCTTACCACTGAGGGGTGGAATTTTCCCCAAAATAGTCTTGAGCAGTGTTGATTTACCTACACCGTTACATCCAACAATGGCAATTTTCTCGCCACGCTCAATCGTCATCGTCATTTTGGGCAATAATGCATACGAATATCCAATCTCAAAATCAATACCCTCAAAGACCGTTTTACTGCTCGCTCGGGCATCCTTGAAATTAAACGTGGGTTTGGCTGCTTCGTCTGGACGATCAATCCGTTCAATCTTGCCGAGCTGCTTCTCACGGCTCTTGGCACGACCGGAAGTGGAAGCGCGGGCTTTGTTCCGCTGAATGAAATCTTCCTGCTTCTTGATATACTCCTGCTGTTTCTCATAAGCATCAATATGTTGGGCCTTATTCATGTCAGCCATTTCAAGGAATTTGTTATAGTTGGCTGCATAACGCGTCAACTTGGCAAATTCCAAATGATAAATAACGTTAACGACCTCATTCATAAACTCCGTATCATGAGAGATCAGAATAAACGCGTACGGGTAATCCTTCAGGTAGCGCGTCAGCCATTCAATGTGTTCCACATCGAGATAGTTCGTCGGCTCATCCAGAAGAAGAGCAGTGGGTTTCTCGAGTAAAAGCTTGGCAAGCAATACCTTTGTACGCTGACCACCACTAAGCGCAGCCACGTCACGATCCAGACCGATGGCGGACAAGCCAAGTCCATTCGCCATCTCTTCCACTTTCACATCAATCAGATAAAAATCACCTTGCTCCAATTGCTCCTGAATGTCACCCATTTCTTCCAGCAACAATTCGAGCTTGTCCGGATCGGCGTCTGCCATCTGATCCGTGATGGACATCATTTCTTTCTCTAACTCAAGCAAGGGCAGGAACGCATCCTTTAACACGTCACGAATCGTTTTTCCAGGCGTGAGCTTGGTATGCTGATCCAGATATCCATAACGAACTTTGGGGGTCCATTCGACCTTCCCTTCGTCCTTTAACAATTTCCCGGTAAGGATGTTCATCAGTGTGGACTTGCCCACACCATTTGCACCAACAAGGCCTACACGCTCTCCGGCAAGTAAACGAAAAGATACATTTTTAAATAACGTGCGGTCTCCAAAATTGTGACTCACGTTCTCTACTGACAATAAACTCATAAGATGAGGTTGCTCCTATCTATTAGACATTACTATCGTTCCGAAACCCTATTTTAGCACAGGTGTTGCCTTTTCTGAAAGTAATGTAAACATCGCATGCAACCTCGCTTTTATATTCTAAACAAACTGCCTTTAATTTGTGGAACAGTTATACTCAAAATAACCTTGCGCTGCCGCTTGTTTGGCATTTATAAATACTTCTTCGGCTCTGTAACCATTGCTACATGTGGAAGGGTAATAATATTTGATTCCACTCAACGGATCAACTCCGCCAACAATCGCTGTTTTCTTCACCAGTCTGCCACCACCAATGGCATAATTGTTAATCTTTTGGTTACCTACAGGTATTCCTTGGATAAAAGCCATAAGCCCCGTGTCATTAATCGAGTTGTACCAATCTTCCTGAGAAATCAAAGGCATGGTAAAGGTGTAGGAAACACCATTCCTTCTTGCAAACTCATTATGCCTGTTAATAACATCTGCCAAATCTTCCTGCACACTTGTCACGATCCGGCTTCGTCTGACCTGCTCAAACGTCTCGGAATTCTGAAGCAGAGGGATTTGCGTGCTGGAGGCCAATTCTTTCTGGAAACCCTCCACCCACTTGCCCAAGCCTGCATCATAGGCATAGACATACCCATCGAGTGTGAAGTTAATACTGCTACCATCTGAATCCGAATATGTATAGGGCTTTTTGGGACTCCAAACCTGTCGGAATGTATCTTCAAGGTTACCGGTCATTTCTGTTTCGTTCGCCAAAATATAGTAACCATCATAATCCAGCACGACCAATGCAGGAATGTAATTAAACATGGTTCGTATAGCAGCAGGGTCATCCTGAATCCCCATATTTAGTGCCATGGTTTGGGTAAATGTAGTCAAAGCAAGCTCTTTGTCCGCTTTAACAAATTTGGTTGAATCATACCCTGCTTCATCGTTTTGCTTCTCATTTTGATGCATCACCGCCCCTGCATCCAGTACAGCAGTCTGAAGTGCCATCTTATATCGATTGCTTAAATATTGAGCCTCTTGGGCATTGTTTGTATTGTGAGATATAACCCAAAATATAGGTAAAAAGATAAGCACAAACACAATGGAAAGATCAGTAATCTTCATTGAGCACCATACCTCCATATGTGGTAAACACCGCTGCAGCCTGCGCAGACCTGTTCAACCACTCACGAATCAGCATGGCAGGTGTACGATTGGTATTTTTGACGGTTACTGTGAAGAAATCCCCCATTGCCAGTGTATATCTACGCCCTGGATCGTCTGAAGCCAGCAAATCAGAAGAAGGAAACAGCTTTGCTTTAATCTGAGCTGAATAATAGCCATCCTGCACAGTTTCATAGGTTCCTGAGAATGTGCTCTGATCCATCGGATCTGAGTAATGAGGTACATACTTTTTATGCAAGTGCTCCATGGCAATTTCATAGGCGTTACCCGTTCGAGCCATCTGCTCTTCGAACTCTGCATACATGCCGGGCGAAATATATCCCTTTGTTCTGACCGCATCAACAAAACGTGTAACCGTCTGAACAACGGTCATTCGTGCCATGTCATCCTGTCGATCCGCAGTCTCTGCTGCCGGGTATACATAAAGCAAAATCACTGCCAGCAAAACTGCTAGCAGCTTGGATGCGGCATTAATCAAGGTGTACTGGCCTCCTTCCAAAATGCAATCTTCAGCAGTTCACCAGCCTCACTTCTTATGAACTCAGGTCTATACGAAGCACTAATCAGGACAGGTATGGTTGCTTTTCTGTTTACAAGGGGATCAATGACGTATGCATTCCCATCTACCTCTACGCTGACCGTTGTCCCTGTCATTTGCCTCACAGTGTGTAAGACCTCAGCACCACTATAACGGGTTGGTTCACTGATGCGTAAAGTAGTAGTCAGCCGCCCTTCCATCTCTGTTGTCGCCTGCACCATGTGACTCAGAGCGTCTGATAGAACCCTAACATTTTGCTGCCCGTACAGGCAGGCTGTCACAAAAAGGACAACCGCCGTACAGAACAACATGAGCTGCTGTGTATTCTGGGACATCTTAGACCAACTCCTGTCAGGATTGCTGGAAAATAAGCCCTCTTACCACATTGGATCTATCTTTTACAATAATTGCTTTGAATTTACCGCTTGGATTGACATACTGATTATCTTTTTCACTCATGGTTTGATTAATAATGCCGACTTTATCATCTGGAGAAATCACTGAACCATAATCCGCATTATTGAGATCCTGGGAAATGTTTAACTGATTACCGTACCATTGTCCTCCTTTATTTTTACCTGTAATAACTTGAATACCGAACTGATCCTTGTCCGCATATTTACGCAACGCGTTCGTAACCTGTGATCCGCTAATGGTAGTTCCGTCATAAACCGTAAATGCAGCTTGGGATAACTCGGTCTGAATATCCGCAAAATTGTTTTGTGCCGTTTTGGTCGCCTCCTGAGCCGAAATAAACAACAGAACCACAATCGTAATCAGGGCGATGGTCAAAAAGATGCCTGCTGCCACCTTTAAAGCGCTTGATGCATTGTTCATGATAAATCCTCCTAAATATATTGTTTTTAATTTATTTCAGACTGTGACGTACATGATCGTTACAGTTTCTGAATCTGTTCATAATAAATGTTCATTTGCAGGAAACTCATACCTACCAACGGAATGACCAGATAGAGGAAGATCAGGGCATACATCGGTGTAAATCCGATCATTCTTCCCCAGGATGCTTTGACATCAATCATCTTGGTATATTCCTGCTTGCGTTGTTCAAAATAAAAGGCCATCATGCTATCCAAATCGTCAAAAGCTTCCCGAATTGAAATTTTCCCAAGTGCAAGTTGCAGTTTCTCCACCAGACGCTGAAATTCAGGCAAACCTGCATCCTCTTTTAATTGTTCAAGTGCATGCTCGGGCCCATGTTCAAAATGCAACAAACATTTTTGCAGTGGCCTTTTGAAAATGACTGCAAAGCGATTGAGCCATTCCAACATCTCCTCGACAGACATACGGTCCATTTCCCGCAAGATCGAGATCACCGTCTGAAATTGATAGATTTCATGTTTCATGTCCATACTGCGCATCTTGCGCTGGAACAGCATGAGCCAGATCGGCATGTGATAACCCGCTATACCTATCATCATCGCAATAATTAGCTCCCACCAGTGGAGGTACTGCTTGTTGTATACCTCCAGCTTCTGCAGGATGCGCGCAACGGTTTCCGTCTGAGCATCATGTTCCAGTTGCACGGGATTCATAGACTGCAATGCAATGGAGACTTCATCAAAAGTTGCTCCACGCTTCATTTCGATTTTTTCAAGTACCGCTTGATCCAAGTTTGTCTTTTCCGTAGCCTGCTTCAATTCCGCCTCTCCCATCGCGCCAAACATCCGGTCATCTCTCACAGGATCATGTAAGATATGATTTCGTTCAACCTGATGCAGCAGAAAGACGCAGCCAATGGTCAGGACAAAACAGCTTGCAAATAACATCAGCCTTCGTATTGCAAGCCATTCATATTTCAGTTCCGAACTGCTTTCCCGCATTAGTCTTACGGTTTGACTGTAGTTGGTACTACCAGGTTTGGCCGCGAACAACATCGCGACTTTACGGATGAATGTCTGCTTGTATAAGAACTGATCGATCCTGGAGTGTTTGCGCCCAGTCCGATATCGGGTTTCATCATATTGCTGCAGTCTTTGCAAAAGAAGGTAGGAAAGGATAATAATAACATAGATTGAAATTTTGGTTACAAACCCGATTTTGCTGCGATAGAATTCATCCATAGTTGGAAAACTTCCTCTGGCCCAGCGTTCGATTGGAGCGGTGAATAGAACGGGGGCGAGGGCAATGATATTTAACCCTTTTAACAGATAGTCCAATTTGTCCCGCCGTAAAATCTCCAGATGAATTTCCTGCGTCAGATTCCCCAGACCTTTCAAGTAAATCGAACCCTGTGCTCTGTCTTTATCCCCGAACTCCATCACCATATATGAAATACCGGCAAAACCTTTAAGAAAACGATTAGGTGCAATCTCATAGTAACGTTCCAAAGCTTCGTTCGGGTCCGGCGAAGTCAATGCTTCATAGATCAACAGCACTTGCTCCGCAGCCTCTCCTTTACCTGCTTCCGCTGCTTCATACAGTGCTTCCTCTACCATTCCATGCTGATGATACCGATGCCTCACGTCGGCAAACAGATCCAGCATCTGTACCAACAGTCGTTTCTCCATACGATTCAGACACATATCCAGTACAAGACTGTTCAGAACTACAGCGCAGAGTACAGACAATATGACAAAAGCGATACCCGGCTGCATAAGGAACAGGATTACACTGATGCTCCCGTATCCTCCGAAAATGATTAGAACCACACTCATGGTTATTCGTCTTAATGATGGTTCGTCGCCAACGTGGCGGAATGAGATTCGTTTCTGTACTAGTAAAATATAAGCAGAGAGCAGCGGCACTTTCATACCCCAGCGATAAGACTGTAGCAGGAACGATCCCCACCGCAGCGTACGATTTCCGTTCAGTGTAGCGATCCCTATGGATTTACTAGCAGTATCACCTCCTCTATGACGTAACAGTTTCAGTACAAGTAGCGTGATTACCAGACCACCTGCACATATCGCCAGCACCAAAAGAAGAACTAACTTAACGGTCATAGATATCACCCCAATGTTGCTTGATGAACTGTTCGAACAGCGCAGCGTCCTGTAGTGTCATCTGATCCCGCATATCTGTGATACTGCCCATTGAGATTGGAGCTGTGACTACGTAATTGCCATCCCTGTACTCGACTACATTGCGAAACGTAAAACCCGCCCGTTCTTCCACACTGTCTCCTTTATTCGCACGTGGCAGACATTCTGTGATTCGTTCTATATATCTTCGTCCCTCAGCATCCTTCTTCATATGTACATCGAAATTAATGACACTAACTACTTGCTCCTCAGCAATATGTTCATGCTGGAACATACCTGTTTTGAGCAGTGAATTGCGGAGGGAGAAGACCAGATCACGAAACGTTTTGGCATGATGGGTAAACAGGGTGAACAGACTGGCAACCTGGGACATCTGAATCATCCAGGCGGCTACTTCGTCACTTGCAACCTCACCTAGAATGTTAACAGTACCATCCGTCTTTTTCTGTAAATCCAGTCCCTGTTGACCTGAAATGTGCTCCGTCTCTCGGAAGCTTAGAATGTTACGCCGACTGTAGATACGCCGTAGCTGCAGCTCGAAAGCCATCTCCTGTACACGCAGCGTATAGGAAGCATAAATATGCTTCACCATTGCCATAAGCAGCGTCGTTTTACCCGACCCTTGCGCTCCAGTTACAGCTGTTATTCGACTGCCTTTCATCAAATATTGCAGCAAAGTAATTGGCAGATCTGCGTTGTTTCCGGTAATCAGCTGCTCCAGTGAAGCATTGGGAATATCGAATTTCCGGACAAAGAATGCCCATGATTCGGCAAAGGGAGGCCGGACAACAACGACACGTGATCCGTCCTTCATCTCGTTCACTTTGTACCCATTCGCTTCCGAAAGCTGTCCCGGATAGTTGTATTTATAAATATTTTGACATACCCTCTTCAGTTCACGGATACTGCCAAATGACAGGAAGGACAGATGAATAGACTTACCTTTATAGAAGATCCAGACACTTTCCATTCCGCTAAGTGGTTCTTGGAGGGGAGCGTCTTCAAGTCCATCCTCCAACAGATCGTTCCACGAAGCTGGCTGTCGTAGCCCCATATCCTGAACCGCATCCAGCATGCCGCTAACACCACCACTAACGCCGTCAATCCGTTGATCCCTTATTTCATCAACAACCGAGAAGCCTTTGTAGTGCTGGTAGATGCGCTGAACGATGATATCCGTTTTTTCTCTGAATCCAAGCTCTCTATACTCACACTCAAACACATATCGGATGTCCTCTTCGGAGATATAATAACTCCCTCCGTCATCTGCATTTTCATCCAGCCTCAGTCTGCCAAGGTCATATGTATCAATCATGCGCGACAAGGCATCGACACCGAATTGCTGCCGGTATAGATAAAACACGATTTCGAATTGATCCTGAATCGTCAGCAACTCCGTGTCTCCAAAATAAATGACCTCATCAATATTTGACTTATTCAGTCCGATGCTGCGAGTAAGCAGATCACCGATCAAATTTTTGACATACGTTTTGTCACTGATGCTTCCTGATACACAACCTTTAAGAGCCTTGCGCATCTCGGCACGCTGATTGATTCTTCGGCGATATTCTTCTTCATGCAACCCTGCATCTGCAAGTTGACTATGACTAAGCTCATGAAGCGAGTTCTTTACTTTCTCTGTCAGCACTTCAATCGTGAAGGATTCTCGCTCAGGAGCACGGTTATTCTTTTCACGATGGGAAGCACTATATTTGAACCAAACATATGCAAGACATAACAGCAAAATTAATATTAACCATAGGGAATTCCAGAGCATCGGAGGTTCAGGCTCCCCTTTCCAACCTCTTTAGTACGGTACGCATTCCTGCGCCGTCCATAATGAGGCGAGCGAGTTCAGCCATACTTGCGGCAAAGCTCCCTTTACGAATGTCTTTATGGTTGCTAAGACCTTCCAATTGCAAGTACGCGGCCGCATCACGACGATTGAAGGCATCCAGAAATCCGGTGGTATACGGCAACACCGATATCGAACCCTTGTATCGAAAACGCCGACGAATATTGGTAATGGTTGCGCGTGAATGTGGATCATACTTATTCAGTACGACATGCAGCTTCTGATCACTCATACTCTCAGGTCTGATTTTTTCAAAAAAGTGCTCCAGGTCCCTCATATTTTGATTCAGGTTTACCACAACATAGTCAGCTTGATCCAGCAGAATATGGGCACTTGTGCCTGCGCGGTCTGCATCCAGCAGAACGAGATCATAGTATTCATTGGCTACATCCAGCAGCCTTTTTAATGTCTCCACATGCTCTTGTGAGGTACGCTCCATCCTGTTAATTCTGCCAGTCAACAAATCCAGACGGTCTTTAAGGAGTGGCTTCGTATAATCCCTCAAATTATGCTTGTTCAGGCTCCCGCTTATATGCAGCCGTTCCACAGCATCCCATCCCCCCTCCTCAAATGTGAATACTGAACCCATGTCCTCTATTTCTTGGGGTGGAAGGGCGGCTTCTGTGCTGCTCCCGACAGGACCAGTATTTACAAGCAGAATTCTTGTCCTATATTGAAGTGCCATTGCATAGGCGCCGATTAACGTACTTGAGGTGCTGCCTGTTCCTGCATAAGGACTCCAAAACGTAATGGTGCTCATGCTCTCATCCTCTCTGCTTCTTTCATGGCCCGGCGACTCTGGACATTTTCCCATCCGGTCAACTGCTCCACTAATCTGCATAGCGATTTTTTATAGTTCCGTGACAATGGCCCCAGGCGAATTCGACGATGGTGCTCGTTTTCCAGTTTGACTGCCGCAGTCAGTTCATCCCAAGGCAACATTAGCGATTCACCTGTCCATACAAACGGACTACCTTCCAGATATGCCCACAAATATCGAGCTTCCAGTTTGCAATCAACAGCATTAATCAAGATGCGCTGAAACGGAAGTTCTGCTGGCAGAGACTGTTCTTCAAGTAACCGCTTAAGCCAGCCTTTGCCCCGTTCCAGATTGTAGCGTTCATAATCGCTGACCCAGACACGGATATCTGCCGTGAGCCATAGATCACGTGATGCAAAATGGGATGTTTCCATGTCGTAAAGGACGTAATCATAGGTCTCCAATTTCTCGCCACTCGCTTCAAGATGGCTCTCAACCGCTGTTGAAGTTACGAATTGACAGGCGATATCAAAACCTTCAAACTCTGTAATGCGCAGAGATTGCTGGCTTTCCCCAACGCCGTATCCATATTTCTGCTGTAATGTTCCGTCAACGAGCAAGACACGTTTACCGGAGGCTGCCAGTATTTTGCAAAGGTACAGCATCAGATCATTCTTCTCACATAGCCCGGCAAAAATCCATGTTTGCATAGCTATCAAAGCCTCCTTAAAGTTCCAATACTCACTGTTATATGAATTATTAATCGATTTCCCTGCACATTTTACTCCCCGCCCGTCAGCAAGCTCTTCTGCTCATCCGCACTCGAAGCTGACGCTGAACCATTTTCGCTCCCATTGCCTGTCGTTCCTGCGTTGCCCGAACCATCATTCCAGATGACACCATCCGCAGACGAAGAGTTATTCGCTCCAGGACGGTTATTGTAAGAGACAGAGGATTGTGCAACATCCTGCTCCACGCCTTGGGATGGCGCTGACATGGATGCGGCGAGTGAGCTTTCTAGCGAACTCCTTACTTGCCGAGCTAACTCCACTTCAGCCCGACGCACAAGATTAGGATCACTCTCCAACAGTTTTAACACTTCATTGTTGGCAGGGTATGTCGGGATTGCTGGAGTCTGGAACTGTGGTTCTACATAGGTTAAGGCATAGATTGAAGCTTTATGTAAATAGGCATCTACAATTGCACTTGAAAGGGACAGGATTTCCTCCTCTGTCATCGTAATCCATAGGGTAGCTGCATTTAATCTTTCGACTTTCTTTTTGGACAGGAGAATGTAGTCTTGACCCGTTGGAAACTGAATACGAATATCAATGTTATCTCCTTTGACGAGTGAAGATGGCAATAAAACGACCTGTAGTTCACGGTTTCTTAAATCCGGCGGTGCCGGGCTATCCTCGTACACCATTTCAGTCGTAATGGCTGTTCCTTTTTTTAATTCTATTTTTGCCACTTGACCTTCCATCTGCTTGGAGCTGGACCACAAATTCCTTGGTGCCTGTGCATCCGGAACTGCAATGAGTTTGATATCCTCAGGCAATATCGGCTCCCCTGCTTCAACATCCCGTACGGTCACCCATCCCTGTGCCCCTGAGTTCCACTGTTGCATCAATTCAGCTTCTTTTTGTTCATAAGCTGACGAGTAACGGGCCTCCACTTCAGACCTCGTATCACTCATGGTTTTGACATTGTAAATGACATATGCCCCAAACAATAGACCAATCGCTCCCGCTCCCGTCAGTCCAGCATAGATCAGTTGACGGCTTTGTTTTCTTATTTTAGACAAAAGAGGCTCTCCTTTCGCAATCTCTTCTAATCATGTACTCTTTTTCTTGCAAAAAATGAACGTTTCTTGGGAAGCTGCCCCATCATATGAGTCAGAATATGAGCAAAAACCTTATCCATCTGCGGTTCGCGATCAAAGGGATCAATATGTAAGGGCAGACCGTAGACACTGGAAGTGTCCAATGTTTTGCGTATGCGCTGAACGGCATCAGTAGATGCAAGCGGCAGGCAGTAGATCCATTTGTCTCTTGGGTACCGGTTGTGAGTACGGACAAAAGATCCAATCTCAGCCTGTCTCCATTCAGCACCGGAACCTATAACAATGGGCAGATCGGCTCTGAGAAACTCTTCGAGACGGTTCTGGTCCTGACCACTGCCCAAATCCATTATAATGAACTGATAGCTACCACCTAGCAAAGACAGGATGTCTGCGCGTCCTGATTGTTTCCAGTAGTGCACACCATCCACTGCAAACTGTCTGCCTGCTGGCACGGGTTTACCGGCATGCGCCACTTGTTGAATTCGTGCAAACGATTGAGAACGTGGCGACATCTCGATTATGGCCACTTTGAAGTTCTGCCGCTCCAGATAGTGACTGATGGCTATGGCCGTATGCGTAACCCCAACTCCGGATGATGCGCCCGTCAAAGCAATTACTCTTGTCCCTCCGCTTATCGTCACCGTCGTTTCTGAACCACCAGCCGCTATTCCCGGTCTGCGCAGCAGTTCTTTACGAACTTCATCAGCAGATTGAAAGCGCTCATTCGGATTCAGTCGCAGCAACCTTCTCGCAACAGGAATATAGGTACGTGGAACATCACTGCGAATGGAACTTTCTACTCCCTGAATCCATTCCGTATAAGCTCCACATGTCATGAGATAGAGCAACAATGCTCCAAGCCCATACAGATCAGAACGCGCGTCCGTCTGTCCCGAACCATATTGCTCCGGTGCAGCGAAGCCGGCCGTCCCCAATTTAACCGTATCATCGACGCTTTGTGCTTTATAACTCCGTGCTATCCCAAAATCAATCAGTCTGACCTCATGTTCCGGTGTAATCATAATGTTGGATGGTTTTAAATCCCGATAGATGACGGGTGGGTCCAGACTGTGCAAATAACTTAGTACATCCAGCAGCTGAAGCACAAACTCCGTCATATGTTCAAGCGGAATCTTCCCGCGACATTGCTTGAAATAGTCACTGAGAGTCAATCCCTCAATGTATTCCATCACAAGATACGTATACCCGTGCTCATCCGGGACAAAAAAATCTACAATTTGCGGCAATCTGGGATGCCGCAGAGAGGTCAGGAGAGCAGCTTCCGACTCCATACTGCCCTCGTATGGCAATGCCGTCACGCTTTCTTTGATCGCCCAGGTTTTGCCTGGCAACTTCAAATCCTCTGCTTCATATACATGGCTCATTCCACCCGAACCGAGAATGGACACGATACGGTATCTTGCTCCCAGCAGGCTTCCACGCTCGAGCCTGGCCGGATGTCTCATATAGACTCCTCCTTGTTATGCATAACAAAAAAGGGAAAGCTTCACCGAAGCGGAACAGACCGGATATCCGGACTCGTTCACTTCGGGATGCTTTCCCTCAACTTGTTATGGTTAATATTGGTATCATTATAGTATAGGCAATTAGGTATTGTAAAGCATAAAATTTAATGCCATTAATGACTTAATACTTAATCATATATAACGTGATTTCTTCACGGTTGTGAAACAACTGTTTGGAGCGTTGAATCTGCATCCGTGAGCGCTCAAATGTGTCGATGACTTCTTTAATCAACGCAAGCGGCTTTTTATGCAGTAACTTCACTGTCACAACCGCTGTTCCTCCCGACTGGAGGCTGTATAACAGGTCCGATATCAGACGGCTCATTAGCTTGGGACTCCAGCTCATGTCACATACGAGCAGATCAAATTCCCCTTCGCGGAAGCGTACATCACCTGCATTTTTTTTCAAAAAGGTCAGCTTGGGCGATTCCAACAGAGTCGCATCCATCTTGGCCGGATCAACAGCTGTAACTTCGAGCCCGCGCTCAAGCAGGAAAGAGGTCCAACCACCAGGTGCAGCACCAATATCCAGTGCTTTGTGGAAAGAAGTAAAGTCGATACCAAACGTCTGCTCCGCTTCAAGCAATTTGAATTTGGCCCGCGAAATTTGCCCCTCTTCCTTCTGAAAACGAACGGCTCCACCACTCCAGTCCGACAGATTTTGATCAGGTCTGGAGACGCCGGCATATAACATGTCATTTGCAACGAAGACAGATATAACATGATCCGCATCACGGACAACCCACTCACAGCCAAGGTCATCCAGCTTCTCGGTCAACAGTTGTTTCAAAGAAACAGCGTTCTCCTGCCAGAAGGACCCTTCGGTTTTACGAACTTGTAATGTAACTTTAGTACCTGTTAACTCGGTATGATTCAGTACAAATGAAATCAATTTTTCCATCGCTTGCGCTGAATCTTCGGTATTTTCCTGAAATTGAACAGGTTGAATATGACGTAAAAACGTCGGGTTCTCTTGCAACAGCTTAATTGCTACCTCTTCTTCCGCGATCGGAAGACCGGCCAGCAGAATTTCACCCGGTACGAGTACCGTGCTCTTGACTGCACCAAACGTGCGGCGCAATTCCTCTTGAGCATATGGCGCAAAACCATGGTTAGCTGTGCAAATAAAACGGGAAAAGTCTCCTTCACCCCAAGATGACTGTGTACTCAAAATGTGTTACCCTCCAGAACGTACGCGGATCCAGGGACGTCCATCATGCCACTGGATATCAACCGGAACATCGTACGTATACTTAATTGTATCTTGTGTTAAAACTTCATGCTTGAGACCTGCCGCAGCAATACGTCCATCACGGATCAAGGCCACATGTGTGAATAATGGTACGATCTCCTCGACGTGATGCGTCACATAAACGACAGTAATATTACGCTTACGTAGTCGATCAATTTCGGCCAACATTTTCTCGCGTTCGTATAAATCAAGTCCGGCACAAGGCTCGTCCATAATCAGCAATTTGGGATCTGCCATCAGTGAACGAGCCAGCATTACTTTTTTGCGCTCTCCTTGAGAAAGGCAGCCGAGTGGATGATTAGCCAGCTTGGCAAAGCCCATTTCATCAAGCAGGTTCATCGCTTTGGCCTTCACATCATCCGGAATCGTTTGATAGAAACGCAAAAAGGCATAAGCGCCTGTTGCAACAACTTCCCACACCGGATCCCGAAGTGTAAGTTTCTCAATCAATGTTTGGCTGATATAACCAATTTCTTTCCGAACCTCCCGAACATCACATTGTCCATACAGGTTGCCCAGTACCTCAATGCGCCCCTGACTCGGAAACATATACCCATTCATCATTTCCAGCAGCGTGGTTTTACCTGAACCATTGCGCCCGAGAATCACCCAATGCTCGCCTTCTTTAACATGCAGATGGACGTCATCCAGAATCTGATTGTCTTCTCGTCTAAGAGAGACATGCTCCATTGAGATTACACTCATTTTAGCACCGCCTTCCGGATTTCTCCTAACAGATGCTCGACAGAGTTCATCCGATAGACCATTTTTGGCACATCATGTTCTCCATTAAACAGCATAACCGCAGGGACGCTCGAAATCTGAAATTGCTGCACTAGTTCCGGGATATCGTGAATATTCATCTCGGTCAAAATCCCTTCGGGCAGCAAATGTTCGGCGATTTCAAGCATTCGACGTGCCGCCGCGCAAGTTCCGCATAACGGGGTATAGATAAATACAGCCTGAGGCATGCCTTCCCATACGCCGCGCATCAACATTTTGGTCGTAATCGGCTTCATCAGCTTTGTTCTCCCTCAGCAACACGAAGCATAACCTCACCCGACATCGGACCATTATGAATGGTGACAGAGTCTGGTTTATTACTGTACAACAATTCGTACATTTGACGTTTGCCATACATGCTGGACGTGTGCAAATAGATCTGGCGCGGAAATAAACCTTCCCGAACGATTGAAGCAGCAACTTCACCGCCATTCGGCGAATCCGGACCCAGTTCATAATCCAAGGATAAAATATCCACGTCACCTTCTCTAAGCAGCATCAGGCATTCTTCTGCATTGGTAGCCAGAACAAACCCTTTCGGACATGCCCGGTAATCATCCAAAAAAACATGCATTACAATCGCTCCTCTCCCCAATTAAAGCCAGGAACGCATGAGCTCAATGTCACCACGGTGTGTTCCATCTTCGCCTGATTCGGTCTCCAGCACAACTACAGCTTGCTGAAATTCAGGCGCACATAACAGTTCCTGCATCGCTTTTGTTCCTATATAAGCCTGTCCAATCCGTGCATGTCTGTCCTTGCATGAACCGGAAGGATATTTCGAATCATTAAAGTGAACAGCTGCAAGAGCATCCCAGTATCCCAGCAGTCTGCCTTTCTCCAGCATCGATGCCTCATTGCCAGTCGTCCACATGCCTGAAGCAAAAGCATGACACGTGTCAAAGCAAAAAGCAATATGCTCGGGAAACCGGCTTAACTTGCGAATCTGTATCAATTCTTCCATCGTCGTTCCCATCGGGCCATGATCTCCAGCCTGATTTTCAAGCAGAACCTTAGCCTGTCCATCCCAATCTGCTAATGCGGTATCCAGACAGGTTATGAGATTCTGATATCCTTCAAGTGGTTCATTGCTCTTGATATGACCAAAGTGAACTACAGTTCCTACTGAACCGCAGGCATCCGCAATATGCAGATCATTTTGTATTGATGCAATGGTTGCATGAAAACCCGCCTCTCCCCGGGTTTTGCCCAAAGCCGGATTCGTGGGATAGGGTGAGTGGGCAATGGAAGCCATCCCCTGCTTCTCACACCAATCCCTGCACTGTTCAGCATCCTTGAGATCCAGATCTTTTAGACCAAGGCTTCGCGGGTTCTTCGGAAAATACTGAAATGCCGTAGCCCCGATATCATATGCCCGCTTGGCTGCCTGAAGAAATCCGCCTTTGGTGCTGACATGTGCCCCGATTCCGCTGTTAGGCCTCATGCTGGCAATCCGGACAGAAGAAAGCCTTCTTGCCCGTAATTTCCACACGCGCTATCGTTCCCCCACAGCGAGGGCAAGTTTCCCCTTCACGATCATATACCCGGCACTGCTCATCAAAACTTCCTGTCTTGGTATCTCCCTGCATCAACGGCATTTCCATATAACCGCCTTCCGATGCAGCTTCCCGCAACACGGATTGTACAGAATGGAACAAACGTGCTGTGAGCTCAGGTGAAGCAGCAATATTTTGCGTTTTGGAGCTTGGTCTCAAACCTGCTGCAAATGCAATCTCATCCGAATAACAATTTCCGATGCCTGCAATAATGTGCTGGTTGACCAGCGTAGTTTTGAGTGTACCCCGGCGTCCTTTCAACAGGGCAGCAAAACGTTCTGCATTCATGCGCCGATCAAGCGGTTCAGGTCCAAGGTCAGACATGGCCTCTTCCGTCTCTTTGGAAGTAAGCAGGTGCAGATAGCCTAAACGAAGCCCAATAAAGAACAACGTATATTCCCCAAACTGAATCTCCACTTGAGTGGAACGATCAGGACGTTCAGCTTCCGTGCCCCAGAAAATCATTCCGCCCAGCATCAGGTGCAGGACAAGCCGCTTACCATTAGCCAGATGAAAGATCAGATGTTTGGCCCGGCGCTCTACAAAGATGATACGATTCCCTGTCAGTTCACGGGTGAACACATCAGGATCAGTATTAATCGACTTTTCACGGTTAACCACCACACCTGTAATGGGCAAATCAAGTATTTTCTCGGACAGCAAGGTCCGGTAGTTTTCCATTTCCGGTAATTCCGGCATCGTACATCTACCCCTTCTTGGATGCTTGGCCTGTCGTCTGCGACAGCCACTCAATCAGTTTATGCAAATCTTCAAACACATGATCAGGACGAACCTTGGTCGCCTGGATGTGGCTATCCATATTGTCCCGTGTCGTTATTCCGGTAAGAACCAGTAAGGTCTCGCATCCTGCTGCTGCTCCTGCCGCAATATCTGTACGCATATTGTCTCCGATTACAGCAACTTCATCAGACTTTAAGTTCAATCGGCTAATGGCCGACTTCATAATAATACTTGACGGTTTGCCAATGACAGTAGGATGAACTCCGGTTGCAGCTTCTATCGCTGCCCCGATCGTTCCTGCTCCCGGTGTAAGTCCATCATCAGAAGGTAACTGCAAATCCGGATTGGTCATGACAAATTTAGAGCCGCCGTTGATCCAGCGAAGCGCATTGGTCAATTTCTGATAGGAAAATTCACGATCAATTCCTTGGATAACGTATTCAGGTTCATCATCCGTTCGTTTAAGCCCTGCAGCTTCAATCGCTTGCAGCAGCCCTTCTTCTCCGATACAAGCCACTTTCGCACCTGGAGTCTCTTTAGCCACGTATTCCGCAGCCGCCACCGCAGAAGTACATACTTGCGACGCATCGGCGGGGATACCCATCCCGTTGAGATGATCTGCCACGCCTTGCGGTGTACGTGAAGAATTATTAGTCACAAACAAATAAGGCATGCCTTGTTCATTCAATGTCCGAATAAGCTTATCGGCTCCTTCAATACGATGTCTGCCATGATAGAGCGTACCATCCAGGTCAATCAGATAGGCCTTGATCATATACAGCACTTCCTTTCTTTATTCCATTAACATTTCATGCCCTTAACTATTTGTCTCGAACTTCAATGCTAACCTATGTATACAGTAGTGCAAAGATGGAATGCTCGCACATGCACGCAACACGTCGAACCAAATCGAATACGGACGTCTGGCCTCGCGCGCCTTCTGTACAAGCTTGTCATTTCCTGCGCTTTCCCGGAAAATAATATGAATCATTTCCCTGTTTATATTGCCCATCCTACACGCTTTCCGGCCAGATTGCAAAAGGGACCTCGGGAATAACTTCCCCTCAGTCCCGTGCAATTAAGAGCTTCTTCTCCGGTCGTGTTTTGCTGTTTTGCTTCGCACATCCACTAATGAGACTCATCCTTGCAGTGAACTACTGGAATCAGTTCATGTTCGATCGCAAGTTTCGTATTCGGGAATATCGACTGTGCCTCCTCCAGCAGGGGCTGCAACTGATCTTCATCTTTGTAGCGAGAGCTAAAGTGGGTCATGATCAGCTGTCCTGCATGTGCCGCTCTCGCCGCCTCAGCCGCTTGCTTCGAAGTACTATGATAGTACTCATGAGCCGTATCAGCCAAATCATGCAAAAACGTAGCTTCGTGTACAAGCACATCGGCATTGAGGGCAAGGGGCTGTACATTCTCACACGGACGTGTATCTCCCAAAATGGTAATGACCATCCCACGCTTTGGTGCTCCCAGCACATCTTCTGGCCGAAGCGAGTCCCCGTTGTCGAGGGTAATGGTTTCTCCCCTCTTCAAGCGACCAAATAGCGGACCTGGCTTCAAACCGTACTCAGCCATTTTCGCTGGGTCCAGACTGCCTGGACGATCTTTCTCGGTAATCCGATACCCATAACTGTCAATACGGTGCTCCAGCAATGCCGATTCCACAATAAAGCTCTCATCTTCAAAAAGCACTCCGCCTGTATGTTCCACAATGCTTAGATCATAGTTGAGACGTGACTGGCTTAGCTCCATGGTTGTCATAATCATTCGTTCAGTTCCTGGTGGACCATACACCGTTAACGGCGTAGTGCCGCCTTGATATGCTCTGCTGGAGAGCAGACCTGGAAGTCCGAATACATGATCTCCATGTAAATGGGTTATAAATATTTTCTCCAGTTTGCTCAATTTAAGCGGAGAACTTAAAATCTGATGCTGGGTTCCTTCCCCGCAGTCAAACAACCACAATGCTCTGCGCTCATCCAACATGCGCAGTCCTATGGAAGTTACATTCCGCTGAAGCGTAGGTACACCAGCGTTAGTTCCCAGGAAATATAGTTCCACTCTGGATCGCACCTCTTTCTGCTGCCAGCAAAAAGCCTCCGACAATGCGGAGGGCTTTGCCTGACCTTTTACTTTTATGCCTTATCCACGTTAAAATACTTCGCTTGCGGATGGCTGAACACCATCGCCGATACGGAAGCTTCCGGTTCCATCATGAAACCTTCAGTCAGTTCCACACCAATATCCTCAGGCTGTAATAGTTTAAACAGTGGCCCTTGGTCTTCCAAATCGGGACATGCCGGATATCCAAATGATACCCTTATTCCCTGATATCGTGCTCCATGACGTTGCTTCATAGTCATCTGTGCTGGGTCCGGGAATCCCCAGATATCTCTCATCATATGATGGACCCGCTCCGCTAATCCCTCTGCTACTTCAAGCGCTACGGATTGTAGAGCATGTGAACGGAGATAATCACCCTTCTCCTTCCAGGCCGTCGATAATTCTCGTACACCATGCCCGGCAGTTACGACCATGAAACCCACGTAATCCATTTGTCCGGATTCCACCGGCTTCAAGAAGTCGGACAGGCACAGGAAAGGTTCGACTTTTTGACGCGGGAACGTGAATGTGTGCAAGATATTATTGGTATTCTCAGGGTCATAGATGATGACACTGTTACCACTGGACTGAGCCGGAAAGAAACGATACATCGCATGCGCCTGAATAATCCCGTCACGCACAGCCTCCTGCATAATATCATCCACGACTGCTTTCAGGTCAGTAGCTTTCTGATCACCTGAAGCCAGCAGCTGCTCAACCGAGCCACGCAAACCCAGATGGTGTCCGAGCATCATCTGCATGTTCACATAGGGTAATATGTGTGACAATGGGTAGTTTCGCATGACATGTCGTTCCAGATCCGGTGGAACGAGAACCGGATTGTCTATTGCAATATCCGAACGCTCTACCCGAGTAAGCTCGGGAAGTGATGTGACGGTTTCTGTACCAGCTGCGTCCGCCTCTTTTTCAGCGTCCATCTCCAGCTGCATCACTTGACGCGTGCTAGGGTTCATCAGCTTGTTGGCCAAATCCAGGCCATCCATCGCATCTTTTGCATATACAACCATTCCGTTATATTCCGGGCGTATACGGTTTTTGGTGAATTTGCGTGTCAATGCCGCTCCACCAACCATAATAGGTACATCAATACCTGCTGTGCGCAAGTCCTGAGCTGTAAGAATCATCTGTTGCGCCGATTTTACCAACAGACCGGACAGACCGATCGCATCGACTTTTTCTTCTCTGTACGCCTCGATAATTCGCTCTGGTGGTACTTTTATACCCAAATTAATGATCCGGTAACCGTTATTGGAAAGGATGATCTCCACCAGGTTTTTGCCGATGTCGTGTACATCGCCCTTGACCGTGGCTAGAATAATCTTTCCTTTAACTGACGTCTCGTTCTTCTCCATGAACTGTTCCAAATAAGCTACCGAAGCCTTCATGACTTCCGCGCTCTGCAGCACCTCTGCTACGATCAGCTCATTGTTGTTAAACAGTCGCCCTACTTCTTCCATTCCCCGCATCAGCGGGCCATTGATTACTTCAAGGGCTGTATATTTGGTAAGTGCCTGCTCCAGATCGGGCAGCAAGCCTTCTTTGCTACCTTCAACAACATACGATGCGAGGCGTTCTTCCAACGACAGGTTCGAAATTTTTTCTTTTTTCTCAACCTTTTTGTTACGGAACGCGGCTACAAAAGCAGCCAGTGTTTCGTCATTCGTATTATATAACAGCTCTTCCGAAAGTCTGCGCTCTTCCTCCGGAATGGACGCATAACGCTCCAGCTTCTCTGTGTTAACGATGGCATAATCGAGACCTGCTTTGGTACACTCATACAAAAATACAGAGTTTAGCACTTCACGTCCTGCTTCAGGCAATCCAAATGAAATGTTACTGATCCCTAGTATCGTATGACATTCAGGCATCGCTTCTTTAATGACACGAATACCTTCAATGGTTTCTTTAGCCGAACCTATATATTGTTCATCACCCGTACCTACCGGAAACACCAGGGTGTCAAAAATCAGGTCTTCGGCTTTTAATCCATATTTGTTCACCAGCAGATTGTAAGATCGCTTCGCTACCTCCAGCTTGTCCTCACGACTAATGGCCTGACCGCGTTCATCAATCGTTCCGACAACGACAGCACCGCCATATTTATGCAACAACGGAGTGACCAGCTCGAACTTTTCCTCGCCATCCTCAAGGTTAATGGAGTTAATTATTGCTTTACCTTGAGAGTATTGAAGTGCAAGATCAATGACGGCTGCATCTGTCGTATCGATCATGAGCGGCACTTTTACTTTTTTGACAACAAGCTCAAGGAACTTCTCCATGTCTTCAGCTTCTTCACGGTCGGGATCCTGAACACAAACGTCGACAACATGTGCCCCATTTTTCACCTGAGCCCGGGCAATTTCCGACGCTTCTTCATATTTACCTTCAACAATAAGGCGCTTGAATTTCCGCGATCCAAGAACATTCGTTCGCTCACCAACCATGTAGGGACGATTGTCCTGTTCAACATAGACTGGATCGATACCGGACAATGCTGGTGGATGTGTTCCGTTCATTTCTCTTGGAGGGTACTTGGCAAGCGTATCACGCATGGCTCGAATATGTGCAGGTGTTGTTCCACAACAACCACCCGCGATGTTCAACCAGCCCTGCTCGGCAAAAGCACCGATCTTCTGTGCTAGCGAATCAGGAGATTCATGATAATTACCGTTCTCATCTGGAAGACCTGCGTTGGGATAACAACTTACCGCAACTGAAGCCATCCCGGAAAGCGAGCGAATATGGTCACGCATAAATTCCGGACCTGTAGCACAGTTTAGTCCCACTGAAATTGGGTTAAGGTGTTCTAAGGATATATAAAAAGACTCAATATTTTGACCAGCGAGGGTAGTACCCATCGGTTCAATCGTTCCTGAAATCATCAAAGGAAGCTTGATACCACTTTGCTCGAATGCTTGCTGAATCCCAATGCTGCCTGCTTTTACATTAAGCGTATCTTGTGAGGTTTCAAGCAGCAGCGCATCAACGCCTCCCTCAATTAAAGCAAGCGCTTGCTCGAAATAACTGTCGATGAGCTCCTGAAACGTTACCCCACCTGTTACAGACAGTGTTTTGGTTGTAGGTCCCATGGCACCTACCACATAACGCGGAGACTCCGGTGTTGAGAATCGATCCACAGCAGCTCTTGCAATCCTTGCTGCTTCGAGGTTGATTTCACGTGCACGGTCCTGAATGTCGTATTCAGCAAGTACAACAGACGTTGCACCAAACGTATTCGTTTCAATTAAATCAGCACCGGCTTCAAGATATTCCTCATGAATGCGCTGGATCAGCTCTGGACGTGTAAGTACAAGCATTTCATTACATCCGTCCAGGTCTTCTCCGCCAAAATCTGCGCCTGTGAGATCAACTTGTTGAATCATGGTCCCCATTGCACCGTCGAGGATTAATATTCGTTGTTTTAATGCATCATGTAAGCTAAGCTTATCCATATCGTCACCCCCGCAAAACGTTAAATCCTAGTTTAACAGAAACTAACTTAATGTGAAAGATCGGGATTGATCAGTCCCATAGCGGGTTTAAGTGAAGGCGGGACGAATTTGCAAATCGACAAAAACAGAGGAATCCGATATAATAGCAATTAAACCAAGTGGAAAAGAGGGAAAGAACATGGCTGAGATTGTAATCCGAAATACGAACGAACGTATCACTGGAGACGAAAATGTTCGAAATTTCTTAAACAAATATGATGTATTATATGAAAACTGGGACGCTTCCAAATTAAATACGGATCTGCAAAACAACTTTGGACTCACGGATGAACAAAAAGAAGAAGTACTCAAAACATATGACTATGAAATCAGAGATTTGGCTGCACGTCGCGGCTACCAAATCTGGGACGTAATTACGTTGTCTGAACAAACACCAGATATTGAAGAAAAGCTTGCCAAGTTCGAAGAAATTCACACTCATGCGGAAGATGAAATCCGTGCCATTGTAGCTGGCAAAGGAATTTTTGTCATCAAAGCTACAGATGATATAGGCTACTTTAATGTAGAATTGTCTCCTGGAGACGTAATCTCGGTTCCTGAGAACACACCACACTTCTTCACATTAATGGAGAACAAACAAATCATTGCCGTGCGTCTGTTCATTGAAAAAGATGGCTGGATTGCAGATCCTTACCCGGATCCAACGTTTATCAAACAAGCATAATAAAGCGAATTCTATCCTTTGCTCAACAAACCCCTGTTCATTTCGAACAGGGGTTTCTGCATATGGAGATAGTATACAACATCCGAGCTCTATATAAAATAATGCGGATATTTTGCTTTCATCTTCTCTTGTTCCACAACAACAAGTCTGAGATGAGCTTCCATAACCTTAACAGCTCGATCGGTCTCACGTTCCGTGATAAGCCGGTATATTTCTTTGTGTTGTGAAATAATAACCTCTGCATCGGAATCTTCAGACAAGCGTAATAAACGAAGACGATTAAAAGGAATATTGAGCTGCTGCAGCATTTTCCATGTTCTCATTTTTCCTGTGCCCTGAAACAATATCTGATGAAACTCTTCATCCAGTTCAAAAAGCCGATAGAAATTATTCTTTCCTATGCATACTTCCTGCATGGCGATATTGGTTTCAAGTCGGAATCTGAATTCTTCAGGAAAAGCTGTACACGCCAGTGTGACAATTTCCTTCTCCATCTTCTCTCTCATAAATCGGCCTTCTTCAACGTGCTCCAGATTAATATGGGACACAATGGTCCCGCTCTGTGGAATGATATCCAGTAATTCCTCTTCGGCAAGCTTCATGAATGCTTCACGTACTGGCGTTCTGCTTACTTGCAATTCATCTGCAATTTCCTTCTCGGAAATCTTGGTACCAGGCTCAAGTTCAAGGTGCAGAATTCGTTCCTTTATCAGATTGTATGAATAAGCCCGGGTTGAACCTCTAATCTTTTGATTAAGTGACATTCCTTAACCTCTTCCTCTCAGCCGTATTCATCCATCTTAGCACAACTTGCCGCCCCACTAAAATTCCCTTAGTGAAACGGCAATTGGGGCGGACTTCAGTTTACAACTATTGTTGCTTGTTTTCTTTGTACTTCTTGTACGTGTCATTCGAAATCTGCATGTACTGAGACAAGCCTTGGCTTTCTAATTCCTTTACGAACGCATCAAACTCGGTAAGTTTACGTTCACCTAAAATAAATTTAAGCGTATTTTGATCTGAGAAATCCTTAAGTGGTGTGCTAAGCAGCGTCACTTGTTCCCGATCGATATCCGAGTAAGGAATGGGCGGCTCAGCAGGAACCACTTCTTTGGTATCTTTCATATCCTGCTGGAATTTCAGTTCTTCCTCGCTAAACATGGATTGCAATAAATCAGTCGTTCCGCCATAGGCAAATACACCACCGGAGAAACCGTAATCAATACGTAAATCCTTCGTACCTTTTGGGTTCAATCCGTTAAAGTTCACATCTTCCGCCAGTTTACGGACGCCATCCTGTTTCGTGAAGGTTTCTCCTTCTACCCCCCACTTGGCAAATTCCTGACCTTCATCACTGTAGTACAGCCAGTCGATAAATTGCAGGATTGCTTTAAAATTTTCGTTATCCTTAACTTTCCCGGAAATCATGACACCGTTTTCAAGTCTGGAGCCAGACATTAACTGTCCTTTTGGACCACCAGGAACAGTAATTTTAGCGATGGAGAAATTCCCTTCACCTAATGTTTTGTTCATGTCATTGCGGTGAAGAACAACCGTTTGGGAGTTACCATTAATAATAAAGGATTTACCAGAAACGAATTTTTGTGTAGCCTGATCATCATCCTGAGTGAAACTTTCCTTATCAAGCAACCCCTCTGATACAAGCTTATTAAAGTAAGTTAACATTTCCTTGTATTCCGGGGTGGTCGATGTGTATACAAATTCATCCAGATCTTCTTTATACGTTAAACCATTGCCAAATCCCCATCCAGCTTTCGTTCCAAATCCCGTAGCAGCAATATTCAATGTACTATTGAACTTGAATCGATCCGAGAATGGGATGGAATCTGGATAGATTTCTTTCAGCTTCTTGGCTGCATCATACAATTCATCCCATGTCTTCGGAATGGCAATGTTGTTTTTCTCGAAAATATCCGTTCTCACGACGAGTGAGTAATCAGGCCATACCTCTTCATGCAGACCTGGAAGGACGTAATATTTCCCATCTTCTTGTCGAAGGCCCTCAAGCTCATCCTGAAGTCCCCATTTCTCTACTTTGTCCTTGAAATTGGGCATCAAATCAACATAGTCACTGACTGGTAAAATCGCACCCGAGGATACAAAAGCAGATTCTTCACCCGGATAGGTTTTCGGAATAACCAGCGGGGCATCTCCTGAGCTAATCAAAAGGGATCTTTTCTGGGAATAGTCACTCATTGGAACGATGGTAGGCTCCAGCGTGACTCCGGTTTTTTCCGTGATTTTTTGGAAGAGAAGCCAATCCTTCTTGTACGGGTATGCAGGCTGGTCACTGTAAAGAATAGACAGATTAAATGGTTCAGTGGCTTTAAAGGTTTCTCCTACACCATAGGATTCCATGGCCCCCTTGGATTCTGGTTCAACTTTTTCACCACCAGCTCCGCTGCTACATGCAGCCAGAACGACACTCATCATTGTTGCCCATACCAACTTGCCTACCATTTTACGTGGTCTCTGTTTCATTCAATTCTCCCCCTGAATGTGGTTTAGATTGGCCTTGCAATCAAGATGTTGAACTATATTAGGTCAGGATTACTGCTTAACAGATCCCAACATGATACCGGTTACAAAGTACCGTTGAACAAATGGATAAATCGTTAAGATAGGCAAAATGGTGAGTACCATGGTGACCGATTTGATATTTGCAGAAATTTGAGTCAGATTATCCGCTGAAGCACCAGCCGAAGCCCCACCGGTTGCACCTGCAATCATGTTGCGCAAGTAGATCGTAACCGGGAACAGTTCCTTTTTGTCGAGATACAAGAAGGCTGGAAACCAGGAGTTCCAGTGTCCCACAGCGTAGAACAGAACCATCGTAGCCATGACAGCTTTACTCAACGGTAGAATGATCCGTAACAAAATGCCATACGTATTCAGACCGTCGATAGCTGCCGCTTCTTCAAGCTCCTCAGGCATATTTTCGAAAAATGATTTCATAATTAACATGTTATAAATGCTGATTGCGCCAGGCACAACCAATGCCCACATCGTATTATTGAAGCCTAGGGAGTTAATCAGGACGTAGTTAGGAATCAGGCCGCCACTGAAAAACATCGTGAAGACCGCGAACATGGTCAAAAACTTTCGTCCCATTAATCTCTTTTTGGATAAGGCATAAGCGAAAATGGTCGTCATGAACATGGAAATTAACGTACCTACAACGGTATATATAATTGTATTTTTATAGTTGGTCCAGAACATGCTGTCTCGAGATATGGTCTTGTAGGTTTCTACATTAAACCCTCTTGGGATAATGCTTACCTTGCCTGAATTGATATAAGCCTCGCTACTGAAGGATTGGGCCACGACATTCAAAAACGGATAGAGCGTGATGAACACCACAAGCAGCAAAAAGATGGCGTTGAATACTTTGAATACTTTGTATGATTTTGATTCCAGCATATTGCTCCTCCTTTACCACAAGCTTCGTTGTGTCAGTCTGCGTGAAATTGCATTAACCGAGAATACCAGGATCAGTCCAATAATGGATTCGAACAAACCAATGGCGGTAGCATAACTGAAATTGCTGGACTGCAAACCTACCCGGTACAAATAAGTGGAAATCACGTCAGATGTCTCGTAGATCAGCGGATTGTAAAGGAGCAAAATTTTCTCAAATCCAACCGCAAGGAAATTTCCCATGTTCAAAATCAGCAATGTAACGATCGTTGGCAAAATGCCCGGTATGGTTATGTGGATGGTTTGCTTCCATCGGTTCGCCCCATCGATCCGTGCTGCCTCATACAAAGAATCATCAATTGTCGTCAATGCAGCCAAATAAAGAATCGCTCCCCACCCCATACCTTGCCAAACCTCAGAGGTGATATAAATCGTTCTAAACCATTCCGCTCGCTGCATGAAAGGAATACTGTCTCCGGTGAAAAAAGAAACCATTCCGTTAATCGAGCCATTGACTGCCGTTAATTGCAGAATCATTCCGGCAACGATAACGATGGACAGGAAGTGCGGAAGATAAGAAGCGGTCTGCACAAACTTTTTGAAACGTTTGCTTTTTACCTCATTCAGCAGCAATGCAAAAATGATCGGAACTGGGAAGGTGAACAGTAGCGCGAGTCCACCGAGCATGAGTGTATTTCCAAATACCTTCCAAAACGTTGGGTCTTGGATAAACATTTGAAAATACCTGAATCCAACCCACGTCTCTCCAAAAATACTGCCTCCCGGTACAAATCGTCTAAAGGCGATTACATTTCCGAGCATTGGCCCATATTTGAAAATGATAAGATAGATAATTGGAAGAATTAACAGTGAGTATAATTGCCAATCTTTACGAAGCAGAGCTGCAGCCGTTCTTAACCTGCTTTCTTTACGTAAAGAAGTCATCGTTAGTGTGGTTTTAGCGGTTTCCGACTCCATATGTTATTTCACTCCGATCCTTAGCTTGATAAACTAAAAGCGTTTTCGATCATTTCACATCATCTCTTCTTTTCGTAGAAGACAAGTAATCAGATGAACTTCTTCACCCCCAAAGCAGAATAAATTAAAGAGATAATGTAAGCGATATCAATTTTGGGAATCCCTAGAGGTATCCATTGTTTAAGATGCTTACTGTCATTTGGTACTTCATGTTGTCCGTTTTATTTCCAGATTTAATAGGTTTCCCTCAACTATGTAAAGCGCTTACAACGAATATGAAAATAATAGCGAATAACCCCCGCTTCCCTTCATTCAAGTAAGTCAACAGATATTCGCTGCTTTCATTCGCATACTAGTCATACTAGTATGTTAGTTACATTCTAAATCAGCAGTTCTATAATTTCAATAACTTTTAGTAAAAAATTTTAAATTACGTTAATACGGTATAGTTTTAACTGTCGCAAAACAAAAAAACATTGTAAGGTTTCATGGATGAAGTTACATCTCATGAAACCTTACAATGTTTGGACAGAACACAAAAAGATCCGATTTATGATGCACTAATAGAGAATTCAGCAATAATGCGTTCCAATTCGGATAAATGCTTGATTTCATGGTCAGGCACATACGATTCGGTATTCACTTTATTCTCACGGTTAATCCATACAGACTGAATGCCTGCAGACAATGCTCCACGAATATCAGTCGTAAGCTTATCTCCAACCATCATGCTCTCCTCAGGCTGTACTCCCAGCTTACTCAATGCGTGCTCGAAAATCGAAGGGTCAGGTTTCCCTTTACCGAACGAACCCGAAATAATAATTTCGTCAAAAAAAGGAGCTAATTCAGGAACACCATCAAGTTTCTCTTGTTGCAACGCAGGACAGCCGTTGGTTAGAAGCAAAAGCTTGAACTTCCCTTGTAGATGACTTAATGTTTCCAGCGTTTCTTCATAGACATGGGGTCTCGATCTCCGCTCTGCTCCAAATTGTGAGGCAAGTCTTTCCGCCAGATCTTCACGATCAACACCAAGCTTTAACAAGCCACGACGCCATGACTCTTTACGATATGCAGGTGCAAGCTGCTCCAGCTGGCGAAACTCCGGCTGATCCCCACCCGTGAAGTTAGCCCAAAGACCTTCGAACGGGTTGATCCCAATCATTTTGGTAAACGAAAAAGTTTCATAGGACTCATATAAATTACGTGCCTCATTACGAACAGCTTCTTCAAGGTCTTCCGGTTTAACTCCAGTCTCTTGCGCTGCGATCAGGCAAGTCTCATGAAAGGCCTCTCGAACACTGCGCTCATCCCACAGCAAAGTATCATCCAGGTCGAACAAAATCGCTTTTAACGCCATTTCGGTCATCTTCCCCTTTATGCAATAATTACTTTTTCTCGTAAGTTTCCACGGTGATCTGATGTGCTTTGGCGAATTTTAGAAGACGTTCAGTAATTGCATCGGTATCATAACGATTGAGTAGTTTGGTAAACACCCATCTCTTACCTCGTGCATTATGCTCAATCACAACTGTGCCTGGCTCAATTCTGAATTTCACGATATCGTCAACTCCAATTGAACGCTCGCGATTGCCCTTTGTCGTCAAAATCCGGTTAGTTCCTATTTTGACATAAGGACGACGGAGCATGAAGATGACTGCCAAAAATACATACAGCAACATGGTCACCCAGTCCCAGGTGGTCATCGGAGCTTTAACAAGAAACGTACTCATAAAGAGGTACAGGAATGCTAGTCCGATCAGAAAAATAGGAAACAGAAGGCTGCGTCCTTTGAATACGTCCTCACCTGGTGTACCGGAAACCGGTTGACCGCTTTTTTTACGTTGCTGATTCAACTGCTTAGAATTTTTCCGAACCGTTCTCTCGAACGAACGCGACATGAGAATCCCCCTTAGATGTTCTTTGTATCGGCTTACATAACTGCAGACCAACATTTCCCCCTATAGTTTGCAACCTCCAGATAACAGGAAGAAACCTAAATATCATTAATGATATCATTAGGTTTCCTTAATGTTTGAGTTTGCCTTGGTGGCCTTGATCGTTCTCATCATCTACAATTTCAATCGTATCCAGTTGTTGTCTGAAATTGCTTCGAATGTTATTCAAATAGATTTCTCTAAGCTTGGCACGTTCTGTGAGCTCTTCCTCTGTCAATCCAGTGGATTTTTGCTTACGGGCCAATTCATTAATACGTGCTACCAGACTATCTATATCCAAGCTTGTCCCCTCCAAAAATACAAAGTCATATTAACTTTGACATGATAAAGGCAGCTTGTCAAGCTGACACGCATTAGAGCGTGTGGATACTCAGTTTTATTCTGTGAATTGTGGCAGTATTAAAACTTGCCCCACCTTTATTGAAGTTGACTGAAGTTGATTCACTTTCTTAATTGCTTCTATATATACACGTGTATCCATCGTTTCCGGTTTATGATCCAATGATATACTCCACAGCGTATCTCCTTGTGAAACTGCCATCTTTCCTCCAGGCAACAAATCGTTCTCATTGCCTGCAAATACGGTTAGCACTGTACTGCAACCAACCAATATAATTAATGATACAATTATAAATTTCAACACCCAGGTTGGGATATTACCTTTTGCAAAAACCTTCTTAAAATTTCTTATGTTAGTTTCAACCACTTCTGAATGCACCGGTTCGTAAATGCTTTGATAAGTAGAATATCTCATTAAATATCGACCTCCAAACGTTTGTTCCTATCTGTTAAAATTAATATAACACGAACACTTGTTTTGTACAATAACTTTTTAGAACAATTGTTCGCTTTTTTTTATTGAGTTCTATCACTCATCTTTCTTCTACTATCTTTCTTCTATAGTAGGCATTATCATTTGCAGTATTTACTTATATGAAAATTAATTTTCATATAAATTTGCAAAAAAACATTGATTTTATGGCATTTTATTTAGAACTTATGTTTGTACGAACGGAGGTTCTATGTTATAATTTTCCCAAACGTTACTAAAATGGGGTTGATACGGTATGTCGAAGATATCCAGCAGGCAACAGGCTATTCTGGAGTTTATACGCAATGAAGTCCGGTTGAAGGGGTATCCTCCTTCCGTACGCGAAATTGGTGAAGCCGTTGGATTGGCTTCCAGCTCTACAGTTCATGGACATCTGGATCGGTTGGAGAAGAAAGGTCTAATTAGACGTGACCCAACCAAACCAAGAGCCATTGAGCTTCTCAGCCAGGAAGAGTCAGAGCATTCACATCAGTTTGCTCACAGCGTTGCTCGCATTCCTGTCGTGGGTAAAGTTACTGCAGGGGTTCCAATCACAGCAACAGAAAATATCGAAGATTATTTCCCTCTTCCTACGCATTATGTGGGCGAACAGAAAGTATTTATGCTTTCGGTCGTGGGAGACAGTATGGTTGAAGCAGGCATTGTTAACGGAGATTATGTTATCGTACGTCAGCAGCAAACTGCAGATAACGGCGATATCGTAGTAGCCATGACTGAAGACGATGAAGCAACGGTAAAAACGTTCTACAAAGAGAAAGATCATATTCGTCTTCAACCGGAAAATTCGACTTTTGAACCTTTGCGTTTGAAACACGTTAGCATTCTGGGCAAAGTCATTGGCCTTTTCCGTGATATTCATTAATATGTATTGATGTTGTTCAGATGTTTCACAATAAGATACTTAAAGAGGTTGTCCCGATAAACGGGACAACCTCTTTTTCTGCATGTCGCTTATATTGTTCAACGTTAGCCGACTATTCACTGCGTTTAAGAATGCTCTTATGATGAGAAAACACATCAAAACTCTGTTGACCATGGTAGGAACCCATTCCACTTTCTCCTACGCCGCCAAACGGAAGATAATGTGAAGTCATATGAGCCAACGTGTCATTAATGCAACCACCACCAAAAGATACTTGTTGGTTTGATTGGAAGAAAGAATTGATTGCAGCAGCCACTCACTTACTTTCTAGTTCTTCTATTGATGAGTTATACGAGTACTATTTATCAGAAATTAAGGACTGAGATCCTACAGATATAAAGCTAGGTAGACTAAATTCTACCTGGCTTTTTTTAATATCCTCCCCCACAAAAAAAAAAAAAAAAAAAAACCTCAGCGCTAGAGTGGTCAAGACCCCATTTTGTAGACATTATAAAAAGACCCTAGGCTGCAAACTGGCGTCGGTACTCTACCGGCGTCAG
>NZ_JAROCD010000009.1:0-372395 GCF_030433635.1 Paenibacillus vandeheii
CTTTCATTCTACACGAATCAGGCTATGAGCCATTTTTTTATTTCAGTAGGGTGTCGCACTTCATATTACAATCCGTCTTTCTATAAAACCGGAATAAAATGCTTCCCTGGCCCTAACAGTGCAGATTCGGTAAGACCGATTTTGCGCAGTACCCAAATCTTTACCGATGAAGAGCTATCTGTCATTCTTCGAGCGATCTTTTATCAAAACGATAAACATCGAGTTCATGGGCCGTATGAAGAAATTATTAAAGACGCGATACTTATACAAATGTATGTTCAGAATCCAGGGTATCATTTTTCTAAAGTTGAGATAAATAGACTACAAATAGTATTTGTTGAATTAGGGATTCCGATGGAACAGGTAGAGGTGAATTGCAAGAGTAATAGAGAAACGATAAACAAAAGAACTGAAAATAGATGTCTTAAGTTGGCTGATTTTGCGGAAGCGCTCGCAAGTGAAGAAATTATGGGAATTCCTGAGAATGAACACTATCGGGAAATATGCAAGTATTGGCCGGACTCGGATATCTATAAAGTATTGGAAGCGAATTGGTGTGCGGCATTCGTCTATCATTGCTGCATGCAGGCTGGCATCATACTCCCTATTCGATACCCGAATCACAGTTATCGATTAGCTGGGGTTGGCGCGTGGTTGGAATGGGCTCAGCTACCTGAAACGAGTTTTTTATATCAGGATGGATATCATGGTTTTAAACCAAAGCATGGTGATATTGTCGTTTTTGAAAAGCTTTTATCCGATAATTCTCATGATCATATTGGAATTGTTTTGGCAAGTGAGGGAAACCGATTATTGGTTGCAGAAGGTAACAAAGACAATGAAAACTTCTCCAGCGTTTTTTACAGGGATAGAGGACACTGTATTTACGGATATATACGTATAGATGACAGCTATCAATTTCATTTTGATGGGGAATATATACCGATCCTTTCTAAATCATGTTTAGGAAAATAGCTATAAAAATAATAGTGAGCTTAAATGTTGTTTGAAAGGAGTGAATTACAATGAACAATTCTTGGACCATTTGTATTTCAGGAGAATATGATTTGAATTTTCTGATGTTTGTGGCTAGTGCATGTGGATTATTAACAGATGAGTTCGAAGAAGGTGTCTGGCCTGAAAGTCAACCTTTAAATGTTGAGCAAAATAATGAAAAATTTAAAGAGCAATGGAAAGAGCTATGGAATCAGTCTCTAAAAAGGGGGGAGCGCAAAAGAGGCAATCACCAAAATTTAATTATAGATCCTCCTGATTTTTCAATGAGACAGATTGTCAAACCAAGTGCGACAGTTCCTCTGTGAAAGATTCGTGAGCGGTTCTCCAACCCAAGCATTTTCGTGGTCTGTGGTTAATTAGATCTAGTGAAACGGCGAGATCTTCATCCTCAACTTGAGCGAGATCGGTTTTTTTCGGGAAAAACTCTGAAGCAAGCCATTCGCATTTTCATTGGAACCGCGTTGCCAAGACGAATATGGATCAGCAAAATAAATGTGCAGGTCATGGTTTGTTTCCACGTTGGCATAGCATGCAAACTCCTTTCCCCGGTCAGCCGTGGCTGTGAGGAAAGTGCCTGGGGGAAACTGTGAGATGGCTACACCAAGCGCAATTTCCATGGACAAAGCGGTGCGATCAGGCATGAGAATAGCGGTATACAAACGGGTTTTACGTTCAATGAGCGTGGCTACGCATCCTTTACTTTTCCCACGACTCGATACGACGGTATCCAATTCCCAGTGACCAAACGTTTCCCGGGAACGAACCTCTTTGGGGCGATCCGAAATCGATCTGCCAATAGCAAATTTACCGCGAGTTTCTGTGGGCTTCTGACGCTTCCCTTTGTGCCGAAGAACGTGTAACGTGCCTCTAACCAGACGCCCGGTGTAGAGCCAGCGATAGATGGTTTTAAAGGAGACCGACGGCAGGCCTTGGATGCGAAAACGTTCCGTGATTTGCTCCGGAGACCAGGTTGCCAGCAGTTTTTCCTCCAAGGAAATAGCTAAGGCTTCGGACCATTTACCGGGTGAGATCGAAGCTTGACGACGCTCCTCATAAGCGCTCTGAGCCTGTTCTGCGTGATACGGTTGCGATGAAGTAGCACGATCCAATTCACGACAAATCGTCGAAGGATGCCTTCCTAATTCTTTTGCGATGGCTCTTGAACTTTGACCTTGTCGATGGAGGATTTCTAGCTTGCTGCGCTCAATTATGCTAAGATGTGTGTAGCTCATGGTGGATTCTCCTTGTGTGAATGTGGTGTAGGAACCTTCATTCTACACGAATCCGGCCATGGGCCCTTTTTTATTTATTTCCAGTAGGTGTCGCACTTCATATTACAATCCGTCATGATTAAAGAAGAAAACTTAAAGGCAGTGCTGATTAATATGTGGCCTTCATTCATTAAATGGTGGAATATGCCTGCTGGCGGTCAAATGGCAATGCATTACTGGGAAGCTAGCCCAGATCTTTTAACTTTTGTGCAGGAATTCGAAAGTCAAGTCGGAAGAAAAATTAATCCATTTAGATTAGATGTCGATTTAGTATATACAGGTTTAAGAGAACCAATTGAAGTAAATGAACAATTTATAATCATGCCAATTAAATCTGAGTATTTATTGAAGAAGGATTGGTGAATAAAGAGATTTAAAGAGTATTATTGAGTAATTTCAAAGGAGGATGCAACATGTCAAGATCCGTTTATATTATTTCCGGTCCTGCCGGTGTTGGGAAATCTACTACATCAAAGAAACTTGTTGAACATCTGGATCGCAGTTCATATATATCTGGTGATGATATTAGTCATCTACCTGTAAACGGGAGGGGAAAGCCGTGGATCTGTCAAGAAACTCATAAGCTAACGTGGATAAATATTTTAAGTTTAGTGAAAAATCTAATTCAATTTAATTACGATGTTGTTATAGATTATGTGACGTTTCCATGGGAGGCTAACTGGTTAGCTAATGAGCTGGGGAGTATAAATGTAAGGATTATTTATGTTGTATTTATGGTTGATCATGAAACAATTATTAGAAGAGATCAGTTAAGAGACCTATCGATACAAATGGGAGAACGAAGCATAATCCTTTTGAATGAATTTAAAGAAGCCCTAAAAGACGAAAGACATATATTAAATACTCAAGCATATTCTGTTGACCAGATAGACGAAGTGATTGAAGAGATATTAAACAATGGTAGATTTTTAATAAGCTAATTTGAAGAAGAGGTGCTATTTTATAACGTAATATTTACGTATTATTTATTTGTTCGTGGTTTCAGGAAGCAAATTCAACTCAATATCCACCAAATAACAGCAACTAGGCATCTAATTTGGAATTTCAGGACATTCAAAAATACGAGAATATAACCTTAAATAAAAATAGTGAAGAAGGTGCTCGGTTCCATTGCTTGATAAAAAAATATCAAATAATAAAGCATTAATTGAACTGAATGAGTATGTCTCACAGGTAAAGAGTAAAATATCTGCTACCGCTGCTGCGATCTATATTATTCATAATGGTCGTGTCGTAAATGAATGGTACTCCGGAATGCATGACAATTCTAAACATAGTCGATTCGTTGATGAGGAATCACAATTTAATGTTGCTTCAGTTCGAAAGACATTTTTAGGGTTTGCTATTAGTCTTGCATTACATGAAGGTAAGGTCAGAAGCATAGATGATCTTGTTATCGACTACTTGAATGAGTTAGATAGTGAAGCATTAGGTCATACAACAATACGACATTTGTTAACCCATACACACGGTTTAGGTGACCTGCAGAATAGATTGTTTCTTCAGGGGACTGACTGGAAGTACAATAATATTGGTGTTAATTTGCTCATTGAAATTATTCGAAAACTATTTAAGATGCCTTTGTCACAATTGCTCCAAGAGCGTGTATTCGCGCCTATGGGGTTTAGCCAAACCGGATGGGAAATGGAATATAATGAAAAATTAGTATGGCTTAATGAACAATATAAAGATGATCAAGGCAATCAAGCCAATTTATTTATGAGCACAAGGGAACTGGCATATTGGGGTTCTCTGCATTTAAATAAGGGAGCCATAAACGGAAAGCAGATACTTCCTAAAGAGATATTCGAGCAAACTACTACTATTATTAGTCCGCCTGATCTGGAACAAAAATTGCCGAGAAACGGTTTTTTTTTGGTTTGTGCAAGATGAACCGCGGTCTTTTACAGAATTGGGTGATAAACTACCATACGGTTCTTTTCAGTCTTTGGGTGCCACTGGATGTGCCTGTCTTGTCATTCCTGAGTACAAAACTGTAGCGATAAGAATGTATAATCAGACCGGACAAAATCCAGTAGGATACGACTATCTTGAGGATATCAAAACATTTGGAAACTTGGTCTGTAAGTACATAGAAGATCTATAAACCGTGAACTTGTCTTAAATTTTGTCATATTCCATCTTAAACGATAATGATAAATTTTTACTTAATAAGAATGTGTGTTCTGATATAATTGAACTGAGAATACTAGATCTCTTCCTCTAAATTTGGTTACAAATAAAAACAGTGAGGTGAGTGAGATGGAACAAAGGAATGCGCCAGAGGTAAGAATTGAACTGTGGGATGAAGGAGATCTAGATTTGCTTCGTCAATTAAATTCGCCTGAGATGACAGTACACTTCGGAGGACCAGAAACTGAGGAGAAAATCCTAGCTCGCCATAAGCGCTATTATGAAATCGCCCAAAGTGGAACAGGGAAAATGTTTAAGATCCTTTTGCTTCCGCATCTTGAAGTCGTGGGTAGTGTAGGATATTGGGATCAGACGTGGAAAGAAGAATCTATTTTCGAGATAGGTTGGAGTGTTTTATCTGAATATCAAGGTAGAGGAATAGCGACTGAAGCAACAGCAAAGGCCATAGCTTCTATTCGTTCTGAAAAGAAGAAACATAATTTTATTCACGCTTTTCCTAAAACTAAAAATCCCGCTTCGAATGCCATTTGTCGCAAGCTGGGCTTTTTGTATATTGGCGAGTGTGATTTTGAATACCCTATTGGGACTACCATACGATGTAATGACTGGAGATTGGCAGTCGAGGGGAATTAAGATCAAGAGCATGGAGGGAAATTTAAATCGGCTGCATGTCTTTCTCCATATTTCAGGGCAGATGAGAGACCATCTGCTTTTTTTTGCTTGATTTACTTCATATATGTAATAATATGGATTAGTACTGAGTGAGAATACTTAAACCATTAAGGAGAACTAAAATGTCGCAGTTTCCCGAATTAGAAACAAAAAGACTTGTATTAAGAGAACTAACACAGAATGATTCCAGTGATATATTTCAATGTTTTTCATTGGATGAAGTTACGAAGTTTTATGATGTGGAGAGTTTTACAACCATTAAACAAGCAGAAGAATTAATTCGAAGATGGAATGAAAGATTTGAAACAGGTCAAGCCATTCGGTGGGGAATCACTCTGAAGTCTGAAAACAAAGTAATTGGAACATGTGGCTTTCATGGCTGGATGAAAAATCATTATAAAGCTGTCATTGGATATGAACTAACACCAGAATATTGGCATCAAGGTATTATGACTGAGGTGGTTGAAAAGATCATTGAATATGGATTTAATACGTTTGGCTTAAACCGAATTGAAGCATTTGTAGAACCGGAGAATGTGGGATCAAGGAAGGTACTTGAGAAAATCGGCTTTAGAGAAGAAGGGATATTAAAGGAAAATTATTATTGGAAGAATCGATTTGTTGATAATGCCATTTATGCATTTCTTAAGAAAGACTATAAAGTTCGATAATTAATAATGAAAGAAGGATAACCAGATGATTACAATTCGATTTGTTTCACATGAGGATATCCCACACATTCAATCCATAGCTCATGAAACATGGAACTATACTTATAAAGACATATACTCTGAAGCTTACATTCAAAATTTTCTAAGTAGAGCATATTCAACTGAGAATTTAAGTCGATCTGTCGAGAGAGATCATCAAAGTGCCAAACGGAGTTTTTTAATAGCAGAATTTAATAGCAAAGTCGTTGGATATGCTCAAACAAGACAAGTGAAAGAGGAAGAATATGAATTACTAAGAATTTATATACGACCTGGATACCACAAAATGGGAATAGGTAAAGAGTTCATTCAGAGATTCACTCAAGTTTTAAAGCCAATAAATAAAATGTTTGCCTGGGTAGGGAAAGAGAATCACATAGGAAGGGCATTTTATGAGAAGAGTGGATTTAAAGAAAGAGAAGAAAAGATAGAAACAATAGAAGGACAGAGTAAAACGCAAGTTAAATACGAATTAGAAATCTCGAAGGTATAGATATGCACTCACATTAAGAAAGGAGAGAGGACAATGAAACGAGTCAACGTAACATACACTCTAATTACAGATGAATCAAAATCGAAAGTCTTAATGGTCAAAAATGTAGGACGTTCAAGCTGGTCTTTACCAGGAGGAGCAGTAGAACCAGATGAATCATTAGAGCAAGCTGCTATTCGAGAAGCCAAAGAAGAGACAGGTTTTGATGTTAAGGTCTATGGCATCGTAGCTATAAATGAATGTAAATTTGAACATTTAAATGAACATGCAATTTTTATAGTCTTCAGGGCTGAAATTACTGGAGGTACTGAACAAATTGTAAGACCTGATGAAATCTCCGAGATTGCTTGGAAGGATATAGAGGAAGCAGATCAATTAATGCCATTTTATAAAGGGGGTATAAGGAACTTAATTAGCGGTAATGAGATCACTTACTTCAATGAAGGAACCAAGTGATATGTGATACATAAAGTGAATTGATGAAAACCATACACACTGTGGCGTTCGCCCCCTGGTTTGACAAGTACTTTTCTAAGACTAGAAGAACTAACTTAATACGCCCAGTTCCTTAAGATAAGAGAGTTTAAGAGAGCTAAGAGCTATCTAAGGGTGAGAGGCGTCATGAGGAGTTCATAAAAAGTTATATGAGCTGGGGGAATAATATCATTAAAATACTGAAAACGCTCAGTTTCACAGTAGTACTTCTTCTTGTAGCTTATTTCTCTTATCAATATCTCAATCAAGAAAATGAACAGCTGAATAAAGAGATTTCTATCGATCAGATTAAAAGTACCCAAATGACAAAAGCAGTCTACTCGCACAAAACGCCTAACATTACATTTGTGGATATTAAATTGACAGATGAACAAATTAACCAAATTGTTGGCTGGATCAATTCTGTGCCTGAATCCTCAATTATCGAACTTCATCAAACGCCTTCAAACATCAGTGCTGGAATAGCATTTCGACTTCATTCAAGAAGAGATATTACAATCCAATATGATCTTGAGCAAATATATATTACAAGAACAGATATAAATAATAAACAAGTGAAGTATTCCATTGTGCAGGATGATTTAAAATCATTTTTTAATGAACAACTAAAGGGATTTTATTATGGTAAGGATAAATTAAACGATTAGCCCAAGAAAGGACTATCAATATCTATGAATCCACCTAAGCATATCGTTTCAGAGGCAGCCATTGTAATGAATGAGAAATTGGATGAAACAGTAGATATTCAATGGATTGATATTAAGGAACTAAATAAATTATTTATTGAGAACCCATTAGATTTTTCCGATGTTGATCGTGCTGGAATTAAGTATTACTTGAATCATCAAGGATTTTGAGAGGGGCTGGAGGGTGTGAATTCTTTGAAAAGAGCTGTTTATTTCCTTTCTTTGATCATTGGAATCGTTTTTGTTGCCCTGGGAGTAATACCAGCTATTTTTGCCTATCCCTACAGGGCTGGACCAAATTCTGGGCCAGTAGGCTTTTGGGAACTGATACTGATTACTAGTTATGAACAATGGACAGTGTTTCTGATTGTTGGCATGATATTAAGTCTGTTTCTTATATTAAAACGGCAGAGAGTAACCTGATATATGAAGGAGCGATTTTATCAATGTACAAACTTAAAACAAAAGAAACGGACAACAGTGTCATTGAATTTATTGAAAGTGTTGATAGTCCCAAAAAACGTGAAGATGCGTATCAACTATTAGATATTTTTACTGAAACAACAGGTTATAAAGCAAAGATGTGGGGACCGAGTATTATTGGATTCGGCGCTTATCATTATAAATATGAATCTGGTCACGAAGGAGATGCACCATTGGTGGGTTTTTCTCCCCGAAAAGCAAAAATCAGTTTGTATTTTGCGACAGGCGATACAGAGCGAGAGGATTTATTAAAGGACTTTGGAAAACATACGACAGGAAAAGCATGTGTATACATCAATAAAGTTGCAGATATCCATGTAGATGTATTACAAGCGTTGATCAACCAATCCATCAGGTTTTTGAAAGAAACCTATCCGGATCAATAATTGCCGTTGACAGATATTATTGGAGGTTATGTGATGACAGAAGAGAAAATGGATATTCGTTGGGCGAACGCAAATGATGCAGAGGACCTTCTAAAGCTCAATGATGCTTTTAATGGAGTGGGTACATCCGTAGATGAAGTAAAAGATAGCCTTGCTTTATCTGATGAGCTGATTGCTCTAGCTGTTATTAACGACCAGGCAGTTGGATTTGCTTGTGCTCAATATTTTAAATCTTTTTGTTATCGTGGTTTCCTGGGAGAAATCACAGAAATGTATATTACCGAAGTTGCCCGGAGAAGAGGGCTGGCTACTTTGTTGATTTCTTTTATAGAGGATGAACTCAGAGCACGAGGTGTGACCAATATGAAGATTCTGACAGGCCAAAGAAATGAAATGGCTATAAAGACATACGAAAAATCAAACTATGAGAAAACGGAAGAAGTATTACTTCAAAAGAAGTTATAAACCACAAAGATATTGGATGACTCCAGAGGGGAATTAAATGTGGATTACGGCTATGAATTAAAACTAAAGAAGGGGGATTTTGAATGAAATTTATCGTATCTGCAAGTGTAATTGTCCTTAATGAGAACAATGAAATCTTACTTATGAAGGGACGGAGAGGCTGGGAAATGCCTCAAGGCTGTGTAGAAGAAGGCGAGACCATCACAGGAGCAGCCGTTCGAGAGGTGAAGGAAGAGACTGGCATCGATATTGAACTTATTAAGTTTTGTGGTCTATATCAGAACACTACCCGGGGAGTATGTAACAATATATTCACTGGAAAACCGATTGGAGGAACTCTAACTACAAGTAGTGAAAGTGATGAGGTTGGATTCTTTACATTGGAACAAGCCAATAAAATGATAACATGGGGGAATTTTAAGGAGAGAATTCACAAAGCATTGGATGAAAGCACTCATCCCATTTTAGTTGAGTTTTCTGAATAACATAGGGGTGAAGGTACCTTGGAAACATCGTTGTTGTGGTTAAAGGAGTCATTGAAAATAAAGGCAGAGTACTAATATTAAAACGTTCAACTGTAGATGAAGTTGATGCGGGAAGCTGGGAAACCGTTGGTGGAAAGCGAGTATATGTGGGCGACCCATTCTCAGTTATATGATCATCTACCACTGACTATTATAAAAGATTTTGAGAAATATAACGTAATAGAGACGATAGGAATGATAGATTGATTATAAGTCGTTAAACTACTTCAACGAAATAAGATTTGGAAGCAGAAAGGAATATTTAAATGAATCTAATTTCTATAGAGCCAGTCGATAAAACGAATTGGGAAGAAGCGATCGCAATATCATTACTTGAGACGCAATTAAATCTTGTTCCAACGGTCATTGAATCTTTAGCATATGCCTACGTGAAGCCTTGGGATGCAGCTTTTGATCCATATCTTTTGCGTAAAAGTGACAAAGCTTTTGGTTTCTTCTATTTATCTTACACACCGCTAAGTACTGATAATTATTGGATTGGAGGATTTCAAATCGATAAGGACTATCAAGGGATAGGCTTAGGAAGTAAATCCCTTTATACGATATTGGAATGTATTCAGGAAAAGCATCCACAATGCCGAATCATCTCGTTAACCGTAGAAAAAAGCAATACTCGTGCAAGAGTGTTATATGAGAAGATAGGATTTAAAAATCAGGAATTAGAGAATCAGGATGGTGAAATGGTATATAAGATAAAATTGAAATAAGGAGTTTAGATATTTGAAGGTATAATGATCCATTTTAATCGAATAAGGTGGGATAGCATGGTGTATGACGATATCAATAAAACGATGACTACAGAGAGGTTACTATTAAGATTATTTACGAAAGCAGATGCTGAAACCGTTACCGGACTTTGTAATGACTACAACATATATAAGAGCACACTCACATTACCCTACCCATATACATTAGATTGTGCTATGTCATGGATAGAACATCATCAAGTAAACTTTGATGCGGATAAGTTATACGAATTTGCTATTTGTGATAGGGAAACAGGCGCTTTATACGGGGCAATCGCATTATCTAATCACCAACGTTACGATAATGGTGAGTTATCCTATTGGGTCGGTCAACCCTTTTGGGGAAATGGATACGCAACAGAAGCTGCCAAGGCGATCTTGGACTTCGCTTTTGATGTGAAAAAATATCATAAGGTGTATGCGCGACACTTTGCTTCGAACCCGGCATCCGGACAAGTAATACAGAAAATTGGCATGAAGAAAGAAGGGGTACTGATGGATCATGTCAAGAAAGAAGACCGGTATGAGGATCTGATTTACTACGGAGTAGTGAGAAATAAAATGAAAGAATAAATTCCAAATCCAACACGGAGGAATACATATTGAAAATTAAGCCGGGCAAAAAAGTTTTACGGTCTTGGGTCGATTGCTATGTACCGGAAAAAGATTTATTTTTCCTATCGAAAGAACATCTTGATTATAAATTTGACTTTACTGATGTACTATTCATGCCAAAAGATGAGTTCTATAACCACAGCACATATAGGCAAGTGAATTATGTAAATGGTTATGAGTACTGGAATATAAAGAACGTTGATTATGTAATCATTGCTGAAAAAGAATGGATAGAAACCATCCCTGAAGATAAGAAACGATCTCTGTTAAATGCACAAGTGCAAAGTAAAAGGGGACTTGTTTTCCCCGTTGCATTTGTACATGATCTGGCGGAAATACCTGCAAGCTATTTAATTGATGGACACGTGATCCTCCAGCGCTTCATGTGGGGAAATCTGGACTTTTCAAGTAAAGAACAGATACTTACGACAATGGTTTATGAATGGTGGGATAAAGGAGAATGTGTGAAGCCACCTGAGTCGCTACCTGATTTTCTAAAACCATATGCCAATTCGTTTGCTAGTTCCCAAGGTGCAAATTGCCTCGCAGCAGTTTTGTTTGCAATCTCCAAAGGAAAACAGGAATGGTTTATCTATGAATGGGTACATCAAAAAACGTTTCTTGAGAAATTAGAACAGTATCATTACGAGGAGCTAATAACAGAGGATCTGGTTCAAGGGGACGTTGTCATATGGACAGATAAGAATGGATCATTCAACATGCAGCGTACCATCTGGGAGAACAACTATATTTCAATAAAGATGGGCAAACGATGTTTAACCCGTGGAAGATACTCTCTAAAGAGCAGCTGTATAAGGAGTGGGAGCATCTAAACATTGTAAAGTATAGGCAATGCAAAGAAGTTTTTTGATGGAAATTAAAATAGAGTTCCCATAATTTTATTTGGAGGTAAAGAAATGAATCCACTGATTCCATCATTAGATTTAATTAAAGAAATTGAAATCTCGGAAATCGATTATATGACAGATCGCATGCTTGCTATACAAGGTCGGGACAACAATCCGGAAGGAATTGAGATTCAGCAATTTGGAAATGCCATCTGTTTCTACAGTAAGACCATGCCTTGGCCCACTTTTAATACGGTGAAGGGCTTAACAAATAATGATATGGAACACATGGATGCTATCATCGATTTTTATAGACAGCGAGATCGAAAGGTTCAGTTCGAGGTCATTCCATCTATGGTGGATCAGAACTTTCTGAAACGCTTATCCGACTTAGGTCTGTATGCATCGGGATTTCATTCATCCCTGATCATCAAACCTGAAGACAAAAGGAATCAATCAGATCATATCCGAATTCAAGAACTTGAAGAGGATCAATTCGAGCTATATGCGACCATCCATTGCCGGGGGACCGGTATGTCGGATGACGGTATCCCTTATGTCGCGCAGAATAATAAGGTTCTTTATCATCGTCCAGGATGGAAGTTTTACATGGCATCTGTCAACGACATCCCAGCAGCGGTAAGCGTTCTGTTTATTAAAAATCAAAAGGCGTCCTTAACCTTTGCAGCAACATTACCTGAGTTTAGAAATCAGGGTATACATCAGCAGCTTTTGAATAGAAGAATAACGGAAGCCATGAATAAGGAATGTAACCTAGTGGTGGGGCAATGTTCCTTTTTATCACAAAGCCATCGAAATATGGAGCATGTTGGAATGAAGTTGGGATACATCCGAACCGCGTGGTCTGAAAGATAAGAACTAGTTGACGAGGCTTGGCATTAAAAATGGATCATAATTATAAACGAAAATAGGAGGCAGCTCATGAACAATACAAATAAAATCCTGGGTGCGGTTCTTATGGTTAGCAGCGTTTTTATTTCAACCCTAGATAGAATTTCGGATAGAATATCCATAGCGATAGTAGAAGCTGGTTATGCTTCAGGTGGGAAAGCGCGTGAATTAATACCAGCAAGTGATAATGGTTTTACGGGTATACTCGTATATTTCTTATTTTTCGTCGGATTTGTACTATTGGTTTCCGGATTTCCGGGGAATTCCAGAAAGGATAAAACCAATAGATATACCCAAAACCGAACATAGGAGGAGTTTATTTTGCGGGAACACGAGGAGATTCTGAATGGAGGCAATGTGAACAAGGTTGTAAAAGTTGGGAGCACCGTTCGGCGTGAAGCAATACCGAATCCGTATGTATATGAATTGCTTTTGCATCTTGAAAAGGTGGGCTATGCGCATTCCCCTAGATATTTGGGAGCAGATGAGCAGGGTAGAGAGATTCTTTCTTACCTGGACGGTGTAGTTCCGGGAAATGACTATCCTGAGATTGAAAGTTATATGTGGTCTGATGAGACCTTAAAAGAAGTAGCGAGACTTTTAAAAGGCTATCATGATGCTACAGTGGGATTTATTACAAGTACCGAGTCTTCCAATAACTTTCCAAAAACATCTTCACTTGAAGAAGTGGTCTGCCATAACGATTTTGCTTTGTATAACGTTGTGTTTAAAGATCGACTTCCTGTAGGAATCATTGATTTTGACATGGCAGGGCCTGGTCCGCGTTTATGGGATATCGTTTACAGCTTGTATACCTCTGTCCCACTAGCGGGCTTTTCACCGGGTAAAGATGAAAGGGGAGTCGTTCCATATCACAAACAGGATCATGCATCTGAGCGGAAAAGACGTATAGCGTTATTTTTTAATGCTTATGGTATGGATGTGCCGACAGATCTGAAGGAATGGGTGGTTTCTCGAATTCATTTCATGTGTACTACATTATCTGATCGGGCTGCGTCTGGGGAGACTGCATTTATCAAAATGATCGAAGAGGGTCATTTGGCTCATTATGAGAAGGAAGCAAGGTTCCTTGAGAAGCATTTCGATGACTGGAGTTAATCCAACAAAAAAACGGAATGAGTGATTTTATTGTGATCAGATTAATACCTACGACAAGAGAGAACTGGAAAGATGCATTAAACTTACAAGTTCAAGCTAATCAAAATCATTATGTTCCATCAGTAGCCGTGTCTCTAGCGAAAGTGCACATTCGTCCAGATGGGGATGAATACAAGTATCTGCCATTTTGTATATATAATACGGAGGATAGCTTAGTGGGTTTTGTCATGATCACATTAGATGAAACAACAACTTGGTCCTATTGGTTGAATGGTTTTATGATCGATGCAAGTTATCAAGGTAAGGGATATGGAAAAGCAACGATAGATTCGGTGATTAGATATATCAGAGAGAATTATGTCCATAGCAAGTGTTTGAATTTAACGGTATGTTCAGATAATGAAGTTGCAAGAAAGCTTTATGAAAAAATGGGATTTTCTGAGACCGGAGATGTATATGATGATGAAATTGTATATAGGTTCGTTTTTTAATTTATCGAGAGAGGTGCAGTGATGATATATCGGAGGAAGACATATGTTGTAGCTTCTTCATTCGTAGAAGAGTTTAATGCTTTATTTAATGATATTCTATTACCTACACAACTGAAGTACGGTGCGAGATTGATTGGAAGATGGCATACGCTTATTGATGATGAAACCAGTGAGATTTTTGCGATGTGGGAATATGATACGTTGGAACAGTATGAAGAGATAGAGAAGAATATCAAGTCTGACAACGAACATGTAATTCGGGTACAAGAACGTTTTGATCAGATTGGAAGAAATAGATATAAGGAAGTATTTCGAAAAGATATTAAGCAAGAGTTCTTCGAATCGACCGTTGACCGAGAGAAGACAATCTTAAAGACCTCGTATAACTAATCGTAATAAATCAACTCCTTCTGAGCCCCGCCTGAGTAAAACCGTATGGAAAACATCTCGGCATGATGATAGGTTTTCTTGCGACAAGGATTGGGGATTCCTACACTGGAAAAAGGTTTCAACCAACGATATCCAACACTTGATAACCGATGTTCCATATTTAACTTAAAGGCAGCAATAATATGATGCATCAAGTCTTCAAGTGTGGCATCGTGTTATGTCTTTGACCCGTGAACGCCTCCCTTTCGTTTGCATTTAAGCAGATGAAAGCACTTGTAACTGACTTCTATTTCTGCTTAACAAGAACAACACCAATAATGATGACCGCAAGACCAACCCACGTTTTCCATGAAGGGATCTCCTTCATAAACCAGTATCCCATCCATATGGAGATGAGCACTTCCATGCATTTGGCAATAATCAGGACATAGCCCAGTTGGCTGGCGGCTTTCATACCAAACTTGACGCCATATCCGACACTCAGATTAGCTGCGAAGAATAAAGGCAGCATCCAAAGATGGAATTTAAACGTAGACCAGAATTGAGGGTCGATATGCTTGCTCTGATATGAAAAAATAATATTGATACAGGCTAAGCCTGTAAACATAAGCACTAAGCTGATAAGGTACAGCATCACATCACTCCTTGGGATAAGTGGTATAATTAATGTTTCCTCGAACCAAAAATTTTATCCCGACGCATGAAATGTTGTTATTAATATTGATGAGAAAGCTAAAATGAAAGGAACACAATTCATGATAATTTTTAAAGCAACGAAAGACACATTAAAGGATTTGAATGTTAAACCTGAAATAATCGAGCATCCTGCAGATGCTTTCTTTAGTTGGCATGTCAATTTCTTTAAGCTATATGGCAAAAAACATTATGTGTTTATGAATGATTTTTCTAGATTGAGTTTAACGGTAACCGGAATTCGAACGAATCAAGCCAATAAACTAAAAGAGGTTTTTTTAAATCATTTGCAAGATTATTTTGCTGTTGAACAAATTCCTGAAGCGTTAGCCAATTCATATATAAAAGAATGTAGTGAAGAGGTAATTACAAAAACGGATAACAGGAGTGTTATAGGCACGATGAATGAAATGATGCTGATTTTGAATACGATTCAGCATGAAAACGATGATTTGAGAGACGAGGCCATGAGACATCAATGGAATAATAGAATAATCTACAAACCAATTGATTATAAGTATCCCATCGAGGTATTTGTTAAGGAACTGGAAAACAGATTCAAAAATGAAAATTAAAGCACTCCTCATTGAAGCGGCACGTGAAGTCCAGCCAAATGATTTGGAAAACATTTCTATGATGAATTTTACATAAAAGCAATATAGAATTCATTAAATTCCACAAGTCCTTTTATATACTTAGTTTGTTTGACTCAGCGAACTAAAAGGACTAGGTGGTCGTTTAAATGTTAAAAAAACGAGACTTGCACGAATGCCACTCACTGTATGATTTAATGCTGGACCCCGCAGTTTTTCCTTATGTTCGTCATAAGTGCCGATCTTATGAAGAATATTTATTCGTAACCAAGCAGGTGGTTGTTGAAGAAGAGCAAAACATATGTATTTCAAGAACGATCCTTAATGAGCTGGGACATCCCATCGGTACCATTGATCTATATCAAATCGATAATAAGACGGGTTTTCTTGCCACATGGATTGGAGCTCCTTATTTTGGAAAAGGCTACAACCAACGAGCAAAGGAAGCCTTCTTTGCGGAATTGTTTCTGCAACATGAAATTGAAACGGTATTTCTGAAAATTCGCAAACAAAACATCCGATCCAACAAAGCGGTTGGAAAATTACCGTATGTCAAATTAGCAAATGATATATACCCGGAGATATATGAATCGATAAATTATGCCGAACAGATCTATGATTTATATTATGTGGAGCGAGCAGGCTTTCTAACAGGCAGTGAAGAAATGCAGCATGTGGTAGCAACATAAGCCTTTTATTTAAGATATGGCTTGACTTGAAATGAAGTGAGGGTTCTCATAAAAGCCATGCCCCTTGGTTTACCAAAGAGAAGCTGGAGAAGAAGTTTGCAGTCCAAGGAGCCTTTTCCACAAGTTCATAGGGGCCAAGGGGAATAATAGCGACAAGACGAAAAAATAGAATAAATTGGTTTAAATTCAATTTACTTTAAATATACATATCGTTTATACTGTATCCATCTGGAAGAAACTGCTTACATTCACGAAACGAGGCATACAATATCAAATTATGAAAGCGCTTTTTTTCAGAGTTGGTAATCGTATGAAAGAGAGGAGGTCAACTTCCTAGAGCGTAGTAGAGAGGTTAAACGGTTGGGAGTGAAGTGAACAACGATATTGTTATTAAGTTTAAAGGAGGAATTTATAATGTTCAAGGCCAAACTTGTAAAGGCAGCAATGTCTGTTGCACTCTTTAGCACGTTGTTCTCCATACCGGTGATGCCTACCGTCAGCGCCGCCGATGCCAACTGTCCAAACGGTTATGTAGGCCTGACGTTTGATGATGGCCCCAGCGGCAACACAACAAACGTGCTCAATGCGTTAAAGCAGGCAGGTCTGCGGGCTACGATGTTTAATGTAGGGCAAAGCGCCCAAAATAATCAATCTCTGGTCAGCGCACAGGTGGCAGCGGGTATGTGGATCGGCAACCACTCCTATACGCATCCTGATATGACGACATTGAGCAGCTCCCAGATGTCATCGGAAATCACCCGGACGCAGCAGACCATCCAGTCGATAACCGGAAGTTCACCGAAGTTGTTCCGTCCGCCTTACGGCGCGACCAATGCTACTCTAAAATCTGTCCTCAGCCAAAATGGCCTAACCGAAGTGTTGTGGAACGTGGATTCTCAGGACTGGAATAGTGCCTCCACTGCCCAGATCGTAACTGCCGTGAACAGAATGCAAAACGGTGACGTTATTCTGATGCATGACCAGTATCAAACGACATTGCAAGCGATTCCGCAGATAGCACAAAACCTGAAGAGCCGTGGCCTTTGCTCCGGTATGATCTCTTCGAGCACTGGTCGGGCTGTTGCGCCTGACGATGGTACAACCAATCCTCCAAGTACCGGGACGAAAGTGGAAGCCGAGAATATGACCAAAGGCGGCCAGTATACTGGTAATATTAGCTCACCTTTTAACGGAGTTGTTCTTTATGCCAATAATGATTTGATCAAATACACACAGTATTTTGCAAGCGGCACTCATAATTTCTCACTCCGTGGTGCTTCGAATAATTCCAATATGGCCCGAGTCGATTTGAAGATTGGCGGCCAAACGAAGGGAACCTTTTACTTCGGAGGAAGCAGTCCCGCGGTTTACACCCTTAACAATATCAGCCATGGGACCGGAAACCAGGAGATTCAACTCGTTGTAACCGCTGATGACGGAACATGGGATGTATATATCGACTATTTAGAGATTAACTGAATAATCATAGTGGTTAAACTAATCTGGAATTTTTGATTTAAGATAGAATATGTTTTCAAATGAAATCCCGTCGGGTCCGATCCGCCGGGATTTTCAAGGTGCTCCTGGCGATGAATTATAGTAGATAGATGGGATATAAAGTAGAAATGCAGGAAAATGGAAAATTAAAGTCGAAAGAAGAGATATAATAGATATGTATAAAACAACGTTGTGTGCTGGTCGCTGAAATATATATTTCTGGGGTGATGTAATGGATATCAAAAAAATAGAGACTCTATCCAATGAAGATTGGCTTCAACTTGGAAGCTTTGGTTATAAATCCACTCAAAAATATGATCTTACCAAAGAAGAGTCGCAAGGCTCCTGTAGTATGCATTTAACGTTAATAAATTTGGATGACATCTACGAAAAAGAAGAATTGAACAGTACAGAAGATTTGGAACGATATGAAGAAATCATAATAATGGGATTTTCTTATGGAATATTTATAGATGGGAAAATCATAGCGCTCGCCATTTCAGAACCACAACATTGGAATAATACGCTGATGATATGGCATCTTCAGGTTAATGAAACATACATAAGAAAAGGATATGGGAGGCTGCTGATCAATAAAGTGAATGAGATTGCTCAGGAACAAGGCTTCAGAGCTATCACGTTAGAAACCCAGAACACCAATGTTCCAGCCATTCATTTTTACATGCAATGTGGTTATCAAATAGAAGGAATTGATGTATCACTATATTCAAATAATCCGAGCAAAAACGAAGAAATAGCTTTGTATATGAGAAAGAAGATCAAGTAAGATAACTGGGTTTTATCATGAAACCGCTTAAACTATGATGTTGGGTGAGGAGAGAATACACATGATTACGCTCAGAAAAATAACACTAGATAACCGACGTTCTATATTTAACTTGGAAGTTTCAGAAGAACAGCGACAATATGTTGCTTCGAACCTTTCGAGTGTAGCCTCATGTTATGTCCTTGCAACCAATGGCGGCACCCCATTCCCGCTTGCGATTTACGCAGATGAACAACCCGTAGGTTTTGTTATGATAACTTATGGAATCACAGGTTATGATCTTCCTGTCATAGCTGATAAGAGCTATTGTATTTTGCGACTGATGATTGATAAACAGCACCAGAGCATGGGCTATGGTCGTGAAGCATTTAAGAAAATATTGAAGTTTATTCGAACTTTCCCAGCTGGACCTGCACGTTATTGTTGGATTCCATATAGTCCTGATAACTTGGCTGCCAAAAAGCTATATGAGGGCTTTGGATTCCATGAAAATGGTGAGGTGTGCCACGACGAGCTCATAACCGTATTGGAACTTTGAATTCTATTTTTAGAGGGGATTTTATAACAAAGTTTCACGCTCAGTCTAATAGCTCTTGCTTCCTTGTGTCGTAAAGTAGAAGTTCAAAGTTGTATTTTTTTACCATACATGATAACGTGATATTAAAACCAACTATTTTAGTTGGAAATGTATTTGGGAGGTATAATAATGACTAATATCGCGAAGAATCTCACAGATCTGATTGGTAATACACCACTATTGGAGCTCTCTAATTTTGCGAGAAAGTACCAAGTTGAGGCGAAAATCATTGCCAAATTGGAATACTTTAATCCAGCAGGTAGTGTAAAAGATAGAATCGGATATGGAATGATTAAAGACGCCGTTTCAGTGTAGAACGTAGGAAGCTTTTGATCGCTTTGGGAGCAGAACTAGTTCTTACACCTGCCACAGAAGGAATGTCTGGTGCCATCAAAAAGGCTGAAGAAATAGCAGCTGCAATTCCTAATTCATTTATACCTCAAGAGTTTAAAAATCCAGCAAATCCACAAGTACATAAGGTAACAACCGCAGAAGAGATTTGGAGAGATACTGAAGGCAAAGTGGATATTTTTATTGGTGGAGTGGGTACAGGCGGAACCATATCTGGAGTTGGTGAAGCACTTAAACAAAGGAAAGAAAATGTGGAAATTATAGCTGTAGAGCCTTTGGATTCCCCGGTACTTTCTGGAGGGACTAAAGGAGTGCATTCAATTCAAGGAATTGGTGCAGGTTTTGTTCCAGACAATTTTAATAGATCTGTAGTTGATGAGATTGTACAGGTAAGAAATGAAGATGCATTTGAAACAGCGCGTTTGTTAGCTAAATCCGAAGGATTATTAGTTGGAATTTCGTCTGGTGCTGCTGCTTATGCAGCAGTACAAATTGCAAAAAGGCCAGAGAATAAAAATAAAAGTATAGTTGTTCTATTCCCGGATACAGGGGAACGATATTTATCAACAGACCTTTATCCAGAAGCATAAGAGGAACTTAATGAGCCGCCCTCATTACTTTTATTCGCTTCGTTGATGTTTTCTTTGGAGAAATTTAGGGGTGAGGGCGTCAAAAACGAAATAAGTAAACATTAAACCGTGTGGTAGTAACAAAAATAAAAAAGGGTGAATGCGATGACGGTTGGCAGAAAGGTTTTTGTTTTAAAGGATGAATCACGTATTGATCTCATAAGTAAGGAAACTAGAGAAGTGCTCATTAGCATATGCTATCCTTCCAATCCCGTGGAACATGAGTCGAAGTATACTTCGTTATTTGAACCTAATACTTCTCTAGCTGTTGATATGCTCTGTAGTATGGGTGTTGATAGAGATTATATTTGTAATCTGGATACAAAAATACATAATGATGAGAGTGTGGATATTACTGCTAAAAACTGTCCCATTATTGTTATAGCTCCGGCTTTTGGTGTAGTTAGAGATATGTATTCCTTTTGTGTAAAACATTTAGTGGAGTCCGGATTTGCTGTTATTACTGTAGGAGCGACTCATGAATCTATATTCTCCATTTTTCCTGACGGCCGCTTTGTCCAGCAATCCAATGAGATATCCGAAATAGACAGTTTAGATATCCATTCTTGGAAACGACTGTTGAAGCTTAGAACTGAAGATATTCGTTGGGTTTTGAGAAATGTAGATGAAGTCTTGGATTCAGTTAAGGATCTTAGGGCTATAGTCGATGTGAATGAAATGGGGATCATTGGTCATTCATTGGGTGGGGTTGCTGCTTATGAATTGCTCAAAAGAGACAAGAGAATTAAGGCTAGTATTCTATTAGACCCCAGTTTTCATTTAATAACGGCGAGTAAAGAAGAAGGAGTATCTGTTCCGTTATTGGTAGCTCGACAAGAGAAATGCTCGTTTGAAGAACTGGAAGATGAAATTTCACCCGACCTGTTACCTTTGTTACTGAGTGGGTATGAGTCTCTATTTAACTCAAGAGATCTGAATAGTTCATTTATAAAACTAAACGGTGCTCATCATATGACTTTTAGCGACATCCCAATACATTACAATGAAAATGGGATAGAAGACAAGCATTCCACTATTAATAAGTATATTACTGCTTTCTTTGAAGAGCATTTAAAGAAGAAAGAAAATAAATTTCATGAACTGCTGAAAAATAAGTTTGAAGATGGAATTGATCAAATAAATAGTAAAGGACAAGTTATTTAAGGGGGACTAGAGATATTTAGATAACACACCTTAAAATTTTTGAAGGTAATTAGCATCGATGAGGAGGAATGACGTGTGGAATTAAATAATTGGTCTGAGGAACTTTATTCTTATGATTTATCTAATGAATATTCCATTCAAAAGGCTGATCCCGAAGAATGGGGAGTGTATTGTTCTGTCTATTATAATATGGCCTATACTGGATTTTTTAAAGGAGAAGGCTTCAATGTTTCGCGGAATAACTCTTTTTGGATTTATAAAGGAGATTCAAAAATCGGTGGGGTAAGAATGGCACCCAATACGTTATATCATCTATTCTTTATTCCCCCATTCAATAATTCATTTCAGGTACTGAAGCTTCTTAAAAAAATACTTATAAAATGGTCTGATTCAACTCAACGTATCAAGGTATATGAAATTCTCCCCGATCAAGTACATTTATTTACGAGGGCTGGATTCTGGCCAGATGAGTTCAGATGCCGCTGGATGCAGCGTCCTACAGATCATTTCAATGTGCATTGGGATCCTGATCTTATGATCAAGAGCCCCGAAATTATCGAAAATGAAACGGGGACTAAGCAATACAGTAATGAAGATGAAATCGCTCTGTGTGACTTTGACAGCTTTGTAGGCGGTTTCGAAGCCTTACGGAGAAAACAGTCCTCCTTAGAAGACTTTATCCCGAACCAAGAGATACATTATACCAATGAGAACCTAACTCAAGCCTCTACCCTTGTATATGATAAGGTTACTGGACAGCTAGTAGCTAACTGTCGCCTATGTTTACAGGACAATCAAGCAGCAGTTTACAGCATAGGAGTCAATCCCGCTTACAGAGGAAAAGGACTTGCTACACGCATGCTGCAAAGAGCCCTGACTGAACTTAAAGACAAGTATCCAGTTCTACAGTTATATGTCATGGAAGGCAACGATGCTGAATCAGTCTATTTTAATCTTGGATTTGTTCCGGGTGTTCAAGAGATACAAACAATGTATTTACCTGTAAATTAAATAGTCACGGTTAAATTCGGTGGTCTACTTATCTCTGCTTGTTCCCGTCGCCAGGGGAATGGAAGAATAATATTGGGTGTTACTTTAAAAAAGTGAATATATCTTAACCAACCGTTTGCAAGTTGACCGCTGTATAGCCTTTGGGCTTTGCAGCGTTTTTTTTATTTCCAACGTCCAGTCAGGATGAAATCCGCACTAATCATTTTCAACAATCCTGATCAACAATACAGCAATATTGTTCGGATTATATCGAAATAACTGTGATACAATTCATTGTAAAGCGCTATCATTGTAAATTATTAAACTATATTGCTTTTTATATTCTGAGAAGGGAGATCTTTATTGATGTTAACCATACACACCCCGACGAATATTGCTTTGCAGGAAAATGAAGTTTATGTGCGATCAGAAGCAGATAATTTTCAGGATGAATGGCCTGTCCATACGCATAACGGGTATGAGATTCATTATTTTATTCAGGGAGATGCAACTTTTTTAATCGGTGATCGAATATATAAGCCGCTGCCCGGAGATATGTTTATATTCAGAGGGGGCGTACCCCACCGGATTAATCCTTCAAGAGAAATAGTGTATAAGCGAAGTTTCGTCAATTTTACGGAATTAATGCTTTTGGACATGCTTGGTATGAGTCAATTGGATAATTTGATGTCCATATTCCGTCATGCCAATGGATTGTTGGTGCATTGGTCCCTGGAGGAGCGTGAATACATCATAGGTATATTTAAGGGGATCAAGGAGGAGATGGATGCCGGAAATACAGGGTATAAAACGATGGTTAAATTGAGTCTTACCCAATTACTACTGCGGATTTACCGGAAAATGAGCAGTGAGCGATCCGTCAATCCTAGTTTATGTTCTTCCCAGAAGCAGACAAGCGTAAGCCGGGTTCTTCATTATTTAAACCAGAATTACACGGAGAATGTTTCTTTGGATGACTTGTCCAAAATACTTCATTTGAATAAATACTACATTTGTCATTCTTTCAAAGAGACAACGGGATATACGATAAGCAATTATGTGATACGGAAAAGGGTGGCAGAGGCCAAAAAATTGTTGCTGTCTACGGATACACCGATTTTGTCCATATCAGAGACATTGGGCTTTAATACACCTGTATATTTTAGCAGGGCCTTTAAGCAATATGTGGGTGTATCGCCACAGTTATTCCGTAAAAATGAATTGCTTAATGAAGCCAAAAATCATTAATCCCTTTTAAGGAGATGTTGATATGACAAGAAGAACAACGTTTAAGCTTGGCACCAGCATAGTGTTGATCATGTTGCTCATCATCCTGACTGCTTGCTCAAATACAGGTAACAACAGTGATTCAAGATCGACGACTTTTGATTTCTTGTGGTTTTCTGACGGGAATGAAGGAGAAGTGATGAAGGAAATTATTAAAGATTACGAGCAGACCAATAGCAAGGTTAAGATCAATCTGATTGAGGTGGGCTTCAAGGATATCCAAACCAAATTAAAAACGATGTTATCTGGCGGAAAGCCGCCTGCTCTGAGTCGGGTCACGGATACGGGGTCTTTTGCTAATCAGGCTGTTGATCTTACACCCTACGTGGACAATGCTGGTCAATTCGAGGATCAATTCATCGACTCTCTCAAACCTTACTATGTTATGAATGACAAGCTGGTAGCTGCGCCTATGGATGTCACAGCGAATGGGCTTATTTATAACAAAACTTTATTTGATAAAGCGGGCGTCAACGTACCTACTTCTCCTGATCAGGTATGGACGTGGGAGGAATATATCGCTGCGCTGAAAGAGGTTATGGACAAAGGCGGAGCACGATATGGCATGGTATGGGATGTCACTCCGCATAGATGGTCTACTCTTTTGTACCAGAATGGCGGAAGCATTTTAACTGAGGATGGCAGTGCTGCAGCGATTAACAGTGAAGCCGGAATCCGTTCCATGGAGATGTTCAAGCAGCTTCATCAAGAAGGGATTATGCCTGAATCGGTATGGCTCGGAGGGGAGAACCCGAACAACCTGTTCCGTTCCGGAACGGTAGCTACCCACTGGGCCGGTAACTGGATGATCAGCAATTACAAGGATATCACCGATTTCGAATGGGGAGTCACCTATATGCCAAAAGGAACACAACGTTCTTCTGTGCCAGGCGGAAAGTTTCTGATGGCTTTCAAAGGCAGCGGTTATGAGCAGGAGGCGGCAGAGTTCATTGAATATTTAACGTCCAAAGAAGTGAATTCAAAATATAATCAGGAGTCGTTATTTATGAGTCCACGGAAGGATAGCTCCGTACTGAATTATGCATTTGGCAAGGAGATGTTTGAAGTTTTCTCGGATGAACTGAAGAACAGTTCGCCACTTGCAGCCAATGACTGGTCTAAGCAAATGCTTATATCCAAAATTTCAACGGATTTGAAAAATAATATTATGGACGTTCTGTCAGATAAGGCTACTCCGCAGGAAGCATTGGATCAGACGGCCAAGCAGATTAATGAAGCGATTGAAAGTCAATAAAACGTAAAGCAATATGCTAATTCACACACGGGGGCTTACCGATTTCCTGTTAGGCCTCCCTTTCGATTAACGCATTAGGAAGGGGCAAGGAGATGAGTGAAGGACAACGATTAAATAGTAAAACACTGGCAAGGCAGAATAGGAAGCTCGTTATTGCTCCTTATCTGTTTATACTTCCCAACCTCCTGATCTTTGGAACTTTTATCGTATTTCCCTCTTTATTGGGCCTGTACTATTCTTTCCATGTCTATGATGGATTGAACCCGATGAAGTTCAACGGGCTGGACAATTATATCAAAATTATAGGGGATCAGGAATTTTGGTCAACGATCGGACGAACGGGGATTTATGCAGCAATTGTTGTTCCGTTAATATATGCAGCAGCATTAGGCATTGCTTTGCTGCTTGCACGCGAGATTCGAATGCGCAGCTTCTTCAGGGCGATATTTTACTGGCCGACCATGATTTCTTACATTATCGTAGGATTGACCTGGAAGTGGATTTTTGGAGATTCATTTGGCATTTTGAATCATCTGTTAACAATGGCTGGTGTGGAGCAAGTCGGCTTTCTGACCTCTTCCTTTTGGGCCAATACGGCTGTGATCATCGCGACGGTATGGTCACGTGCGGGCTTTTTCATGGTCATTTTTATTGCGGGCTTGCAGGCCATACCTACAGACTACTATGAGGCTGCACGCTTGGACGGTGCAACGGGAATAAAGGTGTTTCGCTATATTACGCTCCCGCTTTTGAAACCTACAAGCTTACTTGTTGTTATGCTGTCTCTGATTGACGCGTTCAAAGCCTTCCCACTTATGTTTGCGCTTACAGGCGGTGGACCGGGCAAGGAAACCACATATATTGTTCAATATATTTATGAGATTGGCTTTAATAGGCAGGAGCTTGGGCTGGCCAGTGCCATGTCGGTGATGCTGTTTATCCTTATTGGAGGATTCTCGGCGCTGCAATTCCGTTTATCGAAAGGAGGGGCTGTCTGATGGTGATGAAGCCTCTGGTCAAAATCGTCATCTACAGTATGTTAAGTGTGGCCGCATTGTTGTGGCTTCTGCCTGTTCTGTGGGTCGTGATTTCTGCCCTGAAAACGAATAGCGATCTGTACAGCTTTCCTCCCAAGTTGTGGCCTCAGCCAGTCACCTTCGAGCATTTCAAGGAGGCATTCAGAAAAGGTAATTTCGGCTTGTATTTTATGAATAGTACGATCGTAACTCTGAGCTCCACGCTGCTGCTGTTACTGATCAATTCCATGGCAGGTTTTGCATTGGCGAAGTACCGCTTCCCCGGAAGCTCGATCATATTAATTGCTTTTATCTCAACACTTATGATTCCAATTGAGGTCATAATGATCCCCATATTCAAAGTACTGAGCGCACTTGGGTTATATAATAGCCTGCTCGCGATTATTATCCCGCCTGCAGCAACCCCGACAGGTGTGTTCCTTATGCGGCAGTATTTGCTGACGGTACCGGACGAGCTGCTGGAAGCTGCCCGGATGGATGGAGCGGGAGAATGGAAAATTTACTGGAGCATCATTCTTCCCATAGCGAAGCCGATTCTGGCAGTACTCGCGATCTTCTCCTTCATGTGGAGATGGGATGATTTTGTATGGCCGTTAATCGCTATTAGTGATCCATCCAAATATACGATCCAGCTTGCACTCTCTAATTTTATTGGTGAATACAACGTAGATTGGGGCAGCCTGCTGGCCATGTCCGTCATTACGATGCTTCCGGTGCTGATTGTTTTTATGGTTTTCCAGCGATATTTTGTCAGCGGTATGATTACTTCAGGGATGAAAGGATGAGTTTGGATGTCAGATACCATCAGTGGCAAGATGCACACCTTGAATTACAAGCCTATGAAATTAGGCCACAACCAGGTCATTAATCATTGGATAATTAGCGGCATATACACGAAGCCTGTTGCATTTGTTCCAACAACGATGGAGGGAGATATTAATGATTGGCTTATCGATGGTTTCTCCATTCATGAAAACCCTTGTAGACAGGAATTTGTAGAAAATAGGAGAACGCAGCCTGTGCCCCGATTTTTTGATCACTGGAGTGAGTTTCCAAGCCCGGGAGACCCTCTCAATGGAGAAGAGAACGGGATGCCATGGGAGTTGTATTCTCCCTGGGATAATCCGCGGGTGGAGAAATCAGGATTTTGGTTCGTACCGACACATCTGCGCAGTTACGCGGCGACACGTCTAGTCTCTTCGACTACCCATACGGCCTCTTTCCGGATAAAAACCTATGGCAGTCTGACATTGTGGATAAATGGGGAATTAGTGACGGACTTTGCGCCGCTCATTCGTAATAAGGAGCAGGAAATCATTATTAATGCTGAGCTAGTAGCTGGAATCAATGAGATCTATGCCTGCTGGGAGGACCTGGCTGAGCGGGATACCATGTATGCTTTTGCAGTAGAATACCTGGGAAACGAAGCATTGGATATTTCAGTGCCACTTGTTGCTCACTTGGTGGGGCCTGTCCAATCCGCAGAGCGAGCCCTAGAACAGGCTTATTTTCCTTCAGATATCTTTAGAGGTGAGCAGATTAAGCTCAAGCTGCCGCTTCCATTGCCGGACATCGTTAAAGAGGCTGATATTCAATATGGCAATTTCTTTGACGGGACAGAAAACAAAACGATACACATAGCTGAGAGAGAAACGGATCTGGTCCTGGCACATACCAATGAAATCGGCCATCATTACGTATATTTCACACTGGCTATTTCGGTTTCAAACGTGGTACTGACGAAGAAGTTCGGCTGTCAATCCTACGATACCAGCTATGATGAGGCTGCTCAGCAAGCGGCGGATATTGAAGCCCGCAAATCCCTGGCTCTGCGATGTATTGCCGAGAAGGGTAGTCCCAACATTCATAAGGCCATCGCTATGCTGAAGACAGAAGGCAATCTGCAAGAAGCGGAGAAGTTATTGCTTGATGGCGTGGAAGGGATTGAGCAACGGAAGGATTGCAGTGACTTTTATTTGGTGGGGCTCTTTCGCCTTTGGAGGGATGAACGAGATAGCGGTTTGTTCTGTGAATCGTTCTGGGATCGGGTAAAAGCAAGCATTCTGGGCTATCGGTATTGGATTGATGAGCCTGGCGATGATGTGATGTGGTTCTTCAGCGAAAATCACGCCTTGTTGTTCCATACCAATGAGCTATTAGCCGGACAACTGTTCGGGAATGAAACGTTTGGCAACAGTGGTGAATCCGGTGAGGTTCATCGTCAAAAAGCAGAGCAGAGACTTACACTATGGTTTGAGCGCTTTTTGGATGAAGGATTGGCCGAATGGAATTCAAGTGCATACATCCCTATTGATGCGGTAGGGCTGCTGCATATCTATGAATTTGCACATAATGAACAGCTCAGACAGCAAGCGAAAAAGGCAATGGACCTGTTATTCTATTATATTACTGTTCAGATGCATCAAGGGGTCATGTCTACAACATTCGGCCGCAGCTATGAGAAGGAACTGTTGGGCAGTTATGCTGCAGGAACGACTTCAATGTGCTGGATTGGTTATGGCGTCGGTCATGTAAACAATTATTCAATCAGCAATGTTGCCTTGAGTTTATCGGATTACATTCCTCCTGCAGCGTATCAGGAGCATCTGAACCTTGGAGGAAATCAGCAATTGGTGTTTGCCAATCAGCAGGGCAAGGGAGGTTACGCCAAGCTCTATCATTGTCGGACACAGGAATACGCCCTATCTTCAATTATTCACTTTCGTCCTGGCAAGGCAGGTTATCAGGAGCATGTCAATCATCTGTCTCTGTCGCCTGAGGCGCAGATTTGGGTGAATCATCCAGCAGAAGTATACAAGCACGGGGATGGACGGCCTTGCTTTTGGGCTGGAAACGGGATATTGCCGGACGTTGTTCAGCATGAGGGGATTGCTTTGATGATGTTTGATATTCCCGCCAATCAGACGGCTGACTGGACTCATGCTTATTTTCCCTCTTATTCCTTCACAGAATGGGTAAGGCATGAAAACTGGTATTTTGTCCGACTGGATAAAGGGTATGCAGCCATATATGCTGCCAATGGAGCATCAATGGAGACCACCGGGGTGACGAGAGAGCGTGAGCTTATTTCCCCCGGATTGCGCAACGCCTGGATTATAAGGGCAGGAAGTGAACAGCAATTCGGCTCATTTGACGCTTTTATAAACCAAATCCGTTCTGCAAGCCCGCAATTCGACAGTCAAGCGTTAACTCTTACCCTGACAGATCCGGTCTATGGTCCAATTCTTTGGGGTATGAACAGGCCCTTTCATATTCAAGGAGAGGAAATAGTACACGACGGTTATGGAGTAAGGGGACAGCTGCAGTTACTGGACATGGAGCGCTGAATCGTATGCAAGAAACCAAGGGAGTGAAAACCAACATGCCGAATCCAATGATGCTGCAGGAGAGAATAAGCAAGGTATCCCGTGCGATGGAGTCTATGAAAAACACAAGCATCAATGAACAATTTCCAATCGGACTGATCGACATTCACCTATGGGAATGGCCGCAAGGTGTCGGCCTTTATGGTCTGCTTCAGCTCTATGACGCAACGAAGGATGCCGAAGTGCTGGAATTTCTTGAATTATGGTACAATGCAAGGCTGATGGAAGGGTTACCGGAAAAAAATGTGAATACATGTGCTCCGCTCCTTACTTTGATTTCACTATGCGAGCTGACCGGAAACCAGGAGTACGAACATGTCTGTGAAGAGTGGAGCAGTTGGATCATGAATGGACTGCTGCGAACCGGAGATGGTGCGTTTCAGCATATGATAACGGGAGATGCCAATGATGGACAAATACTGATTGATACCCTTTTTATGACGGTACTATTTTTGGCCAAGGCAGGGGTATACTTCAAGAAACCCGACTTGGTAGAAGAAGCCAAGCGACAGTTCCTTGTGCATATCAAATATCTATATAATAAGAGAACCGGGTTGTTCTATCATGGCTGGGACTTCAACGAAAATCATAACTATGGTGCTGTTCATTGGGGAAGAGGCAATGCATGGTATACGGCGGGGGTTATGGATTTCCTGAATATTATTCCAATCGAAGATGGGCTAAAGTCCTATCTGCTGGATACGGCGACCGCTCAAGTCAGAGCGCTGAGCAAGCTTCAGGATGAGGATGGCATGTGGCACACCGTACTGGATGATCCGGACTCGTACAAAGAAACCTCCGCAACGGCAGCGATTGGATACGGTATTCTCAAGGGAATCCGGTATGGATACCTGGATGAATCCTATCGCCAGACTGGCATGAGAGCGCTTGAAGCGGTATTGAAACAAATTGATGATAAAGGAGTTGTACAACAAGTATCCTACGGAACACCTGTGGGGCAGGATGCCCAGTTTTATAAGGATATTCCGCTTAGTCCGATGGGTTATGGACAGGCACTTACGTTGTTCATTCTGATAGAGGGTTTGCATACTTCAGCCTCCTGAATAAAACGAGGAGGGCTTGTATGGAGAATATGGGCATGAATATGCCTGTGTTCTCCTTTTTGTAATAGGAATTCCCTTGCGGATTCGTTAAACTAACATATGGGTGCTCGAAAGTGTACATAAATAACGAAAGTAAAAAAAGATAATTCGGAGACCAGCATAAGAAACAAAGGAGGTGATTCCATTGGTAAACCAATAAAATGAGAAAATCTAAATGTTGATTCAAATAAGCATGCAGATTTTCTCTCTTAGGGATCAAGACTTTACTATAGAGGAGAATGAACATGCTAAATCAATTAAGTGAAACGATCTACTATCTATCTAACCAAAATGATAAAGAAAGGCCAACATTGGGGTTAGTGTGCGGTGATAAATACAGTCTTGTTGTTGATGGTGGGAATTCGATTCAACATGCCAGGGATTTCTTACATGAAATAGAGAAGTTAAACGTTCCACCCGTTAAATATGTGGTCATCACGCATGCCCATTGGGATCATTTTTTAGGCATGAATGAATACGGAGCTACGATTATTATGAATAGTCTAACTAGCCAAAAGATGAATGAGTGGAGGAATTATTCTTATGATGACCGCTCTCTTCAGGAGTATGTGGATTCCAAGAAGATGACTTCACATTGTATGGAGACGATACAAAATGAAATACCGGAGAGAGAGACATTTCAGTTATGTCCCCCGGATATTACTTTTGAAAAGTCTCTCCATCTGGACTTGGGCAATAAAGTTTGTGTGCTTGAGGCCATTCAAAGTACGCATACGGATGACTCAACAGTTGTGTTCATTCCGGATGAAAAGGTGATATTTCTAGGCGATAGTGTGTATTGCACAACGACAAAAGATTTATATCATTTTAAACAGTCTCATTTATTGCCTATGATAGAAGATATTCAGAAATATGATGCTACGCATTTTCTTCTTGGTCATGAATCGATCTGTGACTTGGAGGAGATGGATAAATATTATAAAGAGCTCATCTTAGCCAATAATGCTGTGAAATCAACATCCTTAGAGGAAGCGATTGAGCGATTTGAGGCAGCCAATGAACGAAAAGCAAATGACGATGAGCTTTTTTTCTTACAAGGATTTGTGAATGATCAGATATTACAATCAACACACCAATAAAGAATCGCTGGAGAAGTTCATTCTCTCCGTTCGTAAATAAGGGTACAATGAGTAAAAGGGAAAGGCTGCCTGCAAAGGCAGCCTTTTTTGCTTACGCTAACTTTCCTTACGACTATTTAGAAATGATTAAAAAAAGAGGTTGAAAAAGCAAACCTTATCCTCCCTGAAAATAAACTGAACCCAATATCTTAATATATTTATGCATGCTACTGATTCCCTTAATTATTTTACATAATTGGTGACCTAACAAACCATTATTCTTACATTCAACTTGTATCCTACTTGTGTACCGGATATTCCAGTATGAAATCAACCAAATTTCAGGAGGGTATACATTGTGGAAAATAGTAGACGTAAAGGTTATCAAAGCTTGATCTTCTCGCTTGTATTTATGCTTGTCATCCTATCCGGGTGCGGATCCTCTGCAAGTTCAAGCTCCAGTGAAAGCGGAATGCCGGAGGTAATTCGAATTGGCATTATGCCAAGCGAAGAGGGTGAGATGAACCGTTCTCAGGAACAGCTTGCAACAGATATTACAGAAGCAACAGGCATCCCTGCTGAAATTTTTGTGGCTGAAGATTATAACATGGTAATCGAAGCCCTGCGTGCAGGGAAAATTGAAATTGGTCTTATCGGTCCCTTTGGCTACATCATCGCTACGGAACGAGCAAATGCAAAACTGCTCGTGCGCTCCGAAAGCGATCAACAATCAAATACGGTAATCCTTGTCCGTAATGACTCCCCTTATCAAAGTGTAGAAGACCTTAAAGGGAAAGACTTTTTGTTTGCTGATCCGGCATCCACATCAGGCAATCTGTATCCACGCGCCACACTGATGAAAGAACTTGGCCTTTCAAATAAGGAACTTGATTCCTTCTTCGGCAGTGTAGCCTTCTCCGGTGGACATGACAAATCGCTGCTTGCACTGGCTAACGGCAATGCTGATGCGATTGGTACATCAAGTCTCATGGTGCCGATGATGGCAAAATCAGGACTTATAAAAGAAGAAGATTTCCGCGTCATTGCCGAATCGGATCCTATCGTTGGCGGAGCTCCACTGCTCTATCGTCAAGACTTGCCAGAGGAACTTGTTACACAACTGCGTGATCTTATGCTGGATTACGATAAGAAGAATCCAAAATTCCTGGAAAGTGTCGGCGCAGCTCGTTTTGTTGAAGGCAGTGACAGTGACTTTGATCCAATTCGACAAGTCGCCAAAGCGCTGGATATGTCTCCTGAGGAACTGCTAAGAAAGTAGAGTTTAGAAATGAGAGATAAGGAGGATGTTAGTATGACACTTTTACAAGTGGAAGGGTTGTCCAAGGTATACCCTGATGGAACAAAAGCACTTGATAACTTGGACCTGCAGATTAATCCAGGAGAATTTGTTGTTGTCATAGGACCAAGCGGTGCTGGAAAGAGCACCTTGCTACGCAGCCTAAACCGCATGATTGAGCCGACAAACGGAAAGATTCAGTTTAAAGGCAGTGAAACCATGGGTATTAAGGGCAAAAAACTTCGTGAACTCCGCCGTCATATGGGCATGATTTTTCAGGGATATAACCTAGTCACACGTGTGTCCGTACTTACTAACGTGCTTCATGGGCGATTAGGCTACATGAATGCATTCAAAGGGGCTTTGGGCCTCTACTCAAAAGCAGATACAGAAGCCGCCAAGGGCATGCTTCACCGTGTTGGTTTACATGAACAGATGTACAAGAGGGCAGATGAACTAAGTGGAGGTCAGCAGCAGAGAGTAGGTATTGCTCGTGCACTTTCCCAAAAACCCGATTTGATTCTGGCGGATGAACCCATAGCGAGTCTGGACCCAGCTTCCTCGGAGACGATTATGCATTATTTGTATACAATCTGCAATGAGGAAGGGATTGCCTGCCTGTGCAATCTTCATCAGGTAGATATCGCCAAGAAATACGCGACCCGTATCATCGGCATCCATAAAGGTTCCAAGGTGTTTGACGGAACGCCTGAAGAACTTACTGAAGATATGATTCGGCTAATCTACAACCAGACCAATTCCAAAGTGAAGGAGACAGCCTGACATGAATGCGGCTCAGTTGCAATCTGCCCGAAAAATTAAACGCACGCAAACGATATTGTTTTTTATCGTGATGTTGGCTGTCATCATCTGGTCTTCCATCGGCGCGGAATTTTCATTTGGAGCTTTGTTCGCAGGGGTAGGAGAAAGTTTCCGATTTATCTTTTTCGATTTTCTTCCGCCTGATTTTTCAACGCTTTCCCAGCTCATTGAACCTGCCATGCAGACCCTTTATATGAGTGTAGTGGCGATGGTAATCGGGTCGGTTATAGCAGGCCTTCTATCCTTTTTGGCCGCGGCAACGACAAGCCCGCACCCTTACCTGCAAGTATTTGTTCGTGCGGCTACATCGCTGTTTCGAAACATTCCGGTTATCATCTGGACCATTTTGCTTGTCGCAGCGTTCGGACTTGGCGCTGTAGTTGGTACGATGTCGCTGATCCTGATCTCAATCGGTATGCTGACTCGTTCCTTTGCCGAGGTGCTTGAAGAGATTGACATGGGTCAGGTTGAAGCGGTTCGGGCTGCTGGCGGGAGTTATTTACAAGTATTGTCCCAAGCGGTATTTCCACAATTCTTACCCGGGTTTATCGGTTGGAGCTTATACAACTTTGAAATCAATGTCCGCGCCTCTACCATTGTAGGGATGGTTGGAGGAGGAGGACTCGGATTTATTTTGCAATCGAAATTGAAGTTGTTTCAATACCAGGAAGCCAGCATGGCCGTTCTGCTTGTACTCGTTATCGTACTCATTGTGGAAACGATCACCAATCGCGTAAGGGAGCGAATCATATGAGTATGCCAATGAACGGAGTGAAGCCATCCTTAACGCTGTATACATCCCTGCCAGAGCCGCCTAAACCGAAAAGGAACAAGCTGCTGATAATAGGTCTGCCGCTTATCGCCGTGTTGTTTGTATTCAGTCTCGTTCAGCTTCAATTCGACTATTCGAAAATTGCCCAAGGATTCACGAAACTTGGCGGTTATATGGGGACGATGTTCCCCCCTGACTTCTCTGCCTGGCGCCATGTGCTGCGCGCTGCTGTAGAATCGTTGCAGGTCGCCATTCTGGGATCAGCACTGGGGATTATCGTTGCTTTCTTTCTCTCCTTTTTGGCTGCAAGCAATTTGACGCCTCATCCATTTGTCGCTTGGTTCATCCGAAGTGTTGCTTCATTACTTCGTGCGATTCCAACGATCGTGTGGGCCCTTATCTTTATCGTGTCTGTTGGCCTTGGACCGCTTCCTGGAGTGCTTGCGATTGCTGTTTCCGCGGCAGGAATGCTCGTCAAAGTGTTTGCCCAATCGCTTGAAGAAATCGACAAAGGCGTACTCGAAGCGATGCAGTCAACTGGCGCTAGCTGGTTGCAGATCGTCATGCAAGGCATTTTGCCTACGGTAAAGACCGCTTTTATTGCCTGGTGTGTGCTGCAGTTAGAAGGCGGTATCGCCGAATCTACCATTCTAGGCGCAGTTGGTGCGGGCGGGATCGGATATGAAATGACCCATGCAATGAAATCATATAACTTTGCAGCTGCTTTGTTTGTCGGATTGGTCGTATTCATTATGGTATTTAGCGTAGAGTTCGTGGCAAATCGATACAAAATGAAGTTGAAAACACGTCAGAACTAAATAATTCATATCCATACAGAAGCAAAATCACTATTGAGGAGGAAATTACATGTCAACATCAGAATCACTCTTGAAACAAGGACCTCTCGTTCAGGCCAAATACAGCGTCAATAACGGAATTATCCTTGTCTGGAATATGGCAGAGAACATGGAGGCGGAGGCAGTCTACCATTCGATTCAGCAGGAATTTATGGAAGTAAACAGTACACTGCTGGATGTACAAATCCAGCCTGTTGGGGCAGCCTTTACGAGAACGCTGTCACCTGGCCGCAACTATTATCATGTAAAGTTCAAGGATGGTTCGGTGTCTACCATTAATGATCGTATGATTCACACAGATGGCGTAATCAATTTCCGCGATATGGGCGGTTACCTCACAGAAGATGGCCGTACGACCCGCTGGGGGATGCTGCTGCGATCTGCTGATTTGCATGAGCTCAGTAAGCAGGATCTGCATACGGCAGACGTGCTTGGTATTGACTGGATTTGTGATCTGCGCAGCGATTTTGAAGTAGCCAGCCGTCCAAGCCCGGCCATTGGTAAAGCACTCAATACGAATATTCCATTTATGGCGGAAGCGAATCCTGAGGAAATGCAAAAAATTGGACATGACCTGCATGCAGGCTACAAAGCCATGATTTTGAATACCGACAAGTGTACACTTATCCTAAATGAACTATTAAAAGAAGAACGTGATACCTCCTTGTTCCATTGCGCCGCAGGTAAAGACCGGACTGGAGTCGTATGTGCTTTGATTCTTCTCACCTTGGGTGTGCCACGAGAAGTGGTCATTGAGGATTACGAGCTAACGAATCTTGCGGTGGATGGGCTCATGCAACGCTTCCTCTCAGAAAGCAACAAGGATTACAAAGAATACATGGACCACATGCCTGAACTAAAGGGAGCGATTCCAGAAATGATGAAAGCCGCTTTTATTCAGGCAATATTTGAAGCAATTGACGAAAAATACGGCTCTTTCGAGCTGTACCTTTCAGAAGGGCTTGGCATTAATGAAGAGCAACGAACAGCACTTCAAAACAAATACCTGATTTAGAAACATGGAGTCCACACGCTGGGTAACAGTGTTGGACTCGTTCTTTCCTTCCTTTTGTTTGCGTTACTTCTTCTAAGACTGGTAATATAGGGTGATATATAGATAGCGTTAGAAGTCCAATTAAGACCTTATCAATGGGAGAAAGGGATTAAATGATATGAACAAAATATCGCTTGTCGATACAGCATACATGATGCTGCGAGAGCGAATGGTTTGCGGAGAACTGATGCCAGAAACTCTGCTTTCAGAGAATGTATTGGCGGAGGAGTATCAAATGAGCCGCACACCGATCCGTCATGCGATCGCTCGCCTCGAATCAGAAGGTTACGTGACCTCACTTAAAAATCGTGGTGTATTGGTCAAGGAGGTTCGTGGAAAAGAATTTCTCGATTTAATTGAACAAATTCAATCGATGCTCTTCTATTGTTTTGAAATGATGAAAGACCCGAACAGAGAGATCCATCTAAACCTTGAGTCGCTTGCAGCTCATGTTGAAGTCCAGCGAACCGCCGAGAAAAAGAATGACTATGCCTTATACACCGAGCATCATTTTCTTTTCATGCGAGAAATTGTTGAATCCTTGAACAATGGTGTAATGCTAAGCACTTTTGACTCTTTCCGGGATAAACTTTACATGTATTCAATCGTCCGCTTTAAGCAGACTCCGCATATCAAACACTACAGTGCAATCGGAATTAATCGGGATATGCTTCACGCATTATCTAGCAATGATTATGGCGCAGCTCAGGAGGTAATGTTATCCCTCATTCCTATAACCAGAGAACGTATGCTGGCGACTGGGCAGTTTTGACTTCTTTCCTCACGTCAAAGGGTTGTTATTTTACGACACTGCTCCTGGGAATTCTTTTTTATACTTTTGCATAACATTGCGACTGGGGGTTATTCAGATGGCAATGCTGAATTGCTTGCTAGCTAGAAATAACTCATACAAAGCCTGACGGTGGCGATACTTTGTGTGGGTGCGATAGTTTAGACTCTTTCGTCCATACGTTCTCTCCGTTTGCAAATAAGGTTATAACAAGTGAAGGACTGCCTGCAAAGGTGGCCTTTTTTTGAAATTAAAGATCGTCCAAAGATAACAATCCCAGAACATTAATGGAGAAAACGTTAGACATCGCAACTATCCTTTTATTTATTAATGGAACGGTATAATTGGAGGTATCCTTATTTTTTATTTATATCAATTCAATAAGAGTATATAAAACTATGAAATCGTGAGGACCTACAAAAGGCTGCAAACTTTCACATACAAGTACATTTCCTTATCAGTCTCCTGAATTTTACAAGAAGATGGGTTATGACGTGTTTGGAATGATAGATGAATACCCGGAAGGGATTATTCAGTAATTCTTGAAGAAAAGATTGTAGACTTACATAGGAATCTCACAATCACTATATAACACTCAATAAAGGAGAAATGATATGACGGTCGTTGGAATCTTGGGGACGATTCATAATCAAGAATTAAGAGAGAAATATGGGACTACTCTTGCTCTGTATAAGGATCTGATTACTGAATTCAACCCGGATATGATCTGTGGTGAGGTACATCCCCAAAGCTGGGAGAGATATATCAAAGATAAACTGGATAAGGGATACTGGGGAGAGCCAGCCAGTGAGTACTGGGAGCTTATCTTTCCATTGTGCGAAGAACGGAATATCGAGTTTGTGCCGATTGACTGGTTTGAGTTAGATGTCTGGAATGATTTTGATCCCTTTAACGGCTTCTCAGAAGAGGAGCGTAAAGCGTTGGAGAAGATCGATGATGAATGGTTTTCGAAACAAATGAATACACATGACGTTGGATTAATTCCCTTTAATTCGGACGCATTTAATGAAATGACTAAACAAAAATATGAATGGTTAAATCAGATTAACCCAAAAGCAAATAACTTCAGGTGGATCGTGCGAAATCAAATTATGATTCAACGCGTGAAAAACACTTATCATTTGAATCCAGGTAAGAGAATTCTATGTATTGTGGGAGCAGATCACAATTATATGTTCAAAGAGGAACTGATAAATGAACCTATTGAATTAATATATCCCTTACGGTAGTCCAATTTACTAAACTATGAACCTTCAGGAGGCGTATGACATGATCAGATTGTGCAGCAATATGGATACGGATGCAATATATGAGATCATTAATGATGCAGCAAAGGTATACCAGGGTGTAATTCCCGAGGATCGCTATCATGAACCCTATATGTCATTGGAAGAATTGAACCAGGAAATCAGTGATGGCGTCGTGTTCTGGGGGTTTGAAGATCATCATAGATTATGGGGCGTCATGGGAATTCAGGATAAAGGCGAAGTTGCTTTAATTCGGCACGCATATGTTAGAACTCACCAACGGGGGAGCGGAATAGGTACAAAGCTGTTGGCCCATTTGATGGCGTTAACCGATAAACCAATATTAATAGGAACCTGGGATTCCGCAGAATGGGCTATAAAATTTTATTTAAAAAATGGCTTTACACTCGTTTCATCGGATCAGAAGAAGCAGTTATTAACTCGATATTGGAACGTTCCCGAAAGACAAATCGAGACCTCTGTCGTTTTATGTGACATGAAATGGAACACGGTTGGAACTTAAAAGCATTTTTCGGGGGCATGAGTATAACTAAATGATGAGAGGTGATTTTATGCTTTATCATTTTAGCGAGGTTTCAGATATCCAAGTCTTTATTCCGAGGGAGAGACAAAACAGACCTGATTTTCCAGCAGTGGTGTGGGCCATTGATGAAGAGCATGAATATTCATATTACTTTCCAAGGGATTGCCCGAGAATCATCTGTAAGAAGACTGACACGATAAGTGATGAGAATAACGAGAAGTTTTTTAAACATTCTAATGCCAATATCGTAGTCACGGTTGAAAATTCTTGGTATTTGCGGATGATGAATCAGATCATGTACAGGTACCATTTTGATGACACCAATTTTGAGCAGTTTGATCCAACGGCGGGGTACTACATTTCATCCCAGGTCACAAAGCCTCTAAATATAGACCGAATGGATTGTTTAATAGAGAGATTATTTAAGAAAGGAATTGAACTCCGATTTACTCCCAATCTGTACCCTCTAAGAGAAGCGATACTTCAATCAGACTTCAAGGAATTTGGGATACATAGATTCAGCAATGCAATGGAAGTATAGAGTGAATTTAAGTATCATAGGGGGGATTTCTATAAAATATCCAATAATAGTATTAGATCTGGATGGAACATTGCTCAATGCAGATAAACAAATTTCGAAACGAAATTATGAGGCAATGATGACATGCTCTAAACATGGGATCAGGTTTATCTATGCTACAGCACGCCCGCCAAGAGCAGTGAGGTTACTTTTACCTGAGGAATTGCTTTATAGCGGTTCTTTTATATATTACAATGGAGCCTATATCCACTGCAATTACACTGGTATTCAACAATATGAACATATAGACCCTGCGATCACTGCTGAATTAATAGATTATGGCATGCAGATTAACAATGAACTGGGTTTAAGCCTTGAAGTGGAAGATCAATGGATTAGTTTAAAAAAATATGATTATACAACGCTTATGAGAGTCAAAGAAAACCCAACGATAAAATCATTAGAAGAGCTCAAAGGGATTGCTGCAACAAAAATACTTTTTACGGGATTCAAAGACATAGATTTTTTTAAGGAGAAGTTTGCATCCAGATTAAATGTTTTGGTTACAGATGGTGGTAATCTTGTTCAAATCTCTTCAATAAAATCCTCCAAAGAAAATGCATTGAGAATTTTATGTAAGGCAATGAAAATAAAACTTGAAAACGTAATGGTTTTTGGTGATGATTTTAATGATATCGGATTATTTGAAATATGTGGCTGGCCGGTAGCTATGGGTAATGCAATTGAAGAGTTGAAGATTCTCTCGAAAGAGATCACCGATACGAATGAATCTGATGGAGTTGCGAAAGTGCTGGAACGAATTTTGATTTGAATGATTTTGACATATGGGATGACCCAAATTAACCCCATCTTTCCGATAATGAGATTGATGTGTTTGTTTGCGGGTCGGCTATATACGATACAGAATCATCTATTTCGTATATAATAGAAATTCATAGGAGTCTCTATAACTACATAACATCGCGAGGTGCACCAATCTTATGCCAACCATCTATGACTTTAACGTAACCAAAACGAGTGGAGAACGATTCCCACTCTATCAATACGAAGGAAAACCGGTGCTGATCGTAAATACAGCGAGCAAGTGCAAATATACGCATCAATTTGACGACATGCAGAAGCTTTATGACCGATATAAAGAGCAGGGGCTTCAGATCATTGGTTTCCCGTGTAACCAATTTGCCGAGCAAGAACCAGGAAGCAGCGAAGAAGCGGAATCCTTCTGTCAGATTAACTATGGCGTGAAATTTCCGATGTTCTCCAAAATGGATGTCAATGGGGAAACGGCCCACCCGCTGTATGACTTTTTGAAGAAGTCGGGTCCTTTTGCAGGCTTTGATGAGACGGATGTGCAAGCGAAACTACTGAAGCTAATGGTGGCAGACAAAGCACCGGAATGGTTGCATGGGGATGCAATCAAGTGGAACTTCACGAAGTTTCTGATTGATGCCGAAGGAAATGTGGTCAAACGTTTTGAACCTGTTGACTCGATCGACGAGATCCAGGCGAGTATAGAAAAGCTTTTGTAAACAATTTTTACTGTAATCATTTTTTTACATTCCCAAAGGGCCATGACACGTACCGTACAAACAAACGGATATGTGCATGGCTCTTTATATTTTAAAGTCTGCCCAGTACTATCCGACTTGATGTGAAACGGGTAAAATAGTAAGAAACCTCTCCAGAACAGGAGGTGCTTGAACGTGCCAAGTATCATGCAAATTAGTGGTCCAATGGAATATAACTATCGCTCCACCAGCGCGTATGACCCTGGAGTGTCGGACGGATTTCATTCGCATCCACATTATGAGGTGTATTATTTTCATGATGGAGAATGCACCTATCTTATTGGAGATCGAGTGTACAACCTTGAACCGGGTGATCTGGTCCTCATGCATGGGATGACCCTACATCGGCCACATCCACTGCCGGGCAGGCCGTATGTGCGAACGACACTGCATTTCGACCCTTCGGCTCTCCGCAGCAGTCTGCATCCGGATCGGGTCAGCGATGTACTGAGGCCGTTCGAAGAACTGAGAAACTGCCGCATCAATTTGACTGGGAATATCCGCTCCGAATTCGAGACCTTGCTGCTGAATCTCCATCAGCTTATGGTGAATCCGGGGGATTTCAAAGAGGAGCGCATGAACGTTCGCTTATGTGATCTGCTGTATGTTGTAGCTGGGATTTGCCGAGGCAGGGTTGAGGACCACAGTCCCTCTTCCGAGAAGGAGCGGCATGTACAACATATCATTCGTTATGTGGACACCCATTACATGGAGGACATCGGTCTGGATGATCTGGCTAGTGAACTTCATCTGTCCAAGCCTTATTTGGCCGGGTTGTTCAAAGAAATGACGGGCAGCACCATCTTTAAATATGTGTATGACCGGCGCATTAATCAGGCCAAGCTGTTATTCCAGTTCCAGCCGGATATTAGTGTGACAGAGGCCAGTCGGTTGGCCGGGTTTAAGCGGTTATCCCATTTCAGCCGAATGTTCAAACAAAGTGTAGGGTGTGCACCTGATCTGTACCGCAGTCGTTTACATCGATCGCTTGATTAATGTAGTGGTGCGAACTAGAGATTACATGCTGCCAGCTTGAGGAGGAGGTTTATTCAATGCAATCTGAACAACCATTCAAACTTCACTATCGAATTGGATCAGCCGATGCCGATTACAGATCACAATGTCGTCCATCTGCGTTACTGGAACATATGCAGTTGGCAGCAGACCGCGATTTAGCGGGCATGGGCGTTACCGTATCACAGATGCTGGATCAGGGATTGGGCTGGATGCTGTTAACAACAGATGTCACGATTATACGACCAGCTCAATTGGAAGAAGAAGTATCCTTGCAGACGTGGCACAAAGAAAATAAAGGGGTGACCTGGTTAAGGGATTATATCCTCACAGATCGAGAGGGGACCCATCTGGCTGTAGCTCGCACGGCTTGGGCATTGGTTGATCTGAAGAAACGCAGAGTCGTCAGACCATCCGCTCTGCCTTTTGAAGTGAAATCGCATCCCGATGTATCATTGGGCGAACCCCCTGCCAAAGTGACGGTTCCCTCTGAACTGAACTTGCAGGAACAATATCGTCTAACTGTACAATATAGTAGCACAGACAGTAATGGACACATGAATAATGCCAGATATGCAGACGTGTGTTGTGATGCGCTAACACAAGATGAGCTGGCCGCAGGTATAATCCGTCTGCAAATATCATATCACCGTGAGATTCGCATGCAGGAGCAAATGATCGTTGAGCGTTCAGCGGTTACGGATGGAGCTGTGTGGGTCCGAGGAAGATTGGTAGAAGAGAATGAGAGTGTTATTTTTGAAGCCAAATTGAGCTTGGGTATTTTGCCACTTCGCCCAGTAACGAATCAAATCATTAAATTGAATACAAATAAATGAAGTCAACCCGTCTGTCCTGGTTGGCTTTTTGCTATTTTGCTCCTGATGCAGACATGGAATTACACCTGTTACGTTCATCTCATAGCTGCTCCGTGTTTAGAAGTCAGACAGAAAAGGTAAAGAAGGGTAAATAAAAAAAGAGGAGGAATTACGAATGAAAGAGCGCACACCGGATCAAAATAACAAGGATACACATAAGGATCGTTTCCGTGATAATCCGGAGCAGTATCCGACAGAGAAGGAAAGTTTGCTTGATCGGCATGAAGAAGAGCAGACAGTGGACCCCATCCCGATGGAGGATCTGAATATGGAGAAGCAGGAAGAGAAGAATAAGGATCAAACCAAGAGCAATTCCTCAACGGAAGAAAAATATCGAGCAGATTATCGCGAATCGCAGTGATCAGCTACATTCTAGAGCTGTTAATAAGTAATACTTAACTACCCATATTCCAAGGGCAATGAATAAAATGCATGTTTGGTGAAAATAAATTAGTTTGTTGACTAATGTATGTTACTATATTATAGTTACTATGTTGGCAATAGGAAAAAACCATTTTGGGAGGCGAATGTTTTATGTCTACATCTTTCTTTGAAGCATTGAAAAACAGAAGATCTTATTATGGAATCAGCAAGGAATCCACAATCTCGGATGCTAAAATCCAGGAAATTGTGGAAGAAGCGGTGAAATACACTCCGACTTCATTCAACTCACAAACATCTCGCGCCGTAGTATTGCTTGGTGAACAACACGACAAACTGTGGAATCACACGGAAGAAATTTTGCGTGAAGTAGTTGGCAACGAAGAAGCATTCCAATCTACAGCTGAGAAAATGGCCGGATTCCGCAGCGGATACGGTACTGTACTTTTCTTCGAAGACAACAATGTGATCGCACAGCTTCAACAAAACTTTGCAGCTTATGCGGATAACTTCCCAATCTGGGCGAACCAATCTAATGGTATGTTGCAACTGGTGATCTGGACTGCATTGGAGCAAGAAGGTCTGGGCGCATCCCTGCAGCATTATAACCCGTTGATTGACGAGAAGGTCAAATCGGAATGGAACATTCCCGAGAACTGGAGACTGATCGCTCAAATGCCATTCGGCAAACCTACTGCAACACCAGGCGAGAAAGAATTCCAACCGATTGAACAACGTGTAAAAGTACACAAGTAAGGCTTTCGCCTGAATTCGAATGTCGACCTTGATTGATAATATTGAGGTACATCACTTCAGCGAATTTCCCAATATTTAACCACATACGGCCTCGCTTCAATTTGATACGATTGTGTAGATCGTACTCCAATGAAGCGAGGCTTTTTGATTTGAATAATAGAATAAACAAACGTACCCGGCGAAAGCTATGGAATGCTGTTTTGTGCGGTGTACTTGCAATGGGCTCAATCTCTATCGGTTACCCCACAGCTCAGGCAGCAGCGGCTCAGCAGGTGTTCCAGGATACAGCCTCCAGTTATGCCAAGGATGCTATTGCACATCTGGTCAAAGCGGGAATTGCTGCCGGCACTTCCGAGAATACGTTTGAACCCAAAAAGGCGGTCACTCGTGCCGAATTTGCAACATTTGCCGTAAGACTGTTAGGTTTGAAGCCGGTTAAAAACAATATTAACCCCTATAACGATGTAAGCATAAATGCATGGTATTACGGCAACGTCTCAGCCATGACCAACCTGTCTGTTCTTGAGGGCAAGAGTCAGGGAGTGTTCCAGCCGAACGCTTCCATCACTCGGGAAGAAGCGGCTGCACTGCTCGTGAGGATGTTGAAACAATCTTCAAAGTCAACGAACCTCCTGTCATCTACATATGACGATGCAGCTCAGATATCGGACTGGGCGCGTCCTTACGTGCAGACGGTATATCAGCTTGGCCTGATGCGCGGCAGTGATGGCATGTTTCGTCCACATGACCAGGTGACCAGAGAAGAGGCAGCAGTGATGCTGGATGCCATTTTGCAAAAGAAAACCTGGTCAGACCAGCTGAAAAGCGAGGACCAGCTCGGTATTCAGCTGGGATGGCAATATAACGCCACTACGGCTGAGTTCAAGAAACAGATTGAACAGTCGGAAGCAAACACACTGGTTCCCCGTTGGTTTTTCCTGAATAGCAGCATGAAGATCACAGATCTCACGGACACGTCGCTATTATCCTGGGCATCTGCTACAGGCAGACAAGTATGGCCATTGCTTGGCAATCGTTCGAACCCAGACCTTACCCATCAGATGTTATCCAGCTCAGCTAACCGGGCGGCCGTGATCTCACAGGTCACATCGGTTGTGAAAACATACAAACTGGATGGTATTAATGTGGATTTCGAGAACGTACTGCCTGCTGATCGTGAAGGAATGACCGCATTTATCACCTCCCTGACAACGTCTTTGCATGCGCTGGGGGCCGTTGTATCCGTGGATGTATCACCTGATCTGGGGACAGACTGGACCGACGCATTTGATTATGCTCAATTGGGTGCCGTATCGGATTATATGGTACTGATGGGATATGAGGAACATTGGAACGGCGACCCGCAAGCGGGGTCTGTGGCATCTCTCCCCTGGGTCGAAAAGTCCCTGGTTACGCTGCTCGCTGAAGTGGTTCGCGCCAAAACAATTCTGGCCCTGCCTTTATATACACGAGATTGGTCTTCCGTTAATCCGGCAGCCAGTTCATGGGATATCACCCTTGCAGAACAGGGAACACGTGCACGAGCTTCAGGTTCTGTGAGACGGTGGGATGCATCGTTGGTCCAATATGTGATTGGATATAACAATAACGGTACACCAAAATATATATGGGCAGAAGACAGTCGTTCATTATCCGCGAAAGTAATGATGAGTGGGGAACGTAACATTGCTGGATTAGCCTATTGGTATATGGGCGGAGAGACGGCAGATGTATGGAATGCCATTTCGAACGCTTCACGATTTGAATCATACATTTTCTGAATTCCGGAATGATCATTCTTTCTTAAACCGACCCAAACGCACCGTTATTCAGACGGATGGTTTGGGTTATTTTATTTTGGTAAAAGCTAAGTTGTAACAGATAACGTTTGATTCTGGTTGAATGGTGTAAATGGATAGAAGGATAGTGAACTGTCCAATAACATATAAGAGATAGAAGCATAGGAGGGAGATGGAGCATGCGAGAGTATGATTGCATTATCGTAGGTGGAGGACTCGCAGGACTTCAGGCGGCTATTCAGATGGGACGATACTCTTCCCATCGGGTGTTGGTGGTGGACGCAGGAGAAGGCAGATCAACGTTATGCCGAACCTATCATAATATTCTTGGTTTTCCTGATGGAGTATCCGGTGAAGAGCTGCGCACCAAAGGCCGAATGCAGGCAGAAGGGACTGGAGTAGCTTTTGAGAAAGACCGTATCATTAAAGCAGGACGCCGGGGAGAACAGATTCAGCTGTTCGGCTCTTCCGGCTCTGAATATATGGCAAAAACAGTCCTGCTGGCAACCGGACTAACGGACAGGATACCAGATATCCCGGGATTAACGCCTACGTTGGGACGAACAGTATATGTGTGCCCGGATTGCGATGGATACGAGATTCAGGATCAGCGCACGATATTGCTGGGTGCAGGTGAAGCCGGTGCAAACATGGCTATGGTTTTAATTCAACGTACCAATGAGTTGTTATACATCAACCATGAGCAGTCGCCAATCTCCGCTGAGCTTCATCGCAGCATGAAAGAGGCAGGAGTTCGTTATCTAGAGGCGGCCGTACAAGAAGTACAGCAGATGGAAGATGGCCATATTACGGGTGTACTGACGGAAGATGGACAGATTTATGAGTCGGAGCGTGGATTTATTGCGTTTGGAGGTAATCGTGTGCATTATGAACTGGCAGAGCAGCTTGGAGCCGTCATCGCGGATAATAAACATGTGGAAGCCAACCCGCGCAGCATGCAGGCCGCACCTAATGTATGGATTGCAGGGGATCTGGGCCTGCACGCAGAACAAGCTACGGTTGCCATGGGCGAAGGTTCAATTGCCGCGATCTGGATTCACAAGGCATTGCAACAGATGAAAAAGGAAAACGAAGTGAATCAGATCTAAACGCAAATATGGAACAGTCCGATTTATCAACTTACACATCAGCAATGCAAAAAGTCCCCCGACCGTTATAACTAAGGTTGGAGGATTTTTTTGCGTTGTACGCAAACGGCTTGCAAAAGGATGATCAAGATTTATTTGCTGTTTGTATTGCGTGTGTCGGTTGTTTTAGCTTTGTGAGGATGGGTGATGTTGTCTACGATTTCTCCTACGGCTTCCTCAATCATGTCCGTTGGCCCGGGATTATAGGGATCGGGGTGCAGAACGGTATTGACACCAGGTTCGAGGTCTTTGGTTTTTCGCTCTTTTTTATGCTCGCTCATGGAAAATTCCTCCTTATTCAGGTATGTTTAAGGTGTTCCTTAACATATCCAATCTCTTTAATGTGTATGTAAACGATTAACCAATGGGATTAAATTGAAACGTTGAATGTAAGGGAGGAGGAGTTCAGCTGGTCAAAAAAATGAGCATGCTCCTGTTACTTCTGGTTTTATGTGTGTGGACATATTGGAGAACGGATAGCGATGATCAGAATCCTTATCTGATTACCGACTACAGCCGCCTTCATCCGGTTAAGGTTGAACGTATTGTGGAAGGTCGTGAAGAACAGCAGTTTGTTGAACTGCTTGAGGATGCACGAAAGCGAAATCTGACGATATCCATTGCCGGGCAGCGTCATAGTCAGGGAGGACACACCTATTATAAAGACGGGATTGTCATCGATATGACCTCTTATAATAAAGTGCTAGAGGTTAATGCTGATGCCAAAAAGGTCCGTGTACAGGCAGGGGCAACCTGGGCTGACGTACAGCGAGCCATTAATCCGTATGGATTGTCCATCAAAAATATGCAGTCCCAGAATATTTTTACGGTAGGCGGGTCCATCAGTGTAAATGCACATGGTCGGGAGCTTCATCAGGGTTCCTTGATTCAAAGTGTGGATTCTTTTCGTCTCTTGACAGCAGATGGTCAGATTCGGCACGTGAGCCGCACCGAGAATGCCGAACTTTTCCCGCTTGTGCTTGGAGGATATGGACTTTTTGGCCTGATTCTGGACGTTACTCTGACATTAACGGATGATGAAGTCTACCCTCTTACGACGGAGCAGGTGCTGGCTAGGGACTACCCGTCTTATTTTCAAAAGATTGTTCTTGGAGATCCGATGATGCGAATGCATCTGGCCCGAATTTCAATTCAGCCTGGTGAAGGCTACTTTCGTGATATGTACGCACTGAATTATGCGCTTGATCCAACGGCTTCACTAGAGGATTATAATCATCTGGATGAACGCGAAAGGGGCGTACTTCCCAGCAAACTCCTGTTCAACCTGAACCGTGAATTCGAGTGGGGCCGGGCGTGGTTTTGGCCTCTGCAACAGCGTTACTTCGAGTCCCAGGATGGCAAGAGGGTTAGCCGCAACAATGCCATGGCTTCAGCGTCTGCTTTCATGGAGTATCATCAGCCGGGCGAAAATGATCTGTTGCAGGAATATTTTATTCCGGTGAATGCCTTCCCGGCATTTGTTCAGGAGATGGGAGAGATTGTTTCCCAGGAGCAGTTGGATCTGCTTAACATTACAGTCAGGTATGTGAAACATGATGAAGAGGCTGTGCTTTCATATGCAACGCAGGATATGTTCGGTCTAGTCTGTTTATTTCACGCTTCATTGTCCGAGGCAGAACAAGGAAAGTTCAAGAACAGCATGCAGCAATTAATGGATGCCGTCCTTCGATATAACGGAACATATTACCTGCCCTATGCAGGTTATGCGACTTCAGAGCAATTCGAACAGGCCTATCCGCGAATGAATGAGTTTTTTGCAGCTAAAGAAAAGTTTGACCCCAATCATCTCTTTATGAACTATTTTATGGAGGAATATGGAGGAAATCGTCCATGAATATCAAGTGGCTTATTCGATCTCAAAGTATCGTTACCCTCGCTTCGGGTATGATTTATCCCTATTATCTGTTGTTTCTCAAAAATCTGGGCAACAGCTTCTCCAAATACGGGCTTGCCTTTGCCGTGTTTACGATTAGCTCTGCAGCTGCTTCGCAATGGCTCGCTCCCCGGATGGATCGACAAGCCAAACATTGGCTCATCGTAAGTGCAGTGGGGATGGCTGGGGCCATGATTGCATTTCCATGGGTCATATCCTACATCTGGGTCCTTCTGCTGCAAATTATCATGGGGATATGTAATGCGATGCAACGGATGAGTGAACGGGTGCTGCTCGCCGATTATACGGTAGCCGGACAACGGGGCCCAGCTGTCGGCAATTATCATTTCTGGACATCCGCCGCGTCAGGGTTGGCCGTAATTGTAGGTGGTGTGCTGATCGATTGGCTGACAATCGATGTATTATTTTATCTGAGTGCCATGCTGTATATGTGGGGAGCACTGGCAGTATGGCGATTTCGAAGCATCTCTGATGAAGCAACAGATGGCTGATGATATTTGCTAAAGGATAGAAATGGTCTGATTAATCTCCAGCGAGAAGTTTATATTATAGATAACTTGGTATGATTAAGCATTTTGCTTACTCCCCAAAAGCGAATATTCTCAAGGAGGTTTTTCAAATGAATGAACATGATCATGTTATCCACAAAGATGGCCAGGTTTCAACGGACAAGGTAGACAATGCGATTGACAAGATTGCACCCGAAGAAAGACAACAGATTTTACAGAATTTTGATTCTTTCAAAGAATATCTGGGCAAACGAATTGCAATGGGAGAATCGATTGGGCTTGGCGAAGAACAGATGGCCAAAATTGCCGAGAAGGTGGCCGATTATTTGGCAGCCCGGGAAGAGCCGCGTAACCGTGAAGAGAAGTTGCTGCAGGAGTTGTGGAACGTCGGGAAAGAAGAAGAACGCCATATGTTGGCTCATATGCTTGTACGTCTGGCTCAGGGATCGGCTCCGAATCACTAAGATCGAGCTGAAACCAAAAGCTAAGCCAATAGAGACTCTGGATGCCATGACATTCAGGGTTTCTTTTTGGTTTATGTTGCTCTTCTTTTGTTAAGATGCTCGGTACAGAACTGATGACATGTATTGTAACTATTTTTCATCTGGCTGATACTTTTATAATTGGCATACCCATTATGATAGGGAGAGTAGAAAACAGAATTAAATATTTCATATGAGCGTTTGAAGGAGAAGCCTTCCGGTTAAGGAATACTATCGTTCATAATAAGGAGAGATGCTGCCTATGAAGAACGCGGCGAAACAATGGAAATTACGATTGCTGGGTGCGGCTGTTGCATTGCTTGGCATGATTGTGCTTGCTACATATTTGCTTACACCAGCGAACGCTGAGGAGAGCACGGACCCTGTGCAGGCATCCGCCAAAGAAGCTCAGGCTGCAAACTCCGAGATGTTTACAGCGTATGTGGATGACATACAGCATGAAGACGGTAAATTATACTTAATTGTAGACAAGATTGGCTGGTACCAAGGGACAGAGGCTGATAAAGTTTTTGAACAACGGAATCCAGACTCCGGTATAGATGGTGCTCCTGATGGATATTATATCGTCAACGACAGCAAAGAGCAGGAAAAGGTGGAAGTCAGTGCTAATGCTGAAGTGTTGATGCAGTTGTATGATCGTGACGGTACGGTGCAGGGCACCAACATTCAATGGAATGAGCCAGTTGCGCTCAGCAAGTTCGAATCCTTGTATGACAATACGAATCTGCTCGATCTGTCCATATTCCCGTATCACCTCACTGTACAAGACGGAAAAGTGATCAAAATTGTACAGCAGTACATTCCATAAAATCAAATTCAACTTTTAATGGTTAAGCATTCCTCTGGTTCCATACCGGGAGGAATGCTTTTTGGTTATGACAAATTCATGAAGGAGATTGTAATTCATGGTATGTACAGGTATCATTATAGGAATGGTGTTTTTACATAGTTCAGGAGGCTTCTCATGCTTAAAGACATGATCGCATTAACGAAACCCGGACTTTTGCGGCTAAATGTATTTGCGGTGGCGGTAGGGTTCTGGGTCGCTTCAAAATGGGATATCTCATGGATATCTCTCCTCATGGTGTTAATTGGATCAACTCTGGTCATCGCATCAGCTTGTGTGATTAACAACTACTGGGACCGTGAATTGGACCAGAAGATGGAGCGTACCAAAAAACGGATTGAATACATCAACCATCTCAAGCCCAAGTTTGTACTCGGGTATGGCCTTGCTCTTGGTGTGGCCGGTGTGGCGCTGCTGTACTTCCTGGTTAATCCGTTGTCCGCATGGATGGCATTGCTCGGGTGGTTTGCTTATATCGTGATTTACACGATGTGGCTCAAACGCAGTTCGACCTGGAGCACTTCACTTGGCGGAATTGCAGGTGCTATGCCGCCTGTAATCGGTTATTGCGCAGTTACTAATCAGATCGATGTGGGTGCCTGGCTGCTCTTTGCACTGTTATTTCTATGGCAGCCGCCTCACTTCTGGTCTCTCGGGATTCGCAAAGTGGAGGAATATCGTGCAGCAGGTTTCCCGCTTTTACCCGTAGTCAAGGGCGTCAAACGTACCAAGTTTCAGATGATTCCTTACGTTTTTCTGTTGCTTCCTGCTGTATTTCTACTGTATTACTATAACTACGTTGGGCTTGTGTTCCTGCTTGTCTCCGGTCTTGGAAGCCTCATCTGGTTTGTACACACCCTAAGCGGACTCAAAACACAGGATGACGAAAAATGGGCAAAGGTTAACTTTTTGATCTCTGTCAATTATCTAATGGTTGTATTTATAGTGATGGTAGCGAATACGACCTGGTCCTGAGCGAAGCATCCATTTTGTAATTACTAAAATGGATGATGTCAGAGTGGTTGGCTTTCTTACGCAAATTACGAAACGAGATTACGAAATGAAAAAGCACGCTGTATGGAATATGCTTGGACAACCTCTGGTTGTTCCGCATATTTCCCGGGGTGTTTTTTTGTTATAATGATTGAATGATTTCTACAAATGAAACAGATGATGAATGAACAGGAAGTGGGATTATGAGTGATGTGAAGCAGGCTATTCTCTGGCGACAAGAGGGGAAGGTGCAGGAGGCGATCGAGCTGTTGCAGAAACTGGCCTTGCAAGAACCGGAGAACGCACAGGTATGGTATCAGCTGGCTTGGGCGCATGATTCAATTGGATTGGAGCGGGAAGCGGTAACACATTACGAACAGGCTCTAAGTCTTGGACTTCCAGGTGAGGACAGGGCAGGGGCCATCCTTGGACTAGGCAGCACGTATCGAACTTTGGGACAATACGAGCAGGCGAAGACCTGGTTTGAAAAGGGGATAAGTGAATTCCCGGAGAACCGGGAATTTGAAGTTTTTCTAGCCATGGTGCTCTACAATCTGGGCGAGCATGCAGAGGCCATGAAGCGGCTGCTGGTGCAACTGGCAGATACATCAGGGGATAAGGGAATAACCGATTACAGCAGAGCCATCCGATTCTATGCAGATCAGCTGGACCGGGTGTGGGAGTAGGTGATCAGGATGGCGGTTCACAGATTATAACGATGGAGTTAGCCATTCCTGTACAGCTTCAATGAAACGACGCGAAGCAGGGGACAGATTAGTGAGCGAAGGGCAAGCGATGCCAATCGTACGATAAGGATCTCCAGTGACTGGAACGAGAGCGAGCTCGTTTGTATGGTGTTGAAGAACCATTTCAGGTAAGAGGCTAATACCAAGTCCGTTTCGAACCATTGCCATAATGGCTTGGTCCTCTGCAACTTCATAGACCACATTCAGCTTGGCTGCATGCTGTCGAATCAATCGTTCAATTTCGTTGTCACCGCCCCATTTGGGCAGAATAAAGGGCTGCTCCAGCAATACGTCAAATGAGACCGATCTCTCCGTAGCAAGTGGATGCTCCAAAGGTAGGATGCACATCATCCTGTCTTTTTGCAATGGAATGGTTTCAAAAGGCGAAGAATCACCAAGGGACAGAAAGCCGAGATCGATGGCGCCTCCGGCCAGCCAGCCTTCAATTTCTGCATAGTCCCCTTCCCACAGCTTAATTTCGATTCCGGGATGACGCAGGCGAAATTGCTTCAGGATGCCAGGCAGCCACTGTGTGGATACACTGGCGAATGTGCCAATGCGCACGGTTCCAACCTCGGCGCCGCGAATTAATGAAATTTCCTGGTTCATCCGTTCCGTCCAGCGCAGAATTTCACGAGTATAGCCCAGAATGCGTTCCCCTTCGGTGGTCATTCGTACACCGGAGCGGCCTCGATTCAGCAGCGAAAATCCGCACTCGGTCTCCAGACTCGCGATGGCATGACTGACCGCGGATTGGGTAATATTCAGTGCTTCTGCTGCTTTCGTAAGGCTGCCGTATTCCACTACGGCATTCAAAATTTCATATTTGACCAATGACATGAAAGATCCCGTTCCTCTCTTCATTTTATACATGAGTTTATTTCATATTACCTATTATAAATATTCATTTTTATAATGCAAAGCAATCGTTTATACTTGCCAAGGCGAGTTAGTTCGAGAGAGCCTCGGATCGATTACAATACATAGAATGAAGGTAGAAGCAAGATGAACGGAGTACGTGCACCACAAGGTCAGGCATCAAGAAGAGCGGATTTGCAGATGCTGCTCGCAACGGTAATATGGGGATCATCCTATCTGTTTATGAAATCCGGACTGGAGTCCATGCAGGAGCTGAATTTGGTCGCATTCCGGTTTGGCATTGCCTTTATCGCGGCAGCTGTCCTTTTCCATCGGCGACTGTTCCGAATGGATCGCAGAACGCTTGTGGCAGGGGCTATTATGGGAACAGCGTTATTCGCGGCCTTTGTATTGATCACTTATGGAGTTCAGCGCACAACGGCTTCGCAGGCGGGATTTCTGATCAGTTTGGCAGTGATCTTCGTGCCTATCCTGACGACAATTTTGCATCGAAGATTGCCAGATTTGCGGTTAACCATAAGTATTCTCGTGGCGGTAACCGGGCTTGCATTGTTGACGTTACAATATGAGCTTAGCCTGCATATGGGGGATATCTTCTGCATTCTCGCAGCATTCATGTACGCGATCTACATTATGATTGCTGGCAAGTATACTCCGAAGCATGATCCGCTAACCCTGGGTACGGTTCAACTGGGCGTTGCAGCCCTGTGGGGGTTGGCTGCTACATTTCTGCTGGAGACACCGCGTCTGCCCGACACGCCGCAATCTTGGGCTGCCATTCTGGGTCTTGGGGTCCTGTGCAGCGGCATTGGCTACATTTTGCAGACTCTTGCCCAGCGGCATGCTTCACCAACGAGAACGAGTCTGATCTTTTCCCTCGAACCGCTGTTCGCCGCAGCATTTGCGTTTACTTTTCAAGGGGAGTCCCTTACCCTACAAGGGTATGCGGGTGCAGCACTGATGCTCATTGGTGTTCTGATTATGGAGATCAGAGTCCCATATCCGTTATTATGGCGCAGAAAGCGGACGGCATTACAGACCGAACTGGGAGAACAGGGAGCAACTGGCGTATAATTTTGAGATAAAGGAAGAGTTCTTCCATCATCTTCATGGTGAAGGTGGTGGAGGAACTTTTTTTGTTATTTTATCCGAGAGAGATGTAGAATCCCTAGCAAATCAACCTAACAAAATAAAGTTTTTAATAACATGTTTTGTTGAATCCCTTTTATTATGCTACACTTAATGAAAAAATAAGGAAAAACGGGTGAGTAGGATGGGCAAAAGAGTAACCATGCAGCAAATTGCCGATGCTGCGGGGGTATCCAAATTCGCAGTCTCCCGTGCGTTGACGGGCAAACCTGGTGTCAGTGAACATACCCGGGAGATGATTGTCAGAACGGCGGGGCAGCTCGGATATTTCAAAACCGAACCGAAGCGTTATCTGGCGGAAACCCCAGTTGAACAGGAGATGAAGCTGGATAGACAGGGAACTATTCTGATCTTGTTCCCCAACATTCGTTCGCAGAATCGTTCCTCCCTGTACTGGGGGCCCATATTTGACGGAATATCTGCACGCCTGAATGAGAAGGGCATGGATATTCTGACCTTGACGGAACCTTCCTCGGATCGCATGTTTTCGGTGCTTAATCCCGAAGCCATCAGCGGAATTATTACCGTTGGCTCCATTTCCACATCTGTATTACTCGAAATCTATCGACTGCATATTCCGCTAGTGATGGTTGATCATGAAGACCCGGCCATCCATGGAGATACGGTGTTTACAGACAACATGAAATGTATGAAGGAACTGGTGCTGATGCTCGTTGGTAAGGGCTACAGGCGGCTGCAGTTTGCTGGAGAATTGCCTGATGCAGCCAGTTTCAGAGAGCGATGGCTCGGCTATCGTTCGGTACTGGAAGAGATGCAGCTGCAAGTCACGCAGCAAGCAGATTTGCTGGGACCCGATCTGGATCACATTCGGGAATCCATCGCCGCCATGCAGATGGAAGACATCCCCGAAGTGATGGTATGTGCGAACGATCATATGGCTGCTGTTGTGATTGGTGCACTCCAAGGCAGGGGCATCGAGGTGCCGGAGCGCTGTGCAGTAACCGGGTTCGACAATACACGTTCAGAAGAGCCTATTCTTGCTACGGTTCATATTGACAAGGAGAACATGGGCAGGCGGGCGGTGGACCAGCTATTGTGGCGCATGGAGCAGCCGGACGGGCCTTTTGAAAGAAAGCTGATTTATTCGGAATTAATCATTCGTGATGAGTACAATGCTATTTTGCAATGAAGTGAACGAACGCGGTTCTGGAATGCCAAGGATAGCACGCACCATTCTATATAATTATGGGGTGAAAAGACATGGAGAGATAAGGCTTCATGTCTTTTTTGTTTGGATAAAAAGGTTTTTAGAAATAAATCACAAAACAGATTGACTGAATTGAGCATATCATGTTAATTTTGTTTTGTAAGTTATTTGTTTTTATAATAACAAAACCTAACAAATTGTTTTCCAAACAACTTCAACGATAACGGAGGCTGTCATGAGCAAAATACAATCGCAGACATTTCAGAATTGGACGTTCAAGGCTTGTGAGGATCAGGAGTGGATGCCGGCTCAAGTGCCCGGCTGTGTGCATACGGATTTGCTGAAATTGGGTAAGATACCAGACCCCTTCTATGGAACTAACGAAAAGGAAATTCAATGGGTCGACAAGAAAGACTGGGAATATCGTACCGAATTTGACATTAATGAAGCACTGCTGTCACAGCAGTATCTGGAGCTGGTCTTTGATGGTCTGGATACGTATGCCGATGTGTACGTGAATGAACAGCATGTGTTGTCGGCGGATAATATGTTCCGGGTGTGGACAGCTGACGTGAAATCGGTTGTAAAGGCAAGTGGCAACATCCTCCGAATACGTTTTCGTTCCCCAATAAATGAAGACCTGCCGAAGCTGGAGAAGCTCGGATATGCTCTGCCTGCATCGAATGATCAATCTGATGTGGGGGGACTAGGCGACAAAAGAGTGAGTATTTTTGCCCGGAAAGCCCCGTATCATTATGGCTGGGACTGGGGTCCACGTTTTGTAACCAGCGGAATCTGGCGCGAAGCGCGTCTCGAAGGATGGACCGACGTACGGATTAATGATGTTTTTATCCAGCAAAAAGAAGTAACCGCTGCTTCCGCTTCTCTGACTGCGGTCGTGGAAGTAGAGTCTGCGCAAGTAATAGAAACGGTTATTCGAGTAGGAACGGACGGACAGAGCTGGGAGCAGGCTGTAACGTTGAAACCAGGCGTCCAGACTGTGGAGGTTCCAATCTCCATAGATGAACCGAAGCTGTGGTGGAGCCGCGGACTGGGTGACCCGCATATGTATTTCTTCCTAACGGAAGTGATTCAGGGAGAGCAAGTAGTGGCTGAGTCCACGGTGAAAACGGGCATTCGTTCCATACGTCTGGTTCGTGATCAAGATGAAGCAGGAGCCTCCTTTTATTTTGAATTAAACGGAGTTGCTGTCTTTGCCAAAGGTGCAAATCACATTCCAAATGATAGCTTCATTACAGAAGTCACACGTGAGCGTTATCTGCATGAGATTGTGTCAGCTGCCGAGTCGAATATGAATATGCTCCGTGTATGGGGTGGTGGCTTCTATGAAGAAGACGTGTTCTACGAGTTGTGTGACGAATATGGTTTGCTCGTATGGCAGGATTTTATGTTTGCTTGCAGCATGTATCCTGGAGACGAGGCTTTCCTGAACAGTGTGAAGCATGAGGCGATTGATAATGTAAAACGTCTGCGCAATCATCCAAGCATCGTGCTGTGGTGTGGCAATAACGAGATTGATTCCGCATGGGCTCATTACATTGAGGATGGCGGCTGGGGTTGGAAGAAAGATTACAACGAAGAGCAGAAGGAACGCATTTGGGCGGATTACGAAGCCATTTTCCATGATCTTTTGCCGGAAGTGGTGGAAGCCTATGCTCCTGGTGTGGATTACTGGCCTTCTTCGCCACTCGTATCCCTGTCGGGAGACGAGAAACAGCATGCCCATCCATCCACGTCAGAAGGGGATATCCACTATTGGGGTGTATGGCATAATGTGGAGCCATTTGAGAACTACAACGTTCATGTGGGACGCTTCATGAGTGAATATGGCTTCCAGTCCTTCCCTGAATATGATTCGGTTCGCAAGTATGCAGAGGAGGAGGACCTGGCGCTGGAGTCTGACGTGATGCTGGCGCATCAAAAGAACGGGGCGGGTAATCGTCTGATCAAACAATACATGGACATGTACATGCATGAACCTAAGGATTTCCCTTCCTTCCTCTATATGAGCCAGGTGCTTCAGGCTGAAGCGATGAAAACAGCCATTGAGGCTCACCGTCGCCGCAAACCGTTCTGTATGGGAACGCTCTATTGGCAGATGAACGATTGCTGGCCGGTAGCATCATGGGCGGGGATGGACTACTTTGGCCGCTGGAAAGCATTGCAATATTACGCCAAACGCAGCTTCAGCGATGTCTTGGTTTCGGTAGATGGCACGAAGCAAGATGTGACGGATATTTTTCTGATCTCGGATCAGCTTGAACCTGTGAAAGGGAAACTTCAGCTGCGCCTAATCGGCTTTGATGGCACGGTATACCGTGATGAAGAGCATGAAATCGCTCTGGCATCCAACTCTGGTCAACAGGTGCTGTCATTGAGTCAGGCTGAATGGCTGGAAGGTCGTGATGCTGCAACTACATTGCTGCGCATTGATCTGAAGCAGGATGGGGCAGCCGACATCGTACAGGAGCATTATTTTGTACCATCGAAGGATCTTGCACTGCAACCAGTGCAAATTAAGGTAATCGAAGTGACTGAGAACGATGGCGTACATTTGGTCCTGGAAAGTGATGTGCTTGCCAAACAAGTGTGGATTTCTACAGAGGCAGAAGGTGTATTCTCAGACAATTTCTTCGACCTCATTCCTGGCATTCCAGTGAAGGTTAAGTTCACATCCAGAGCGGCATTACAGGGATCTGATGGTGCTGTTTCCGAGGCGGGGGCCATCCAGGTTCGCTCCATAGCTGACTTTATCCAATCATAATCAAGTTATACTTCTTAACGTTTCTGCCAGTGGTTAAAGGCCCGGGTGCACTTTAGGTGCAGATCCGGGCCTTTTCATGGTTCCATTTGGTCATACACTGCCTATCTGTTTATTTATTATTGAATCTCCAAAATCTCAATATCATAGGGCCCCAGTTCCAGCAGAGGGCCTTTAGTATTTCCGTCCAGTGCACTGGTGTATGAGGCTTTCAGCGAAATGGAGGCAGGCTGAGGGCTTAAATTCAGAATAAAACGAAACGTTCCATTCGGTCCTGAACGGGTTGTCACCTGGACACCGTCTGGCAAGGATTGAATCTCGGACAGGCTGCCCTGTTCGCCGATGGTTCGCAATAATTGGCTCAAGTAAGCTTCTTCGGGCTGCGTAGCCACATAATAGACTTCACCCTTGCCCCAGCTGTTTCGGGTGACCGCCGCACTTTCGGCATAAAATTGATCCGCATAAACCGCAATCGCCTGTGCTGTGCTCAGTTCGAGAACATCAGCCCATTGTGAAGCGGCGTATGTATGGCCTTGCTCGTCACGGATCTGAATCGGGTCAACACCGACAGGATCATATTCGGTAACGCGCACGCCAGAACAAGCAGACAACAAACCTGGAAGCGATGCCATGACACAGACGTTGTTATCGTTCTTGACACCGGAGCGATGCGTTAAGACCAATATACCACCAGCCGCAGCAAAACCTTGCAAACGATTTGCTGTGTTTTCATCCAGCAAATACAAGTGTGGCGCAATGATCATTTTGTAGCCATCCAGCGCTTCCGAGGAATGGATAACATCCGTACTGATTCCTAATTTGGTCAAGGCACGATGCCACACTTTCATATTTTCGTAGTACTCCAGTCCTTCGGCTTGGGGTTGAATCTGAAGCGCATTTAACTGGTCATGCGAATGCAGGATGGCAACTTCGTTATGCAGTGTAGAGCCTTGCAGACGTTCCCCGAGTTTGTTTACTTCGGTGCACAACTGTTGGAATTCCTTAAACCGTCGCCCCGGAACGTTGCTGTGATCGATAAGGCCATGCCAAAATTGTTCGGCTCCGCCTGTTGCGCTGCGCCAGCGGAAATGTACAACCGCATCAGCTCCGCGGGCGATAGTCTGCCACGAGTAAGCACGCAGAAAGCCGGGCTTCGGGGTACGCCACATCGGAAACCAGCATCCCGGAGGTCCGCTAAGCTGCTCCATGATCCAGAAATTGCGACGTTTGATGCCTCGTGTCAGATCCAGAGCCAATGCGCCGCTGTAAGGGGCTGTTTCGGTCTTGTTCGGTGAGGGGTTCGGGTAGTAATCAAAGGAAGCAAAGTCCAGCTCCTGAGCAATTTTATATTGATCTGCCTTTTGCGGATAGCTGTGAAAATTATGCGTGACAAAATGTTCAGGACCATTGTAACGGATAATCTCCAGTTGAAGATGTTGAAAAGAAGCAATGGAATCCGATTGAAACCGGGAGTAATCCAGCAGGAATGAAGGATTCTGAAACGGCGAGCCGCCATATGGTGGCGTGATTTGTTCCCAATCGCTGTATTCTCCACTCCATATAACTGTTCCCCAAGCTTGGTTGAGCTGCTCCAGCGTGTTGTAACGGGAACGAACCCATTTGCGAAAAGCGTCCGCACAAGCGGAGCACTGACAATCCGTGAAACTGAACTCATTATCTGTCTGCCAGCCAATCACGGCCGGATGCCTTGCATAACGCTCGGTCAATTTCTGTACTATTCGTGAACTGTATTTTCGCATGCTCGGGCTGTTGTAACAGCGGTGGCCGCGGACTCCTTCATGATACGTTTGCCCATGTGGAAGGACAGGCAGGATATCCGGGCATTGTGCGGTAAGCCAGCGTGGTGGTGTCATGGTTGGCGTTCCGATGACGACCTGGAGTCCATGTCTATGAAGGGTATCGATCGCCTGATCAAGCCATCCCCACTGAAATTGGCCGTTTGCAGGCTCCATTCGGCTCCATGCGAATTCACCCACACGGACAATCTGTACACCGCTTTTGGCCATTAGACGGGCATCCTGCTCCCACATGGCTGGGGCCCAATGCTCGGGATAATAATCAACGCCCACTTGTACGGGACGGTTTGTGTTCATATACGCTGTTCTCCTTTGGTCTGAAAATATGAATTTGTATTAAAAAGTTACGGTGTAGAAGATGTTCGATGCATCATGATCTTGTGAATATTCTTCGTATACACATCATTGTATACTGGATATTTAAAGGGGAATATAATAACATGTTGCGATAGGATATCATGATCTTGCTATTACAAACGGGAGGTGAAAAAATGAGGACACACTGGTTTATGCCTGAGCCCGGCTTTGCGGGGTATGCATGTTATCCCGTCGCTTATGGAAGATACAACGATCCGGAGCATAGGGAGCATCGTCCAGACGGGATACGGGAATACAATTTACATCTGGTTTTCAGAGGACAAGGGTATGTCAAAACAGATCAGGGAGCCGTCCATTTGATGGCTGGACAAGGTTTTCTATACGCACCGGGACAAGCCCAGCATTATCATGCCGATCCAGCTGATCCTTGGGACGTAAGATGGATTCACCTGCAAGCCCATGATCTGGAGCGATTGCTGGACCTGCGCAGTCCGGATAAAGTCTGGCTCTTTTCATTCTCGGGATCCGAGCGCTTTGCTGCACTGCACGAACAATTGTGTCAGCTTGGGGGAACGTATGAGAGCGTTCATGAACCCAAACTATCTGCCGTGCTATACGAGTTGCTGTCTCAACTGTCCCGTAATTCGGAGTCACTGGAAAGGACGTCTTTGCTGAACCATCAGGAGACGATTCGTTCCACCGCCGATTATATCCGGCGTCATTGCACACAGCCGCTCAGTCTTGCTGATATGGCGGGTACAGCGGGATATAGTGTGTATTATTTTAATCGCATGTTCAAGAGCATCATGGGTGTTCCACCCGGCAGGTATCTGCTGGATTGCCGCATTCTGGTTGCGAAGAGAATGCTCGTAGACTCGGGATTGTCCGTAAAACAAATTGCTTCTCAGTGCGGATTTACGCACAGCAGTTATTTTATTCGCATGTTTCGAGACTATATCGGAATGACTCCGCAGCAGTTCAGATTAATGTACACCTCTGGAAGAGGGGAAGAGAGAGGTTTAACATAATCGCCCCTAACGCCCCTAACGCCAATAAGGCCAAAAAACGTGCTGCTCAGTTCTGCTGAGCGGCACGTTTGGTTTGTGAGATGTATGACTGAACAGTAGGAGGGAGAGATAAAACATGTCCAATGAGGTTATTTGTTCCGTTCTTCGCTCTGTATTTCCTGCAGCTCGTCGATGCTTAGCGTGAGATCATTCTCAGGGTTGGCGCTCATGATGATTTCGGACTTCGATTGCTGCTCGCCTGGTTGATTGGATTTGGCTGCGGGTTTGACCACATACAGGCTTTGCACAGAATTCAGCAGGCTTGCGGGGGTGTCCTCATACGTTTCGAGGAAAAGCACATAATCTTTGGTGGGTACGAATTTGATGTTGTCATCGTTAATAATCTCGGTATTGCCAAGCTGTCCGCCAAGCTGTTTCACTTCAATAGTATCCCCGGCTGCATGTGTTCCCTTGAAGGATTCAGCAACCTTAATCGTATAAATGGTATAGATTTTATCAAAAGAAACCATGTCCTCACCGCCCGGGTTCGATGACTCATCCAGAGCGCTTTCGTTTACAGCCGGGGCTTGTACCATGTCGTTCAAGGCTTCAACCCGTGTTTGGATGACACTGCCTCTAACGATGGTGTTTGCTCGCTCGGAGAGATCGCCGATGGTTGAGTAACTTGGGAAGTCCTCAGAAGCAATCATTGTAATCGGTTCATCCTTGGTGGCAGCTGTATTTGTCGGATCTGAAGAGCAACCTAGGGCAGAGAGAATGAAAATGGAAGAGGCAAGCAGCGTCAATACTCGAATTTTTTTCATGGGTAGAAATCCTCCTTGGATTTAGGGGTATGAGAATAGCGGATTAATACTTGGATCTGACATTGTTGATATCAAAGGTTTGAGGTTTAGTCATTGTGTTTCGGTTGCGGGAGTACAGCATGATGGAAGGGCTGGTGGTGGTTGGGTTGTCTCCAAGCCAGACTGAATGTCCGAGCTCATGAACGAACACGCTTTGAATAAAATTGGACAAGTTGGTTGCGTCAGCCGTAATGGTGGTTGCATTCAATTCAATGCGGAAGCTTACGACCTGACTGCCAGATACGGAAGCGTAGTTGACGCCATATGCAGTGTTGTTAAAATTTCCGGCCGTAATGGTGTTAGAAGAGTTGCTTGTTTTGGTAAACTGAACTTTGGCGCCGGCATTGTTCCAATTGGTGAGGGAAGCATCCATGGGGGTTTGCCACGTAGAGGTATAATTGTAAGTACGAATTGGAATCGTCGAGCTGGGGTAGCCGTAGGTTAGAAAGGTTGCCGCATAGATGGTACTGCCGAACATCGCAATAGCCGAGAACAACATGATGCTCATGAGAAACTTCCTTTTCATACTTAAAACCTCCAATAATTGTATTTTTTTCTCTGTTATAGTAACAAAGAATAGATCCGTTGAAATGAGTCTTAAGTCTTTGTTTTCGTGATAAAAACAATGGATTCTGCTGAATTAGACCTTATTTTCGTCTGAAAAAGTCGATTGCTGTCCATATGTGCATGCATAATTTCCCTGCAATAACAAACAATACATTCAACTTCACACAGGGAAAGGAAGCGTTGAACATGTGTAACCGTTTTTCATTGGCAGCCGATTTGGATGAGGTCAGAGATCATTTCAAGATTGAACGGGTCATGTATTATTACAAAAACCGCTACAACATTAGCCCAACCCAGCATACGCCGATTATTTTGCATCAGGATGGTGAACGGGTGCTGGACGAGTTTCGCTGGGGATTCATTCCGTTCTGGGGTCGCGATGCAGTCAATGCCAATCTCATGACGGTGCATGAGAATCCAGCCTACTACAAGCTTGTAGAGACAAAGCGCTGCGTTATTCCTTGTAATGGTCTGTATTACTGGCGGCAGGAAGGCAAGAAGAGCTATGCGGTGCGTGTGGTTATGCCGGATCGCGGATTATTTGGCATTGCGGGATTATATGAGGTGTGGAAAGATACACGTAAACAGCCGCTGCGTACTTGTACGATGCTGATGGCAGGGGCGAACATGGTTACACGTGAGTTTGGCAGCAAAATGCCAGCAATTCTGTCCGCAGATGAGATCAATACCTGGCTTGATCCGGCCAACACACGGGTGACTCAGCTGCTGCCGTTGTTGAAATCCTACAACAGTACAGAGATGAATCTGTATCCGGTCACTCCGATGGTAGCCAATGATGAGCATGACTGTTATGAATGCGTGGAAGAGATGGACCAGAAGCTGGCATACGTACGCAGTTTCTAAGCTGAGCAAGCAGTCTGATGAGGCGGAGAGAACAGTACACTCCGTCTTTTTGGGTTGAGTATGGAAAAAAAGTCTAATGAAAAAAATGAAAAGTTGCATTGTGAGCGAAACGTAACTATAATCATTACAGAAAGTGGAAGCACATATTCATATATCTATTAAAAGAGATATTTAATCAGGAGGGAACCACGAATGAATCCAAAGTATAGCCCGATGTTTGAACACGTTTCACTGCCAAGCGGCATTACATTGAAAAACCGGATTGTGCTCGCTCCCATGACTCATATGTCCTCGAACCCGGATGGTACCGTATCCGACGCTGAACTTGCTTATTATGCACGTCGTACCGGCGGTGCTGGTATGTCTGTTACAGCTGTAACTCATGTCACTCCGAATGGGATTGGTTTTCCGGCTCAATTTGGTAGTTATGACGACAGCTTTATTCCTGGCCTGAAACGTTTGGCCGATACGATGAAGCAGCACGGTTCCAAAGCCGTATTGCAAATTTTCCATGCAGGACGCCTCACGCCAGAACAAGCGGTACCAGCAGGTCAAGTCGCTGCTCCAAGCGCTGTTGCCAGTGAGCGTCCGGGGTCTCCTGTACCTAGAGAGCTGTCTGATGACGAAATTACGTCCATCATCAAGGACTTTGGGGAAGCAACCCGTCGTGCCATTGAAGCTGGATTTGATGGTGTTGAGATTCATGGTGCGAACGGTTATCTGATCCAGCAGTTCTTCTCTCCGCATTCCAACCGACGTGAGGATCGCTGGGGTGGAAGTATTGAGAAACGTCTCACATTCCCACTCGCTGTAGTGGATGAAGTACAGAAGGTTGTAGCTACACATACGAAACTACCGTTTATCGTTGGGTACCGTTTCTCACCGGAAGAGCCGGAAACACCGGGATTGACCATGGAAGAGACGTATGCATTGGTGGATGCGCTAAAAAATAAAAATCTGGATTACCTGCATGTATCCCTCAACGAGTTCTGGTCCAAGCCAAGACGAGGTGAAGCAGATACTCGCTCCAGAATTGAATTTATCCTTGACCGTGTGGCGGGTAAAATGCCTGTCATTGGAGTAGGTTCTATCCATACTGCAGACGAGGCAGCTGAAGCTCTTCAAAGTGGTGTGCCATTGCTTGCGCTTGGTCGTGAGCTTATTATCGAGCCGGATTGGGTTGAGAAAATCGAAAGCGGACGTGGAGAAGATATCGAGACGATTCTTACCAAATCGGATCAGGAGCGTCTGGTTATCCCTGACGGACTGTGGAATGCAATCATTCACACACCGGGCTGGTTCCCTATGGCTGACGATAAATAAGACACATGATTTATTAGAAATGGAGGGAGCTTGCGCTTAAAGCAAGCCCCTCTTTTTTGCACCCACTGCACCTTGATGAAATTCTACTTCCGGGAGCACTGTGGTATGATGAGATGAACAGTATTCATCTTGGATAATCAACGGTTTGGAGTGAATGAAGATGCTCGTGGCTGAACGTTATGAGAAAATTGTGGAATGGGTGGATACGCAGGGGAGCATGCGTGTGACCGAGCTTAGTGAGCGCTGCGGGGTGACGGAAGAGACGATTCGACGTGATCTGGACAAGCTTGAACAGGCTGGAAGGCTCAGGCGTTCCCATGGCGGGGCTGTCAGCGTTAAATATAAAGAAGAAGGGCAGCCGGAGATTCCTTACCCGGAACGGGCTGTAACCCATGCCGAAGAGAAACGCAGAATTGCGGACGAAGCGGTAAAAATGGTAGAGCCTGGCGACCGGATAGCACTGGATGCCAGTACAACGGCGTGGTATATGGCGGCAGGACTGCCGAACATACCGCTCACTGTGTTAACCAATTCCATTAAGGTCGCTGCTGAGTTGAGCAGCAAGGAACAGATCCGTGTAATCGCTACAGGCGGGCAGCTTGCGTCGAAATCCTTGTCTTTTGTAGGCCCGCTCGCTGAACGTTCGCTGGATGCCTATCATGTGGATAAAGTTTTCTTATCCTGCAAAGGTGTACATCTGACCAAGGGCATCAGTGAGTCGAATGAATTGCAGGCCCTGGTGAAGCAGAAGATGATCAGCATTGCGGATGAAGTTATTTTGTTGGCGGATTCGAGCAAGTTTGGTGTGCAGGCTTTTACAAGAGTGGCGGAACTCAGCAGTGTGGCCAAAGTAATAACGGATCTCGGGTTAAATGAAGAACAGGTTATCGCACTAAATGAACAATCCATAGCATGTGTCCGGGTCTAATTCGAAAGGAATGAATATAATGAAACATCCTTTTCACCTGAAAGCCGTTTGGAATGGTGGACGTAACAGTGAAGGGCATATTGATGCAGGCGGGTTAAAAACAGTCATTTCGATTCCACAGGAGATGGGTGGTCCGGGTACGGGTACCAATCCCGATGAAATGCTGCTTGGTGCAGCGTCCACCTGTTATCTAATTACACTGGCAGCGATGCTGGAGCGATCGGATATTACGCCGGATGGCCTGACACTGGAATCGGAAGCAACGGTGGATGTCACCAATAATGTATTTACGTATGAGCGGATCGTACACAGACCTCGAATTGTGCTCAAAGCGGATGCATCTGATGCTGATGTGACGAAGGCAGAGCGTCTGGCACATAAAGCAGAAGAGTCCTGCATGATCTCCAGAGCTGTAGCGGGCAATGTTGCTATCGAGACACAGCCAGTGATTATAACAGCAGGCGTTAACACGGTGTGATATACTGAAGAATAGGCGGCTTGAGCCGTCATTTGTGTAAGATAAGGGGAAGTTCGGTATGAACCTACAGAAAAGCAAAAACTCACGTTTTGCACGTTTAACACGTGCCTTGAAGCTTAATTTTCTCAAATTATTACGTGCTCCGGGCGGGGCACATAAAGTGTCTACTGGATTTGCTTTAGGATTTGGTCTGGAACTGATCGTCATATCGACAGCATCTCTGGTTTATCTTGTGTTCTATCCGATTGTACGTTTGTCGGGTGGTTCACTGCCAGCAGCCATTGTGGGCAACGTTGTCGGCAAGCTCACATTCCTGCCCATCATATTGATGCCACTTGCCAAGCAAATTGGTTCATGGATTTTGCCAGCTCATAGCATGGGGCAGGGGCTTGTGCATGAGAGTGCCTTTATGGAGCTGTTTCGCGGCAACTGGTCCGCGCTAAGCGAACTTTTGTTGGGTGGTCTGGATATTCTGGCAGGCATGTCCGTCTTTGGAGTCATCCTGGGCGTGATTTCTTACTTTGTCGTCAAGTTCTTCTATGTCAGAGCGCTCAAACGCCGCTTTGAACGTCGGTTGGAGAAACGCAAGCAGGCAGCGATGTCACTAGCTTCAGCTTCCGTGCTGATTAGGAAGACATCACAATCATGATCGGCAGAATAACCATTGACGCCGCGGTTGTCCACAGAATACAGCGGGACACAAACTGCGGAGAGGCATTGAATTGCTCGGCCAAGATTACTGCGTTCACTGCGGTCGGCATGGACGCCAGGATCAGCAGCACACTGAATAACGTTCCTTCAATCTGAAGTGCGGTCAGGATTAGATACGAGAGTACTGGCGCCGCGGCAAGTCGCACCACAAGCCCGGTCCAGAATGCTCGGCGGACGTTGGGTTTCCATGGTTCCACGGATCCACGTGGTCTAAGCATCTGTGCACCTAGAATGGCCAGTACGACAGGGGAGTAACCGGCAGCGAGCATAGAGATGCCTCCATCCAGTGCCACGGGCAAGCTCAGATTGGATGCACGCAGGATGATGGCAATGGCAGCAGCATAGATGGACGGCATACGGAAGACGGACAGAATCGCATTTTTCACGGTGAATTCGGATCTTGCAGCAAAAAAGATACCTACCGTATTCACAATGATCATCTGTCCAATGACATATACCGAAGCCTTATCCAATCCAAGCTGTCCAAAGGCAAGCAATACAAGCGGGAGCCCATAATTCACACAGTTTGTAAACGTGGAGACAAGGGTAAGTCCCGCTTTTTCGCTTGCGCCAAGATGGAATATACGGCTTAACAGTTCAGCCAATGCCCATAGGGCGATTAGATTAATAATAGAAAACCAGAACGTGCCAGTTACGTCTGTCCATGTAATCTCGGCATGCAGCAGTGTATCAAAGATCAGCGCGGGGCTTAAAATATAAAGGGAAAAGGTCGACAGCGGCCGGGTGTCCCAATGTTTGAACTGTTTAAGCAAAATGCCTCCAATCACCGGAAGGGATATGGGCAGAAATACATGATATAACGTGAGCAGAAATGAATTAAACAACCGAATTCAGTCCTTTCTGGATGAAAAACCTATTTTATCATAGCAGAAGTTGACCTTTGTCGGGAATGGATTCTGTCATGTCTTGCGTATTGAGCATATGTTGAGGCCGCTCCTTTCATGGATGCACAGGGGCGGTGGATTGCTATTTTGATATGGCAGATTTATTATAGAAGAGGTGCAACCAGATTACATACACATAGAGGAGGAAACTGTAATGAGTGAAACAAAACGCTTGCTCGTATTGGCCGGCTCTTATGCCGAAGCGGAAAATGAGGGCATTTACGCATATGAATTGAATGAAGACACAGGCAGCCTTTCCAAGCTTGACGGCATCTCGGGCGTGAAGAACCCAACGTTTGTAAACGTGGACGCTGAAAATAATAAACTGTATGCGATCGGTGAAACGGTGTCTGCTGAAGGCAATAAAATGTCTGAAGCTGTAGCTCTGAGCATTGATCCTTCTACAGGAAAATTGTCTTTGCTGAATCGTCATGATTCGATCTCGGCTCCGCCATGTCATATCCAACGCGACCCATCCGGTCGTTACTTGATCCTTTCCAGCTACCATGGAGGTCTGGTTGGGCTGCAAGCCTTGACGGATAACGGTGAAGTTGGAGTGCTTCTGGATGAGAAGAAACATGAAGGCAAAGGTGCACATCCTGAGCGTCAGGACAAGCCGCATGTACATTCTGCGTTTTTTAGCCCGGATGGCAAATTCATGATGGTACAGGATCTGGGTGCGGACAAAATCGCAATCTACTCCATTGATGCAGACAAGAACGAACTTGTGCTGCACAGTGAAACCAAGACACATCCGGGTGCAGGACCGCGTCACCTGGCATTCCATCCGAATGGTCAATTCGCGTATGTTATTAACGAAGTGGATTCCTCCATTACATCATTCCGTTATGATGCAGCAGCAGGCACGCTGACAGAGCTTTCCACCGTGTCCACATTGCCTGACGGTTATGACGGCAGTGAAAACACAACAGCTGAAATCGCGGTATCGAACGATGGACGTTTCGTATACGGTTCGAACCGTGGACACGACAGCATCGTCGTATTTGCAGTCGACGCTGAAACAGGACATTTGAAACTGGTTGAGCATGTATCTGCTGAGGGTAAACACCCGCGTCACTTTGCACTGACTCCGAATGGCAAACTGCTGATTGCAGCTAACCGCGATACCAACAATATCGTTTCCTTTACAGTGGATCAGGAGAGCGGACGTCTGAAATACACAGGTCACAGCACAGGTGTATCCAAGCCGGTATGCGTGAAACCTGTTTATCTGTAAACCCAGGATTCGAATGATAACCGAAAGGTTTGAATAAGCTTTTAGATCCATATGATGGTTCTTGTTGACCTGGAATTTAGGAAGACCTTGCCCTTGTAGCAGGGTCTTTTTTGATATGGTGAGCATGGCGACTTCCTAGATGTCCCTACTTGATCCTTGTGAAAGATAACTTAATTTCATGAATATGATTCAGATAACAACGTAATTTATTCAATGGTATAGTGCAAGTAACTACCTGACTTCAAAGTGCGTACTTCCCGAATAGATAGTCAGGATCTACAATGAATGAGCGGCCAGGAAAAAGAATGCTTGCATCTGAACAGGCAGATTGGTGCAAGCTAAACCTTTAAATAATCTTTACAGGAATATAACTCACACTTGAACAACAAAGGAGAAATGAATCGTGAAATTGCAATTGGCATTGGACTTGGTAAACATCCCTGAGGGTATTGCACTTGTTAAAGAAGTTGAACCATATATCGATATCGTTGAGATTGGAACGCCAATCGTTATTAATGAAGGACTGCATGCGGTTAAAGCGATGAAAGAAGCCTTCCCTAATCTGCAAGTACTCGCCGATCTGAAAATTATGGACGCAGGTGGCTATGAAATCATGAAAGCTGCTGAAGCTGGCGCGGATCTGGTAACCGTCCTCGGTGTAAGCAACGACATGACAATCAAAGGTGCTGTTGAAGAAGCGAAAAAACAAAATAAACTCGTGCTGGTTGACATGATCAACGTGTCTGATATCGAAACACGTGCACGTGAAGTGGATGCCCTTGGCGTAGACTACATTTGCGTACACACAGGTTATGATCTGCAAGCAGTAGGGCAAAGCCCGTTCGAAGATCTGCAAACGATCAAACGCGCTGTGAAAAACGCGAAAACAGCTGTAGCAGGTGGCATTAAGCTCGAAACATTGCCAGAAGTGATCAAAGCACAACCTGATCTCGTGATTGTAGGCGGCGGAATCACTGGACAAGCAGACAAAGCCAAAGTTGCAGCTGAGATGCAGCGTCTGGTTCAACAAGGGTAAGACGGATGAGCAGCCGACAGTATGCAGCAGACATCTTGAAGGAGCTCGAACGTACGCTAAGCCAAATCGATGACTCGGAGATGCAGGCCATGGCGGAACATATTTTGGCTGCCGAACAGATTTTCGTCGCAGGAGCTGGCCGGTCAGGTTTAATGGGAAAGGCTTTTGCCATGAGACTGATGCAGATGGGGCTTCGGGTATATGTGGTTGGAGAGACCGTTACACCGGGGATCAGCCCGAAAGACTTCCTCTTGTTATGCTCAGGCTCAGGGGAGACAGGCAGTTTGGCAGCGATGGCTCAGAAAGCCAGTAAAGCAGGTGCTCCTGTCGGTCTGATTACGATTAAACCGGAGTCCACAATCGGACAACTGTCGGACACCGTGGTTCGTCTTCCGGCATCCGCCAAAGAGGATACAGCAACCGCCGGAGCGGCAGTAACCATTCAGCCGATGGGCTCCCTGTTTGAACAGGGGCTACTGCTGAGCATGGATGCACTGGTGCTCACCATGATGAAAATGAAAAATATGACTGGAGCTGACATGTTTGGGCGTCACGCCAACCTGGAATAGTCCATATTGTCATAGATTCATGAATTAAAAACAGAGGCAAGACCGGAATTCCCTTGAAATAACGGGAGTTCCGGTCTTTTCTGCTATCGTTGTCTGTGGTCTGATTTGATCTGCTTAACATCAGGGTTGTGCTGTAGTAGAATGTATACATGCTGTTTCGAACCAATGAACCCGTTAGATGATACAAAGGAGGCAGCATGCTCTTCTTGTTGCGGAGTGTTATTGTAATATGCGTATTGCATTTTAGCGATATAAGATGAAGTGAAAGAAAAGGGGGCTTGGAGCTATGGCGTCCGAAGTCAAGGAACGAATCAACCTGAAAGAGATTAACTGTGAGAAAGAATTGACCCTTGCTGTTATTGGCGGCAAATGGAAACTGATTATTTTATGGCATCTGGGTCTTGAAGGCACCAAACGTTTCAGTGAATTGAAGCGATTGATTCCTCATATTACCCAAAAGATGCTGACCAACCAGCTGCGTGAACTGGAGGAAGACAAGCTAATTGAGCGCAAGGTCTATGCAGAAGTACCTCCTCGTGTCGAATATACGTTGACGGATCACGGACAAAGCCTGATGCCCGTGCTGCATGCCATGTACGATTGGGGTAAAAACTATGGTGAAAATGTGATCTGGAAAGCTGAATCAATTTAAGTTAAAACGAACCGCTGGGTAATGGATATTTCCATTACCCAGCGGTTTTTCTTTCCCCCTAATTCACTAACAGTTTAACAAAAGTTTTCTTGAAACGTAGAAGGCAGAAATAGCCTGAAGAAGCGAAGCGTTCGCCTTTATCCCCGGATTTCCCCTTTAGAAAAGGGATCAAAAAATCTGGGGATAACAGCGATCATAAGGTTATTCTGCCGGCGGAGTGACGCGTGGAAACTAAATTTTTCAACTTGGTTGTGAATCACTTGAACCAAAAGGCTCATTTTAGGAGATGTAAGGTATAAATGCTCTGAATATGATACGATGAGAGATATTGGAAATGCGAGGAGGATGACATTTAACGATGGAAAAAATACGTACACGCGATGAAGTAAGCCAAGAGACTACCTGGGACTTGCGAGACTTGTTTGGGACTGACGAAGAGTGGGAGCAGGAGCTTAGATCACTACCTGAGGCCGCTGCCCATATCGAAACATTCAAAGGACATTTGGGCGAAGGAGCCGAGCAGCTGCTCGCTTGTCTGGATGCCCGAGAAGCTTTGCAGGAACGCATTAGCAAAACGGCTTCGTATGCCCGGCTGAAACAGTCGGAGGATAGTACCAATCCCGCGAATATTGAGAATTCAGCCAAGGCGGGAGACATTTTATCGAATTTGTCGTCGTCCTTGTCTTTTGTGAATTCCGAGATTGTGGATCTTCCGGATGGAACGGTCAAACGTTATATTGAAGAACTTCCAGGTTTGCAGCCGTATGCTCGAAGTCTGGATCGTCTGATTCAGGAAAAAGCCCATCGTCTCTCGCCCGAAACGGAGAAAGTACTCGCCTCCCTTGGAGAGGTGCTGGATTCGCCGTACCGGATCTATCTGCGCGGTAAACTGGCAGACATGACGTTTGACGATGCACTTGATGGCGATGACAATAACCGCCCGCTGTCCTGGTCATTTTATGAGAACAATTATGAAATGTCATCGGATACGAAGCTGCGCCGCTCTGCCTATGCCGCGTTCAGCTCCAAGCTGAATGATTACAAAAATACGTTTGCTGAAGGTTACGCCACCGAAGTAAAGAAACAGGTCGTCTTGTCCAGGCTGCGTGGGTACGATGATGTTACGGATATGCTGCTCAGTCCGCAGCAGGTAAGCAAAGAGATGTACAACAATGTACTGGATATCATCCAGCAGGAACTCGCCCCTCACATGCGCAGACTGGCCGCGCTCAAGAAACGTGAGTTGGGACTGGACAAACTGATGTTCTGCGATCTGAAGGCACCACTAGACCCTGAATTCAGTCCTGCCATTACATACGAGGAAGCCTGCACGCTCATCCGTGAAGCTCTTGCCGTGATGGGACCGGAATATGGCGATATTGTGGAACGTGCATTTAGTGAGCGCTGGGTAGATTATGCCGATAATGCAGGCAAATCGACAGGAGCTTTTTGCTCGTCCATCTATGGTTCTCATTCCTATATCTTGATCTCCTGGGCAAATAATATGCGCGGTGCGTTCACACTTGCCCATGAAGTGGGACATGCCGGACATTTCATGCTTGCCGGGCATTATCAACGGCTTACGAATACAAGACCATCCCTCTATTTCATAGAGGCGCCTTCCACGATGAATGAAATGCTGCTGGCAGATCATTTGTTGAAACGTTCTGATAACCCGAGAATGCGTCGTTGGGTCATTTTGCAATTGCTCAATACGTATTACCATAACTTTGTTACACATCTGCTTGAAGGTGAATTGCAGCGTCAGGTGTATGCACTGGCAACCAAGGATGAACCGATTACGGCGAAGACGTTAAGTCAGCTGAAAGGAAATATCCTCTCCTATTTCTGGGGGCCTGATCTGGTCATTGACGAAGGGGCCAAGCTGACATGGATGAGACAGCCTCATTATTATATGGGATTATATCCATATACCTATGCAGCAGGTCTGACAGCATCCACTGCTGCCGCACAGCTGATTCGGGAAGAGGGACAGCCTGCTGTTGATCGCTGGCTTGACGCATTGAAAGCAGGAGGAAGCCTTGACCCGCAAGATCTGATGAAGCTTGCGGGTGTGGACATGTCCGGACCTGAGCCAATTCGTGCTGCTGTCGCCTATGTTGGCAGTCTTGTTGATGAACTTGAACGTCTGTATTCGTAATCAGGTTCATATAGTATACGGACAAGGCTTGTAGGGTTGTCTGCGTGCACCGTCTCCTTGACAGGGGGCGGTGCATCTTAATTTGCAGGGAGAAGGGAACGATGATGAATGACGTCATTGAGCATATCTTCATCGCTGGGCTGGTTAAGCATGGACGGCTTCGGTATTTTTGATGACATGAATGATGTTCCGGGATTTGAGGGCAATCAGGGAGGTTTTTTTTCAGGAATCAATGAGTTCACTACGATGAGCACGTTTGGTTCGATTTTTATTGGCGGCATATTTCTCATTATTGCGGGTGTTATTGTCTATGCCATTATCTCAGGGGTGAGCACATGGTCATCGAACAATGCTTCAGCACTGTTAACCTTGCATTCAACGATTGTGGCAAAGCGCACAGAAGTCACAGGTGGGAGCGGGGACAGCAGTGCATCAACCTGGTATTATGCCACGTTTGAATTGGATAATGGAGACCGTGTGGAGTTAAATGTTGGCGGCAGAAATTATGGGATGTTTGTGGAAAATGACCGAGGCATGCTGACGTATCAAGGGACAAGGTTCAAGCATTTTGAAAGAGATGTGCAGCCTCAGTCCGGTGCGAGCAATAATAGCTTTTATACGTAAAATAACAGGAAAGCGGCTCCTCCCGAGTGGAGAGAGTCGTTTTTGGTATGGGCAAAAGAAAGCAATCACAGGGTATTCAAACGCTTACATTGGTGATATACTCATTAAATAAAGTGAAACAGTAATAAACAAAAATAAACAAACAATAAAGTGAAGAATAAAGTACAGAGTAGTGATGAATAAAATCAAGCCATATTCGAGCGCGAAACAAAGTAGGGGATGAAAGGCTGGTGAAGAGTGGTGAGTGTGCTGGCGTATGATTTGGGTGCTGGAAGCGGGAGAGCACTGCTGGGTCATCTGAATGAACGGGGAATGGAAACGATGGAGATCCATCGGTTCAAGAATGAGCCGGTAAAAGCGGGGGAGCGGCTGCACTGGGATATATTGAGGCTGCACCATGAAATTCTGGAAGGGCTGAACCTGGTCAAACAAAAGGGGGAACTGCCTGAAAGCCTGGGGATTGATTCCTGGGCGGTTGATTTTGGATTGGTTGGAAGTCATGGTGAATTGTTAGGCAATCCGTATCATTACCGTGACACACAGTTTAATGGCATGATGGATCAGGTGCGCAAAGAGTTGACCTCTCAGCGGATTTTCGAACGCACGGGCATCCAGTTTCTTAGCTTTAACACACTGTATCAGTTGGCAACGCTTAAGCGAAGTGGCTCCCCACTGATGAACGAAGCGGAGCGTTTCCTCATGATCCCCGATTTGCTTCGTTACTTTCTGACTGGTGAAGCGGTGAATGAGTTTACCAACGCCACCACAACGCAGCTCTATAATCCAACCATAGGCCATTGGGACGCTGAACTGCTCGCACATATCGGCATTTCGGAGAAGTTGTTTGGAGAAGCAGTCATGCCAGGTACTCGAGTGGGACAGCTGCGCAGCAGCATTTGCAGCGATCTTGGCTTATCTGCCATTCCGGTTATTGCGGTTGCAGAGCATGACACAGGATCAGCGGTTGTGGCAGTTCCGGCAACAGAGCGTTCATTTGTCTACTTAAGCTGCGGAACCTGGTCACTTATGGGCACGGAGATTGATCACCCAGCCATCAGTTCAGAGAGTTTGGCGCTCAACTTTACGAATGAGGGCGGGGCAGGCGGTACATTCCGTTTGCTCAAGAACATCATGGGCCTGTGGGTTTTGCAGGAATGCATGCGCGAATGGGAACGGAAAGGACAGGGAATCAGCTATGCGGAGTTACTGAGCAGGGCTGAACTTGCACCTCCGTTTACAAGCCTGTTTGATCCCGATGATGAACGGTTTATGCCAGCAGGGGATATGACCTCTCGTATACAACAGTATTGCCGTGATACAGGTCAGGCTGAGCCGCAAGATCAGGGAGCCATCGCCCGTTCCATTCTGGAGAGCCTTGCACTGAAGTATCGAAGAGTGCTGGAGTGGACAGAACGACTGTCCAGACAATCTTTTAATGGTTTGCATATGGTTGGTGGTGGCATACAGAATCGCTTGTTGTGTCAGTGGACTGCCAATTCCATTGGAAAACCTGTATGGGCGGGTCCGGCAGAAGGCAGTGCGATCGGAAACATGGCTGTACAGTGGATAGCAAGTGAAGCCTTTAAGGATATATGGGAAGCCCGCAGGGTCATCCGCGATTCATTCCCGGTTACCGATTATGAGCCAAAGGATAGTACGATCTGGGAAGAAGCATACGGCAGATTTCTAAGGTTGACCGCTTCGTCGAAATCACAAGCCGGGAGCGAGGTGTAACATGCTGGCAGCAGAGCGCTATGACCGGATTGTCGAGATGGTTAATCTAAAAGGGAGTATACGTGTATCCGAGCTTAGTGAGCACTGCCGGGTAACAGAAGAGACCATTCGGCGTGATCTGGACCGTCTGGAGCAAGCAGGACGACTGCGTCGTTCCCATGGCGGCGCTGTCAGTGTAAAGGAAGAGCAGCCGGAGATCCCTTACCGGGTAAGGGAAACAACACATGCAGAGGAAAAGAAAAGAATTGCCCAGTCGGCCCTCACCATGATTTGTCCGGGTGATCGAATTCTGCTGGATGCCAGCACGACAGCAGGGTACATGGCGGCCCATATGCCGGATATACCACTAACGGTATTGACCAACTCCATACAGGTAGCCACCGAATTGAGCAGTCGGGACAAGATTGAAGTCATCTCGACTGGAGGACAGCTGGCCCCACGGTCGCTTTCTTTTGTTGGACCGCTCGCCGAACGTTCCCTGGAAACATATCATGTCGATAAATTGTTCCTGTCCTGTAAAGGCGTGCACCTGGAGGGCGGCGGGATCAGTGAGTCCAATGAGCTTCAGGCCCGATTGAAGCAGAAAATGGTCGGTATATCCGACCAGGTCATTTTGCTTGCCGATACGAGCAAGTTCGGGGTTCGTGCATTTGCCCGGGTAACCGGGTTAGATGCGGTCCATGCGGTGATTACAGATCAGTCGCTTGACGATGAATTGATAGAACGTTTGAACGGCTATGATATCAAGATCACAAGGGTCTAAAATAACCCGTTATTCGATACTTATATGCGTTATAACCACAATTCATCAGTTATAGGAGCGTGTAATCATGAAGGTCTCCTTATTTATTACCTGCCTCAGTGATGCCATATATCCCCGTGTGGGGGAGGCGATGGTGAGATTGCTCGCCGCGCATGGCGTTCGGTTGGATTTCCCGTCCGTGCAGACCTGCTGCGGTCAGCCTTCCTACAACAGCGGGTATTGGGATGAGACACGGGTAGCCGCCAAAACGATTCTGGAAGCCTTTGATGACAGCGATTTTGTCGTCTGTCCTTCGGGCTCCTGTACGTATATGATTCATCATTATCCCGAGCTGTTTGCCGATGAACCCATATGGCTGGAGAAGGCCAAACGCCTGGAGGCGAAAGCCTATGAATTCACGCAGTTTCTCGTTCAGGTGCTTGGAATCACGGATTTGGGTGCGCATTTTCCACATAAGGTTACCTATCACCCCTCCTGTCATGGCAGCCGTTTGTTAGGCGTAAAGGATGAGCCTATGGCATTACTTTCAGCAGTAAAAGGTTTGGAATTTGTTCCCCTTCCATTCGGGGAGGACTGCTGCGGCTTTGGCGGTACCTTTGCCATCAAAATGGCTGATATATCCGGTGCCATGGTCACGGAGAAAGTGGATCATATTAAAGAGACGGAAGCCGAAGTATTGGTAGGACTGGATATGGCCTGTTTAATGAATATTGCGGGTAATCTGCGGTATCGGAATGAACCGGTGCGTGTAATGCATTTGGCCGAACTGCTGTATGAGGGGGTGCAAACAGGATGAGTCAGCCCGGTGTAATGGATGTTACCGTCAAAGAACGTGCAGAACTGGCGTTGAATGATGATTTCCTACGCAAAGCCGTCAAGTTTACGACGGAGCGATTGCGAAATGGCAAGAAATCCGCTTCAGAGGAACATGGCAACTGGGAAGAATGGCGTGAACGTGGACGTCAGATTCGTCTGCATACGATCGCACATCTGGATTATTACCTGAATGAATTCGTCAATAATGCACGTGCCAATGGGGTTCATATTCATTTTGCCGATACGTCGGTGGAGGCAGCGGCGATTGCACTGGATATTGCGGCTCACAAGCAGGCTTCCACCGTGGTCAAATCCAAGTCCATGGTGTCTGAGGAAGTACATCTCAACCATGTATTGGAGTCCGCAGGTATTGAAGCGATAGAGACCGATCTGGGTGAATACATCATTCAATTGGCAGGTGAAGCCCCATCTCATATCGTCATTCCGGCTATTCACAAGAACCGTTACCAGATTGCGGAGCTGTTGTCCAAGGAAGCGGGTGAAATTCTGGAACCGGACACCACCGTACTTGCCGGATTTGTACGCAAAAAGCTGCGCGAGAAGTTTCTTGAAGCCGATATCGGCATGACAGGCTGCAATTTTGCGATTGCGGAGACGGGTTCCATGGTCCTATTTGAAAATGAAGGCAATGCCCGCATGGTATCCACCGTGCCAAAAACACAGATTACCTTAATGGGCATGGAACGCATCATTCCATCCTGGACGGATCTCGAGGTAATGGCAACCCTGCTGCCACGCTCTGCGACAGGCCAAAAATTGACGATGTATATGTCAGGCATAACCGGCCCTCGTCGAACAGAAGACGGGGACGGGCCAGAGGAGATGCACATTATTATCGTCGATAATGGACGCTCACTTCAGTTGGGTGATCCCGAATTCCAGGAACTGTTGAACTGTATTCGCTGCGGGGCCTGCCTGAACGCTTGTCCGGTGTATCGTCATATCGGCGGGCATGCTTACGGTGGAACGTACAGTGGACCGATCGGAGCAGTACTTACACCTGCACTGAATGGCAATATCGACGAATGGAACGACATCGCGGGTGCTTCCAGTTTGTGCGGAGCCTGTTACGAAGCCTGTCCGGTCAAAATCCCGCTGCATGATATGCTCGTATATTTACGCAGACGTAAGGTGGAAGAGGGACATGGCAATAAGCTTGAAAGCGCTGGTATGAAAGGTTTTGCAGCGGTTGTATCTAATTCGAAACGATTCAGTGCGGCTATTCGTATCGGACAGATTGGTCAGAAAGTCGTTGTACGCAATAACGGAATTTCACTCAAACTTGGGCCTCTTAAGGGCTGGAACAGCTATCGGGTTGCGCCAAGCCTGGCGAAGCGTTCCTTCCGGCAGCAATGGAACAAACTGGATCAGGAGCTGAATCAGGAGCAGAAAGAGATGGATTCCTCCGTGCGAAGCCGAATGGAGAAGATTCTTCGTGAACGCGAGGGAGGTGGTGGTCAACATGAACACTGAACATCAGGAATGGCTGGAGCAAATGGAAAAGAAGTCACGTTCGAAGCAGGAGCACTTTATGAATGATATTGCATCCAAATTAAGAAGACCACGCCAGAGACATGCTCCGCCCCAACCTTTTCGCGGTGCACCCGGGTTCTGGTCGGACCTGGAATGGGATATAGATAAGCGCATACAGGCATTCACCGATAATTTTGTGAGTGTAGGTGCTCATATTGCGCGGATAAAAGACATTGGCGAAGCTGCGGACTTCATCGCTACTAAATCTCATGAATTGAGCGCGAAATACATCATACGCCAGAATGAACAGGCGTTGACGGAGCTTGGATTGGAAGAGCAGCTCCCGGATGTGCAGATTTCAGTTTGGAACAGCCAAGCCGATGAGAACTGGAAGGCGAGGGCAGCTGAGGCAGACATCGGTGTAGTGATGGCGGATTATGCTACAGCATATACGGGTTCCGTCACAGTGCTTTCTTCGCCGGATAAGGGGCGTTCCGTTAGTTTATTGCCCACTGTACTCATCATTATTATTCCAATCGAACGGCTCTACACCAGACTTGGTGAAACGCTTAATCGCTTCGATGAAGCGGGAAGAGAGAATCTTCCGGCAGGCATTCATTTTATTTCCGGTCCCAGTCGTTCTTCCGACATTGAAAATGATCTGACCATTGGGGTACATGGACCGGGCATTGTATATGGCCTTATTATGGGGTAACCACTTCCTGGAAATTTGCATTAATGTCGCTCTTACTAACTGTCCATGAAGCAGCTTCTGTCTGCTGAGGGCAGTTTTTTGTTGCATTTCTGCATTTTTATTATATAGTCAGATCCTATAAATCTAATATTAATTATATATTTAACCTATTAAAAGGATAAGTGTATAATCCATTTCAAGAGAAGGTTTATGTGAGAACCGACCAAGGAGGCGTTATGAATGAGTTTATTTTCTTATCAGGTGCCATTCATGGATGGACACACGGGCGACTTATCTGCTTATGAGAGCAAAGTACTACTTATTGTGAATACAGCGAGCGAGTGCAGTTACTCTCGACAATTCACCGAACTTCAGCAACTGTACGAACAGTACTGTGATCAAGGGCTGGAGATTCTGGCGTTTCCCTGTAATCAGTTTAATCACAAGGAGCCGGGGAGCAATGATGAGGTAGCTCAGTATTGCAGAAATCATTTTCATATATCCTTTCCGATGTTTGAGAAGATTGAGGTCACCGGGCAATCCATGCACCCTTTGTTTCGCTACCTGGTCGAGATTGCCCCATTTAAGGGTTATGATACGGCATCGGAAGAAGGTCGATGGATGGATCAATTTGTCAAGGAGAGACATCCCGACTTATACCGGGGAAACGGGATCAAATGGAATTTCACCAAATTTTTAATTGATCGAACCGGGGAAGTGAGTGGCCGCTATGAGACTACGGTTGCGCCGTTAGAGATGGAGTCTGCGATTAAGGATCTGCTGATGAGGTCCTAGATTTAACGATTTATTTCGAGAATGAAGCAGCTCATTAAGTTCTAAAAACTCAATAGGGTTGGGCTAAGATGTGCCAAAATTTTCCACATAAATCTGATGGCTACCCATTGGTCCTACGACTTTGAGACTGTTGAAGATTGAGACTGGAAATGTTAGGGTAAAAGAAAGATAACGAAGAAACCCATTTTTTTTATTCTAAAATGACCAATAAACCGTTTTGGTCAGTTGGTTCCGTCTATAATTTTTAAGTTATCTGGATGAAATATGAAAATGTGCAGAAAATGAAGTCATGTCTATTGTTCTGAAGTCGTAGTTGAACGAAGGTATTATTTTTTTGTAGAACGTATTACTTGGAAGAGGAGTGAGTATCATGGCGCAAATTTCAGTTCCCCAACCCAAAACGTTTGGGCCTTTAGGAAACTTACCACAGATAAATACCGATGAGCCTGTACAATCCCTGGTGAAACTCGCCGAAGAGTACGGACCTATTTTTCGAATGGAGTATCCGGGACGAAGCGAACTGTATATTTCAGGTCACAACCTGGTAGCCGAGGTAAGCGACGAGTCCAAATTCGATAAACGTGTATGGGCACCGCTGGAGAAGGTTCGTGCATTTGCCGGAGATGGCCTGTTTACGAGTTGGACACAAGAACCGAATTGGAAAAAAGCTCATAATGTGCTGCTGCCCAGCTTCAGCCAACGTGCGATGCAGGGATATCATAACAAAATGATTGATCTCGCTGTACAGCTCGTGCAGAAGTGGTCCAGATTGAACCCGGATGAGACGGTTAACGTACCGGATGATATGACTCGTCTCACCCTGGATACGATTGGACTGTGTGGATTCAACTATAGGTTTAACAGCTTTTACCGGGAAGAACCGCATCCTTTCATTACGAGCATGGTTCGAGCACTGGACGAATCGATGAGTTCGTTGCAGCGTTTGCGTCTGCAAGACAAGCTGATGATCACCAAAAAGAAACAGTTTGAGCAGGATATCCGTTCGATGTTCTCTCTGGTGGATCATATTATTGCGGAGCGCAAGCAGCAGCCTCAGGAAGGGGCAGACGATCTATTGTCTCATATGCTCAGTGGCAAGGACCCGGAAACCGGGGAAACGCTGGACGATGAAAATATTCGATACCAGATCATCACCTTCCTGATTGCTGGACATGAGACGACGAGTGGCTTGTTGTCCTTTGCCATCTATTATTTAATGAAAAATCCGGATACACTGGCCAAGGCTCAGGCTGAAGCAGATCAGATTCTGAAAGATCCGGTTCCGACATACAATCAGGTTCGCAATCTGAAGTATGTTCGCATGGTTTTGAACGAAGCTTTGCGGCTGTGGCCTACAGCTCCGGCATTCTCCTTATACGCCAAGAAAGACCTTGTTCTGGACGGGAAATATCCTTTGCAAGAAGGGGACAGTGTCAGTGTGCTCATTCCCAAGCTGCACCGGGACCGCGACGCGTGGGGTGAAGATGTGGAGGCATTCCGGCCGGAACGGTTCGAAGATCCGAGCAAGGTGCCACATGATGCCTACAAACCGTTTGGTAATGGTCAGCGGGCCTGCATTGGTCAGCAGTTCGCCTTACAGGAAGCAACACTTGTGCTGGGCATGGTCCTGAAGCATTTTGAACTCATCGATCATGCGGACTATCAGTTGAAAGTGAAAGAAACGTTGACGCTCAAACCTGATAACTTTACGATCCGTGTTCGTGCACGCGGGGATCAGCCGGTCATGGCTGTTCCGGGTGTTGCTATGGAGGAGCCGACTCCGGTTGCCAAAAGACAAGAACCGGATACAGCCAATGCCCATCACACCCCAATGCTAGTCCTGTATGGATCCAATCTCGGGACGGCGGAAGGCATTGCGCGTGAAATCGCAGATACCGCCAGATATCAGGGCTTCCGCAGTGAGGTGGCTACCCTGGATGATCGAGTAGGCAAACTGCCCAAGGAAGGCGCCGTCATCATTGTGAGTGCATCCTACAATGGTCAACCGCCAAGCAATGCCAAGGATTTCGTCGAATGGATTGAACATGCGGATGCAGGAGAATTCAAAGGCGTTCGGTTCTCTGTTCTTGGATGTGGGGACCACAACTGGGCCAGTACGTACCAGCGCATTCCGCGTTTGATTGATGAACAGTTGTCTTCCAAAGGGGCAGAACGGTTATCTCCCATCGGAGAAAGTGATGCCAGCGGGGACTTCGAGAAACAGGTTGGAGATTGGACAGAGCAATTATGGCCGGATCTGGCACGAACGCTGGGTCTCAAGTTAAATACAATTTCAGGTAGTGAACGCAGTTCCTTGTCTGTACAGTTTGTCAGCGGACTGGCGGTAACACCGCTCGCAGATACGTATGATGCACACGTTGCCGAAGTGCTTGAGAATCGGGAACTTCACGATGCAGGCAGCGAACGAAGCACACGACATCTGGAAATTAAACTGCCTGAAGGCGCAACATATAAGGAAGGCGATCACTTGGGCATTTTGCCACAAAACCCGCCTGAGCTCGTAGAACGTGTACTGAAACGATATGGATTCACGGGTACGGAACATCTGGTTTTGGATGCCTCCGGTCGCAGCGCTGCTCATCTGCCATTGCACCAACCGGTTAATTTGGTTGATCTGCTCAGTCACAGTGTGGAGCTTCAGGAAGCGGCAACTCGGGCTCAACTGAGAGAACTGGCGGCGTACACGGTGTGCCCACCGCATAAGAAGGAGCTCGAAGAACTTCTTGATGAATCTGTATACATGGAAGAAGTGCGTAAGAAACGCATATCCATGCTGGATTATCTGGTCAAATACGAGGCATGTGAACTGCCTTTCGAGCGGTTTTTGGAGCTGCTGCCTTCCTTGAAAGCACGATATTACTCCATCTCCAGTTCACCGCGAGTGCAGCCTGAGCAAGCCAGCATTACCGTCAGTGTAGTGCGTGCACCGGCATGGAGTGGTCAGGGCGAGTATAAAGGCATAGCATCCAACTATCTGGCGAACCTGAAGCCGGGTGAAGAGGTCGTTATGTTCATACGGACGCCTGAGTCCGGGTTCGAACTGCCAGAGAATGCAGAGGCTCCGATTATTATGGTCGGTCCGGGAACAGGTGTGGCTCCATTCCGTGGTTTCCTGCAGGCAAGACGTGTAATGAAGGAACAAGGTCAGCAGGTTGGCGAAGCCCATCTGTATTTTGGATGTCGCAACCCCGAACATGATTATCTGTATAAAAATGAACTCGAAACAGCCGAGCAAGAGGGTCTTGTTCAGCTTCATACGGCGTTTTCCCGCGTTGACGGAGAAGAGAAATGTTATGTGCAGCATCTGATGAGAGATGATGCACACAAGCTGATTCCTCTGCTCGAACAGGGGGGACATCTGTATGTTTGCGGCGATGGCAGCAAGATGGCACCTGATGTTGAAGCAACCCTCAAGAAAGCGTACGCTGATGTCAGCGGCAACTCCACGGAGCAAGCCGATGCTTGGTTAGAACGTTTGCAGCAGGAAGGACGTTATGCCAAGGATGTGTGGACAGGCATCTGATGTGATACATCTTGATCCCTTTAATAAGTAGGCATCTGCGCGGTGAGACACAGAAGGGTTCTGTGCTCACCGCTTTTTGACTATGGCACAATATCCGAGCAGACCCATGCATGTATGAGTTATACTAAGAAAGTGAAACATGCATATTATGACACGAGGTTAACCCTGGTATGGATTGTTTCTCTAATCGGGCTGTTGCAGGCAGAGACAGGATTTAGCAATTTCTGGACTCCTTATTTCTTCCTTTTATTCGTTGGACGATAGATCGATTCAATCTGGGTTAAAGGAAAGAGAATACGTGAGGAGAATTTACCTTTTGCCTGGAGCTCAATGTAATCCAATCCAACACCAACAAGTCGGATATTTTTAAATGCATTTCTCGATGGGAATACCGTGCGAATGCCTACCCGTACGCCACGTCGTGCTCGTGGAATATCAAATACACGAATGGAAAACAAACTAAGTGGAACAAATAACTGCCGATTGACTTTGATAAAACTGCGCGGAAAAACTTTGCTGATTATTCCAGGTTCCAGACCGGACAATGGAGCATTCAATTCTGCCAGATGTCCTTGTAACTCGGCCAGGCGCTGCTGTAGTGTTTTTCCTGTATGAAATTGGTGCCAATTCATAAGCAATCCTCCGTTCGCCATTTATACCTACTATATGAATGGACGAGGGCAAGAGGTGAGCAAAATGGCGCCCATGTTCTTTACTCATAACAATAGTACAACTTAAGATATAGGGAGTGATTCAGATGAACGTGGAAATGTATAAAGACCTCATTCGGGATGAACGTGGCAACTATTATATCGCGATACAGATGGAGGGGGATGAGCTTACGCTCGTCAACGCCTTTGTTGAAGCATCGTTTACGCCGGAACTGATCTATAATGAAGAATTTCGGAATAAACACAAGGAGATGGAAGGCGGCTTTGTGGGCAAAATCGCAATGGATCTTCTTCGGCATGACGTGGTCATGGGTTTGAAACAAATCGATCGAAAGCTGCTGGAGCTGTCGGAAGTCGAACAGAAGTACACGGTGAACTATATTGATACGATTGAATTCTATCGTCACCCTGCGTGGGAGCGGAAAGCGTAAACGAAAGGTTCGTTTGATAATAAAAATAAAGGGAGTCTACGGAACCATCATCGGTTATTCATCCGTTGTGGAGAGACTCATCTCGATAGCAAATCACCAAAAGCGCAAGTACAGGGGGAAGTTCCCTGTCACTTGCGCTTTTGGTGTTGTACCTATTTATCGGGAATGGTCTTTTTAATGTTCCTTAGAGAAGGCACTTTTTTAACTCCCTATCGATAGGAAGGATAGATGATGCCGATATCTCGTTCTGATTTCAAGCTTCCGTCTGTATATCGCTGCATTTCATTTCCTTTGATTCGAATTGGAATGGACGTACCTCCATAAACCAGTTCACCCTCAATGGTGCGCACGCTCATTCCGATGATACCTTCCAAATGTCCACTACGGTCCGTAAGCAACCGGATTCCCGCTGGACCCTCTATAAGAACATTACCGTCCTGATATACCGTTACCCGTTCTGGTGTGTTCACCAATTCAAAATGCAGCCCATTCACCGTGCGGCTATACGCCGTGTGGCCAGCAACTTCTTCGCCATGATCCATGTCGATGGGTAGAAGACCGGTAAACCACAGTTGGTCCGATTCAATCGGCATGATGCCGCATAACCGTTCTACATAATCAAGCAGGCAAAGGATGGAGGGGGAGTAGGTTTCGGTAAAACCTTCCTCCCCGGTCCAAGGGCTTAATGCCTGCGCAAAGCGCTTTGCTTTGGAAAGGGACGACAGGATAGGTTGCAGTACCCAGGTCAATTCCACATACCGATGATGATATTCAAATGCATGCGGTGCACGAATCAGACTCAGGAAGTTGGACGCTCCGCCCCAGCTATTATAAGAAGAGAACGGATCAAACCTTGGATCATCCATCGACATGGACGTAAACGGGTACTTGGCAAAAAACTTGCTTGTATTCAGCAAATACCTGCGCAGCATGTGATCAAACATTTCCCGGTCGCCCACCTCGCAGGCCATCACACGCAGCAGCACATCAGACTGTACTCTAACGAATTCGTCATTGCGATCCCGGTCGTAGAAGAACATGTCTTCTTCGTCATAACAGTAACGGAAGAGACTTTCCAGACTGGCTTCAGCTTTTGCTTTCCACTCTGCACCAGACTCCCCGAGCTCCACGGCCATACGGGATAAGTACATGCGCTGGCAATAAATATTGGCGGTTAAGTCTGGTGCCAAAAAAGGCAGAACCGGAGAATCCGGATGGTAAGACGCGGCATCATTCTTATAAGGCGTATCCGGAACATGCCAGAAGCGGGGGGACAGATCATGCCCGGTATCAAAGGTACTAAAAGCCTCCACACAGCCGGTCCCTCGGGTATTGCGATACGTTGCAATCCATTCGTCATAACGTACCATGGCCTTGTACATGGTCTTCAGGAACGAGCGGTCCTTTCCATGAAGCTGGTAGTGGTTCCATACACTTCGTGCCAATGGTGTAACGAGCTGAATCTGGCGAAAGGAAGGACCGTTCTCCGTTAGCTTATATGGCAGCAATCCATCTTCTCTCTGGTGTTGGGCAAAAGCGAGATAGGTCGTTTCCGATACAGAAGGAATTAGACGTGACAGCAGCTCCGCATTAATGGTCCCGGTACTCTCCAGCCAGCAGCCCAGATAGATGCCACCTTCCTGAAGAATGGGCTCACTGCCATTCAGGGGCACAATGCAAGTGAGTAACTTCTCCAGGGCGGAATAATAAGTCGCTTCTAGTCGTCCGCCGGATGCCGCGAATCGAACACCCGACGCTTGCCATTCCTGTATTAACTTTTGATCTTCCGGTTTATCTGGCTTTACATTATCGTGGATCGAGATCTGGCGCAGCTTGTTCAGCACGGCTTCTGTCATGTCGACCTCCTTCTAGCGGTTATTTATTGATTGGACTCAAAGATTCGCACGGTGCCATTATAGAAGTCAGTTACAGCTTGCTCCACACTTTTTCGGCCAAAGCCGATTTCCTGATTGGTTGTCTGGGCCAGCTTGGAGAATTCAGCAAATCCCGGAGGATTATAGCTTACGTCGAAAGGCTCCGTTTTTGTAGCATCAGATACAAAGCTGGTGTAATTATATACAATCTCTTCAACAGGTCCCGCTTCTTGCTGAAGCAGATTGCGGTTGGCTTCCGTCACAGGTACGCCGCGGTCGTTACCGAGAATTTTGGCTGCATCCGGATCATTAATCCAGAAATCCATCAGAATCGCGACTTCCTTGGCATGCTTGGTGTTTGCATAACCTGACAATCCCTGACTGGACTCGAATACAACTCCAGTTCCCTTTGGGCCTCTTGGTACAGGTAAAAGAATTAACTTGTCTTCGGTCAGACTCTGGAAAGCAGCCAGCTGATTTGAAGGAAGCAGGCTCATCGCTGCTTTGCCTGTAATAAGCAAGGATTTACTGGTGTCATCCGGTGGATTGGAAACTTGCAATTCAGGCGTAACCACACCTCCGGATTTGGAAGCCTGCTCCCAGTAGGTGAACCATTCCAAAATGTCTTCTTTTGCAAATCCGAGCGTGCCGTTCTTCATATCATATAGCTGTTTGCCGTGCTGTTTTAAAAAGATGTCCATACCGTCAACGGTGAAATTATAAGTTCCGTAATAGCCCTTGCCGAGTTTGTCGGACAGCTCTTTGCTGATCGCAGCATAATCTTCCCAAGTCCAATCTGAGGCTGGCAGCGGAATTCCCGCTTGATCGAACAGCGCCTGGTTGACGACAATGCCCCGTGCATTCGCCCCAGCGGAAATATGCTGCAGCTTTCCATCAAGACGGCCATACTCAACCATGGTGGTATCCATGCCGTCCAGATTCAGTTCATTACCAACATATGGGTCCAGATTCAGAAGGACATCCTTCTTCGCGTAATCAACTACATTACCACCGAGGAAGAAAATATCCGGAGCGGTGCCTGACGCCAGCTGTGTATTTAACTTGTCAAAATATCCAGAGGAAGGTGCAAATTCACCTACAATTTTAATATTCGGATGTTTCTCCTGAAAAACCTTCAGGGCTTCATTCGTAATATCTGCCCGTTTTTGATCGCCCCACCACATCATGCGCAGTTCAACTTGCCCTCCTTCAGCGGTTCCTGTTCCTGTCTGCTCATCAGCACCGGTATGATCCGTTCCAGTGCAGGCAGTTACCAATAACAGGAGTGAAGCTATACTACTGATCATCAATCGTTTGAACATGATAAATCCCCCTGACGATAGATAATGAAAAGCATAATATCTGTTGTGCACTTATTGCGTCTGGACAGGTATTTTCGTAATCATTTCAGTCCAGTCGTTGCAATCCCCTCAAGAAAATAACGTTGAAATACCAGAAAGATGAGGGTCACAGGCAGTAGAGACAGTGTGGACATGGCGAGTAGCGCTCCCCAATCCGATTGTCCCGATGGATCGAACAGGGAACGTATGCCCAGCTGTACGGTAAACAGATCAATTTTGCTCAGATAGATCATCTGGCTGAAGAAGTCGTCCCAGCTCCAGATGAAGGTGAAGATCGCTGTTGTAATCAGTGCAGGAACGAGAAGAGGCACTACGATTCGGAAAAAAATCTGTGATTGCCCGCAGCCGTCAATGGTTGCACTCTCATCCAGCTCCCGTGGGATACCACGGATGAATTGAACCATGAGCAGAATAAAGAAGGAATCCTGCGCCAGCCACTTAGGCAGAATGAGCGGAAAATACGTATTAATCCAATGCAGCTCGTTATACAGAATGTACTGAGGAACCAGAGTTACATGGTAAGGGAGCATGATGGTGACCAGCATAATGCTGAACCACAGTCCTTTGAACTTGAATTTCAATCTGGAAAAGGCATACGCTGCAAGGGAGCAGGAGATCACATTTCCCAGCACACTCATGCCCGAGATCAGCGCCGAGTTGCCGAAGAAGCGACCAAACGACACACCCTGTAATCCTTTCCAACCATTCACAAAATGCTCAAAGGTGAAGCTGGTTGGAATGAGGCTGCTATTGGTGAAGATGAGATGATTCGGTTTAAACGAACTGAGAATTAACCATAACACCGGATACAACATCAACAGACCGAAAAGGATAATGGCGGTATGCCTCCCGGCTTGAAGCAATCGTCGCTTTAATGGCATGTGCTTTATCTCCCTTCCTGATTGTCGCCGTAGAATACCCAGAATTTTGAGGTGAGAAAGACGATTGCAGTGAATACCCCGATAATGACCAGCATGATCCACGCCAGGGCAGAAGCGTAACCCATATCAAAGAACGAAAAGCCTTTCAGATACAAATACAAGGTATAGAACATCGTTGCGTCGAGCGGGCCTCCCCGTCCATCCCCAATAACATAAGCGGGTGTAAAGGCTTGAAATGAATTGATCATGCTCATGATCAGGTTGAAAAAAATAACAGGGGAAAGCATCGGGAGTGTGATACCGAAGAACTGGCGTATCTTTCCGGCCCCGTCTACGTCCGAAGCTTCATATAAATCGGCTGGAATTTGCTTCAGGCCGGCCAGGAAGATAACCATGGCCGAACCAAACTGCCATACAGAGAGCGTGATGATCGTATAGACCACGTAATCGGGATGGGCAATCCAGGCGGGGCCGGTGATCCCGAACCAGCTTAGGAACTGATTGACCAAGCCACTTCCCTCGAAAATCTGGCGCCAGACGATCGCAATGGCCACACTGCCGCCTAATAGGGAAGGAATGTAATACACGGTCCGGTATAAGCCGAGTCCCCGAATCCCTTTGTTCAGCGCCATCGCTACCAGTAGGGCAAAGGCAAGTCTTAGCGGAACGGATAGAAATACATAATAGAACGTTAGCCCCAAAGATCTGCGAAAGGTATCGTCTTCGGTAAAGATCTGGACATAGTTGCTGAGCCCCGTCCACGTGGGTGATGACAGCAAATTAAATTTTGTCAAGGACAGGTAGAATGACGCAACCATAGGTCCCAGTGTCAGACAGAAGAGTCCGATGAGCCAGGGCAGCAGAAACAAATAGGCTGTCATATTCTGCTGGCCATATAACGGCTTGGACAGCTTTCTCATCATAGGCCTCCCTTCAAGATGGATGTTTTTCATGATCACCTCGGAATTGAATCCGCTTACAATACTGGAGGCGATTCTCTCAGTAAATTCATCATACCGGGGAGGGCGGAAAGCTGGAATCTCATTTCTTCGGATCATCATTATCATTTTTTTCGGAATGCAGCAATCGATAGTCCGAGGGACTCATATGGAACATTTTTTTGAACTTTGAACTGAAATAGCTTGGAGAATGGAAGCCTGTCAGTTCTGTAACATCCCAGACAGTTAATTGGGTTTCCTTCAGTAGACGAAGAGCATGTTTCATTCGAACTTCGGTCACATACTGAATAAAAGAGATGCCGGCAGCCTCCTTGAACATTTCCGAAAAGTAGGTCGGGTAGTAGTTATATTGCTCCGCTAACGAAGTTAATGTTAGTTCGAGCATGTAATTTTCCTCGATATATCGCTTGGCCGATTCAATGACCGTAGCTTCTCCAACCTCGGATGGCTGCTGTTGATTCACGAAATCTTCTGCCCAATGCATCAGCAGCAGTTCTGCCTGGTCTGGAGTCTTTAGCCAAAGCACCCATTCCGGGGAAATCCACGTGGATTCATGTTCGAAAGGAGGCTGATTAAATTCGATAGCGATGGATTCCATCAATAATGAAATTTGAAAAAGGCTTCGGATCATACGGGAGGTGGATAGCCGAAAGGAGTCAGTAAGTTCCTTTTGAATCACGTTGCGGAAGGAATCTAGTTCTCCACGTATAAGACATCGATGCAGCATTCGGTTGGTTTCCTCAGGCAGCAATGGACTATGATCTACTACGGGCACACGATCCTGTGCACCTTTGCGTCCAGCAGAGTTCCATGCCAAGAGGGAATGAATATAGCCATCTTTCCAGCGCTCAAGCCCTGATACGGGCAATCCTAATCCAACCTGTACGTCCATTGTAATGACGGAGCGTGTCTGCTCTGTGATTTGCTGAGCAAATTCGTGCTGAATACCATCCAATGTAATGAAATGCATAATCCCGGGGTGTGCTCCGTCATGGAACACTTGAACGTCATCTGGATAGGACTGGGCCAGTTCGTGACAAAGCAGCTCAAAGGCAAGATGGAGCTTTTCGGGAACACGCTCCACCGGAGCAGTCTGTATATCGGAGTCTCGCATGCCGGCGGTGATGAAACAGACGCTGTGATCCTGCCACGATTCCAGATGAAACAGCCGCATCCGCTCTGGCAATGAAGATGGAGGGAGGCGATGACCCCGAACGAGATCTAGCAGGAAACGTTGCTTCATTTCTTTGTAATACTGGGAGAGACGCCATTGCATCATTTCCGAATCGCCGTGTACCTTTTTCTTGTTATCCAACGTCTCTTTGATTTTGTATAATGTGGTTTTCAGCTCATCCCGGGTTACAGGCTTCAGCAAATAATCCATGGCCTGGCTGCGCACACCTGCTCTGGCATAGTGGAAATCTTCATATCCAGTGATGATCATAATCTGAATGGAAGGATTATGGCTTCGGCAAATGTCCAACAATTGCACGCCGTCCATCACAGGCATGTTCATGTCTGTAATTAACAAGTCAAAATGTTCAGCTTTCAGAAGCTCTTCTGCTTCGATGCCGTTCGCCGCTTCACCTGAGATGGCAAAGCCCATGCCTTGCCAATCCACTTTCAATTTTAACCCTTCGCGGACCTCAAGCTCGTCATCTGCGATCAATACGTTGTACATCATATTCCTCCTGTACGGGTAGAGTCAGTTCAATACATGTGCCGCAACGTTCTCCGTTCTTGATCTGAATTGCAAACAGGGTGCCGTAATGCAAGCGGCAGCGTGCAACCACATTTCCGAGTCCGATGTGCCAGCTTTGGCTTCGCAATAGGGGTTCCAGTTGAGAAGCTTCAACAGGATCATGGAGTTTTTGGATAATTTCGACCGGAATACCGGGTCCATTGTCTGAAATGTGGAAATGCAGGCGGTTATTCCGTCTGGAGATCCTGATGTGTATCTCGGCGGTTGTCTGGTGCTGGAAGCTGTATTTGACGGCATTCTCAACAAGTGGCTGAAGGATAAATTTGATGATGACCAGGGAATCCAGCTTGCCTTCCTGTGTCAACGTAATGTCCAGCTTATGACCGAAACGGGTTTGCAGAATGGAGATATAGTGGCGGATATAAGCCAGCTCCTCTGCAAGCTGTACCCTGTCGTCACTTGTATTCATGGAGAAGCGCATCATTTTGCCCAGATCCTCAATAACCTGAACCGTATCATCTGTTCGGCGCTGCATGGCAAGACTGCTTACCAGTTCTAGCGTGTTAAACATAAAATGGGGATTAATCTGCATGAGCAGCGCTTTATACTCCGCTTGTTGACGTAGCAGCTTCAACTCGAACTCGTTCTGGATATGCTGACGCAATCGGCTGATCATGTAGCGGAAAGTGGAGATGACATAACTGACTTCGCTTTTTACGTTTTTGTCCGGGGGCAGAAGGGACTCTGCCTGGTCGAATGCGCCGCGCTGTACCTGTCTCATGGCTAGTACCAGTCGAGTTAAAGGTTTGGTGACGCCATAAGAGAGCCATGCAGCGGCAAACAAAGAGACGATAATTAGAACAATGGTGACCACCAAAATGGTACTCTGAAGCTTGTGAAGAGAGGAATATAGCTCTTTTTCCGGTGCCAGACCAGCCAGCATCCAGCCGGTACGCCCCAGCTTTTTGTATACCAGAATGTCACGCTGTCCTTGCTCGTTGTTCAGATACACCACACCCGATTTGAGCGAGTTGTTCCGAATTTGATCGATTTCCGCTAAAGCTCCGGCGCCAAGCTGATTTGTCTGCTGTGAGAGAATAGGGTTTCCTTGTTCACCCAGCAGAAAAATAGTGCTGCTCTCGGCCAGATGGATTCGGTTAAGCGGTTCCAGAAAGTAAGATTCGCTGACATTAATTTTCATCACATTCTGGGCTGTAGCATGGTGAAAGGTCCCAATGGGCATCAGCAGACTAACCACCGGGTTGCCATGATCCCTAATGTTTTCATGTTGATCGGTATGTACAGGCAGCCAGTGATTGCCTGAGATGAAGAAATTTTTGTACCATGATTCTTGCAAAAAGAGAGGGTCGGTCGCTACTTGATTCTCACTGCCAATTCGGAGCCCATTCCGTCTATAGATGGATACATCGGAGATACTGGTGTAACTGTTCGTAGCCTGGGTCAGAAAACGGCTCATCGCCAGATTGACAAGCATCTTTTCCCCTTCAGGAAGGTCGGGGTCACTCATTGCGTTATCCCAGTTCTTGGCGGTATCGCTGTTGAAGACAAGAGAGGCCACATCATAGATCTGCATTTGAACCATATCGACATACGAACCGTATTCCTCCATCTTCTCCAGAGCAGAGGATTCAATATAGGATCGGATTACGGTACGCGACTCCTTGAAGAGCAGGAAGGAGAGCGTGCCAAAACAGAGGACGAAGAGCACAACGATAAAGGCGATCAGGCGACTTTTTAATGAGAAAAACATAGAGTCCTCCTTACGTAAATAGACTTCAGGGCCGACGTCAAATGTGAAAAAAGACTGCGTAATATACGCAGCCTTGGATGGGAATGTGGTTGGAGCGGCCTTGTGTTCCTAGAAACGAACCAGATTGTTGATGCGAACAGGCAAGCCAGTTGCGATGGCGCGATTGGCTGCAATTCCGGTGAGGATAGATCTTGCTCCATCTAATTGATTGGCAGCACGGTGGTATGGATCTTCCGCAGGCTCTCCGAACAGATCATTCAGAAGAACCGGATCGCCTCCGCCATGACCGCCTTCTTTTTCCTCCACTTGAACCTCGTACGGGGCATCGAACATGGGGAGTACTCGCAGTGTTTTCCCAATCAATGCACCTTCGAGACTTTTGTCACCCAGCGAATTAACGTAGGATTGTTCCACAATGTTCATCTCAATTCGGCCTTTGGTACCGTTAATGGCGATGCGATAACCTTCCCACGGCTGGTATGCAACAAGCGAATAGGTCAAAATGGCTCTGTTCTGATACTGAACGAGCACACCCATCGTATCCTCGATGTTGATGCCATCTCCGAATACGCTTTGATCCCGCTGATAACCGTCTTCCGGCTCGGCATCCAGATACATGGCTTTGAGATGTGCATCCGAATCCAGGTGCAGGGCAAAAGGGTCCTCTTGTGCAAGCGGGTTGCCTGTTGCGCGAGTGTAAAACTGGGTCACTCCTCGTTCCTCGGCGTTTTCTCTACCATAGTACATGAGATCCCCGAAAGCGAAAACGGTCTCAGGCTGGGAACCGATCCAGAAATTGACCAAGTCGAAGTGATGGGTGGATTTGTGTACGAGCAGTCCGCCACTATTACGCTTGTCCCGGTGCCAGCGGCGGAAGTAATCGGCACCATGGCGTGTATTCAGCAGCCATTCGAAATGGACTGAAGTCACTTTCCCGATCGTGTCATTCTGAATTAGTTCCCGTATTTTGGTGTGGTGTGGTGCGTAACGGTAGTTAAAGGTGACGCGTATATTTTGTCCGGTCCGCTTGGCGGCATCAAGAATATCCTGACATTTGTGCTCATCGATGGTCATCGGCTTCTCGGTTACGACATCACAGCCAAGCTCCATTGCGCGAATGATATATTTGTGATGGGTGCGGTCGATGCTGGTAACAATTACGAAGTCTGGCTTCTCGTTCTCAATCATCTGATCGAACTGATTCGCAGGATAAGTAGGCACCTCATTGTATTTATATTTTTCCCTCAGCAGCTGATTGGCATAATTCATGCGGGTCTGGTTAATATCGCAAAAAGCTGCCAGCTCGGATGTTTCCCTGAAATTTTGGGCTAATGCTCCATAGAAAAATTCAGCACGGCCGCCTGTTCCGACCAATACGTAGCGTTTTTTGTTACTCATGTCTATCGCCTCCTTGAATATAGCTCTAGACTATAACAAGGGAGCACTTCTTTCGCCGCTTTTTGTGCGTAATCGCTTTCAAATGCCGCTTATTTTGCTATAATTCAAGCAAAGGGGGCAGCTGCATGGCACAGACATTTCGAGCGGATTACAATGATCCCACCGGTTATTTGAATATCGAATATGATCGTCGCATTGGATATTTCTCCATGACGGATGACCACCTACATGACCATTATGAGCTGTACTATCTGTTATCCGGTGAGCGCATTTACTTCATCAAGGACCGTACCTACCAGGTCAAGGCTGGTGACTTCGTATTTATCAACCGGAATACCGTTCATAAAACGATGGAGAGTGGAAGGCCAGACCATGATCGAATTGTTCTGTATATCAAGCCAGAGCTGTTCACGGAATTGGCTATTTTACCTGAGTTGGCTGAGGGGCTAAAGGAGCCATTCGGCTGGGATACTCCCATTCTCAGACTTCCTTCACAGATAAGTGAGGCAGCAGATCGAATGGTCAGTGAAATGATTGATGAGATGGTTCATACGAGAGATGGAAGCAGCCTGCTGCTGCGTCACCGATCTGTTGAATTGCTGCTGTTCGCTTATCGTAACAAACATCTGGGCACCGTGCATTCGGCCGACAGTGAGCCAGTTCTGCATCCCAAGGCTCAGGCAGTGGTCCGCCATCTTAACGAAAACTATCATCAAGCTTTGGCTTTGCCAGAGGTTGCAGCATTGTTCCGCATCAGCCCTCATTATCTCAGCCGCTTGTTCAAACAGACCACAGGTTTCACGTTCAGTGATTATCTTAATCTGCTTCGGGTGAAGGAAGCGCAGCGTTTGCTGCGTGAAAGCGATGATTCCATAACGGAGATCGCTCTGCAAGCGGGATTCAGCAATTTTTCACATTTCGGAAAGATGTTCAAGCGGACGGTTCAGGTATCACCCAGAACATATCGGCAGGAGTACAGAGAAGCAGGTTCGATGGGAGCAGTGAAATAGGGTGAATGGATGGATGTAGCTATGGAACAAGACTTATCATGGCTATTTTAACCGTTGGAGTTCCTTAATAATTAAGTTTGTTTTGTCACTTACCTTTTGAAGTTCTTCTAATGTAAGTTCCGCATAGTCCGGGGGAAACAAGTGCCAGTACTGATAGTAAAAATCACTTCTCTCAGTATATAACCTTTGTGTGGTTCCATCGACCATAATCGTAATGAGCCCATAGTGGTCGAAAGCGTTTTTAATATTGTTCGTATAAAGAGTCAGTTTTGTTTTATCTGTTGTCTTGTTGCTTTTGATATATCGATCAAGCTCTTTTTTATAATGAATACTTTCCAGTATAACACTGCGGTATGCTGAGTCAGCAGAGGACTCGATGTGATGTTTGAGTTCACGATACTTATGAAAAAAGATGGATGCAATAATTAGTATGATGGTGAATAAAATCAGAATAATATGCCGTGTTTTTGTACTCATCATTTGTCCTTTTTATGTATTTGGGTCATTTCCATTTTGAGAATGTAGTCCTATATAATAACATAAAAAGACAGGCTAAGCCTATAGGTAAATACAAGAAGTTGGTATTAGATAACTGGGAATCAGAAGCCAAGCATAAAAAAAGTGCCTGAGAAATCCTGCCAGCGAGACATTGAATCAGGTCCTTTATTATGTTTCACTTTTTTATATTGCGGTTCTAAAGGAACCGGCGTATATTGAGGTTTATCTAAATTAGAAATAAATGGATAGATTGCTAGGACATTTTTGTACATAAAGGAGATGCCGATGATACAGACCAGGTTGGAATAATTGGGCATTGTACTACCTCAGGCAAGCGCGCCATCAGCGAAGTATGCCAATGCCGTAATAGTAAACGGAATCATGTATGTGGCCGGTAAAGGGCCGGATACGCAAGAACGCGGCAAACTCGGGGAGGATTTTACAACGAAGCAAGGATATGATTTTGCCCGAAATGCCGCCATCGAGGTATTGGCTGTCGTTCAGGAAGTGCTCGGTTCATTGGAACGAGTGAAACGGGTGGTGAAGGTGCAGGGGTTCATCAATGCCACGGCCTCGTATGAGGAGCACCATAAAGTGTTAAACGGTTTCTCGGATCTGATGCTGGATGTATTCGGAGAACAGGGCGTACACGCCCGTTCCGTATTTGGTGCTGTATCCGTGAGAGATAACTTGCCGCTGATCATTGATTCAATATTCCAGGTGGAGGAGTAAAGTTAATGACCAATTCGGCTTCATTTAATCCGTTAATGCTGTCCTTTCCCGAAAGCTTCGATACACCGCGATTGACCATTCGTGCCCCGAGGTGGGGAGATGGAGCGGCAGTGAATGAGGCAATCGTTGAAAGTGCGGAGCAATTGCGTTTGTGGCTGCCTTTTGCCGAGAATGTTCCTTCCCTTGAAGAATCCGAGGTACATGTTCGGAAGGCGAGGCTGCAATTTCTGGAGCGTACCGACATGATACTTCATTTACGTGACAGATTTACGGATGAATTCGTGGGCAGCAGCGGACTGCATCGAATAGACTGGAATGCACGCTGTTTCGAGATCGGTTATTGGATCAGAACATCGCGTGCCGGTGAGGGTCTGATGACGGAAGCAGTCAGAGGCATCGAGCAGTTCGCAATAAACTATCTGGAGGCCAACCGACTGGAAATCCGCTGTGATGCACGGAATGTCCAAAGTGCCAAAGTGGCTGAGCGTGCAGGCTATACCCTTGAAGGTGTATTACGCAAGATACGACGTGACAGAACAGGTGAGCTGGTGGATATGATGGTGTTTGCGAAGGTAAGAGGCAATGAGTTTGAATAGAATAGTTTGAAATGAGATCAAAATGAATTGGAAAATGGTTTATAAAGAAAGGATGGCTTGTTGAGGAATAAGCGATTTGGCTGTTCTTCCGGGCCATTTTTTGTGTGTACATTTTCTGGTTACTGTGCAGAAGCACATGGGTACAGAAAGATATAAAATGGAAGCAGGAAGTGTATCATTTTAGGGGGAATGAAAAGTGAGACGGATTGGGCAAGGAAGAACGGCTGAGATCTATGAGTACGCATCAAATCAGATTATGAAGTTATACCATGCCGATTTTCCAGCTGAAGCTGTCCAGAATGAGTTTCGAATTACCGAGGCAGTATTCCAAAAGGGCTTACCTGTGCCACAGGCAAGGTTGTTTATGGATGATGGATCGCGTAAAGGGATCATATTTGAACGGATTGAAGGCAACACGATGTTATCCCTCATGATTCAGGAGCCCGTGTTGATCGAAGAACTATCGCGTCAAATGGCAGTCTGTCATCATAGCCTACACGTCCAGGATGATGATGAAGGAGTACTACCTACACAAAAGCAGATTCTTACTGGAGCCATTCGAAATACCTATCTATTGTCGGAAGAGGATAAGACACAGGTAATTGCTTATTTGTCGTCTCTTCCAGAGCGAAAGCAAATTTGTCATGGCGACTTTCATCCCGACAATGTCATGTTGAATGAAATGAGGGATCAATATTGGGTTATAGACTGGATGACAGGCATGTCGGGTGATCCGGCGGGTGATGTGGCACGCAGTTGGGTAATATTAATGAGCGGCACGTTGCCGGAGGATATGGACCCGGCTGTTCATAGGAAATTTGAATTGGCTCGCAATGTAATGCTTAATCACTATATTCAACATTATATCCAGATTTCCGGGATATCCCGCAAGGAGTTGGATGCCTGGATTTTGCCTGTCGCGGCTGCACGTCTAGAGGAGAGGTTACCTGCAGTGGAAGAGGATCAGTTAATCAAGCTTGTGCAGGATCGTATTCGTCTGCTGTAATGACATATTTAGTTTTTTAACTAACAAGGATAACGAGGTGAAGAGATCCATGCTGCACTCATTAAAGTCCATACAATCTTACAAGTCAGGCCAGCTACCGGAGGCGAAGCAACCACAGTGGCTGCAACTACTTGCAGCGGCGGAACAGCCGAATATTAACCTGGAACGTATTCATTCCATAGCAGAGCTGGAAGGTACGAACCCGGTACTGGATTATGTAGAACGCACACTTCAGGTGCTGGATCAGCTTGAGGTTTCTTTTTGGATTCGAGAAATTTTGGAGGATGTGCTGGTCTGGTCGGAAACGGCAAAGGCGGGATCACTGAAACAGCGCAGAAGTTGGCAGAAACAGGGGGTTAACCTGTTCGTGCACAATGTGGGTTCAGCCCAGCTATACGACATGTATGGAAGTGTCGGAGATTTGCAAGGCAAGCAAGGTAATTGTGAGGAGAAAGATGCATCACGATCGGAATCCCCGAGTGATTTTTTAAATGATCTTCCAAGTGATAGTACACAAATTGCACAATCAGCACATAGTTCACCCACACCACGGGATGAGATCATTCGCACCCTTATTGCCACACACGGGCTTATTGGTCAGTACATCAGAGGAGAAATCCCGTTTGCTGAAAATGCTCCGCTGCATTCGTTCATAACGCAAGGGTGGCTTACCTCTGATGAATTGCAGGCCATCCTGATGGCGCTGAATGAATGCGTTATTGCAGGCGTTGACCTGGCGCTGTGGAATCAGGTTCAGCCTGAAGTGCAGCGTATCGTGGGCTGGATCATGACAGCTCCGGATCATACTGACTGGAATGTGAAGGAGCGGCTGTCACGCTTGCGGAGCTCGTCTATACGTCAAGGAGAAGCGATGGATGAAGCGTATGCCAAACTTCAAGCCCAGCTTGAGATAGAGAGACTTCTCGCTCCACTGGCTCATCGGACCTTATGGTATGTGGAGTCAGCGATGCACGATTTTTCGTTGCAGGAGATGGTTAAGATCTTCCTTTTGACGCTGAGCAGTGAAGCTATGGTGCTATCTGTAGATGATTCGATGACGAACAGCACTGGCAGAACAACGGAAGAATCAGACAGAAATTCGACTTCGCGGGAGCAACCGTTGGATGTTGTAAGGCATATCAGCTTTGAACCATTAATGAACACGATGTATTACGACTACAAGGGTGTCAAGAAACTGAATATTTACAAGAAACGAATGATCGAAAAGTATTTGGAGCAGTATTCGTGGGCGCAGATTGAAGCAGGTGAGACGATCACTTACCCTCACTTGACACATCGAATTAAACGGCATCCGAATTTGCGGGATACGGTATTTGTAACATTTGAATTTTCTCCGGCGGCGGAGAAGCTGATTGCGTTCTGTATTGAGGCAGAAAAGTCTCCATTATATGAGAAGGCTGTGCTGCTGTTATTTGACCTGTTCGGATTGCGACGGGATGCGTATGATCGATTCCATAATGAAGAGACGTATCTGGCGGACATGAACAGCTCAGGTGATTACAAGAAAGTGCTGCTGGATTATATGGTGGGCAAACGAGTGCTCGATATCGGTCCCGGCGGTGGAATCTTGCTTGATCTGATTGAGCAGGAACGACCTGAGATGGAGCCAATTGGCATTGATATTTCAGCGAATGTCATTGAGGCACTGGAGCGTAAAAAGCAGCGGGAGGCACATCGCTGGCAAGTATTGAAGGGGGATGCTCTTCAACTGGATCAATACGTGCAGCCAGGCACGGTGGATACGGTTATTTTTTCATCTATTCTGCATGAACTGTATTCGTATATTGAACGTGATGGCCGGAGGTTTAACAGCGATACCGTCGTTGCTGCACTGAGAAGTTCGTTTGACGTGTTGTCCCCAGGGGGCCGAATTCTGATCCGGGATGGCATTATGACCGAACCCGAAGCACAGAAGCGCCGGATTCGTTTCCTTGAACCGGATGGGATACGGTGGCTGGAGCGGTACGCACAGGATTTCCAGGGACGCAGCATTGAATTCGAGCGGATCTCCGGGAATGAGGCGGTACTGGATATCAACGATGCGATGGAATTTTTGTACACGTATACTTGGGGTGAAGAAGCATATGTCCATGAGATTCAGGAGCAATTCGGCATATTTACCCCGTCGGCATATAAGGATTGTATTCGCAAAGCGCTGGGTGATCAAGCAGAGATCATTACGTTCCGGCACTTTCTTCAGGAAGGATATACGGAGGCGCTTGGAGAACGAATTATCTTTATGGAGGAAAACGGTCAACCTGCACCTTTGCCAGACAGCACCTGCCTGATCGTCATTGAAAAGAAGAAAGGAATGGCGGACAGATGACGAATGAAGCCAACACGGCTTTATATTTTGTAAGACACGCGGAGTCTGAGTATATGGAAGGGCAGGAACGTGAGCGTGGTCTAACGGAACAAGGCAAAAGGGGCGCAGCCACCGTCGCGGGTTTGCTCCATCGGGAGCAGATCCAGTTGTTTTATTCCAGCCCGTATAGACGGGCCGTGGATACGATTCAAGGATTGGCCGAAGTGTCAGGCGGAATTGTGGTCACCGAAGAGGATTTACGTGAGCGTGAGCTGTCAGGTCCTGAATTGAAGCATGAACATTTTCGGGAAGCCAAACAAAGACTCTACGATGATCCTGCGTTTGCTTATGCAGGTGGAGAATCCGGGGAAGTCGCCGTGTCACGGGCAATCACTGTAATACAGCGAATTCTCGATAGGCATCCGGGGCAAAAAATAGTGATTGCCACCCATGGGGATATCATGACGTTGATTTTCAATTATTATGATCCGTCCTACAGTTATGACTTCTGGGTAAATACAACGATGCCGGACATCTACAAACTGGAGTTTGATCGTGAAAGCAGGTTGGTTCAGGTAACACGATTGTGGGAAAAACAGGTTTAGTTTCTTGGATGTATGTATTCTATTCAATGATTGGGGGAAGAGCGACGAATGAAGATTACGTTTATGCCGGATACATATATTGTTGAAGAGCTGAAAGTCCCTCAATTGCACGATAGGACGTACTGTATATTTGATCTTGAAGGCACGGGGATTAATCCGGCAGAGGAGAGTGTGACCCAATTTGGTGCGATGTATTACAAAAAAGGGGAATCATTAGATTCATCATTCACTTCACTTGTACGTGCCTCTAAACCGATTCCAGAAGCGGTGGCGGAGTTAACGGGGATTTCAAATGAGGATATGATCCAGGCTCCCTTGTTCGCAGAAGCATACCAGGCTTTCCTGGAATTTATCGGGGATAAGGTATTAGTAACGCAGGCGGGGTATGAGTATGATCGGCCCATGTTGAAACGGCATTGTGATATGAATGGGCTGCTGATGTTTTCCAATCCGGTTTTGGATACAAAAGCGATGTTCACATATATTCATCCGGAAATCTCTGAGGTCATCTCTACCGATTTCTTGATCCGGTATTATGACTTGAACACAGACGGAATTCACAGGCACAATGCTTTGGTCGATTGTGGTGTGATTGCTCGTATTTTTGGACATGTCCTGAATGAATATCAGGATCTTGCATTGGATCATTTTACTGCGGATGAGGAACATATAATGAAGCGTTTTGTGATTCCCGAGATGTATTTGGCAGCAAAGAATGGGGGAGAGAAGCCAGATGAGTAGGATTGTTATCAACAAGGTACATTGCCCCTGCGAAAAAGCGGGGGTGACGGTTGTACATCCTTTTCGTTTGTATAAAAAAATAGCTTCGAATGTGTATTGTGGGTCTTACACAGCATAAGGTACAATTCATCTAAGCATTGAGTGAGAATGATAATCATTATTCATAAAAATGTGTTCTCACCGATACACAACAGATTACATAGGGGTGAAGAGTGTCATGGTAAGGTTCAGTAGAGAGTTCAAAGGGTGGACAATTATCTTGCTACTCATGGTTGTAGTTATAACAGGATGTGGGGCAAACTCCGAGTCAAAAGCAGAACAGACTCCTGCATCTGAGACCACGGTATCGGATGGCAGTACATCTGAAACAACAGAAAAAGAAGCAGAGACGCGTGTCGTTCAGGATGAATTCGGTGATGTGACGATTCCGGTGCATCCGCAGCGGATTGCTGGTATCTATGTGGAGGATTATCTTAAGGCTCTTGATATCACACCTGTAGTACAGTGGTATAATCCGATGTGGGGTGTGCAGGAATATCTGGATCTGGATGTGCCACAATTTGATACTACAGGTAGCATTGAGGCTTTGTTGCAGTATGATCCGGATCTCATCATTGTGGATGGTGGAGTGGACATGGAGAAGTATGAAATGTATTCAAAGGTGGCACCGACGTACCGCTTGCCAGAAGACATTTTGCAGGATTCCAATCAAATCTTGACGACCATTGCCGATGTTGTTGGTAAACCAGATAAGGGTAAAGAAGTTGTTGCGGCATTTGAGGCCAAGATTGCAGACGCTAAGGGGAAGCTTCAGGAAGCAGTCGGGGATGAGACCGTAGCGGTTGTCCGACTGAATATCAGCAATAATACATTGGCATTGTTCGGTGTGAAAAATCGATTTACCGGGTTTATTTATTCGGAGCTTGGTCTAACACCTCATCCACTGGTCGGCAAAATGGAAGAATATCAGGAAATCCTGTCCGAAGAGGCTTTTCCAGAGCTTGATGCGGATCATATTATTGTATTTCCATCCAATGGAGAGTGGTCATCTCCAGAGAACAAGGAAGCTATGAAGGTGCTGGATAGCAAGTTGTGGAAATCTCTCCCGGCAGTCAAAAACGACCATGTGTACATGATGGAAAGATCGTATTGGCAATCAGGTGCGATTACGGCAAACATAATGAAGATTGATGATCTTTTGCAAAAAATGACGCCATAAGCCCTTTTCCATAAGAAAGTTCTTCCCTCAGGGTTGAAGAGCTTTCTTTTTTCGTTTAAACTATTGTAAATGATAACAATTCTCAATTAAGGAAGATGAATATGTGTCCCACGATTGTACAGCTGATTCCCAAGCCCTGGTTATGCATGCTTCGACATATGAAACACATGGATTATAGCCAAGTCGATAACGCCAACAGGCAGACATATAACAAGACGTCATCACACGCTCTTTTCGTAGTGACGGGTGGGCATGGCTCAATAGACTCTTTAGACAATAGGGACACTCGTCTGGAAAAAGGGATGATTATGTTTGTTCCAGCTGGACGTACCATTGTAATTGAAGGCTCCAGTGTGTTGCAATATTATAGACTTGAGCTGATGGTAGCTGAGCTGAAAGAAGATAGGGCGAGTAGGTTGAGTATAACAGGTGAAACGGTGCAACAAGAGCCTCCGGCCTTTGTTTCAGATCCAGATCGGTTGCCTCTTATTGAGCTGAATTTTAGTCCATGGAGTTCCTGTCTAAAGGCGCTGGAACAGATATTGCGTGGGCAGACTGCTCATGACTGGTCGGACCAATGGGAGATACAACTGCGTTTCCAGGAGTGGTTCCGAATGCTTCTGCGACAAAATGATCCCGAGATTGAATCGCCGGATGACCGTGCCCGGCTTCAAAGCTCAATTCGTTATATTCGTGAGCATTTTGATCAGCCGATAACGGTTGACGATCTGGCAGCAAAGGTCCGGCTTACCAGAGCCAGTTATACCCGACAATTCAAGGGGATTACAGGCAAGCTTCCACTTGACTATGTGAATGCTGTTCGACTGGAGCATTCGAAACTGCTGTTACAGCTGACCGATGATCGATTGCATGATATTGCACAGAATGTGGGATTTAATAATGAATATTATTTCGGCCGCCGATTCAAGCAACATACAGGTGTTTCACCAGGATTGTATCGGCGTCATCACCGTCAAGAGGTTCGTGTGTTTGCTCCGTATCTGGAGGATTTTGTTCTTTCACTTGGAATAAAGCCGATACTGCAAACTTCCCATCGTTCTTGGGGCAGACAGCACTATTTGGGGTTGGAAGATGTTCCTGAATTTGACGTTACCCAACTTGATGTAGGATTTAATGAGACGAATGTACCTGAATTTATTATGCTGAATAACGGCTTCCAACGCTGGAATCTGGAGCGGTTTGAGCAAGTAGCCCCGACATTTTATGTGGAACATCAGGGAGAGGATTGGCGTTCCATTTTGAAATCCACCGCGGATGTGCTGGGAAAGGTAAGCCGGGTGCAGGATGTAATAGGTGATTATGAGGAAAAGGCGCAGGAAGCCAAGAAACTTTTGACACAACATATGCGTGGACAAACCGTTGCTTTTTTACGTATATCGGCAACGGAAATTATTCTCTACGGGGATCAATACGGTTATGTAGGGCCTGTATTATATCAGGAGCTAGGATTAACCCCGCATTTCCGTGTACAGCAATGGGCGAGTCAAAGTAGAAGAGTAGGTATTGGGCTGGAGCAGCTACGTCAGCTTGAGGCGGATCATCTCTTTATCACATTTGATAATATGAATTCTGCCGATCCCGGAGAGGAACGGCAGCTCTTGGAAAGAGATGAGTGGAAACAGCTGTCTGCAGTAAAAAGCGGTCACGTCTATGAGGTGGATTTTATGACTTGGATGAATTACGGTGTCATCTCTCACGGAAAGAAAATCGACGATATACTGCGGTATTTGGGCTGAATGAGACAACACATGAGGACTAAATTAATTCAAAAAATCACGAAAAAATCACATTCTCTGCAAAATCACAATTGAATTATGCCTGAGTCAAGCAAGAATGAAACGCACAGCTGCAGAAGCAGCACATGACTGGAGTGTTCCTTTTCTCACTTTTTCTTTATGATTTCTTGATTATAGTTACTGAATGCAAATTGTGAACATATAATGGATATTGATATATAAAATTGTAAATTTTATGTAAAATTACATGGAAAGCATGGTTTCATTGGTATAATTATGGAACAATTAATTGTAATGGATCATTTTGATCAAGAAATCGTGGAGGTGGTTTTATTGTCAAAAGCAAGAAGGTTTCTGTCCGTAGCATTGAGTTTGGTTCTTTTACTAACAATTGTCGGTTGTCAGAAAGCTGTTGCATCAAAAGTAACGGTGAATGAACATGACACAAATCTGTTGGCTTCTAATGAGCTTCTTATTAAAACATCAGAAGTAGTAAAGGAAATCGAAATTAAGAGTCCTGAAGGCAAAGTTGAAGTGAAAAAAGCTTTGGTTTCAGAATATGTCCCGGTTAACTCATCAGCATACCTGCTAGCCACAGGTCAAGATCCATTAGAACAAGAAATTGTCAAAGTGGTAGATGTTACTTACCTAGATGAACCAAATAGATAAGTGGGAATGTGAAGTAGCATCTCTTGCAATTGGTGAACTTTATATTAAGAATCGAAGTGCAAAATACGCGACATTTAACCCGAAATATGTAGTAGGTTCTTTAGAATTACAGTAGCTAGTATGTTGTTAGCGTTACCTGTGCAAATTTGATTAGCAATAATATGAAAAAAATAAAAGAACCTGTTCACCCGAACAGGCTTTTTTTGGTGTGATATAACCCTTTGTGCTACGATATTTACTTTTTCTCCATAACGGCGAAGTAATTGTTCTCAGTATCTGCAAAGTTGAATACTCTGCCACCAGGCATCGTTATAATCTCGCCAACGGTAACTTCTTTATCCGATAAGTGAGTGTAAAGCTGATCGAGGTTATCTGTGAAAAGCATAAGAGATGGTGTGCCCAGATTTAATTCAGGGGACATTTTGGCAATGAATTCCTTGTCGTGCAGGATGATGGTGGTTTGGGCACCCTTCACAGGCGCAATTTCAATCCAGCGCATGCCATTCCCATTGACTTCGGAAACGACATGAAAACCTGCTTTTTCCGTCCAAAATTGAAGAGCCTTGTCCTGATCGTTTACATACAACATAATTTGGCCGACTTGAGTAAACATTGATTTACACTCCTTATATACGTAATGGATCGTGGTTGAAGCAAGTTTGGCTTTGGATGCATCTTTTTAAATAGAGTCAAGCTCTATATTACCATAAATGAGCACCCGCCATGCAACTTCAATTCAAGCACAAAAAGAGGAAGCAAATGTCCTTGACTGCCGCATTGCGACATACCATTAAATAAAGGACAATTCAAGCGACCGAATTGCCTTTTAAGCACAGCCATGTAATGGCAGATGGGAGCGCTGTAATGACGAAACGGGTAGTTCTATTGGAAGAAGGTACGGCAGAGATGAAAGGGCTGATGGGTAGTAAAGGGGCTGGACTTACAGCGATGCTACAGGCAGGTTGGCCCATTCCGGCCGGGTTCATTGTAACAGAGGAAGGCTGTCGCGCGTTCTGTACCCGTCTTGCACATCTTTCAGCTGAAGGAACCCAAGAGATTGGCAGCGCAATTCAGCATCTTGAGCAGCAATCCGGCAAATTCTTCGGCGATTCCTTAACACCGCTGCTGCTTGCCGTCCGGTCAAGTGAATCGAGTTCCCGTAATACGGCATCCCATGCTTTGCTTCATGTAGGACTGAATGATGTGACGGTTGAGGGGCTCGCTAAGCAAACGAATGATCGTCAGTATGCCCTTAATTGTTATCGAATTTTATTACAAGATTATGGTCAACTGGTGTACGACATTCCGTATGACTTATTTGAAGAAAAATGGGAAGACATCTCGATACTCGATGAAGCGAATCTAGAATTCGCCATCGCGGAATATAAACGTTTAATAGAAGAGAGAGGACGTCATCCGTTCCCTCAGGATGTGCAGTTACAGTTAAAACAAGTGATGCGTGCAGTTTCTGATTCACAACGTGTTATAAGACCCAACTCCCAACAAGAACTTCTTCGTAATCCTTCTCATTTCTCCGATGAAACTCAAGGAGCAGCTGTTCTTATACAGGTGATGGTCAATGGCGAGCGTGGTGACCGCAGCGGGTTCGGAACGGTATATTCTCGTCATCCAGGTACCGGGGAACGAGGTATGACAGGGGATTACATTTCAACTGATGCTTCTCGGCGTTCGAATGAAGGACTGGATCAACTGCGGAATGAAGAGTCTGAACTGTATGGTCTTTTGCAGGATGCTTGCGGTTATCTGGAGTCCCACACGAGAGAAGTACAGGAGATTCAATTTGTTGTGGATTCTGGGACCTTGTATCTTGTGGAAATTATTGAAGCAAGGTTAACCTCACAGGCGATGCTGAGGAGTACTGTAGATCTTGTGGATGAAGAGGTAATCACCAAAGAGGATGCCATATTACGTATCCAGCCTTGGCATGTGACGGAATTGCTGAAAGCATCTTCAAATTTATCATCCGAGTTACAGCTCCTACTTGAATGGGCAGATGAAATGAAGGGGCTTACAATACTTTCGAATGTGGATCATCCAAAGGACGCTGTAAAGGCCCGTTCGTTAGGGGCTGAGGGCATTGGATTGTGTCGGACAGAACAACTGTTGTTGTCTGCTTCGAGATTTCCTTTTGTACAGAAAATGATTCTGGCAGACAGCGAAGCAGAGCGCAAACGTGGACTGGAACGTCTGTTGCCGATGCAACAGGCTGATTTTGAACAACTCTTCGAAGCGATGGATGGTTATCCGGTAACCATTCGATTGCTTGATCCGCCGCTGCATGAGCTGCTGCCTGATATTGAAAGGTTAAAAGAACGACGTGAGCAGTTGGCTCTCAGGAAATTAGAGGAAAATAACACCGAAGTGCAGGAGCTTGAGCGTGTCATTCGCAGGGTCCTGGAATTGCATGAACAATATCCGTTGCTAGGACAGCAGGACTGTCGACTGGGAACTGTATTCCCGGAAATCTACGATATGCAGCTTGAAGCCATTTTTCGTGCAGCGGTGAAGGGCATCCGCCAAGGGTTATGGGTGCGGCCTGAGATTATGATTCCTTTGGTGGGCAATGCCAATGAACTTCAAGTCATGAGAGATCTGGTGGATCATGTAGCGGACCAGGTGCTTGGAGAGGAGAAGCGTCACTGTCTTTACAGAGTGGGAGCACGGATTGAAGTTCCTCGAGCAGCACTGACCGCAGCTCCTATCGCCCGTCATGCGGACTTCTTCTCGTTTGGCACCGATGAGCTGACACAGATGACGTTTGGTTACAGCCGTCATAATACGGAGAAGCCATTCCTTCATTTTATTGAGTCACAACGCTCACTGCCCAGCAATCCATTTCAGGTACTGGATATCGACGGAGTGGGGCAATTGGTGGAGATGGCTCTCGTTCAGGGCCGAATTCGAAAACCTCATCTAAAAGCAGGCATCTGTGGCGAGAATGCAGCCGATCCGGCTTCCATTGCTTTTTGCCACCGGATTGGTCTGGATTATGTGAGCTGTCTGCCAGAACAGGTACCGCTTGCCCGTATCGCTGCCGCACAGGCGGCACTCCTTGCTCAGAAGCAGGACCCAAACGAAAACAGGCAGGATGGCGATATATCGACGATTGCGTAACATTTCCATATCCCCTCATGGAATACCAACCTTAAAACTGTTATACTGAAATATGCGTTTTGTAAAAGGAACGTAAAAATTTCAGATAAGGGTTGAAAGCGACCATGTTTAATTCCAAAAATGAGCGGACCTCATCACGGACCTTATTTATCGTGTTATTTATTCTTATGCTGCTGAAGTTGTCGCTTTTGCGGTATTTCTTTTTCCAGGGACTGTCCGGCATCGGTTTCGTTACTGACGCATTGGGGGCCCTGACCGTGGTATGTATCCTCGATCTGATCGTGCCAAAAGGCTGGAAGCGTGCAGTGTACGGAGGTTTCAATGTGTTGTTCTCGCTGGTATTATTCGCGGCGACACTCTATAACGTACATTTCAGTTCGGTTCCCACATATACGGCACTGAGCGAGATCGGCCAGGTTGCTCAGGTGAGAGGAAGTATCGGACCTTTGGTACGACCGGAGCACTTCCTGTTTTTTGTGGACATCGTACTGGCTGTACCGGTATGGTTTATCCTCCGCAGTCGTCGTACCTCAGGTCGTAACAGCAGCTATCGCGACAGTGGACTCCATTTCGGCAGAAGCCGGAGACGGTATTGGGGCAAGTTGGGAGTAGCCCTGACCGCTGCGTTCTGCATCACGCTGTCAGGCAGTTTCATTGTCAAAGGGGAAACGATTGATAATGAACTCGTTCGCGCCGAAAATCTCGGTTTTCTGAATTATCAGGTGTCATCAGCGATTCTGACGAGCAAAGAGAATGAAGCTATTGCGAATGGCAACATTAATGAAACGATCGAGAAGATTAATCAACTGGTTAGCAAGTATCCGTACCAGGAGAAGTCCAGTCAGGGCACGGCTATTAAAGCCAAATATTTTGGTCAGGCCAAGGGAAGCAATCTGATTGTCCTCCAACTGGAGTCATTTCAAAATTTCCCGATTAATGCTTCCCTGGACGGTCAGGTATTAACTCCGGTTCTGAATGATCTGGCTAAAGAAAGCTATTATTTTTCTCATTTTTTCCAGCAGATCGGACAGGGAAACACGTCGGATGCCGAGTTTATGTCGAACACCTCCATCTATCCAACCGGGGTTGTACCCATGTCAGCAGGGTATAGTGACCGTAATTTGCCAAGTCTGCCAAAACTGCTTGGTAAAAAAGGATATGAGTCGGAGACGTTCCACGTAAATGACGTCACCTTCTGGAACCGAAACAAAATGTATCCGGCACTTGGATTCAATCGGTATTTCGACAAGCCCAGCTTCGAGAATGATAAGTTTAATGATTTTGGACCATCGGATGAGGAGCTATATCGTGTTGGTATGGAAAAAATGACTGCACATCAGGCTGCTAATCAGCCATTCTATGCGCAGTTCATTACAGCATCCAGCCACTCGCCGTTTACGGTTCCTGCGGACCGAGCTAGAATTACCATCCCGGCCACAATCACCAATACGTTGCTGCACGATTACTTGCAAGCGATCAATTATACGGACTATGCGGTAGGTCAGTTGATCAATGACCTCAAGGCGAACGGATTATGGGATAACACAACACTTGTGATATACGGGGACCATTTCGGTTTGCCAGCAAACGATGAGATTACACAGCAAATTCAGACCAATCTGGGCGTGCCATATGACGGTAATGTAAGTCGTTTCAACATCCCGCTCTTGATCCATACGCCAAAACAGGCAAAAGGGCAAGTCATTGAACAGCCTGGCGGTCAGTTGGATATCATGCCAACGGTGTTGAACCTGATGGGAGTTTCCTTGAAGGAAGAGAAATTTACAGCCTTTGGTCACGATCTACTTAACATGGACCACAATGCGTTCGGTATCCGGTATTACTTGCCGACAGGTTCATTTGTGAATAATGACATTATGTTTATTCCGGGTGCGGGCTTTGATGATGGAACAGCCTACTCGTTAAAAACGTATGAACCCGTCACGGATTTGGAGCCGTACCGTTCGGATTATGAACACGTGCTCAGCTTGATGAAGCTATCTGACGAGTATGTGAAGCTGCTGCCCAAACGTGCACCGTAATTAAATTTTTTATGTATGAAACACCATAACGTCACTGGCTCAGGAGCTGGTGGCGTTATTTGTTTATTCATTGTACATCCTAAACGTGTAATGAAAAGGAGATGTTCTTTGAAACTGTAATTAATAATGTTACAATGGAAGCTGCAGCCATTAACGCAGATAACGAAAGGAATGAATATAGATGAAACTTAGTGTACTAGAACATGGACATATTAATGAAGGACGGACGGTACAGGATACCCTTCAGGAAACCGTAACTCTTGCCAAGCATGCAGATGAGCTGGGCTTCTCCCGCTTCTGGATGTCGGAGCATCACGGCAGCGGGGCACTGTCATTTTCCAGTCCGGAAGTTATGATTGCGCACGTTGCAGCACATACAGATCGAATTCGGGTAGGTTCAGGTGGCGTGATGCTGCCTCATTACAGTGCATATAAAGTCGCCGAGAATTTTCGTTTGCTGGAAGCGCTGCACCCCGGCCGAATCGACCTTGGAATTGGCAGAGCACCAGGGGGAATGCCTATTGCAAGCAGAGCCCTGAATGAAGGAAAGTCATCGAATGTACAATTCTTCCCGCAGCAAATTGCCGATCTGGGTGGGTATTTTCATGAACAGCTGCCGGAGGATCATCGATTTGCTTCCCTAGTAGCTGGACCATCCGTACCCACTGTTCCCGAAGTGTGGCTGCTCGGCTCCAGTTCCGAAGGTGCACGAATTGCTGCGGCACAAGGGACCGCTTATGCGTTTGCCCAATTTTTCGGAACGCCGGGTGGAGAGGAAGCGATGAAGCATTATCGCAGACATTTCAAGCCATCCATCCTGAATGACCAACCCCATTCCATGATTGCGGTGTCGGCATTCTGCGCGGAGACTGAGGAAGCGGCTGCTGAACTGGCTCGCAGCAATGAACTCTTCTTCCTGCGGCTTGGGCGGGGTCTGGAGCAGAACTCATTCCCATCCCTGGAAACGGTGAATAACTATCCATTTACGGCCATGGAGATGGAACAGATCCGTCAACGTCGTTCTTTTTCCATCGTGGGTACACCGGATCAGGTGAAGGACAAAATTACGGCAATGGCTGAACGCTATGAAGCGGATGAGGTTATTATTGCGTCAGCGATTCACTCCTTTGAAGATCGTTTGCGTTCATTCAGTCTGATAGCGGAAGCCTTTGGTTTAAAGCAGGATTAATTGATACTGAACGGGAATTAGTATTCTGAACTAGCTGGAGCCTTGCCATGCAAGGTTCCGGTTAACTCTTGCGTGATCAGGGAGAGGAGAGATTCACATTCGCAGATGTGTCATTAGTGATATTCATGGCTGTTACGATGAATTCAATGCTCTGCTTGAGCAGGCAGAATACGATCCGAAGCAGGATGAGCTGATTTTGTTAGGTGATTATGTCGACCGCGGGCCGAAGAGCAAAGAGGTCGTGGAACAGATCATGCAGATGCATGAGCAGTACAACATTATTGCGATCAAAGGAAATCATGATGCCATGATGGTCAAGGCGCTGAACCATGATGTCGAGGAGTATGACAAACACTGGATTCGCAATGGTGGTTTACAGACGCTGGCTAGCTATGTCGAGGTTTCTTTGGATCATGAGCAGTTGGACTGGGATGCTTATACTGAAGCCAAGCATAGGCTGCGTACACACTATGAGCATCATCTTCGTTTTTTGGAACAGCTTCCCCTTGTATACGAAATTCCTGGTTATATCTTTGTACATGCCGGAATTAATCCGGAGGTGGAGGATTGGCGGACCCAGTCAGAGCGTGACTTCATTTGGATTCGGGAGCCATTCTATTCAAGACCAACCTCGCTCAAGGAGACGGTGGTATTCGGTCATACGCCAGTCAAAAATTTGCATAACGAGCCAGGTGTCTGGTTTGACCCCAGCGGGGACAAGATTGGCATTGATGGTGGATGTGCTTATGGTGCTAGATTGAACTTGCTGGAGATCAGTGAAGACGGAAGTGTACAGGTCTTTTTTGTGAAAAGAGGAGAGAGCCGTCAGGGTCCCGAGATTTAATCCACGCGGCGAATTTCAAATAAATCATTGGGTGTAATATCGAAGTATACACAGAGTTTCACAATAAGGGATGCAGAAATCTTTTTCTTATCCATATTGGTGTTGTGCAACAGTTCCATAATGGTTGTTCTACGATGTCCAATTTCTTCTGACAATTTGAGGACAGACATGTTGTTGTGCTTTTTCAAGATCTCATCGAGTTTGCAGTGTAGTGTGATTTTATCGAAATCCATAGTGATCCTCCAGCAAGATTATTTAAAAGTTTTAGTTGGAGATGGTTGCACTTTAAAAGTGCACATGATATATATGGAATATGAATTGCACTATGAAAGTGCAAAACGTGTTCTTGGAACTAGAAATTCAATTTCAGACTCCTAAAGTGGAGGGGATTGATGGATGAGAGACGTTACACCTATGGTAAATCAACAGGCTGTAGTACATATTGTTAGGAAAAAGCCAGCCTGGACTGAGTTGGCAGCTATACCTGATGGCATTCATTTCTATCATATTACAGATTCATTGGGAAGAAAATGGAGAACAATTGGTCAGCATATCACAGATGCTATTGAAGTTTTTGGTTTTGGATATCGTGATCCTTGGACAATCATTTTGGAGCAGGCACCGTATGATTCCGAGTTGAGTGTAGAAGAACTTCTAAGGAAATTATGTGTCACTATATACGACGAAGAGTTAATCTGCGATATGCATATCATATTAAATACTCTGGATCGACGCAATGAGTTTGTCCAGCGGATTCTGGATATAAATGAACATAGCATATTATACTGTTGTATGAGTTGAAGGCGGAGTATTTGGTGCAGGACTCGATGCCAGAGATTACCTTAAACAAAAGTATAAAATAAATCCGATTGAAGCTCTGACTTTTTACTTTCTGGAGAATGTGGATTGGTATACATACCGGCAATGGATCGGAGCTGGGGGGACGGCAGAGTTGTGCATTCGTTTTCGGAATGATAATCCGTACATAAGCCTAACTGAAGCTATCGAAAGGGCGGAACAGAATTTGTGCTCAATGTGAGTATAAAGGCAAGACCTTGACATGATTTTGTAATTAATTCGCTGTAAAGGGATTGGAATTAAGCCTTATTAACGCTATAATCAGTAAGGGTATGATTGAAACATTACATTTTATTCATCTAAATCAGAATTGACGGAGGGCTATTAATATGGAAAAAGCATTAATCTTCGGTCACAAAAATCCCGATACGGATACGATCTGCTCGGCCATTGCCTATGCAGACTTGAAAACAAAATTGGGTCAAGACGTTGAGGCTGTTCGACTCGGCGAAGTTAACGGCGAAACTCAATATGCATTGGACCAATTCAAAGTGGCAGCGCCACGTCTGATTAAAACAGCAGCCAATGAAGTAAACAAGGTCATCCTGGTTGACCACAACGAACGTCAACAAAGTGTCAGCGATATTGAAGAAGTGACGGTTGTTGAAGTTATCGACCACCACCGGATCGCTAACTTTGAGACAAGCCAGCCTTTGTATTTCCGTGCAGAACCTGTAGGTTGTACAGCAACCATTTTGAATAAATTGTACAAAGAAAACGGCGTGGAAATCAGCGCACCGATTGCTGGTTTGATGCTGTCCGCGATTATTTCGGATTCCCTGTTGTTCAAATCCCCAACATGCACAGAGCAGGATGTAGCAGCTGCAAGTGAACTGGCTGCCATTGCTGGTGTGGATGCAGACAGCTATGGTCTGGATATGCTGAAAGCGGGCGCGGATCTGAGCCAGAAAACGATTGCTGAACTGATTTCCCTGGATGCCAAAGAATTCGTAATGGGTCAAGCTAAAGTGGAAATTGCACAAGTGAACGCGGTTGACGTGAATGATGTGCTTGTGAAGCAACCTGAGCTTGAAGCAGCGATTGAAGCGATTATTTCCAGCAAAGGTCTCGACCTGTTCGTATTTGTCGTAACGGACATCCTGAACAACGATTCTGTTGCATTGGCATATGGTGCTTCCACTCAAGCTGTAGAGAAAGCATACAATGTAACATTGTCGGATAGCAGAGCGGTGCTCAAAGGCGTAGTATCCCGCAAGTCGCAAATTGTACCGGTTCTGACCGAAGCTTTCAACTCGTTGTAAGACGAACAAGACGCATAAAACCGACGTATAACCATTACGTCCAGATATACGATGAATATTCAGTTCACAACATCCAAGCCTGCTCTTGATCTGTCATAGGTCAGGACAGGCTTTTGTTGTAGAGGAGGATGTACCATGATCAAAAATGAAAAGATTAAAGCGACTGAGGTCCAACTGACCGGCCTGAACGGTGAGGATCTGGGCATCATGTCTACCCGTGATGCGCTCGCACTTGCGAAGCAGTACAAAGTGGATCTGATCTGTACGTCTCTAATGATAAGCCCGCCGCCATGCAAACTGATTGGTGCTGGTGCAGCGAGACAGGAAAAGCAGCAAGAGAAGAAGAAAGCTGCGAAATCACCCGACAAACGCAAAGTGAAGGAGATTCGGCTGAACCTGCAGATGGAAGACCACGACCGGGAAACCAAGCAATCTCAGGCAGAGCGCATCCTAACGAAGGGTGACTCGGTCAAGCTCGTCATCCAGGTGCATGGAGCCAAGGAAGGAACAGCAGGCAAGGAATGGGCAGAACAGCTATGCAAATCTCTGGCTGAGTATGGCAGTAAAACGACGGGGGTTCAGGTAAGCGGCAAACAGGTCGTTGTGCAATTGGACCCCATTGAATAATAACGATGAATGAAATTAACTAACAATGGAACGGTGGGGCTATCCAGTCGTTAATGAACTGGCTGTCCCAATTGCTCCAAAACCCCCGAGAAGCAACAGTGGACCTGCTGCTTCTCGGGGGTTTAAGCATGGAATATCATTAAACCCTGCTGAACGAACTTCTAATGACCAATACACTTCAAGCTATGTCAGGTTCGCAAGTAGCGGCTGCCGCCAATACGCACATACAATTGTCCCGGCAAGACCGGGGTAGAAGAGGCTGTCTGTGAATTTCCGTTGTTACCGTTCTTGGCATATCGGGACAGATATAAAAAGTCTGGATAAATGACCGTATCCATTAAATAGGCTGAAACTGTACTTCCAGGAATACGATTTTGGTTCAATGAACGAATGATTTCTTCCCCGCTTGCAATCCCGATTCCATGTCCATAATATGAATTTTCACGCAGCATAATGGTATTCTCTCCCTGCCACTCTGGTGTTTCAGGGGAAACGTCCGGATTTTTGAAGTACAATACATCTCCAGGAAGCGCAGAGTTACTTCCGTTCTTTTCCGTTAATCGCAGATCGCTGTCATAGTGCCAGTCATAGAGCAGCAGGTTGCGAAACAGGGAATTGAAATCATCTTCCCGAATGCTGTTCAATACACCGCCATACAGAACAATTACAGTCGCTGTTGCGCATTCAAAGGCATACAAATGACCATTCTTCCAAATGTCCCGGATTCCCTGCGCAGGCGTCACCTCACCCCTTAGCTCAAAGCCTCCTTGAGCATTTCGATTCCAATAGGCCGGGTTACACCTGGATTTCTCGAATGAGGCGAAGCTGACACCACTACGATCCAGTGCTTCCGCTGCATCAACCAGAGACTCCCGCAGTGTCCATTCAAAGTGAAGATGATCCATGGATTGATAGGTGTATACTGTGGGACTGTTCTGTAGTTGCTGTAACCAGTGCCATGCAAAAGCAGACCAATCCGAACGCACCAGCTCAATCGGTTGATTCGCAACAATAATCATATTCATAACCTCCAGTATCATTGGGATGTTCAGCCTTGTACAAACGGGGATGCACGCGTTATTCTGTAGTATATGACGCCAGTTGTGCGGTTTTGTATGTCTGCAGGTGCAGACAGCATGAACACACGATAAGAATGTCGATTATGGCCTGGATTTTTTGTTCAACTCGTTTATAAATCATTACATTTGGGGTACTACTCTTATAGATGAAGTTATGTTCAGGTCGATCTGTTCATACGGAATATATTCAGATTCCTAATAAAGGAGGATATGCGGTGTCGAATCTAATTGCAGAGAATCGCTCTCTGTTCGAACAGTTATACACACATGCACCGATCGGCATTGCTGTTGCCTCGCATGTGAACGGACGTTGGCTCCAGCTTAATCCGGCATTTTGCGAGATGTTGGGATTCAGTGAAGATGAATTGATTAACGCCCCTCTCGTACATATGATTTATGAGGAAGACGTGGAAATGGGGCAATTTAGATCCCACTTCTGGGATATGACCAACGGATTAAGTCTGATGTATGAAACCGAGCTGCGGCTTAAGCGCAAGGATGATTCTCTTCTGTGGGTGACGGTAAGAGCCTGTATCGTCAGGGATGAACCGAGCGGTGAGCCGCTTTATTTGCTTGTTCAGGCAGCGGATATTTCGAAGCAGAAGGACGCGGAGAATCGACTGATTATACAGCGTGAGCAGTTGGAGGAGAGCAGCCGAATCTCAAGATTACTGGCTGAATCCTCGCTTGACCTGATTGCCATACACCATGCCGATCCGGAACGAACGTTCAAGTACGTATCTCCAGCCAGCACAAGCATGTTGGGATATGATCCGGAAGAAGTTATTGGTCAATCTGGCCTGTTCTGCATTCACCCCAACGATGTGGCTCTGGTCGAGGCTTACGTGGCTGCTCAAATTCAGGGCCTTGCCCCTGATCGAATCAGCTATCGGCTCCTGCATAAGGATGGTTCGGTTGTATGGGCGGATACCATCTCTCAGTATCTATATGACAAGCAGGGAAATCTGCAGGAAATAATCGCGGTGACCCGTGATATTACAGCGAGCAAGCAGCAGCAATTAAGTCTTCAGGAATACCAGTCATTGTTTGACTGCAACCCTCTAGGGGTTGCTTCATTAGATTTGGACGGAAACTTGCTGAAGGCCAACACAGGACAGGAGCAATTGACAGGCCATACCAGGGAGGAGCTTCTTAGCAGACCCTTTGATCATCTCATTGACCCGGTGGACCTGGAGAAGACGAGGTATCACTTTGAAGAGACTGTAAAAGGAAACGCACAGCGCTATGAAGTAGGGCTGATTCACAAAGACGGGCAGCGCATTGAAACGAGTGTAATTAATGTTCCGATTTTGCTCGAGAATCGTGTTGTTGGCGTCTATGGGATAACCAGTGATATTACGGAGTCCAAAAGGTATGTAGAGGAGATTGAAAATCTCAGTAATGAACGGGCATTGATTCTCAATGCCATGTCTGAGGGAGTTATTGGCCTGGATCAGAACGGAAACCTGATATTTGCCAATCCGATTGCAACGCAGATGATGGATTTCTGTCCGTCTGAAATGAATGGAAAACCACTTGAAGAGATTATGTTACAAATGCAAAGTGAGGGTATTCCTTATCCGTCCAATGGTAATCCGATTCTGCAAGCGGTACGTGAAGGGAGAAGCCTGCCGCGATCAGAGTCAGTCTTTTGGAAGCAGGATGGCTCCAGCTTTCTGGCGGAGTTCCAACTGAAACCGATTATGGATCAGGGAGACAATCGTGGGGCTGTACTCGTTTTTCGCGATATGACATCGGTGAAGGACATCATTCGTGCCAAGGAAGTGGCAGAGCATGCGGACCGGGCCAAGTCAGAGTTCCTGGCGATTATGAGTCATGAGCTTCGTACACCATTGAATGGAATCATGGGAATGGCTCATCTGTTAAAAGAAACAGAGCTGGATGAGGAGCAGAACGGATTTGCCGATATTATCATCGACAGTGGTGAATCACTGCTGCATATTCTGAATGAAATTTTGGATTTCAGCAAGATTGAAGCAGGTAAAATGGATCTCGAACGCCAGCCAGTTGATATCAAAGCCCTTCTTGGCGGGGTCATGGAACTATTCGCGCTTAGAGCTTCCGAAAAAAATATTGAACTATACTGTGAAATGTCCGAACAGATTCCCGAACGCGTAAGAGGCGATGAAACACGGATTCGTCAGATTTTAATTAATCTGGTAGGCAATGCCGTCAAATTCACGGAGAAGGGAAGCATTCAGGTTCACGCGAACGTTAAGCCAGCGGGATTATACGATGAGAATCACCTTCTCTTGTCAGTTTCAGTCAAAGATACCGGGATTGGCATTCCGTTCAACAAGCAGCATCAACTGTTCCAGTCCTTCTCTCAGCTTGATCCGGCTATCAATCGCAAATATGGAGGCACGGGCCTCGGGCTGGCCATCAGTAAGAAGCTGGTGGAACTGATGGGCGGTGCCATTGGTGTACAGAGTGAGACAGGTGAGGGAGCAGATTTCCATTTCACTTTGTTACTTGAACGATGGCAAGATGAGTCCACGGATCGGATTGAAAAGGTGGCTGATCACGACCTGAAGCTGGATCGAACAAGTCTGGCAGCGGGCATCAAAATACTTATAGTTGAGGATCAGTCATTAAACAGTCATTTGCTGGAGGAAATGCTTCGGAAGCTCGGCGGTGTATGTGATATCGTGGAGAACGGTGCAGAAGCGGTGGAAGCATTGGAAAGGGAATCATACGACCTTCTGTTTATGGACATCCAGATGCCCGTTATGGATGGGATTGAAGCGACCAGCAGAATTAGGCAAACCCATCCTGAAATCCCGGTCATTGCTGCCATCACCGCTTTTGCAGGGGCGAACGACCGTGAAGCCTGTCTGAGATGCGGCATGCAGGATTTTATCAGTAAACCGTTCAGCTCTGCGGAAGTTAGTCGTGTATTAAACACATGGGTTCCGTTCATTCGAGCAAAGCACGAGCGCTGATGAGCTCCAAGTGCAACTTATCGAAAAAAATAACCTGCCCTGAAATTTCAGGGGCAGGTTATTTGCGTCTTTCATCGGTGTTGTTAATCTAATCGCCTGACACAGATGTCAGGACCATCCTCCGATTAACCCCGAAAGGGTTACGCACTCGTCATCTTCCAGTTCTGCAATTAGGGTGAGTTCTTCGTTGTCACTTGGGTCCACCGAGAACAATTCACGGCGTCCGTCTTCGTGGACAACAATGACCAACTTATTACCGCTTTTTGTATCAAACTGGTACTTAACTCCGATACCAGGCAGTGGGCATTCCCGGATATTCATGAAATCTGTCACCTCTTTAGCAATTCCATAGTTAATTTAACCGTTCACACAGTACGGATGTATTCTACTATCCATAACACCGTTTGGCAAGTCGGAAGTGAAATAGTAGTCATATCATCCGAGCTTCTTGAGCTGTGGTTATATTTTCCGCGCCTTTCTGGTTCGTCTGCGACGGACTATAAACCAAATAAGTAATGCAATGAATAGCACCAAGGCAATGCCCCCCGTAATAATGATATTCCGAATATTCGGGACCTGTAGGGTTAAATCCAGCTTATTCGTATCCAGTGGGGAGACGTGCCAAATTAGAGTTTTTCCATGATCTTCGACCAGATCTGCATTGGATTCCTGTGCCTTGATTGGAAGAGTCAGCTTGAAATCAAAATTGACATCTTTCAGCAGCAAGTTTTTGAGAAATCCAGGCACCTTGTTAATTTGGTCTTTGACCTCACCGTCGGGAACGGTCTGCAGCAGGTCTACTTCCGCAGCTATATGCAATTTGGAAGTGAAAAAACCAGGTGTAGTGGATTGCTCCACCTGGATTCCATCAGGCAGATCCGACGTGCTGAAGGTAGAGACGGTATTACTTTTCTCATAATGGGTCGTCGCTTTGAGTTCTGTGCGATCTCCCTGGTCCGAGACTTCAGCCTGGAAATTATTCTTTTTCAACGAATCTGCGAGCAATGTCATGAGATTGTCTTGTCCCATCATTCCCAGAGCAGAGTCGGTTACGCTGAGATTCAGATCCAGATCCGATGAACCGTCCATATTGACCGTGACATGAGCTTCACCATCAGCACAGGCGGATAGGATAGACAGCATAAGAGTAAGTAAAAAAGCGAATAATAGCTGACGATAATAGGGTATGCGAGTCGACATTCAGTTCAAACCTTTCTGCGTATAATCCAATTCCATTTCATAGAAGTATAGTATACACCGTAAGTATGACGGATGAAACTTTGTACCCTACAAGAGCAAGGTGGAAAAATCAAATATCAATGCAAATCTGTTGAATTAGCGATATTACGATTGAAATTACAATGAAAAAGGACACAATATTATGGAGTGAGAATGAAGATTTCGTATTTTTGTCAATGTTCAGTCAACTCAAAAGGGGTTTCACCGTGTAAACTGGTAGTAGTGTGAAGAAAAACGGAGCAGGGGGGTTACATTCATGACATACATCATTATTATGGGGATTATTATGGTTGTGGGAATGCTCGGAATGGGCTGGTTCTATAAGATTATGGACAACGATCAACACTAAGATTATAAAAGAAACATGAAAAGACAAGCTTATAAGCTGACTTCGTAACGTATTGCGAGGTGGGCTTATTTGTATATAATCCCAAAAAGTCTAAAAATAGCATGAAATAATGTCGGATTTAAGTGGTATGCTTGTACATGGAAATGTTTTACACTTACTGTTGTAAGCGTTTACAATAAAATTTACGGGAGGCTAACATTATGAGTTTGAAGTTGAAAAAAAGATCAGGCAAGAAAGCATGGATGCTGCTGGTTATGTCATTACTGATTGCGGCCGTTCCAATTACAGCCAGCGCAGCATCGGATTCTACAGCGTATGCCAAACTTAATTTCAGCAACAACAAGTATTATATATTCAACAATAGCTGGGGAAGTTCGAGTGTCAGTGGGTGGTCCCAGTCCGTGTATGTGAACAGTAATACAGATCTGGGTTACGTTTGGAACTGGCCAACAACGTCTGGTGGAGTCAAAGCCTATCCTTCTCTTGTCAGCGGCTGGCACTGGACAGAGGGCTATACACCAGGCAGTGGGCTGCCAACACGTTTGTCTGCAAACAAAAGTATCAATACCGGAGTAGGTTATTCTAAGGCGTCCAACACCAATGGAGAATATAATAATGCGTATGATATCTGGCTGCATGACATCGGGAATGCGACCTGGTCAAGTACACCGACCGAAGAAATTATGATCTGGAACGAATGGACTTCCGGTGTAGGACCCATTGGTTCCAAAGTATTTACGGATGTATCCATTGGTGGACAGACCTATGATCTATATCGTGGCGAAATTACCGACAATGGGGTGCATCAATGGTGGGTATACTCGTTCCTCAAAAAGTCTCAATCCCCCAACAACTTTAGCATCAACGTCAAAAATTTCACCGATTATCTGATCTCCAAAAGTTACTTCACCAACAGCAAATATGTCAGCAGTGTTGAATATGGAACCGAAATTACGAAAGGCAGCGGCCAGATCAATTACTCCAATTGGTATGTAAACGTTCAGTAACGGCTCCATTTATCACGCATTATTCCTGATTCAATGAGATGCTGCTCGAAGGGAGATCCATTCCCGGCTGATGCAGCATCTTTTACATGCATGTTATACCTGACATTCAAGCGTAATATATGTGACGAGTGATGTTGTTCCATTTGACCGATGGACAAATATTTTTCGTAAAGATGGGATTTTTAGGCTGCTCTTTTGTATAATAGGGTTTAGTTCAACTCGGGGAATCCCGAAATATGCCTAATAGGAAAGGGTGTACATAAATGAAATTTAGTGAGTATACGTATACACGTCCCGATCTGGAACAAATCAAAACGTCATTCCGTGAGCTTCTGAGTGGTTTTGAAGCTGCGATTACGGTTGAAGAGCAGAGTGGATATATGGACAAAATTAACGCGCTGCGCAGTGATTTTGAGACTCAGGCACAATTGGTCTACATCCGTCATTCCATTGATACCAATGATACGTTCTATAAAGCAGAAAACGAATTTCTGGATGAAAGCTCTCCGATCATTCAAGAATACATTACCGATTATTATCGGGCATTGGTGAACTCCAAATTCCGTGCTGAACTGGAACAAAAATGGGGTTCGCAGTTATTCCAGCTGGCAGATCTGTCCCTGAAGACTTTCAGCCCGGAAATTATCGAAGACCTTCAGAAAGAGAACAAACTTTCTACCGAATACAACCAACTGATTGCTTCGGCCAAAATTCCGTTTGAAGGGGAAGAACGCACATTACCGCAGCTGCACCCTTTTGAGTTGTCCACGGATCGTTCTATGCGGGAACGCGCATCGGAAGCAAGATATACGTTTATGGCTGAACATGAAGCTGAATTCGATCGAATTTACGACGAATTGGTGAAAGTACGTACGCAAATCGCGAAGAAGCTGGGATATCCATCGTATGTGGAGCTCGGCTATGACCGTATGAACCGTACGGATTACAACGCGGAGATGGTGTCCAATTTCAGAGCGCAAGTCCGTGATTATATCGTGCCTGTAGCTACGAAGCTCAGAGAGCGTCAGCGCAGCCGGATTGATGTGGATACCCTCTATTATTACGATCAAGGATTTAGCTTCAAGACGGGGAACCCGACACCTAAAGGTGATGCCGACTGGATCATTGACAATGGTAAGAAAATGTACGCTGAATTGTCACCGGAAACGGATACGTTTTTCCAAATGATGACCGACAATGAATTGATGGACTTGGTGAGCAAAAAAGGCAAGCAGGGCGGGGGATATTGTACCTTCCTGAACGATTACAAAGTACCGTTTATTTTCTCCAACTTTAACGGTACATCGGGCGATATCGACGTATTGACGCATGAAGCGGGTCACGCGTTCCAGGTATATGAGAGTCGTCACTTCGAAGTGCCTGAATACAATTGGCCGACGTATGAATCCGCAGAGATTCATTCCATGAGCATGGAATTCTTCACTTGGCCTTGGATGGAATTATTCTTCAAGGAAGATACGGACAAATACAAGTTTGATCACCTGTCTTCCGGATTGCTCTTCATTCCTTACGGTGTAGCTGTCGATGAATTCCAGCATTTTGTCTATGCAAATCCGGATGCAACACCAGCGGAGCGCAAGCAGGCTTGGCGCAACATTGAGAAGACTTATCTGCCGCATATCAATTACAAGGATAACGCCTATCTGGAACAAGGCGGATTCTGGCATAAGCAGGGTCACATCTTCTCGTCGCCTTTCTATTACATTGACTACACACTGGCACAAATCTGTGCGTTCCAGTTCTGGAAACGCAGCAACCAGGATATGAAGTCCGCATGGGCTGACTACCTGACATTGTGTAAAGCCGGAGGTAGCCTGTCCTTCACAGGATTAGTCGAACTGGCTGGGTTGAATTCTCCGTTTGAAGACGGCTGCGTATCCTCCGTCATCGGTGATATTGAAGCCTGGTTGGATGGAGTAGACGATAAGGCGTTGTAAGCTATATATATTGAACTAAACTTTACACGATAACGCAGAGGACAGAAATAACCTGAAGAAGCGGAGCGTTCGCCTTTATCCCCGGATTTTCCCTTTAAAGAGGGAATCAAAAAAATCTGGGGATAACAGCGATCGAAAGGTTGTTCTGTCATAGGAGTGGCAAGGGTAAATATACTCTAGTTCAATAAAAATAAAGGTCGAAGAGGTGAAAGGGAACGAGGAATAGACCAGACGTTATCGCATTCTGAGGCAGGGCGGATTTGAATGTATTCATTTACCCACCCTATACAAAGAATGCGAGGTTATACCATGTTGGTTTTACTGAATCAACCGTCCCAAAGGAATCAATTGACACCCTTCATCTCGGGTACGAACGGGCATGTGGTCATGGGTGGAGTGCTTGCTGGGCTTCAATGCGGACGCGTCTATGCAGACCGGCTTTATGCTCCAAAAAGTGCACTGATCTGGGCAAAAAATGAAATGTTCTATCTGATCGGAAGATCGGATAATGAACAGTTCAACAGTCTTGTCAGAGAGGTACTCGTTCAGGAGCTTTTCCCTGAGGCGTTAGGTGCTGGCGAAGACATGCTGAATCTTGAAGTGTACCCCGACCCAGGTTCAGACTGGGCTCCAGTTCTGCATCACATGTTTAATGGGCGTTTGCGAGAAGGGGTGCGGGTTCCTTTTCAATTCAATCTTGCGAAGTATGAACAGTGGCGGGAACACAGTTCCAGCTCCTTGTTCGTTACTCCTGGATATGAGCTTCAAGTTATCGACCAAGCTGTATTGGTAGAGGACAAAAGTGGTATCATTGAGCATGAAATTTTGAAATTCTGGCATTCAGTGGAGGACTTCTTCCGATACGGAGCAGGCACATGTACGGTTTATAAAGGGCAGGTTGTAGGTACGTGTATCTCGGTGTTTGTCAGTGGCATTCACCACGAAACAGGTATCAATACCTACGATCCGATACACCGGGGCAAGGGTCTGGCTTCGGCCATGGCAAGCACTTATGTGCAACTCGTTCTGGAAAGGAATTGTGTTCCACATTGGACGACAGAGGATTTTCGTCATGATTCCATTGCAATAGCTGGCAAGCTTGGTTTCGATCAAGGCAGACCCTATCCCGTCTATTACATGCCGATTCAGGAGCTTCTGGATTGTGAATGATGAAGATTGAACGAATTAAAGTGTACCGGGTTCGTTAAACGTTTTTTGCATGTTGAAGATTTGCAGGGGCTGTCCCAGAAGTCATGAAAAATGACCTGGGATAGCCCCTGTTTTTCGATTTGATTTGTGAATCCAAGATCAACTTGTTTTTCTTTTCAAGCGCTGATGAGCCAGCTGTTGAAGAGCAGTCACAATCATTGGATGAATTCGTCCAGATGAAACATTTATCAACTTGGTTGTGATTTATTTCACTATATCTGAAAACGGATTCAGTTACAATAAAGACAGTAAATCAGGGGTAACAGGAGGCTGGTTCAGATGGCAACACACGCTTATTATGTTCCGCCCGTGAACTTGATGGGCAGAGGGTGTTTACAGGAAGCAGGCAAGTTGATACAGAATATGGGGATTCACAAGGCGCTTGTCGTAAGTGATCGTCAATTGATCTCTTGCGGCGTTGCTGAACAAGTGCTGTCTATACTAAGAAAATCAGGGTTAGACTATGTGATATATGATGAGGTTCAGCCCAATCCGACCTGTCAGAATGTACATGACGGACTTCAAGTATTTCAGGATCATGGCTGTGACGCCATTATATCGATAGGCGGAGGTTCACCGCAGGATGCGGCCAAAGGTATCGGCATTGTAGCAACCAATGGTGGACATATCCGTGAATATGAAGGATTACATCAATCGAAACACAAGTCCGTGCCGCTAGTTGCGATTAACACAACAGCGGGCACGTCGAGTGAGGTGACTATGAATTACGTGATTACAGATGAGGAACGCAAGGTGAAAATGGTAATGGTGGATCGAAACAGTCTCGTCGACCTGTCGGTGAATGACCCGGAACTGATGCTGAGCAAGCCTGCCAGTCTTACTGCGGCCACAGGCATGGATGCGTTGACCCATGCGGTTGAGGCCATGGTGACGCCTGGTGGTTTTACTGTAACGAGCGCTACAGCGGCAGCAGCCGTTGAGCTGATCTTTGAATATTTACCCAGAGCCGTTAAGGATGGCAGTGATCTGGAGGCAAGAGAGCATATGACTTATGCGTGTTTTCTTGGTGGGATTGCTTTTAACAATGCGGGCTTGGGCTACGTTCATGCGATGGCTCACCAGCTTGGGGGAGTCTACGATCTGCCACATGGGGTATGTAACGCGATGTTGCTTCCTTATGTAGAAGAGATGAATGCCAAGCATGTACCCGGTAAATTCCGGCATATTGCCAAAGCGATCGGTATGGACGTGAAGGGCAGAAGTGATGAGGAATGCTCCGATTACGTGATTGAGGCCATTCGTCAACTTTCCAAAGAGGTTGGCATTCCTGAGAAGCTGTCTGAATTGGGTGTGAAAGACCCTGATGTTGAATTGCTGGCGGATAACGCCATGAAAGATGCCTGTGCACCAAGCAATCCATATGAACCCTCCAAGGAAGAAGTGATGGAGCTGTTCCGTAAAATTATATAGAGTATCATAGCAATTTCGTATAATGGAATGGAAAGCCCTGCTGGGAAACAAGGATGGGGATGAGAGCATCCAGCGGATAAAAGGAGAAATAGGCCGGGAGGGATCTCGGCTTTTTTATCATATATTTTTAAAATTTAATTACTTATTTTTCCAGTTAATGTTAAGGGCAAAACAAAAGGATTTTGAAGACCTATTATCGAATACAATATTTAATAACAGCGGCATAAGGGAGGGAGTGATATCCACTTATACTTTTGTCGAAGTTTTCCAGCAAGATTCCTCAACCCGTTTCGTGTTTAATGTTATATAGGAGTCGTGTATTGCATTTTTCACGGGGTACACCTTAATTTGTACATCCACCTATCACCTCTACACAACAAGTTCAGGCAATTCTGCATGTATCATCTACTTTCAGACACTACAAGAATGACGTTCGGCTGCAATTTCGATGGAACACAGTCTGTACAGCATGCTCCTAATCATGACAAAAGTGTCCACACAACAACATATCGGATTATGGGCTCTGAAATGAATCAGAACGAATGCACATGGAGGAGGCTGTAATGATGGCAAAAAAAGAAGTTGTAGCGATGCTGCTCGCTGGAGGGCAAGGCAAAAGGTTAAAGGGATTGACCAAATCACTGGCCAAGCCCGCTGTTTATTTTGGCGGAACTTATCGTATCATTGATTTTCCACTTAGTAACTGCTCCAATTCAGGCATCGACACGGTCGGTGTGTTAACCCAATACGAACCTCTGGTGCTGCACTCATATATCGGCATTGGCAGCGATTGGGATCTGGATCGGAAAAATGGCGGGGTATATGTGCTTCCTCCTCATGAACGTGAAGACGGCAGTAACTGGTACCGAGGTACGGCGGATGCAATCTACCGGAACCTGAATTTTATCGAACAATTCGATCCTGAGCATGTGCTCATCTTGTCAGGGGATCATATCTATAAAATGGATTACGAGAAAATGCTTCAATACCATAAGGAAAAGGATGCAGATTGCACCATATCGGTCGTTGACGTTCCGTTGGAAGAAGCCAGCCGGTTCGGGTTGCTCAACACCCACGATGATTATCGCATCTATGAATTCGAAGAAAAACCTCCTGAACCCAAGAGTACGCTTGCTTCCATGGGTATTTATCTCTTCAAGTGGGATGTGCTGAAACGCTTCCTGATCCAGGACGAACAACAGGCATCCACCTCCTACGATTTTGGCAAAGATATCATTCCCTTGTTGCTTGAAAATGAAAAATCACTATACGCCTACCCGTTTGAGGGGTATTGGAAGGATGTAGGTACGATCCGCAGTCTGTGGGAATCCAATATGGATCTGCTGGATGAGGAGACGCCGTTTAATCTGAACGACCCCGACTGGCGTATCTTTACCCGTAACCCCAATCAGCCTGCGCAATATATTTCACCTTCTGCGAAGGTGCGGAACTGCATCATCAGTGAAGGTAGTGTTGTACATGGTGAGGTTAATCACTCGGTGCTGTTCTACGGGATTGAGGTGGGTGAGAATAGCTCAGTCACGGATTCAGTGATCATGCCAAAAGTGAAGATCGGACAACATGTACGCATCCACAAAGCTATTATTGCCGAAGGACTGGTGATTCCGGATGGAGTACATCTGTCGCCTGCCCCTGAGGATGAAAGTGATATATTACTGGTTGATCAGGAAGAACTGGAACGTCAGCTTCACGAGGGAATGACAAGCAAAGCCTAATCTAACCCCAAAGGACGGTGCATGCGATGAAACCATTGATCGGAGTTATTAACCTTGACCATGAGCTTGAGGAATTGAAGGAATTGACGTACTTTCGCTGCGGAGCCGCGGTGCCATATGCCGGGCGCTACCGTCTGATTGATTTTGTATTGTCCAATATGATGAATGCTGGCATTGAGAGTATCGGCGTATTTGTCCGTCGGAAGTATCGTTCACTCATGGATCATCTGGGAGACGGTAAGCCGTGGGATCTGGATCGCAAGCATGGAGGCATGTTTATTCTGCCCCCGGACTGGAACGATCCAACCGATACGTCACAAGGGGATTTGCAGCATTTTCACAATAATCTCGATTTCTTTCGTCGGGGTTCCGGCCAATATGTCGTTCATGCAGGCAGTCGGCACGTGACCAAAGCAGATCTGCAGGATGTGTACAGGTACCATATAAGCAAAGGCGCGGATGTGACATTGGTTTGCAAAAAAGTGGATCAACTTCTGCCTGAGCATGACGCCTGTGTCAAAGTTGAAGATGACGGGAACGGCAATGTGGTGGACATTCACCAAAGCGCCGATCACCCGAATATATATACAGAAATTTTCATTATGGAAAAAGAACTGTTCCTGCGCCAGGTGCAGCGCTGCATCGCTCATGGAGAAAGCCATTTCTTCCGTGATGTAATCCAGAAAAACCCGGATGGCTTGAACATTGCTGCATATGCCTATGATGGCTATCATGCCGTGATTAATTCAATCGACAGCTATTACCGCAACAGTCTGGAATTGTTAAATAGCGGACTATATGAACAACTGTTCAAGGAACAGCCTGTTCAGACCAAGATTAAGTATGAGGCTCCGGCCAAATATTTGGACACCGCTGAGGTGAAGCATTCCTTACTTGCAAACGGCTGTATTGTAGGCGGGGAAGTGGAAGACAGCATCCTGTTCCGTGGGGTGCATGTGGCGAAGGGTGCCAAAATTAAAGGCTCTATTATTATGCAAAAATGCTACATCGGAGAAGGCGCCGTTCTGGAGAACGTTATTCTCGACAAAGATGTGAAGCTAAGCGGCGGCCAGACGCTGATCGGCGACCCGTCCAACCCGTATATTTTGGCAAAGAGTACTATTATCTAATACCGACACTCAACCGATATCATCTATAAATATATATAAAATAAAAATCCTGTAGGATGGATTCAAGGTTCATGCTGCTTCGAAGCATGGGTGCCACAGCTAAAGCTACGGTTATACGTGCTAACGCAGTGGAGGTGAGAGATCGATTCTGAAGAAGCGTCAGCGATCGGAAGAACGATTCGTAACCGGAAAGGGGCTCTTAGCCGAAAGTGCAGCTTTGAAAGGTGTAGCACTCATGTGTAAGAAACAAGTGTGAACCGCCACGATCCTACAGGATTTCACCGGGAGGAACCTTCTTTTGTTTGACAACAAGGAAACGTTCAAGAGTATTTTTAGGCGGAATCTGGTCAGCAAATTGGGCAAACCGTTAGCAGAAGCGACGCAGGAGGATGTCTATCACGTACTTGGAAGCATGATTCGTGAATATGTGGGTCAGGATTGGGCGGCGTCGAATCAGGGGTTTAAGCAGCGTCAGGATAAACAGGTCTATTACTTCTCGCTGGAATTCCTGATTGGACGTCTGCTCGGCAACAACCTGCTAAATGTGAATGAACTGGAACTGGTTCGTGACAGTCTGGCTGAACTGGGCTTCTCTTTGGAAGATGTGGAGGAGCAGGAGGCGGATGCAGGTCTGGGTAACGGAGGTCTGGGACGACTCGCGGCCTGTTTCCTGGATTCATTGGCATCGCTCGGTTATGCAGGACATGGGTGTGGAATTCGATATAAATATGGCTTGTTTGAGCAAAAAATCATCAACGGCAATCAGGTGGAATTACCTGATAATTGGCTCGATAAGGGAAATGAATGGGAAGTCCGCCGTCCGGACAAAAAGGTGGAGGTACAATTCTGGGGCCGGGTGGAAGCCCATGAACAGGATGGACATTACCAATTTGTTACCAAGGATGCGGAATCCGTTGTAGCTGTGCCCTATGATGTACCCGTCATTGGTTATGGTCAGCCCCATGTAAACACATTACGGCTGTGGAGTGCGGAGCCGAAGCGGGAAACATCGCAGGATACCCCTTCGAACTATTACGGATATCTCGATTACAGTCGTTCGGTTGAATCCATTTCAGAGTTTTTGTACCCCGATGATTCCCAATACGAAGGTAAGCTGCTCCGATTGAAACAGCAGTACTTTATGTGTTCAGCAGGTGTACAGAGTGCCTTGCGTACGTTTAACAAATTGGAGCTTTCCTATGATCGGTTGCCGGATAAAGTAGCGTTCCATATCAATGACACTCATCCAACACTGGTCATTCCGGAGCTCATGCGGATTCTAATTGATGTCAAAGGCTATGGATGGGATGAAGCTTGGGATATCACAACCCGCACGGTATCATATACGAACCACACAACATTAAGTGAGGCGCTTGAAAAATGGCCTGTAGCCATGATCAGTAAGCTGCTGCCACGTATTTACATGATCATTGAAGAGATCAACAAACGTTTCTGCGGCATGCTGCTCGAACGTTATCCAGGAGACCCGGATCGTATTCAGCATCTGGCGATTGTTGCGAACGATCAGGTGCGGATGGCTCATCTGGCGATTGTGGGCAGTCATAGCGTCAACGGTGTGGCGGCTCTGCATACCGAGATATTGAAGGAACGGGAGATGGAGCCGTTCTATGCACTCTACCCGGAGCGATTCAACAACAAAACCAATGGCATCACTCATCGCCGCTGGTTGATGCATGCCAACCCGAAGCTGTCGGATCTGATCACCCATACGATTGGCGGGAAGTGGATTACAGAGCCGGGAAGGCTGAATGAGTTGGCAGGAGCTGCGGATGATGCTTCATTCCAGCAGCAATTCCAATCTATCAAACGCCACAATAAGGAGCGGCTCGCTGCGTATATCCTGGATCATACAGGAACAGCTGTCAATCCGGATTCCATTTTTGATGTACAGGTGAAAAGGCTTCATGGCTACAAACGGCAGTTGCTGAACATTCTGCATGTCATGCATTTGTACAACCGGCTCAAGAGCGATGCTTCATTTGATATCGTGCCACGTACATTCATCTTTGGAGCAAAAGCAGCGCCAAGTTATTATTTTGCCAAGAAAATTATCAAGCTGATTAACACGGTGGTGGATACTGTAAATCGGGATACGGCCGTGAACGATCGTTTGCAAGTGTTTTTCCTGGAAAACTACTCAGTCTCTCTTGCGGAAAAAATCATTCCGGCAGCGGACGTCAGTGAACAAATCTCGACTGCAGGTAAGGAAGCTTCCGGTACCGGTAACATGAAGTTTATGATGAACGGTGCATTAACCATCGGTACGATGGATGGTGCGAATGTTGAGATGGCAGAGCAGGTCGGGGAAGATAATATGTTTATCTTTGGTCTGCGGGCAGATGAAGTCCTTGAGTATTATCGTTCCGGCAGCTATCGACCGGGTGAGATTGTACAGCAGGATGAACGGATTCGCGAGGTGGTGGAGCAGTTGGTACATCCAGGTGCGTTCTGTGAACGTGACGGTGAATTCTGGGATATTTATGATTCCTTGCTGGCGCATGGCGACGAGTACTTTGTATTACGTGACTTTGCTGCCTATGCCGATGCCCATGCTGCCATTGATTCAGCATACCGCGATGTATCGGGCTGGACACGCAAGGCGGTGCTGAATACGGCTCAAGCCGGCATTTTCTCCAGTGATCGCACCATCAGCGAATATGCGACGGATATCTGGGGCATTCATCCGGTATCCGGACACTGGAAAGGTTAAAGAATTATTGTTTAACAAAGAAAACCCCTTGTACACTAGGTTGATCTCTGTTGGGTTGATATACATTCATCAGAGATCGCTCCTTGTTGTACAAGGGGATTTTTTGTTTGAATCAGCCGACTGGTCGTGACACGCTTTGGGCCGTATCGCGCCGCTTTTCACGACGGAGGATGATCGGAACCGTGATTACTGCAGCGATCACCAACAACGGAGCTAGTATACCAGCGATGGGTAATGCCGACGCGCCATTCGCTGAGAAAACGCTCAAGTCCCAGAACCCGTGCAGGAATATGGAGGCCACGAGCGAACCGGTAGACCGCCGGGCGAGATAGAAGATCGAACCGAGGCCGAAAGCGACCATTACCTGGAACAGGGCGCCCGCTCCGATACCCCAGAACATGTTTGGCAGATGGAAGACTGCGAACATCGCTGTTGAGAGCAGCCAGACCCCGGTTTCGCCGAATCTGCTGCGCAGAGCAACGATCAACTGACCTCGGTTGATCATCTCTTCATTGAAGCCGACCATGATACTGCCAAAGATGAGATATAGCCACATGAGGGGCGTGACACGGGTGAAATCGCCGGTCAGCATGTTCACGATCGCGATGACCATCATGAAGATGGGGAGAGTCATTGTCCATCGAGAAAGACGCCGTCTTTCAACCAGGCTAGGGCGCCACCATCCGTAGATCGTGACCATTGTGATGGTCAGCACGGCACCGCCGGACAGTGGTGCTATATACCAGAGAAGCAGGGTCCGCTCACTTTCACCCACTCGTGTGTAGTCGATGCCGTTGAGCAAGAAGATCGCGTAGAAGACTGCGCTGTAGAGGAAATAGGTGAGAACACCCCATCCTACGCGGGGACGAACCCGAAGGGCAGGATTCAATGATTCTTGCAGCTTGTCCCTATTGATTGACATTATAAACACTCCTACAATAAATTATTTTTTTCATTTGCTAAGTGACGAGGAACATATTTGAATTGCTCCCTCATATACAATTCTAGTAGACCAAGTTGAATAGAAGCTAAACAAATGGATGAAAACCAGCTAAATTTAGGCTGCTGTCATTTAGGTTCTGTTTAGGTAACTATGTTTTACGGTGATCAGGGTGATCATGGTCTTTCCTACCTTGGACTTGCTGACCATTAGTTCAAAAATGACTATGATCAAATGGTTTCGGTGAAATTTGAAGAAGGTGATAGGAAGGGGAGGGGCGGATTTTGAGGTAAAGGATGTATGGAAGTGTATGGAAGTCTACCCCTAAGATAAGCAACTGGACTTGAAGATCTGTATCCCGGTAAAATAGACCTTACCGCTCCGCGGAAAAAAGGACGGAGGAATTCAGATAATGAACGAAGGCTCGTGGCTCCACTCCAGATGGATGCTCGCTATCGTTGCCTGCATCGCAGTGCTGTACATGTTGATTATGGGGAACTTACTCTTTGTTAACGGGAGAACGCCTGGCGTGAATTATCAATATAATGTTGTACCGTTAGAGACAATCAGGCCTCTTCTTTTTGAAAAAAACAGATACCTTACGGAAGCCTGGGTGAAGAATTTGTTTGGTAACATTGTATTGTTCATTCCGCTTGGCATATGGATACCCTGGTTATTCCGCACGTGCCGAAAGTTCCTGCCATTTACAGGGGCTGTCGTCTTACTTTTGCTCGCTGTTGAGGTTACACAATTGATTACCCGCGTGGGTTCGTTTGATGTGGATGACATTATGTTGAATACAGTGGGGGCCTGGATTGGATACCTAGGGTTTGCCCTATTCCTATTGTCACAGGGAAGGACTCGACGAGATTGAACTGCAACTAGCGGTCAATGATCGGGTCTTTTTGTGTTCCGGCACCTTCTTGAGTCTTTCAAAGTGTTTATAATAGGGCCATTTCGGATAAAACATACTAACGGGTTATATAGTAAAGAAGTAATGAAGTGATGAAGGTGAGGTGGGCAATATCGTTTGGTGGAAAGAGAGTGTGGTGTACCAGATTTATCCCAACAGCTTCAAAGATTCGGATGGGGACGGTTTGGGTGACTTGCAAGGGATATATGACAAGCTCGATTATTTGACTGGACTTGGCGTAGATGTGATTTGGATCTGTCCAATCTACGATTCACCTGGTTATGATAACGGATATGATATCCGGGATTATTATTCTATATTACGCAAATATGGCACGATGGAGGATTTTGATCGTTTATTGGCTGAGGCTCACAAGCGTGGTCTCAAGATCATGATGGATCTGGTGCTGAATCATACGTCGGATGAACACGCATGGTTTGCCGAGTCACGTTCATCGAAAGTGAATCCGAAACGGGATTATTATATTTGGCGCTCAGGCAAAAATGGCCAGGTTCCAAACAACTGGGAGTCCTATTTTGGGGGCTCTGTGTGGAAGCATGATCCTGAAACGAATGAATACTATTTGCATCTCTATTCTGAACACCAGCCCGACCTGAACTGGAACAATGCAAAGATGGCAGAAGAGATGTATGAAATGGTGCATTGGTGGTTGCAAAAAGGTGTGGATGGTTTCCGTTTCGATGCGGTGGCGCATATCGCCAAGGCAGAGGGGTTACCCAGCGCGCATAATCCGGATAATCTGCCAGTCGTTCCAGCGTACCAGCTGTTTTCCAATCTCGAACAGGTGCATTCGATTCTTAACAAACTCAACGACATGATCCTGAAGCCATACGGTCCAATGACCGTTGGAGAGACTTCGGGGCTTGGACCGGAACAGGCGCTGGCTTATGTTGGGACAGATCGGAATGAACTCAACATGGTGTTCCAGTTTGAGCATATGTTTGTGGATGCCCAATCGTCCGGAATCGGCAAATGGAACTATCGGGAGTGGAAGCTGCCCGAGCTGAAAGAAATTATGAGCCGCTGGCAAACCGTGCTGCATGACAGAGGCTGGAATGCCAATTATATGGGCAATCATGACCAGCCGCGTCCGGTATCCCGCTTCGGTGATGATGGAAGGTACAGGGTGCGATCTGCCCAGATGCTGGCTACGTGGATGCTTACACTCGAAGGTACGCCGTACATTTACCAAGGGGAAGAGATTGGTATGACCAATGTCACCTTCTCGGATATTGAGCAATACCGGGATATCGAGACGAAGAATTATTACAATCATTATATTGGTCAAGGTAAAGCGAAGCATGAAGTCATGCAGGCAATCTGGCGCAAGAGTCGGGATAATGCTCGTACGCCGATGCAGTGGGATGATACGGAGCATGCCGGATTCACCGATGGCCAGCCATGGATTCAGGTGAATGAGAATTATACCGAGATTAATGTGGCCGATGCCGAACGCGATCCACAGTCCATTTTACATTATTACCGCAGGCTGATTGCACTTCGCAAACAACATAAAGTGCTCATCTACGGGGCATATGAGCTGTTGCTGCCAGACGACCCCGATATCTATGCCTATACCCGAACACTGGATGGTGAGCAGATATTGGTCATCCTGAATTTCCGTGAGCATGAGCCTGAGATGTACTGGCCGGAAGGCTGGCAAGCTGAGCGTGCCAAACTACTCATCAGCAATGTAAGCAAACGTTATTCCACTGATGAAGGTGCAATTCTCCTTCAGCCGTATGAAGCAAGGGTTTATCAAATGCAGCGATAAGAGCACAATTTTGCTTTGGCGAAGAGGTATGATTTATAATAAATGTTGAAAATCAAATAAACATATACGTCAGGAGGACAACAAGTTGCTGAATATTACCTTCCACGGGCACTCCAGTGTACAGCTGGGAACAGAAGAGAAATCGTTGATCATTGATCCTTTCCTTCGTGGCAACGAACTTGCTGTCACCAAACCGGAAGATATCAAGACCGATGCCGTTTTGCTGACACATGCCCATATGGATCACATTCTGGATGCTGAACCGATTGCCAAAGCCAATCATGCCAAGGTGGTTGCCATTGTCGAGCTGGCTACATATATGTCATGGAAAGGTCTGGACACCATAGGCATGAACATGGGTGGAACGGTGGATCTTGGTTTTGCCCAAGCCAAAATGATTCAGGCTTTCCATACATCCGGCATCGTGCTGGAAGAGGAACAACGGATCATGTACGCAGGATTGCCTGCAGGATATATTATTAACATAGGTGGCAAAACTGTTTTGCATGCCGGGGATACCAGCTTGTTCGGTGATATGAAAATGATTGGTGATCGTCATGACATCGACGTAGCGTTCCTGCCTATTGGCGGACATTTCACCATGGGGCCGGAGGATGCACTTCAAGCCGCTGAGTGGTTCAATGCCAAGCTGACGATTCCGGTGCATTATGATACATTTCCGGTCATCCGTCAGGATGCGGAACGTTTTGTTCAGCAACTGGCTGAGAAAGGTCTCGAAGGTCGTGTACTGGCACCAGGACAGTCCCTTACTCTCTAATGATCTCTTATTGAGCACTGTTCAATACTAAAAGAAATAACAGCTAAAGACGAATATGACGTCAAGATAACTGACGTGATATTCGTCTTTTTTCGGTTTCAAGTTCAATTTTGACCTGAATAGTTGGTACGGATCACAAAAAAATGCAATTGGCATTGTTGAAAACCTTCCCTGAATGTTATAAAAAATTACACGGAAATCAACCGGAAATCCGAATTGACCGAAAACAGGGGGAGCGTTCATGTCATTTGTGAAATCATTATTTTTTCAAATTATTGTAGCGGTTATCATCGGAATTGGTGTAGGCATTCTGTGGCCTGATCTGGGCAGTCTGCTGCAACCGCTCGGAACAGGCTTTATCAAGTTGATCAAAATGATCATTGCACCATTGATCTTTATGGTGATCGTGACAGGCATTGCCAAAATCGGTGATCTGAAGTCGGTTGGCCGCATTGGGCTCAAAGCGATTCTGTGGTTTGAGATTGCAACGACGGTTGCGCTTGTCCTTGGACTTGGCACTGCCAATCTGCTTCGTCCCGGCGCGAGCATGAACGTGGACCCTTCGACTTTGGATACCAGCGGCATCGAAGCCAAAACCAATGGTTCCGAGCTGCCGCATGTGGTGGACTTTATTATGAATATTATCCCGACAAGTGTTGTCGATGCTTTTGCACAGAACGCATTGCTGCAAGTACTGCTCGTTGCCTGTTTATTTGGGGTAGCTTTGGCGGCAACGGAGAGTAAGGCAAAAGAGAATGTGCTGACGCTGATTGAAAATGTACTGGGTATTCTGTTCCGGATAATCGGATACATCATGAAGCTGGCGCCAATCGGTGCATTCGGAGCTATGGCTTATACGGTAGGAGCCTATGGTGCTTCCACACTGTCATCCTTCGGGTTGCTGATTATTGCATGCTATGGAGCGGCGTTGTTATTCCTGGTGATGCTTGCCCTGGCTGCCTGGTGGATTACAGGACTGAACTTTCTGCAATTTGTAAAATATACCCGCTCCGAAGTGATGCTGGCGATTGGCACAGGTTCCTCGGAAGTCGTTATGCCCCGAATGATGGACAAGCTGACCAAAGCAGGCTGTGATCGTGCTGTCGTCGGGCTCGTGGTTCCAACAGGCTATTCGTTCAATCTGGATGGAGCCTCGATTTACCTATCGCTGGCAACCGTGTTTTTGGCTCAGGCGGTTGGTATTGATCTGACACTGGGACAGGAGATTACGATTTTACTGGTATTAATGCTTAGCTCCAAGGGCATGGCAGGCGTGCCTGGCTCAGCGTTTCTTGCTTTATCTGCTACAGCGGCGGCCCTGAATGCTTTCCCGGTAGCTGCTGTTGCCTTACTGCTCGGTGCAGACCGCTTCATGGATACCATGCGAGTATTCACAAATTTGATGGGCAACTGTGTTGCGGCATTTGTAGTGGCAAAATGGGAAGGACTGTTGGACCAAAAACGTATGCGGGCTGTGCTCTCTGGAGAGATCAGTGCCGAAGAGCTGGAAAGAGAAGATCAAGCGTCCTTGTCCTCGGCGAATTTGAACAAAAGAGAGCAGGGTAAAGGAATTATTTCGACAGAAATGCTGTAAAAAACAGGAAGTGGCCGGGCTTTGCTTGTTATGTTAACTCATCCAATTTTTAAATCTGAATCGTCTGTTTACCCGCATGAAATGGTGGGGAGACAGACGTCTTTTTTTGTTTTGGATACAGATATCATGGAGTTCTCGAGCGCATGCGGCAAAATAATTGTTACAGAGGAATCATTAATGGGGAATGTGTAAAAGAGGCAAAAGATAGCATATTTAAGTTTCAACTTGTATATACATGTTTAGTTATGTAATATATAAATGAAGTTAGGCCAAGAGAACCATATAAGCAATACAATTTATTGGAGGCGTTAACATGAGTTCAACGAACACAACTTCATCATCGTGGTGGAAAACCTCCACGGTGTATCAGGTATATCCCAAGAGCTTCAACGATACAACCGGATCGGGTACCGGAGACATTCGGGGATTGACCGAAAAGCTGGATTATCTGCAGCATCTCGGAATTGATATCGTGTGGCTGCAGCCGGTATATGTATCTCCGCAGCATGATAACGGGTATGATGTAGCGGACTATTATCGGATTAATCCTGATTTTGGTACGATGGAGGATTTTGACGAACTGCTTAAAGGTCTGAAGGCACGTGACATGAAGCTGATGATTGATATCGTGGTGAATCACTCCTCTACGGATCATGAGTGGTTCCAGCAATCACGCTCTTCCAAGGATAACCCTTATCGTGATTATTATATTTGGAAGGACCCTGCGCCGGACGGTGGTGTACCGAATAACTGGCAATCCAAGTTTGGCGGGCCTGCATGGCAATACGATGAGCAGACAGGACAATATTTCCTGACGTTGTTTGACAAAACACAGGCTGACCTGAATTGGGAGAACGAGCAGGTACGCAAGGCAGTACGGGACATGATCAAGTTCTGGGCGGAGAAGGGTGTAGATGGTTTCCGCATGGACGTTATCAACCTGATCTCCAAGGACCAGCGTTTCCCTGATGATGATGGTAGCGTTTCCCCAGGCGACGGACGCAAGTTTTATACCGATGGCCCACGTGTGCATGAGTACATTACGGAGATGTATGAAGACGTGTTTGGACCACACAATATGGTAACGGTTGGGGAGATGTCCTCGACTACGCTGGAGCACTGTATTAAATATTCGAACCCTGCTTCCCGGGAATTCTCGATGACGTTCAACTTCCACCATCTGAAAGTGGATTATCCGAACGGACAGAAGTGGGAGCTTATGCCTTACGATTTCGAAGCGATGAAGCAGCTGTTCAGTGAGTGGCAGACAGGCATGCAGGCCGGTGGTGGATGGAACGCGTTGTTCCTGAACAACCATGATCAACCCCGTGCGTTGTCTCGTTTCGCTGATGATGGCGATTATCGTTCTGAAAGTGCCAAAATGCTTGCTACAACCATTCATGGCATGCAGGGAACGCCATACGTATACCAGGGCGAAGAGATCGGGATGCCGAATCCGGTCTGGAACGACGTTAGCGAGTTCCGTGATATTGAATCGACAAATATGTACCGACTGCTTCAGGAAGAACGAGGCAAATCTGCTGAGGAAGCATTCCAGATTGTGAGAGAGCGTTCCCGTGACAATTCCCGGACACCGATGCAGTGGGATGGAAGTGAGAATGCCGGATTTACAACGGGTACACCATGGATCAAAGTAGACGAACGATATCCGTCGATTCACGTGGCCCAGCAGATGGCTGACCCGAATTCGGTCTATTATCACTATCGCAAGCTGATTGCTCTGCGCAAACAGGTTCGTGTGCTGACTGATGGTCTGTATGAACGTTTGGACGAAGCACATCCGGATGTATTTGCATATGCGCGGACCAATGGAAGCGAGACGCTCATTGTAGTATCCAACTTCAGCAAGCGGGACGTAACTTTTGCTTTCTCGGATGCTGTCTGGAATGATCACATTGCGGGTAAATCAGCAGAGTTGCTGATTGGCAATACAGAAGCACCGCCTGCACTGGAGCAAGAAATCTCTCTTAGCCCGTATTCATCCTATATGTGGCTTGTACCGCAACAGGACTAATTCACATTATATAAATGGGAAGTGACAATATGGCAATGGATAAAAAACAGGTTGAGGAGATCGTACGCGCGGTCGGCGGCAAAGAAAATATTGAAGCTGCAACACATTGTGTCACACGCCTCCGGTTCGCCCTGTACGACGAAAGTAAAGTAGATACGGAAAGTCTGGAGCAGAACGATCTCGTCAAAGGCCAGTTCTCCTCTCAAGGACAATTTCAGGTGGTCATCGGACCTGGGCTTGTAGATAAAGTGTATGATGAAATGATTCAGATCACCGGAGGCGAACGCGCTTCCAAGGATGACGTGAAGGCTGTTGCGGGTAAAAAGCAAAACCCAATCCAGCGTGCGATCAAAACGTTATCGGACATCTTCATTCCGATCCTGCCAGCTATCATCACGGCCGGTCTCTTGCTCGGTATTAATAATATTTTGACAGGGCCGGGCATTTTCTTTGATGGAAAATCACTGGTGGATGTATATCCAGCATGGAAGGATCTCGCATCAATTATCAATACCATCGCGAGCACAGCCTTCACCTTCCTGCCAGCATTAATTGGTTGGTCCGCTGTAACAAGGTTCGGCGGCAGTCCGTTGCTCGGGATTGTGCTTGGTCTTATTCTGGTTCATCCTGATCTGCTGAGTGCTTATGGATACGCCAATGCAGTGAACGAAGGCACCGTGCCTACGTGGAATCTGTTCGGCTGGCATATTGAGAAGATCGGTTATCAAGGGCAGGTTCTGCCGGTATTGGTATCCGCCTATCTGCTTGCCAAGCTGGAGATTTTCCTGAACAAAAGGGTGCATGATTCGATCAAACTGTTGGTCGTAGCTCCTGTTACCTTATTGATTACCGGGTTCCTGGCATTTACAATCATTGGTCCGGTTACATTTGCGATTGCGAATGGAATTACATCCGGATTGATCTATATTTACGATTCATACGCGGCTCTGGGCGGTCTGATCTACGGTGGACTGTACGCGTTGCTCGTTATTACAGGCATGCACCATACGTTCCTGGCGGTAGACGTACAACTGATTGGTAGCCAGGGCGGAACGTTCCTGTGGCCGATGCTGGCGCTGTCCAATATCGCGCAAGGTTCAGCTGCACTTGCCATGATGCTCGTGCTTCGTGAGAAGAAGATGAGAGGACTTGCGGCGACTTCATCCGTGTCAGCTTTCCTCGGGGTAACCGAGCCGGCGATCTTCGGGGTGAATATCCGTTATCGTTATCCGTTTATCTTCGGTATGGTCGGTTCTGCGATTGGCGGCGTACTGCTCACGATAAATAATGTTCAGGCCACCTCTATTGGTGTAGGTGGTGTACCTGGATTCCTGTCCATTTTCCCGAACAAATGGGGAGTATTCTTCATCGGTATGGCGATTGTACTGGTTGTTCCGTTTGTACTGACGGTTCTTTTCGGAAGAGCGAAGTTGAGAAAAGAAGACCGCAATGCAGATCAAGCTACTGTAGCAGGCGGTCAAACATCTACAGCTAATTCAGCGTCTAGCACAACTACAACAAATACAGATACAGAGCAACGTACACGAAGTGCTGCTCAGGTGGCGGATGAGCCAGTGAATACGCTGGAAATCATGGCACCCTTAACAGGTACAGCCGTTCCGCTTGAACAAGTACCTGATCCGGCGTTTGCTGAGAAACAAATGGGTGAAGGCGTTGCGATTGAGCCTTCCGGCAATCAGGTGGTTGCTCCGTTTGATGCCCAGGTTGCCCATGTGATCAAAAGCAAACATGCTGTAATTCTTGAACACGCGAGCGGCTTGCAGATTCTGATCCATGTCGGGATCAACACCGTATCTCTCAAAGGTAAAGGGTTTAACATGCATGTTGAAGCTGGAGAGAAGGTAAGAGCCGGGCAATTGCTGCTTGAATTCGACCGTAAAGTGATTGAAGCTGCGGGATATCCGCTTATTACACCAATCATTATTCCGGACGGTCAGGATATGGTTGATCGGGTAGAGGTCACTACAGGTGATGTTACATCCAATCAGAACGGTGTGCTTAAGGTTCATTTGAAAGGCTAAGTTACGAACAATGGGGGAGCTGCGAATATCGCAGCTTCTTTTTTCATCCCGAGATTCAGAATAAAAGCTGAACGTATACCCACTTGTGTGGTATGACTCTTTATGCAGTTCTTTTTTTTATTTGTATCGTGGTAAACTGTAACTAGAATGTATGTGCAAAATCTCATGTTCACAGCGATCGGAAAGCATGTTCAGGTGAAGAAGTTCATATGGTTCTAAGAGAGTGGCTAGTCAATGGACGGAGGAGGAGAGCCATGACTCGTGTTGCGGTAATGGTCATTCATGGTCTGGGTATGCAAAAGGAAGATTATGCGGATACACTGATTTCGCGTTTGCATAAGGAATTGGATCAGGTTATGGTGTTGCCGGGAGCAGCCAAGCAGGTTCTGGATATTGAGCCGGTATTTTGGGCGGATGTATTTGAGGAACGGGAAGAGGCGCTGTTTCAGCAGCTTGTCAGCTCTCAGAGATTGAACTATCAAGTGCTGCGTCGATTTGTTATCCATTATCTGGCTGATGCTGTAGCGTATCAACCCGTGGAAAATCAAGGTCATAACTATGATGCGGTACATCGTACGCTGAATCGAGCGATGCATGCACTTGCACAGCGGAATGGGCCAGATGCTCCCCTCTGTATTATTGCTCATAGTCTGGGGGCAGTGATTGCAAGCAATTTCTTCTATGATCTGCAATATCCGTCTAGTCGCACGCCTTCCATCGTGGATGTGACTTCCGCATTGGAACGGGGAGATACCTTAACGAACTTTTATTCTTTTGGAACGACGTTGCCGTTATGGAGCTTACGATACCATGATTTTAGCCGTCCAATTCAGGTGCCTTCGCCGCTGGCGGAGCAGTACTTCCCCGGGCTGGAAGGCGAGTGGATTAACTTTTATGATCGGGATGATATTCTGGGTTACCCGCTGCGCCCCATTGATCCGGCATATGAGGCGGCGGTCAAAGAAGACATGGAAATCAACTCTGGCGGTATAATCGGGAGCTGGAATCCGTTGAGTCATGGCGGGTATTTCTCGAATGGAACCATGAATCGAAGAATTGCACAGGGTTTGGCCCGGACGTGGACGTGGGTGAATCGTGGATCAGGTTGAATGTCAGATATTGAGGGAGGACAATAATTATGGAATGCAGGACAGGCTGTGCCGCATGCTGTATCGCGATTTCGATCTCATCGCCGATACCCGGGATGGCTGACGGCAAGCCGGCAGGTGTGCGTTGTGTACAGCTGACGGAGGACAATCGCTGTGGGATCTTTGGTCAGAAAGAGCGTCCCGCTGTATGCAGCGGTTTGCAGGCTTCCGAAGAGATGTGTGGTAACACGGATCAGGAGGCTTTTGAACGATTGAGCTGGCTCGAACAGGAAACTGCACCAAGTTCAGCGTGACCGAGTTGTTCTGAGTGAAAAGGATAATTATACTTAATATGGAAGGGGTTTGAGATAAGAAAGGGGTATTGGATGAATGGAACTTGCCAAACGGTTTATAATGATCGTTGTGAATATGATTGGAGAACTGTGGATGGGATTCTACAGGCGAAACTCAGACTTCTATGACAAGCAGACATCAGGGGCAAAAAGCAAACTTGGCTATTATGCATTTATTATTGTAGCGGCCGCTGTAACCGTGGGCATTGTAAGCTGGATGTATAGTCGGGTTTATTCATAACTTGAGCAGACATATAAAATAGAGTATCCGCAGGCTGGAAATCAGGCGGATACTCTATTTTATATGTTCACTTTCGTTTTACGTGACCGAAGAGCGGGTACTCGCTTCTTTTTTCCTCAACATACGCATGAAAATCATCTTTAGGAGCGAAGAAACGATAAAGAATATAAATAAGATGCGAAACAACTGATATCCAGACACAACCGAGAGGTTAGCATTGACTTCATGAGCCATGATGCTCATCTGATCCATTCCGCCAGGTGCCATGCTCAGCAATGATGTAGCGGCCGAGAGGGAGAACATCTTCATTAATATATAGCTCAAGCCAAGCGAACCTGCAATGAGGAGAACACTGCTCATGATTGCAAGTGTTACGGTCTGCATCTTGCGTTGCAGCTGCTGAGGACGAAGCATCAGACCCACATGGCTGCCAATCATTAATTGCGAAATGTTAAGCAGGGACGACGGCAGATTGGGTGTGTGCATCGTTGTACTTAATTGAATAACACACATCACGATCATGGGTCCAAGCATAAATGCGGTAGGGAACCGAAGCTTGCGTGCAATCCATGCACCGGCGATACAGAGCGGGGCATAGAGCAAGATTTCGGGAAAGAGCGCTGCCCATGTTGCTGTCTCGATAATAGGCTGATTCGTTCCCCCACCTGCCGTTCCCCCGATCCATGGACTGAACAGTAGGAACGGAACACAGAATACAATCATGATGAGCCGGGTTACCTGCAAAAAAGTAACGAGCGTCAGATTGATGGATTTCATCTCTTCCGCTAGGGAGACCATCTGGGACAGTCCGCCGGGAATGCTGCCAACCAGCAGGGAAGGAAAGTCAAAGTCTGTCAGTTTAGAAGCAACATAGGCGGTCAAGGTACATAATCCGATTAAGAGCAAGGTCATGAGCAGCATCATGGGAAGCTGGTGCAAAATGCCTTGAAGCGCTTCTGCCGTCAGTGTTAATCCGATGGAGTAACCGACGATTAGAATGCCATAGTCCCGAATGGAAGTGGGCCACAAGAGCGGCAGTTTGGCAATCTGTGAACCAATCAGCATAAAAAACATTGGTCCAAGAAGCCAAGGGATGGGGGTATGGATCGCTGTAAATATGAACCCGCCAAGGACAGAGACACCCAAACTCAGAAAAAACCGAAAGACAACGTGGGAACCGAGCTTGTGCATCAGTTCCATCTGCGTCGTCTTTCGGCTGCATGGGGTAGATTGAAGTACATGTAAGATCACTCCTGATGATAAGATACAATGATTGATCCTTGAACGGTGATTGGCTCATTACGAAGCAGAACAAGATAGCAGGTCGATCCCGCTATCCTGCTGAGATGTTGTCATTTATCTGTTCGCCGCAATTACACGGGCAGAAGGCTTCGGTTCTTTGAACATCATATAGTACATTAGCGATGAAATCACGTATAAACTGCCTGTAATGCTGAACGTGATTGCATAACCCCAGTATGTGCCATAAGTGGTCACAAGATAGGATTGAACAGGTCCCATGGTGGCCCATCCAATCATAAAGGCAGTCTGCATCAGAGAATTGGCGATTCCACGGCGTTTATCCGATACTCGGTCCACCAGAATGGCGGATTGAATCGGATTGGCCGCATTCATCAGTGCTTGTCTGAATAGGAAACTCACCGAAGCGATGAGCAGCAGATTCGTGAAGCCGGTCAACAGCAGGAAGGGCAGCGACATGACCTGGAAGATGACGACAGCCCGAACACTTCCCACCTTGGCCGCAAGTGTAGGTCCAATCAGCATCGATACAATGGTCATGATCTGACCCAATGAAATTAGCAGACTCATGGCACTTAAAGACACCGAAAAACGGTTGGTAAAATACAGATTGAGATAAGGAACAACCAGTCCGGAACCAAACCCGATCAATAATTGGGTGATGACAAATTGTCCAATCAAACGGGAATCTTTCTTTTGGCTAAGGGTATCGTTCTTGCTGTCTTGTTCCGCAGAATGAACGACACCCTGTTTACCATCACTTGCAGATGGTGCAGATTCAGTGACAGGTTGCACCGGAGTATCCGCTTGCGGTGCCTTCTTATCCTCGGATACAAATAACATCGGGATAAACGCAACCAGCGTGGCTGCCCCACCCACAAACAATACGGTTTGCAGACCCGTGACTTTGGCAAGTCCTGCCGTATGAAGCAAGTCTGCAAACACGCCACCACCCAAGCTGCCAAGGACCTGAGAAGCAAGCACGAGGGAGGAATAATAGCTGAACATCTTTAGTCGTTGACTCTTCTTCACATTCTCAGCGAGGAAAGGAATGGCCAGTACCTGAAATACGCCAGCGAAAAGTCCCGAAAATACAGCAAACCAGATCAGTCCGCTGGCAGAATAATCGAAGGAACGGCCAATCAGGAAGATTCCGCTGAACAAAGCGCCGGTAATCAGGAGCCGCTTGCGGCTGAAAAAATCGCCGCATAGTCCGATGGGAACAAACATAATCGCTGTCGCAAGTGATTGGATACTTACAATCTGGCCGTTCATTGTATCATTATAGCCGAGACCCTGAATGTACAGATTGTACAAGACAGAGAACATGCCATTTCCGATCTGATACAAGATACTTGCCAGAAAAAACAATTGAATATTGCGGGACCAGCCCCGAATTTCAGCTTGAATCTGTTGTAAAAGTCTCAAGTGGTTTCCCCCAGTCTGCCTGTGCAGTAATTTCAGTTTAACAGGAATAGGGGATTTGCGGAAGAATTGACCATTGTTTATTTTGTCATAGGAGACTCCAGCACACGGGCAATCACGAATCCATCATAACCTTTACTGCCTACAGTCTGAAGTGCTGTCGCTTCAAGACACGGGTTATCCGCAATTAATTTCAGGAAAGATTGTACGCCCATAACTCTGCGGTCCGTACTGTCTGCATTGATAACTTCACCGTCCCTGACGATGTTGTCACCAATGATCAGACTTCCCGGGCGAGCCAGGCGCAGCGCCCATCTCAAATAATCAGGATTACTTGGTTTGTCAGCATCAATGAAGATAAAATCAAAGGGCTCCCTGTATTCTTCCTGAACGTCGGGAAGAGTAGTCAGAGCCGGACCTACTCGAAGATCAACCTTGTGCATAAGTCCTGCACGCGTAAGATTGGTTCGTGCCATATCTGCATGGTGTGGCTCAGCCTCCAGTGTAACGATGCGTCCGTGTTCGGGAAGGGCCCTTGCCATCCAGATCGTACTGTATCCGCCAAGTGTCCCGATTTCGAGCACACGTGTTGCGCCTTGTATTTGAAGCAGGAGCTGAAGGAGTTTCCCTTGATTGGGCGTTACATCATGGGCGGGCAAGCCGGCTTCTGTATTTGTACTTAGAGCCTGCTCCAGAAGGGAATCTGAGGGAATTAATAAGGCGTTCAAATAGTCGTCGACTTGACTCCAGGTTTGCTGTTGAGCAGATACATTCAGATTGTTCATCGTCATCTGTTCCTTTCCGATTGCATGTATTGGATTTCATACTTCAACTATAAAGTGAACAGATATATAAATAAAATATATATTATGTATGTTAATATAACCTTAGATTATATATTTCAAGTGAAGGAGGTGTAAGGCTTGAATTTGCACGGATTACGATTGTTTCATGCCATCGTTAGATTTGGCGGAGTTACGCGTGCAGCAGAAGAACTCAACATTAGCCAGCCAGCGGTATCCTCCCAGGTGAAGAAATTTGAGCGAGAACTGGGCATTCAATTATTCGCTTCGGAGGGGAGAAGACTGGTCCTTACCGATGCAGGAACACAATTAACAGGTTATGCGGAACGTCTGTTCATGCTGGAACAGGATGTCGAGAACTTTGTAGAGGATTTTCGGGCGGGCAAAAAAGGGCTGATTCGTCTTACCGCAACCTATTTGCCCTCGAATTTTCTGCTGCCGGGCTGGATTGCCCGTTTCAAGCAGATGCACGATGATGTGGAGCTGGTAGTGAGTACAACAAATACCCGGATGGCTTTTGACCAACTGCTGCGTTATGAGGCCGAGATTGCGGTGTATGGTGGAAGTGGCATTACACATTCTGGTGTTCATTGGGACGAATTGTTTGAAGATGAAATGTGGTTTGTTGTCCATCCTGATCATCCTTACGCGGGAAAAGAAATTGAGCTTCAGGAGATGGTAGCGGAGCCCTTCATCATGCGCGAAGAGGGCAGCGCTACACGGGAGCGTCTGGTTTCTCTTTGCACAACAAACAACCTGGCCGCTCCCCGCATTGCGCTTCAGTTTAATGGATTGAACGAAACGATCAGTGCGGTAAAAGCAGGGTATGGAGCCAACTTTATTTCTTCTCTGGTCGTAAAGGAAGATGTCCAAGAAGGCAAGCTGGCACGTGTATTCGTTCGAGGTGTGCAGTTGAAAAACACGGTAGCCGTATGTACACGAGCTGGGGAAGTGTTATCTCCCGCCGCACAGCATCTGGTTGAACTCATCAGACAGGAAGCATCATTAATGTAGTAAAATAATAGAATAATCGGATAAGAGCTAGCTTTGCATGTCATCTGTCGCTGTTTTGGCAGTTCTCCTGGAGTATAAACGGGCGTATAGGGTGACTCCACCAACGATGAGAACAGGGATCCAGACCGCCGTCATAGGTACGTGGTGGAATAGAATCGCAGCTAGAATAACGCCGCCCAAATAGATCACCACGGCGCCTGCGCGAAGGTGCGCATCTGCTGACAGTGCTCTGACCAGTGAGCGAATATTGGCATGTCTCAGCCGCTGAAGAATGCTTACTGCATCTTCAACCACGGCGGCCAGATTGTTGGTGAGCACGGTTGTTGAGATACCGGCAATCCCAATGCGGCGCGCAGCAGTCGTTTGCATCCCCATAGCCGCGGCCAGGATGGCAATTAGCATATAGGACAATTGTTCCGAATAAGGACTGATCATCGTGATGGCAAAGAGCAGAAGCAATATACTTTCTACAGTGAACACCGTTGTAACCCGGGAAGACCAGCCATTTTTCGTCTGCACCCGTCCGATCATATGTGCCGCTATGGCATTTCCGGCAATAAAACCAATGAGGGCAAGCAGTGCACGCAGCACAACAAATTCCTGAGTACGAGCAATCGCAATCCCCAGCAGCACAATATTGCCCGTCATATTGGCTGTAAGCACATGCCCCAGTCCTAGGTATCCGATCACATCGACCATTCCGGCAGACAGGCACAGCAGCAGCATCGCGTACTTTTGGAGGGTATTTTGTTTCATGATTATCCGTCCTTTCCAAAAAACGTAACCCCTCCAGTATACATCCACAACGCATGATCCTTCAAAATGAAGTTCATGATGCAATGCAAACTTCCCATATCAGCAAACATGTTTAAATCGTCTCTAGCTTGAAGCTAAGGTGCGGCAAGCCAGTCAAACATATTGTTCACCGCCGCCTCATGCACCTTCTCGTGAAAACGATGATCCTGTCCCCCATAAGCGTGAAACGTAACGCTCACGCCTCTGCGTTTCAGCCAATGATACATCCGGGTTCCATGACTGTAATTCACCTGTGTATCCGACGTGCCATGCATGATCAGCACAGGACAGTGAAGTTTGTGTGCCTTCGACAAGGGAGAACGGGCGAGGTAAGCTTCCGGAACGGAACGTGGCGAACCGCCAAGCACTCTTTTCAATGTACGTCTCAAGTCGGTTCGTTCATGATAGGTGCGTTCCACATCGGCGACACCGCTCCAAAGCACCAGTTTATGTATCTGCCCAGGCCCTTCATTGTAGGTCGTTGCTGTATGTACGGCATTAATGGCTCCACGAGAAAATCCCATCATTGAAATTCGCTTCGTATCGGCAAAGGGCCACTCCTGAACGATCCGGTAAGCGGCATGCACGTCTTCGGCATCTCGACCGCCATACTCGTCATGCCCTTCGCCACCCTCATTGCCACGATAGGATGGAGCAAAGACGATATAACCTTTATGGACAAATTGCTCCAGCCAAGCAGTATTTACCCCACCATAGTTGCCCAGCCCGCCGCGACAATAGATCAGAACCGGCCAACGTGCACCATTGCTGACCAAGGTGTGTTGTTTTGCAGGAGGATAGCGGCTTGTGAGCTGTTGTACTTGCATGGATTGTTGCGATAAGGCGAAGCCTGAAAGGGCAGAGCTGGTATTGTCGTTTTCATATGGTAAAAAGGCGGGGAGGGGGCAACCGTCCGGCAGGCCTAAATAGCCTTTTACCCGGAGCGCATCGGACGAATACGTCACATGATAGAGCAGGGAGATCGACCTCTTTCATCGGAAATGGGATGCCAATGGATAATGATCCTTCTTTAGGATGCGCCTAAACGAGGTTCCCATACCTTCCAGTCAGCAACGACAATTCATTGCGAGAAATTCGTTTATTGGCTCCATATGATTTATAATGGTTCAGGAGACATGTGGATTGACCGATGTCCTCTTATTCATAAAACTAACTTTAGTGTGCACGAAGAAAGGAAGAAAACCATGATGAACGCTCCACATCCGATTGATCAATTCAAGAAATTCAAATACGAAATTACAAGATTTATGATGATCTATAAATTTGCTTTGGATCAAATGGAGACCAAAATTGAGGTGCTGAAGGAAGAATTTCAGTCCCTGCATGATTACAGCCCGATAGAACATACGAAATCCAGATTGAAGTCACCTGAGAGCATTATGAACAAGATGTTCCGCAAAAATCATGAGTTAACCTTTGAAAGTATCAAGAATAATATTAAGGATATCGCTGGCGTACGCATTACCTGCTCCTTTATTTCAGACATTTATCGCATTAAGGATATGTTGTGCAACCAAAGTGATCTGCGTGTGCTGGAGGTAAAAGATTATATCCAGAATCCGAAGCCAAACGGCTACCAAAGCCTTCATCTTCTGGTGGAGGTGCCTGTTTACATGTCTAATGGAGAGGAACGGGCGTGTGTGGAAATCCAGATTCGTACGATTGCGATGGATTTCTGGGCGAGTCTGGAGCATAAAATCTTTTATAAATACAATAAGGATGTTCCCGAGCGTTTGACCAAAGAGCTGAAAAGTGCAGCGGACTCTGCGAACGCACTGGACCAGCAAATGGAGAGGCTGCACCGGGAGATTCAGGAAATCAAGGATGCCGAGAACGATCGGGATGAAGAAGAGCTGCGTCGTATTATCATTAACAATCAACAGTTCACACTACCTTCCAACCTGCTCAAGCTGCTGGGAGACGGAGAACACTAAGGAAAAGAGAACTACCGCAGGGAAAGGAATATGTTATTCATATGAAAAGTACACCAGCCTCAATAAGCACCCATTCTACATCCCGGGTACGTATGGCACTGATTCTGGGGACACTGTCGGCCTTTGGCCCGCTGTCCCTGGACATGTATTTGCCAGCACTGCCTACACTGGCCGATGAATTCCAGTCCTCCACTTCTTATGCCCAGCTCAGTCTTACGGCATGTATGGTCGGGCTGGCGGCAGGACAGCTGTTGGCTGGACCTCTAAGTGATGTGCGCGGTCGTCGTATGCCGCTTATTGCGGGTCTTATTCTCTATACTATCGCTTCCATACTCTGCCTGGTCAGCCCGACCATGGGTTCTTTTGTTGTGCTTCGTTTCATTCAGGGTGCAGCGGGAGCGGCGGGAATTGTCATCTCGCGAGCGGTGGTAAGAGACGTGTATTCCGGACCGGAGCTGACACGTTTCTTCTCGCTCTTAATGCTGATTAATGGCGTCGCACCGATAGCTGCACCGATTATCGGTGGACAATTGCTCGCGTATACATCGTGGCGCGGCGTATTTATTTTGCTGAGTATTATCGGTATTTTGACTTTAATTGCTGTGGTGGTTGGTCTTGGAGAGACCCTTCCTCCAGAACGCAGATCCAGCGGAGGGCTGAAGCAGACCCTGGTTACATTCCGCAAAATTGCGGGGGATCGCCAGTTCATGGGATATGCTTTAACCCAAGGGTTCCTAGCTGCTGGCATGTTTGCCTACATATCCGGTTCGCCATTCGTACTTCAGAAAATATATGGCATCTCCCCGCAGATGTTCAGTGTCTGCTTCGCCATTAACGGTCTGGGCATCATATTGGCAAGTCAGATCGCCGGGAGACTTGCAGGTAAAGTATCCGAAACCCGTCTGTTGATCGCAGGGCTGCTCACTGCTGCACTGGGAGGAACATCTTTGCTCATTGCCATTCTGGCTGGAGGCAATCTGATTGCAGTCCTGATTCCTTTATTCCTCGTGGTATCCAGTGTGGGATTGGTTAATACGGCTTCCTTCGCCCTGGCGATGGCTAATCAGGAGAAATCGGCAGGCAGTGCTTCTGCTCTTATTGGGGTAATGACGTTTCTCTTCGGCGGCATTGTCGCTCCGCTCGTAGGTCTGGGAGGAGAAGGTACAGCTGTGCCGATGGGTATTGTTATCGCTTGCGCGGATCTTGGCGCGTTGCTAATTTACGTTGTAATGGTAGGCAAGAGTGGTAGACGTCAGGATAAACAGCGACTGGTGTAAAAAGTATTGTGTTGTTGCTTTGGCAAAAAAGCGCTCCAAGTGGAAGGTTCTGTCCTTCAGCTGGGGCGCTTCTTCTATGTCTGAACGGGTTTAGCAAAGAGCAAACAAAATTTGTGTATTGAGAAGGATACCTGGAGTCAGAAAAGGATAGAAGTAACCGATGACAAAACCGAACAGATTGGTGGAAGGCCACATTAAGTATACGTCATTGTACGTAAATACAAGAGACCAACGGTTGTAACAGAAATTTTGCAGTACACGTTGCTCGGGATCACGAGGCGTTGCTACTCCGGATTGGGCAAACTGCACGGCCTGGGTCAGATTCTGTGGTTGTTGGTGGATGAATAGTGGTAGAAGGCCGGGACTGCTTTTGATCAGGTTATATAGGAAGACCATCTCTGAAGGGGGTTGACCTACTGGGCGAGGATAGGCGCTAAGCAAGGTGGGCAGATTGCCCTGTGACAGCTGAGCAGGAACACCCGGCGCCGTGCCAGGTACGCCCCCAGGAAAGTAGGGAGGTTGACCGCCTGTGCCTCCGCCTGGAGTGTAAGGGGGGGAAGAACCCGGTCCTCCCGGAATACCTGGCACGGGCTGACCGCCTGGAGAGCTACCTGGAAACAAAGGAGGGAGCTGATAGGAGCGATCTTCTCCATAACCTGAATATGTGTTATATAGGTAATCCATGTACGTACATCCTTCCTGTCGTCGTATTCTGGAATTAGCATATGGCGGCATTCGCCCAAATGTGAATCGTTCAAATGAATGCGCATTCGGCCTTATCGGACAAAAACTGCATTGACAACTACGTTGATAACAATTATCATTGTCAATGGAATTGGACAATAGTACATACAAGTATAATATGCATGAATAATGTATAAACGTCTAAGTCTGTCATAACAACTCAATCCATTGAGGTGTTCATTTCGAAAGGGGATAGTCACGTGTTTAAACAAAATAAAAAAATGATCATACTTCTGATCACGGTAATGATCATGTCTATTTGGCTGGCAGCATGCGGATCGAAGCCAGCAGAGAACGGTACAGCAGCAGGGGGGAACAATACTGCAACGGAGACAGAGACACAGACAGAAGCTCCGGCAGAACGTACTCTGACAGATGCCATGGGCCACGAAGTGAAAATTCCGGCGAATCCCGAGCGTATTATCGCTTCCTATCTGGAAGACAACCTGGTTACCCTTGGCGTTAAGCCAGTTGCCCAATGGTCTATCAACAATGGTAGCGGATTGCAGGATTATCTTCAAGGAGACTTGAACGGTATTCCGGGCATTGCAAGTGATCTTCCGTTCGAAGCAGTGGCAAGCTTTTCGCCGGATCTGATTATTATGGGGAGCGAGAGTACAGTTGAGGGTGAAAAGTATGAACAGTACAACAAAATCGCTCCAACTTATGTACTCGGTGATGACATTAACAACGATTGGCGTCAAGCTCTTTTGAAAATTGGAGAGATTCTGAACAGATCGGATGAAGCGCAGAAAGCACTTGATGATTACGATTCAAAAGCAAAAGAGATCAAAGAAAAAGTAACCTCGGCAACTGGTGGTACGGAGACTGCAGCGGCATTGTGGCTTTTCAATAACAAGTTTTATGTTGTGAGTAACAATGTCTCGAGTGGTGAAGTCATGTACAACGAACTTGGACTGTTAGAGCCTGAGGTCGTGAAGGAAGCATCAGCAAAAGCAACAGGTAACTGGTCTGAGATTTCCCTGGAAAAAATCGCAGAAATGGATGTTGACTATCTATTCCTGGTTAACAGTGATAAAGGAACAGGGGCAGAAGCGTTAAAAGATGCAGTTTGGCAAAGCATCCCTGCTGTGAAAAACGGAAATGTTTTTGAATTTGAAAGCACGAGCAGTTGGTTGTATAGCGGAGTCCAAGCAAACCTGCAAATTATGGAAGACATTCAAAACAGTATTGTAAAATAACAGATATCAAATACGAAGTGAATGTTTATACTCCTTGGTGCGATGAGCACCAGGGAGTTTTTTTGTGATTTCAACATTTTACGATATATAATATTAATGAAGAGAAGCTCTTGAGAGATGAGTATCGCTTCATGACAAGGAAGGGGACATTCTGAATGTTTACACTAGATCCACGCGAATTAACCGGAAGAGAAAACTATAAATTGATGAGCGGTTCGGTGGTACCACGCCCCATCGCATTTGTGACAACACTTTCTCAAGATGGCAGCGTCATTAATGCAGCGCCCTTCAGTTTCTTTAATGTAGTCAGCTCTGACCCGCCGCTATTATCCATATCCATTGCTCGCAAGGAAGGGGTTATGAAAGATACGGCACGCAATGTGCTTGCCATGCAAGAACTGGTTGTACATATTTGCGATGAAGCAATCGCTCTGGATATGAACGAGACAGCAGCCATGCTGGAGCCCCACGAAAGTGAGCTGGAACGGACCAATCTGACGACTGTGCCAAGTAACGTGGTGTCCGTACCGGGGATACAGGAAGCGCTTGTTCGGATGGAGTGCACACTCTATCAGCATATTCCGATCTCGAACGATGAGGGGAAACCCGTGAGTGATCTGCTTCTGGTTCGCATTGTACAGTATCATTTCAGTGAGAACGTGTATGATCCTGCCACCAAATATATATTAATGGACCAGCTGAAACCAATCAGCAGACTGGCAGGAAATGACTATGCCAAACTTGGCGAGAGATTTACGGTGGTCCGCCCGGAGTAGTATCGGATTAGGCTGAACAGCCTGTAGATGGATAGGTCTATATAATAATCTTCGTCTAATAAGGCGGACAACATATGCGTAATTCGCATATGTTGTCCGCCTTTGCTCGTTTCATGAACATAAAGGGGGCAAGCCCTGAATAGACTTGTACTATATCCTGCACATGTGACATGAACCTATTTTATATATAAGGGGGTTGGAGCCGATGAACCAACTTGATGGAACAGTAGCCGCAAGTATCATGGGAATAGGAACGGCATTGCCTAGTCACCGCATTGAGCAAAAGGATGTGTCTGCCCGGCTCGCACAAGCGCTGGAGCATGAGCCGGATTCCAGACGATGGGCTAAGCGAATTTTCAACCAGTGTGGTGTCGAGACACGTTATACATGTGAACCGAACCTGCTGGAGCCTGTAGAGTCTTGTCGTTATCTGCCCTTTACCCAGGCGGAGAACGTTCCGACCACAGCCGAACGTATGACTAAATATAAGGCGGCTGCCGTTCCGCTTGGTATCAAGGCAGCACGTCAGGCACTTGAGGATGCCGTCGTCTCAACTTCGGAGATTACACATCTCATTACCGTCAGTTGTACCGGACAGTTTCTGCCCGGTCTCGACGTTCGGCTGATTCAGCAGCTTGAACTATCACCGCGTGTAAACCGGATTCCGCTTGTATTTCAGGGATGTGCCGCCGGTCTGAAAGCTATACAGTTGGCGAATTCGATTGTGACGAGTGAAAAAGATGCAACGGTTCTGATTGTATGTGTGGAGCTGTGCACCCTTCATTTTCAGCCCTCTGCCAAGCGGGATGACCTGTTCGCAGCGTCCTTCTTTGGGGATGGGGCTTCGGCCTGTGTTGTCGGCCTGTCCGAAACAGGGCGTAAGGAACTGTTCCGACTGGGGGACGGACAATCCGTTTTGCTGCCAGACTGTTCGGAAGAGATGATCTGGGAAGTGGGCAATACGGGCTTTGATCTATATCTCTCGCCACAGATTCCCAAGCTGCTCGGCTTGCATCTTGGTCCAGAAGTGGAACAATTGCTGGACGGCAGCGATCTACCTGAGATCTGGGCGATTCACCCCGGAGGCAGAGGCATCGTGGATGCGGTGCAGAAGCTTTACCAGCTCTCGGATGAACAGGTCGAATACAGCCGAAGCATTTTACGGGATTATGGAAATCTATCCTCCGTGACAATTTTATTTGTTTTACAAGCCATCCGAGAGGATTATAGCATAAGGGAAGAGCCTTCCAGCGGAATTGCGCTTGCTTTTGGACCGGGACTCACAGCGGAATTGCTTCCTTTTACTTATGTTCCTGCATCCGTTGAAGTAAGAGAGCCCGTGAATCAAAGCGTGATCTGAAAAGAAACTGAATTACCAATCTGATGTCAGAGGAGCTTGGGTATGGGTTATCGCAGCCTTGCTGTCCTCATTAGCCGATATCCGCGATTCATCATTCTCTGCTGGGTGTTTGTCATCGGGATGTCAGCCGTCTGGGCGTGGAGATTGCCCGGTAATGTTCAGGATCATGGATTGAACTTCAACCAGGGAGATGCTCATGCTGTAGAGCTTGTTCTTGAGAAAGAGTTCCATGTTCCTGCTGATCCGGTTATTCTTCTTTTTGAAAAAAAGACAGGCACTACCCTTGCCGAATTCCGAGGCTGGATTCAAGATCGACTGCAACAGGTTCGCACACTTTCAGGTGTAACGTCCATAATCTCTCCGCTTGAAGCACCTGGAAGCCAGATGCTGCGGGGGGATGCAGCCTACGCCTTGCTAGGGTTTGATGTACCCTCTCACAAGATGGGTCCACCCCTGGAACAGCTGCAATCCTTGCTTACAACAGACGATTTGGGAATGATCCGAATAACAGGGAAATCTGTTGTACAGCAGGATGTAAACCGTCTCAGTTTCCGCGATTTGGAACGGGCAGAGGTTGTGGGTCTGCCGCTTGCTATCGTCATTTTGTGTTTTGCGTTCAGAGGGCTTTATGCGGCTCTGCTTGCTGTCATTATGGGGGTATCCGGTGTCATAACGGCAATGGGGGTTACTTCCCTCCTGGGTTACCACCTGGCGCTCTCCAACTTTGTGATCAACGTGATTCCAATGGTGGGAATGGCCCTCAGCATCGACTTTGCCCTGATTATTCTCAGCAGATATAGGGAGGAACTTCAGCAAGGTCAGAAAAGTGAAGAAGCAGGTGCAGGAAAAGAGGAAGTCCTGCAGAGAACACTGCGTACAGCGGGAAGAGCGGTATTCTTTTCTGCGGCATGTGTGCTGCTGGGACTACTCGGTCTGCTATGGATTAGACTGCCGATGTTCCTGAGTGTATCCCTGGGAGCCATTATTGTGCTCGTTATATCGGTCCTGCTGAATATAACACTACTGCCAGCGATTCTATCCCTAAATACATTGCACATCTTTAGACAAAAGTTCGAGTATTCCATTTCTTCAAAGCAGGTTAAGCACCAACAAACGTTGCAGTCACGTTCAATTTGGGCAGTCTGGTCAGGCATGATTATGAAACGCCCAGTTCGCATGGCGCTGCTTGGAACGGCTGCGCTGCTTCTTTTTGTTTTACCGGTTACCCGGCTGGAGCTGGCTATTCCAGATGCTTCATCCCTGCCTGCCAGGATGGAGTCACGTCAAGCGACGGAGCAGTTACAGCGCATTTTTGGACAAAAGAACGTCTCTGCTGTAGAGATTGTGATTGGTGGAACGGCAGAGCCGTTGAGTGCTTCCCACTGGCGGGTTGCGTTGAATAAAATGCGAGAGCTTCAGCAGGATTCGAATGTGATGAGTATTGAATCCGCATGGGGAATCATGCTGCCGGACAAGTTCTCCTCCCAAACCCAATTAACAATGAACATTCTATCGTCATCTCTGCCTGAAGCGCTGAACGAAACCCAATCTCAGCAGCCTTCATGGCTGCGTTTATATGTTTCTGACTATTCCATTCGTATGGTAGCTACCATACACGGATCACCCGGCTCAGATGAAGCTGCTACCTGGCTCGATCAGATGAGGGACAAGGACGCTGCTAACCCCATTTCCTCAATACCGCTGCGTTATGGCGGAGAAGCAGTCAAGCAGTATGAAATCATGCAAGAAGTTTCAGGCCAACTGCCCAAAGTGCTGGTGTTTGTTATAGTAACGAATTATCTCGTATTGCTCGCAGCATTCCGGTCATTACTCATTCCCATCAAAGCTATCCTGATGAACCTGCTCAGCCTGGCTGCTTCATTCGGCGTCCTCGTACTGGTCTTCAATCAGGGACATTTGGGTATGGAACCGTCCGCCATTGCGATCATGATTCCCGTGTTCATTGCCGGGCTCGTATTTGGTATTTCAATGGACTATGGCGTATTCATGCTGTCCCGCATCCAGGAGGTATACAGACGAACAGGCGATAGTGATCTGGCTGTACAGCAAGGACTCGCTTCAACCGGACGTCTGATTACATCGGCGGCAGCGATTCTGCTGGCAGTGACCGTGCCGTTTGCCTTTGCTGACGTGGCGGGTGTAAAACAGCTGGGAATCGGAATTACGGCAGCGGTATTCATTGATGTTACCCTTATCCGTTTGGTACTGGTACCTGCGCTCATGAAACTGATGGGCAGATGGAACTGGTGGCTACCTGGGTTCAGGGAATAAAAGGCCAGATCAAGAAGGATGTTCTCGGAGCCTGAAGTTCAGGTATGCGAGGATATCTTTTTTTTTTATCAAAATAGTGTGAATTCAAGCCCAAAACAGGCAATAATGTTCAATTCACGGGCTGTACGGTGATTTATAATAGACTGGACAAGTCCAACATAAATTTTAAAATAATACATCTATTTAAATTGAACAAAACATTTACACGGGAACGGAGAGGACAGAAATAACCTGAAGAAGTGGAGATAAATAATTTATATACTATTTGAATGGACAGGAGGAAGTACGGTATGTCGGATATTGAATCCTATCTGCAAAAACAAACAAGCCCGCGCGGACGTTCCGCTTATCAGGCAGGTCAAGCCCTTGACCCATGGCGCAGTCAGTTGCGCACACGGATTAAAGAGCGGCTGGGTGGTTTCCCAACCGTGGCTGCGGAGCTGAATCCCGTACTGTTGGAACGCACGGCATGTGACGGCTATATCCGGGAGCAGGTTGAGATTACAACCTATGCGGGATTGCGCATGCCCATCTACATGTTGATACCGAATGTGGTAAGCGCTACGACAGAGCCGCGTCCAGCTATTATAGCTTGTCATGGACACGGATATGGCAGCCGGGAGATCTGCGGTATGGAACCCGACGGTTCACCGCGTAGTGAAGAGCCCGGCCTGCATAAAGACTTCGCCGTCGCTCTTGCACAGCGTGGATATGTGGTTGCTGCGCCTGAATTGCTTGGATTTGGTGACCGAAGGCTGGAGGAGGATCGGGATGCACCCCCAGGGGCAAGCTCCTGTACCAAAATTGCGGCTCATCTGCTCATGACAGGGCAGACCCTGGCCGGACATCGAATCTATGAGACGATGCGTGTGCTTGATTACATAACCACCCGTCCTGAAGCTGCCTCAGCGCGTATCGGCAGTATGGGCATCTCTGGTGGTGGACTCGTGACGGCATTCACTGCTGCGTTGGATGAACGGTGTCGTGCGGCTGTTGTGAGCGGTTACGCCAATACATTTCAGGGCAGCATACTGGACAGAAATCATTGCCTCGATAATTATATCCCAGGAATTTTGAGGGAAGCAGAGCTGCCGGATATCATCGGTCTGATCGCACCCAGGCCGCTGTTTATTGAAGCCGGAAGTGAAGATCAGGTATTTCCGCTGCCAACAGCAAAAGAAGCTTATGCCCGATTGACCAAAATCTATGAGCAGGCGGGCGCACAGAAATGGCTGGATGCGGATTTTTTTACAGGTGGACATGAAATTAGCGGAGCGAAAGCCTATGATTGGCTTGATTACGTTCTATAAGGAAATTATACAAATAGAATCCTGAGAGGAGTGTTTAGTCATGAAATGGTCAAAATCCGTGCGGTATTTGCTCTGCCTTACCCTGTTTGCTAGTCTGATTGGGGGTGCTCTGGCAGCTAATGGCGGACAGGTCGCTGAAGCTGCAGCGAATGAGTACACATTTGATTTTGGTGCGGGTGCAGTTGAGAGCGGTTACACAGGTGTATCGGCAACGGATGCCTACACTTCAGCGAAAGGCTATGGATTCAATACACCTGCCAATATGCGAAATGTAACTGCCTCCGGAACGGGCGCTGCAAGCGATGCCGTACAGTTTGTTACCTTTGGCACGAAGAGTACGAATACGTTTAATGTGGATCTGTCCAATGGCCTTTACGAGGTCAAAGTGGTTCTGGGCAATACAGCCAGATCGAGTGTGGCGGCAGAAGGTGTATATCAGATCATCAATATGACGGGTAACGGGGCGACCGATCAATTTCAAATTCCGGTGACGGATGGACAGTTAAATCTGTTGGTAACAGAAGGTAAGGAAGGCACGGCATTTACACTCAGCGCACTTGAAATCCGAAAAATATCGAATCAGACGGTGACGAACCGTACGATCTATATTGGAGGCGATTCGACGGTCTGTAATTACTATCCGCTTAACAGCAGTGTGCAGGGTGGCTGGGGACAGCTATTCCCTTCCTACGTGAATACGAGTACATTTCAGGTTCGGAATATGGCCTCAAGCGGTCAATTTGCAAGAGGCTTCCGCGATGATGGACAGATGGAAGCGATTCTGAAGTATATTAAGCCAGGAGATTACTTTATTTTGCAATTAGGGATTAATGATACGAATGCCAAGAATAATACAACGGAAGCGGAGTTCAAGGAGATCATGCGTGATATGGTTCGTCAGGCCAAAAATAAAGGAGCCACCGTTATTTTATCAACGCCTCAGGGTCGGGCAACTGATTTCAATTCAGCCAATGTGCATACTGCTGAGAGTCGCTGGTACAATGCATCTACACGTGCACTGGCTCAGGAAGAGGGTGTGGCACTTGTAGATCTGAACAAACTCAGTTCGGCCTATTTCACTTCCATTGGACCGGCTGCAACACTGGCCTTGTACATGACAGGAGACACGCTGCATCCGAATCGGGATGGTGCTGCCCAGCTTGCACGAATCGTTGCTGCTGATCTGAGAAGACAGGGTCTCGATGGATTCTGAACCGGTAAAATATAGTTTACTTCTGCTCCACGAATATGGATTGGACTAAGCTGAGTCTCATACAATCCAAATACCCCCGGGACGGCCACATCATGTGTGGCATGTCCCGGGGGCATTTGATTATGAACCAAGCGACTATTCCATCATGTCCTTGGCTTCATGGTTGACCTTTTTACCTTTCAAGAGTGGTTCAAGTTCATCCTGCACACTCTGTTCCCATAGGGGGACATCGGTTCGATAGGCAGCCCGTCCGTTCAGATGTCCGGCTACCGGTGCTGTGATAAAGACAAACACAATGCCAAGCAATACCCGGGCACTAATATAGTTGTCGAAATACCAGAAGAAAAGAAACGTTCCGCTCAGTACACAAAGTACGCCGAGTGTAGTGCTTTTGGTGGCGGCATGCGCCCGTAGATATACATCTGGCAGTCGGATCAGTCCGAACGCGCTAAATGCGCTTAGTAGTGCGCCCAGCAGGACAATGAGCCCAATGATAATTCCGGCGGTTCCATCAACGATCTCCTTCATTTTTGAATACCGCCCCCCGTTCAATGTATCGTGCAAATGCAACTGTGCTTAGAAAAGCGAGAATGCCAATTAACAAAATAATATCCAGATAAGCTTGAGTATGAAGCATCATGGATAGTACCGCAACGATGGCAATGACATTAATACCGATGGTATCCAGTGCCGTAATACGGTCGGCCATGGAGGGGCCGCGCAGCACCCGGTACAGACAACCCAGGATTGCCAGGGACAGTATAAGCAAGGATATGAACAATAGTGAGGATAACATTAACGTGTCACCTCCATAATGGCTTTTTCGAACGTATTTTTGATATCATCACTCATTTTCTGTTGATCTTTAATATCCAGCGCGTGAATATATAATTTACGTTGATTGCCCGAAATTTCAAGTGGAAGGGAACCTGGCGTTAGTGCAATAAGCAGACACAGGAGTGTAACTTCCCAATCGGAGGACAGCTGAGTCTGATAGGTAAATATGCCTGGCCGAATATCAAGCTTCGGCTTCATAATCTGGCGTATAACTTCAATACTGGCCCGTACCAGCTCCTTGAACAGCAAGGCAATCAGCTTAATGATTGCCCAGACACGAACGATGTAGAAGCGCTGCGGAAAGAACCGCCGCATGCTCCCAATCAACAGCAGACCCAGCAGATAACCCGTGAGAAAGCCAACGCCATTCCACGCATTATTCAGAAACATCCATACAAAAGCAATGATCAGATTCAACACAATCTGAAAGGCCATACGCATCTACTCCTTCAATACTGCATCAATATAAATATTGGGATGCAGCAGAATGTCGCCTGCGCGGGAGGTCAGCTGGAACATGCCCTCAGCCCCCACACCCATCGCGATGATGAACACAAACAGAATTCCGGCAGGGATGAGCAGGCCGTTCACGGCATAAGGTCTTCTCACTGCGCCTGCTGGCGGTTCACCCCAGAACGCCTGTATGAAGATGCGCAGTACCGAATATAACATCAGCAGACTGGAAAGGACGGCAATGCCTGTCAGACCGTACAAGCCAGCCTGAAATCCGCCTTCGAACAGTAGCAATTTCCCAGGAAATCCACTGAAAGGCGGAATGCCAGCCAAGGCAAGTGCACTGATGAAGAACATCCAGCCAAGCAATGGATAGCGATGGATCAGACCGCCCATATTGTCGAGCTTGGAGGTTCCTGCGACCGCGATCAGAGCACCCCCGAGCAGGAAGAGCAGTGTTTTGATCAGCATGTCATGCAGCATGTAGAAGAGCAGACCTTCCAGTGACGGACGACTCGCTGCCGCCATGCCGAAGGCCACAAATCCCACACCTGCGATAACATTGTAGATCAGAATCTTATTGACGTCACGATAGGACATAGCCCCGATTACCCCGAGTACCATGGTCGCTCCCGCCATCCAGCCGATAAGTGCATGGAAGAAATCCGGATCATGATAGAAAATGAGTGTGAATGTTCGCACAATAGCGTACAAGCCAACTTTGGTCAGCAATCCAGCGAATAGGGCGGTGACAACTGCCGGAGGGGCTGCATACGAGCCGGATAGCCAGAAGAACAGGAACAAGCCAGCCTTAATACTGAATACGATCAGGAAGAGGACGGCAATCAGCGTGATGACTCCACTCTGTCCGACCTCGGCGATCCGATTGGACAAGTCGGCCATGTTTAGTGTGCCGGTAACCGAGTAGAGAAAGCCAATAGAGGCTACAAATAACGCAGAAGAGACAATGTTAATCAATACATACTTGATTGTTTCCCGTAATTGTCTCTCCGTACCCCCCAATACAATCAGTGCATATGAAGAGATGAGCATTAGTTCAAAGCATACAAACAGGTTAAACAGGTCTCCCGTTAGGAATGAACCGTTCACGCCTGCTATCAGGAAATGAAAGAACGGGTAAAAATGATGTTCTTCCCGTTCCTTATTCACGCTGCGAAAGGCATAGAGCAGACATGCGAACCCAATGATCGAAGCGGCAACGACGAGCAAGGCCGATACCATATCGGCAACAAGTACGATACCGTAGGGTGGTTCCCAGCCTCCCATGTTCAGTGTTTGTATCCCGGACTGTGCCACTTGGGTAATGAGCACGGTTGAAGCGGCTGCCGTCATCAAAAGGCCAATAACACTTACAACCCGCTGGATATTTGTCCGTCGGAAGAACAGAAGGGCAATAACCCCGGTAATCAGTGGCAGCAGAATGGGCAGAACAACGAGATTATTCATAAGGACGCCCCCTTACTTCTTCCATATCGTCTGTCTTTAGCTTCAAATAGGAGCGATAGGAGAGTACAAAGAAAAAGGCGGTTAGTCCGAAATTAATGACAATGGATGTTAAAATCAGAGCCTGGGGGAGTGGATCGACGTACCGTTCAGCCTGCTCCCCGAGCAGTGGTGGTGCACCTGTTTTGAGACGTGACATCGTAATCAGCAGCAGATGCACCCCATGGGTTAGTATGGACATACCGAGCACGATACGGAGCAGGCTCCGCGATAAGATTAAAAAGACGGCGACTGCGAACAGAATGCCAACGGCCACACACATCAATATTTCCATATCAGCGATCCTCCCCGATCTGTAGAATGATATTCATGGTGACTCCCAGGACGGCAAGATACACGCCGAGGTCAAACAGCATCGCGGTTGCTAGTTCCGTTTCTCCCAGTATTGGAAGATCGAAATAACCAAAGGTCTGACTCAGGAAGGGTACGCCGAACAAAAACGAGCCTGCTCCGGTCAATAACGCAATGCCCAAGCCAATGGCCGTCAAGGTGCGAAAATCGATAGGTAAAGCTTTGCGTACGGTATCCGTACTAAATGCCAGCGCCAGTAATACCAGTGCAGCAGCCGTCACCAGGCCGCCAATGAAGCCTCCACCTGGGTTATGATGTCCGGCGAAGAACAGATGGAGCGCGAAGGTCAGAATGATAAAGACAACAACTTTGGTCGTCGTTTGCAGCAATACATCGTTGCTTTGAAGGGGGACGGTATCCCATGTTGACGAGGTGCGTTCACGGTTGCCATACTTTTTCGTATTGTCTGCTTCGTCACCCGTCTCATTATCGGTTTCTTCAGTTTGTTCTTTCTTGCGGAATTTCAGTCTTGCGCCGAGGTCCCTCGCTTCGAGATTGAGATTAATCATGGAATAGATGGACAATGAAGCTACCCCAAGCACCATAATCTCCAATAAGGTATCGAATCCTCGGAAGTCCACCAGCAGCACATTGACGACATTTTTGCCGCCAGCCAGATGGTAGCTCTCCTGAATGAAAAAGTCTGAAATGCTTTCCAGTGACGCAGTTCCGCTCGCTGCCAAGGCCACAAAGGTCATGACGACCCCAACAGCAATCGCAACGATCATATTCACACTAAGATAACGTCGGCTTGATTTGCCCCGTTGCAGCTCAGGCAGATGGTAGAAACAAAGCAGAAATAGTGCAACGGATACCGTCTCTACAATCATCTGGGTCAATGCGAGATCCGGTGCTCGGAACAGCACGAACAGCAAAGTGACGAGGTAACCAACCGCGCCTGTCATAATGACTGCCGATAGTCTGTTCTTGGCAAACGGAATCGAAACCGCAGCGGCAATTAATGCCAGCAGCAGTACTGCTTCATAGAAAGAGAAGGGGGCATTCCCCTTGAAGTTCCAGGTGATATTTTCCCCTGAGCGGAAAAAGGCATAAACCAGCAATGCAACGGTGAACGAGAAAATGTATACCAGATAATTACGAACCGAGCCATTCATATAGGCTTCCGTCCATTTGCGTGCATAATGCTGAAGATTATCGAGCACGACATGGTACATATTGTTTATCGTTAAGCCTTGCGGATAGTGCTCATAAATCGTTTTCCAGCGCGGCAGCAGTTTGTACATGGTTATGCCGAGGGCAATTACACCGATAGTCATAATCAATTCAGGAGTAATGCCATGCCATAGGGAGAAATGAACATCAAAGTGCTCTTGTCCGTTCAGCAGAGATGGAAGTACTGCGGCCATCGCCGGTTCAATCAATGATTCAGCCAGCAGATTCGGGAATAGACCGAAGGTGATAACGAGTATTCCAAGAATAACCGGAGGAATCAGCATGCCGACAGGAGCTTCATGCTGCTTCTCAGCAGGAATCTCGCTGCGAGTTCGTCCAAGGAACGTTTTGAATACAATAATAAGCGCATAGATCAAAGTGAACACACTTGCGAGCCAGGCGAACACAGGCAAGAGTACACTCCATGAACCGAGTCCAAAGATGCGGAGGTGTGTCACCTCCACCATGGCTTGGAAGAACAGCTCCTTGCTCAGAAATCCGTTGAACGGCGGAATTCCGGCCATGGCGAGTGCTCCGACGAGCGCTACCGTAAAGGTCACTGGCATAAACGAAGCAAGACCGCCGAGTTTCCTTATATCCCGCGTACCTGTTTCATGATCCACAATCCCAACGACCATGAACAGTGCCGCCTTGAAGGTAGCGTGGTTGAACAGATGAAGCAAAGCTGCCGTAATGGCAACCGTGTACATCGCGGAGGATTCGCCATATCCGAAATAGATGGCCGCTGAGCCAACGCCGAGTAGGGACATGATTAGACCAAGCTGTGAAATTGTAGAATAGGCCAGAATCGCTTTAAGATCATTTTTTTTCACGGCGAGGAAAGATCCATAACACAGGGTGAGCAGTCCAACGCCGGTGACAAGCCAGAACCACAACCCCTGTCCACCGAAAATCGGTGTAAACCGGGCGACAACATACAGTCCCGCCTTAACCATCGTAGCCGAATGCAGATAGGCGCTGACGGGAGTTGGAGCTTCCATGGCGTCTGGCAGCCAGATGTGGAACGGGAACTGTGCGGATTTCGTAAACGCCCCGACCAGAATCAGCACAAGAGCTGGCAAGAATAGTGAACTATCCTGTATCTGCCCCCACTCTGTAATGGTTGCCCGGATGCTGAACGTGCCAGTCATAAGATACATCAGCATGAAACCGGCAAGCATGGCGAATCCGCCAAATACGGTAATAAGAAACGATTTTTGTGCACCTGAGGTGGACGCTTCGCGTTTGTAATGAAAGGCGATCAGGAGAAAGGACGTAATACTGGTCAACTCCCAGAATCCGTACAACACAATCATATTATCTGACAGCACCACACCAAGCATGGCTCCCATAAACATCAGCAGGTACAGATAGAAGCGGTTCAAGGCTTCTTTAGTATCCATGTAGAAGATGGAATACAGGACCACCAGAGTTCCTATTCCGGTAATTAACAGTGTCAGCAGCAAACTTAGACCATCCAGATATAGATTGAATCCAATGTCCAGTGACGGAATCCAGGGGATATACCCGGATACCATATTTCGCTGGGACACGGCGGGTAAGAGACTCGCAAAATAAACAAATAATAGGGCCGGGACAAGTAAAACCAGCCATCCCATATGTATTTTACGGAAGAAACGATGCAGCATGGCAAGTACAACACCAGCGGCAAAAGGCAGAATCACAGCAACATGAAGCAGGCTCAACATTACACCCCCAATGACTGAATTTCGAATGCTCTTCGTTGTGACAAACAGTGCTCGCTTGGCTCATACGAGCATGCTTGCTCTCTATATTCATAACCCAAGTATGTATATACAGAATCGTGACTATTCTTTGAATGGAAGAAACACGGTGCGAATATCCATCCAACATTGTATGGACATGTATAATAAAAAAAGACATGATTTCCGATAAAGATAAAAACGAATAGGTGGCATCCGGATGTTCTTTACAGCATGGCCAATGTTGAAAAAGCAAGATGTATTCACCGTTTATTGGAGGAAGTTATGTCATTCAAGCTTAAAACGGTTCTCACGATGACCTTCGCTGTGTTATCCTTGCTGGTTACACTCACGATCGGTTATATTCTCAGTCAAAAATCATCCATTGCTATCGAGACGGAAATTGGTCATTCCCTAACCAGCGCGGCTTCTCAGACTTCAGACAATCTGGATCGCTTCATGTGGTCGCGTTCAGGCGAGCTGGATCTTCTGGGCCGAATGATTGCCCTCGAAGACCGTTTCCAGCCTGCCGAAGTGCAGCTGCTGCTCAATCAGCTTCATGATAGCTTTCCCACATTCTCATGGGTTGGATTCATGAATCCGAAAGGAATTGTGCTGGCATCCACAGACGGTATATTGCGCGGTGAAAATTTATCGGAACGGCCCGTGTATCAGGAGGGAATCAAGGGTAAGTTTATTGGAGATGTCCACGATGCAGTCCTTCTGGCGAAGCTGCTTCCCAACCCAACCGGTGAACCGTTGCAATTTGTAGATATCAGCTTTCCATTGAAATACAAGAACGGAGAGATTGCCGGTGTGCTTGCCGCGCATTTAAGCTGGGCCTGGGCGAAGGAAGTAGAGGAAAGTGTCCTGGAACCGTTGAAGCATGAGGAAAAGGACATCGAGATGTTTATTGTCAGTCAAAAGGAAAATACGGTGCTGCTGGGTCCAAAAGAATGGATTGGTCGTCCTTTGAAGCTATCGGGTATTGAAGGGGCGAGACTGAATAAAAGCATCTGGTCCATAGAACAGTGGCCGGATGGGAAAGAATATGTTACAGGGTTTGCGACCAGTCAGGGGCACCTGGACTATCCCGGTCTAGGATGGACGGTGGTTATTCGTCAGCTCAAGTCAACGGCATTTTCTTCCGTGACCGACATGCTCTGGTTTAATGTGTGGGCAGGACTCTTGGTTACGGTGCTGTTTGCACTGATTGGCTGGCTGATCTCCCGCCAGATCTCGGCTCCTATTGCACGGCTGACTCAAGTAGCGAATCGACTGGGTGCTGGAGAGCAAGTGCAGATTCCGGAAAATCGAGGCTTTAGGGAAATCGAAGTGCTATCGCGTTCGTTGGGGGATATGCTGACTTCACTAACGAATAAAGATTCGGAGCTGGTTGTCATGCAGAATCTGGCGCATTATGACCAACTGACCGGACTGCCGAATCGGACAGCACTCGAACTCTATTTGGAAGAATCTTTGGAGAGGGAAAGTGAACATCATACGTTAACGTTCCTTTATCTGGATCTGGATGGATTCAAGAGCGTGAATGATACGCTTGGACATCAGACCGGGGACATTCTGCTGCAAAAAGTCGCTCAGCGTTTGACCAGTCTTAGTCAGGACAAGGGGATCACGGTAAGGCTCGGCGGAGATGAATTCCTTATTGTTCTCCGAACTGTGGGAGTTAATCCAAGAGAAGAAGCACGCACCTATGCTGAAGATATCATACAGAACCTGAATAAGCCGTTTATTATCGAATATGAGCGGATTCATATTGGATGCAGCATTGGAGGCGCCGAATATCCTGCAAACAGTCGCAATCCGAGTGAAATTATTCGCATGGCAGATGAGGCGCTGTATGAATCCAAGCGTGCGGGCAAAAATAGAATGACATTCTATCCAGAATTGAAGAACACAGCTAAAGGATAATATACTATAGAGTATAAGGTAACTGATCAGAAGACAGGCAAGGAGCGATGAGATGTCTGGAAAATATACCAATGTACCCTATGGCTATGAACCGCCCCCAGCTACCCGGAAAGGCACCCTGATTTTTTATGATTCATTTGAGCACGTAACGGATGAACAGCTTGAACGGGCCACTGCTATTGCGGATACACGTGCTTTTGTGCAGCTTGTGCTTTATCCTCTGCATGAGAATACGATGAAGCGAATGAGCAAGGAGGGGGTGCAGCCCTTTTACAAAAGGGAAGACCGCCTTCATGACTGGAGAAGGGAGCATGCATCCTCCCGCGTACGGGTCGAGGGCTGGGAAGGCAAGCGTAAGAAGTATACGCCGATCGAAGCAGCTCTGCGCCATATGGCAGAAGAATACCCCGCTCCCCATTTCCTGTATCTCACGGTGGAGATGGCAAATCAGTTCGCATCCTTTGACTCGTTCAAAGATTGGATTAAGGAAGTACGTCTGATTATTGATGGAGAGCCCGCTAAGCTCCACCCGAAGCTGGAGCAAAATACACATCGCTGGGAATGGGTGGAGTAACCCTAAAGCTTTATAAAGACTAATAAAGAAAAGTTGTGCTGTTACACCGGCGTTCGGTGAGCAGCACAACTTTTTTAATTTTTTTCTTCAACGATTATAGACGATTCAAGGGATGTTATCGTTTTATTTTTCCCTGTCCGTTTGGCGGTATACAGGCACGCGTCCACTTCTTCAAACAATTTGTCCTTGGACAGATGGGGGCTGTAGCTTTGGAGTCCGACACTTACCGTAATATAAGCTCCTTCCAGCTCCGGATGAACAAGACGGGCGATTTTCTTACGGATCTGCTCCACCAATGCATATGCCTGCTCAAATGTCTGTTCGAACATCAGCAGTGCAAATTCCTCGCCGCCATAACGCGCAGCAATATCGCTTGATGTGACGTTCTCCTGAATGACCAGAGATACCCTCTCCAGAATGACGTCTCCAACCCGATGACCATATGTATCATTAATGGACTTGAAATTGTCAATATCAATCAATGCCAAATGAAGACTCATGCCATTCTTGGCATACTCAAACGCTTTTTCATAGTAGTCCTTAAAGGAGCTTTGATTATACAGATTGGTTAACCCGTCTGTCTTGGATTGCTTGCTCATAATTGCGTTTCGTACAATCAGATCCTGCTTGGCAAGCATACTGGCCTGAAGATCATCCAGTACCTCGACCCCGCTAATAACAATGAGTTGCGCAACATATGTACCTACAATGAGGAAAGCCGGAATGGAAACCATATCAAACGAAGATAAGTACAGTCGATAGGACGGGTCGCAGAGTACGATGACATAGCCAATCATCTGCATGAGGCATACCGCCCATACCCTTTTTTTGTTGAAGAACAGAACCGAAGCAAAGATTGGCAAAAGACATATGGCCAGTATAATGCGAATATCGTAATTGACATGAATGATGGTCCAGGCAATCACCGTGCTCGCCATGGACATGGAGTAGAAGGAAAACGAACTGAACCGGCGTTCCACCCAACTGGCGACCAGAATGGCTAAAGCGCTGGCTGATGTAGGCCAAACTAAAACATGGATTATGAAATCTTCCGGAGTTCGATCATAATCCAGAAACAGAAAGCAGCCGATTTGAATGACAACATGCGTTAGAACGACGATCCAATAAGCACGAAGCATTTTTTTGATCCATTTGGAATGCTTGAATTCGTACTCTGTTGGGATATGGCTGTTATGCGTATGGAAACTCTTCAATATATCACCGCTGACTGCATCATAATGATACGACAGACGCCGCTCTCGTATTTTTTAATTATAAAACACATTGCACGAAACGCAAATCATTTAATTTGTTATATGAAAACTTATCTGACATCTTAAATCTTGTTATTATCCATGGATTCTTTGCCTGATTTCGGTGACATGACATTACACGAAGGTGAATGAATGGTATACTAATTAAATATGACCTCGGCAAATAACCCGTGGATTCGGGACGTCGGATTAGCTATAGAGGAGGCCGCTACATTGGCAAAAGCAAAAGTTGCAAAAAGACCTACCCGGGATGAGTTTGAACTGGAAGAGCTGGGGAACCAACTGGTTGAAGCGTTTCATGAACGTTCGGAAGTGCTGTTAACCGTATGGGGCAAGGAAGATCAGGTTCATGGGGTTATTGTGAAGCTGGATTCACGAACCCGTCTTGTGCATGTAGAGTATACAGAGGAAGAATTGACGGCCAAAGTGCCGTTCCTGGACATTATGCGGATTGATTCTCCACGGTACTGAATGGAGATTATAAACAATATCTGAAACAGGGCTTCCGCCCTGTCAAATCCGTTCTCCCTGCATAAGATAACGCATACCTGTTGCAAAGGAGGTACGGTCAATGAGCGAAGTATTAGGCGGAGAAGGAAGAGGCTACGGAGGATACGGAGGATACGGAGGTTTCACTTCTGTAGGTGCCATTCTGGTTCTGTTCATCCTGTTGGTTATCATCTCCAAAGCATTCTTGGTATAATTAATTAATCCAGATGAATTAAGGAAGCTCTGCCATAGCGGCAGAGCTTTTTTTTATATGCCGTTATGTCGTTTGCGGTTGAGTAGTCCGAAGAGAACGACGATCACCACAGGATAGAGAACGGCCCACCCGGCAAAAGGGAACACGATAGCTGTGGCCACAAAGGAAATCCAGCTGATGGTTACCCCAGTACGACTGCCCTTGAGTAAGCGGATCCCGGCTGCGCATCCGCCAAGATAGGTGAGAATGAACGTTGCATTGGGCAGCTGAATGAGCGTGGTTAGCGACACCAGACCAGATCCATAGATACCCAATACAAGAGTGAAGCAGATGGCGAGGAAGCCGATTGCAGCAATTGGAGTATGGTAACGACTGGATAAACGGGACATCCATTGCGGAGCAGACCCTTGTCTAGCCAGGGCATAAGCGACACGTGAAGCGGCACCAGCGTATGCAATGACCGTAGCGGTGCAAATAAATATGCCAGTCAGCCCGGCAATTAATCCGCCCCAGGAACCGAGAGCCTGACTAATAATCCATACAAGGGAGACATCTGCCCCGCCATGAAGATAGCTTTGCGTTCCGACTGTCGCCAGTGCAGTCAGGAAATAGAGCACACCTACAATGATAGCTGCAATCGTTACGCCTTTAATAGCTGCCTTGCGTGGATCAGTGAATTCTTCAGACAGGTGAGATACAGCCTCCCAACCAATAAAACACCAGAACAGAATGGCGCCAGCCTGACCGACGCTTACCCAACCGTTCGGCATGAATGGTGTGTAATGTATGGATTCCATATTTGGAATAGCGAACACAAACGCCATGACGAGCACGATAATAATCGCCAGCACCACGCCGATCTGTACCTTTCCGGCGACCTGCATGCCCACGATGTTAATGATCAGTCCAGCCGCGAGCATGGCAGCTGCGATCGCTGTTCGATATCCGTCACCAAGTCCAAGTGCTGCTGTCATATAACCTGCACCTGTAAGGGCAGCTACGGGAGCACCAATGGGAACGGACATCAGAAAGAACCAGCCAACTAAGGCTCCTGCCCGTTGTCCGAAAGCGAGAGTAACGAAATGGGACACGCCTCCTGCGTTGGGGTAGCGTGCCGAGAGTAGTCCCATGGATAGGGCAAGCGGGAGAATCAGCAGAACCATGCCTCCCCAGGCGAGGAGTGAAGCCGGGCCTGCCAGTTCGGCGGCAAGCCCGGGTACAATGAGGACACCTGAACCAAGAACTGCACTTATATAAAGCGCAACAGCTTGCGGCATGCCTATGGTTTTTTTGAGCTGCGTAGATGTGTTCATGAAATAAAAAGGCCTGCCTTCCAGAATAAAATGATTTTAGAGCGAGAACTATGTAATTATATAGGAAGAGATGTAATCAGTCATTGGCGAATTTTGTTGAAAAATCAATGTAAGTCCAATTGTCGTTATGGTAGAATAAGACCATCCCTAGAGAAAGAATGAGGTGTATTCCTGATGAGTAAAGAGTTGACAGAATCTCTAAATGAACAGATGAACTTCGAGTTTTATTCAGCGCATGTATATCTTGCTATGGCTGCCTACTGTTCGAGCAAAAGCCTGGATGGATTTGCGAATTTCTTCATCGTGCAGGCGGAGGAAGAGCGGTTCCACGGGATGAAAATATACAAATTTCTGAATGATCGCGGCCAGCGTGCAACCCTCGCTGCATTGCCTGAACCAAAAAATGAGTATTCCTCAATGCTGGATGTGTTTGAACACGGATATGCACATGAGCAGCAAAATACGAAGAAATTCTACAATCTGGCTGATATTGCCCTGAATGAGCGTGAACATGCCACAATGTATTTCCTGAAATGGTTCATTGATGAGCAAGTCGAAGAAGAAGCTCTGTTTGACAATATCATTCAGAAGTTACGCCGCATCGAAAAAGACAGCAATGCTTTCTACATGCTGGACGCCGAATTTGGTAAACGTTCGTTTACTGCTCCTGCAGAGTAATCATGGAGGTTAGCCATTGTAATCTGGATTAATTTGAACGACAAGAAATCGATCTACATATGAAAGGTCTGCTCTCGGGCAGGCTTTTTTGTTATATCATTTTAAGATTCCCTCGCTTGTTTCATATAAATTCCAGTACTAAATCTATCAGAAGCCACAATCTGGGTTAATAGAATATATGTCAACATTGATCTATCCCGTCGGATGTTCTTTTTCGAGCAAATCTATCAAATTCGTTTTATTTTTTTGGTTAATCTGACAAAAGTGTAACTCGAACGTAGCATTTGAAACGAGAATGGGACGCACTCTTTTTGATAGTATTAGGATTATCGCCAAGGGCTGCATTGAGAGAAACATCGACACCCGGGGAAATACAAGACATAAGGGAGACTTTTATTATGCTACATATTCGCAAAACGTTCATCACCGCACTTGCTATTCTATTTATCATTCCATTGTTACTGCCGCAATCGGCTTCAGCTACATCATCCGCATCCCAAAATGCTGGAAATAAAGCGAGCTCCAAGATCATATATCTAACTTTCGATGATGGGCCAACCGCCCACACGGGACAATTGCTGGATATACTGGATCAGTACAATGCCAAAGCGACCTTTTTCATGCTCGGACCTCAGATGGAGAAATTTCAGAAGGCCACCAAGCGTATCGTTGCAGACGGACATGGACTGGGCTTGCACGGTGTAACGCATGTTCCTAGCAAATTTTATAAATCCGCATATAGTGGTTTGAAAGAAATGCAGCAGGCAAATGAAAGTCTGAACAAAGTGGCAGGTGTCAAAACAAGTCTCGTTCGCACTCCGTACGGCAGCAAACCGTATCTCAAACCTGCATACCGCAATGTTCTATTAGGTCAGGGTGGATTCCATCTGTGGGATTGGAATGTTGATTCCGAAGATTGGAAATACAAGAAGGATCATCAGAAAGTGTACAACAGCGTGATGAAGCAGATCCATAATGTGCATAAAAGCGGAACCACCCCTGTGGTATTGATGCACGATCAGGAAGCGACATTAAAAGTACTTCCGCAAGTGTTAAAAACACTGAAAGCAGAAGGATACCATTTTGAAGTGCTGACGAAGAAAGTGCAGCCCGTGAATTTCTGGAATGACAAACGTTAATATACTGGCTGGACAACAATGTAAGTTAATCTCAATAACGGCTTCAAGGAGGACAACAACATGAGTAAACCTAAATTATGGATGACGATTCCTGTGACAACAGCTGTGCTGCTTGCTCTTGCAGGGTGTGGTGGTCAGGATACCAAAACATCAACAGCGGATAACACATCCCCTGCGGTTGGCGAACAGACTCAGTCAGGAAGTGGAGGAGCGGATTTCTCCGGTGGAACGAATGATAGCGGAACAGATACAACAGGAACAACGGGCACGGAAGGTTCGGCAGGCAGCGGGACATCAACATCGAATCCGGAAACGGGCAGTAACGGTCAAGCCCAGCAAAGCTCAAACGACGTCATTCAGGACATCCGCAGTCAGCTGAAGATGAAAAACGCTTCGTTCCCTACTTCATTTTCCTTGGAAAAGGGAAAACATCTGACTGCATCGATTACATCGAATACCTCAGATGCGTTCCATATTAATTTTTATTCTACTGACCAGCCTGTTGCGGTGAATGATGCTTCGTTGACGGCCTCTGGCAGCAAGGTGCCTGTCCTGGCATCCTATGAGGTGAAGACGTATAAGGATCCGAACAGTACGGATATTTTCCCTGATACAGACTTGAATGACGTGCCGAAGGATATGACAGTGGATCTGGGACATGGCATCAAGGGCATGACTGAAGGCGCGGCGGGCAGTCAGTATCTCACTTGGACAGAAGGGAGATGGACGCTTCAGATTCGATCCGTTTCCCAGGATAACATGAACAATCCGGGGATTGCGAAGAGAATGGTGGAATATTTGGAGTCCCATACACTGCCTGTACCAAAGGAAAAAGGATTCGTCAATGTGGAGTACCCAAGCGGTGGTAAAAGCGTCAATGTAACGATCTCCTGGCAAGAAGGCAAGCAGATTCATCAGCTCCAGACCGAGCAGGTGCCTCTGGAAGCTTTGGGTATGGTGGTTTCTGTAAAATAAGTCGTATGTCTTTAAAATGAAGCTTCAAAAGGAAATAGGCTGGCCCGGAGAGAGTTCTCCAGACCAGCCTATTTTGTATTAGCAAGGTACATCGTTCCATCGTCGTACCTTATTTATGTTTCAGTGGGTTAAAGCGGTACTTTCATTTAAACCACCCTTTTTCTTTTGAGCGGGTAATGGCTTCAATGCGGTTACTCGCATTTAACTTATTGAGGATAATAGAGATGTAATTCCGCACCGTGCCGGTTGTAATAAATAGATGTCCAGCAATTTCCTTTGTATTTTTGCCGTCGGCCATCAGGCCGAGAACGGCATTTTCACGTTCGGTCAGCGGATTCTCTTGTACATAAGCCTCATCCACCAGGTCGGGAGCGAAAATACGTCTTCCATTCATGACCTGGCGGATCGCTTCAGCCAGTTCTTCGATAGGGCTATCCTTTAACAGATAACCGCGTACACCGCCTTTCAGAGCGCGTTCGAAATAGCCAGTCCGGGCAAAGGTTGTCAAAATAATGACTTTACAGTTCATACCTTTAAGTTCCTCAGCGGCCTCCAGGCCACTTTTGACGGGCATTTCAATGTCCATCAGACAGATGTCGGGCATATGCTCACGGACAAGAGCAAGGGCTTCCTGTCCGTTGCTTGCACGCCCAACTACCTCCATATCCTCTTCCAGGTTGAGCAGGGAGGACAAGGCCCCCAGCATCATACGCTGGTCTTCGGCGATTACGATCCTGATCATTCTTCAACCTCCTTAATTGGTTTGCGGACTAGCTTGGGAACATGGATGACAATGCTTGTACCTTCCAAGCCTGCTCCGGAGCGAATATCCAGACATCCGTTAACAAATTCAAGTCGTTCTTTCATACCCAAGATTCCAGTACCGCGCCGTTCTTGTTTGCGGGCACGTTCGATTCCGACGCCGTTATCCTGAACCGTCAGCACATTATCGGACGGTGTTTCCTTAATACGGATGGTACATACAGCTGCCTGACTGTGTTTGACAACATTCGTGACAGCTTCTTTCAGACACATGCCGAGCACATTTTCATTCAGCTGGGACGTATCCTGCAATTTCGGATTGCCTTCCAGTACATATTCAATCGAGGCCGCCTTCAAAATCTGTTCGGCACGGAATAGCTCATCTACTAATTGTGTACCACGCATGGTGGTTACCATCTCTCGAACTTCCTTCAGGGCCGTGCTCGCTGTTTGTCTCAGGTCATTCAATTCAATCTCGGCCTGATCGGGATTGTTGCGAAGCAGACGCCTCGCCAAATCGGTTTTTAGACCGATAAGGGAGAGCTTCTGTCCAAGTGTATCGTGCAGATCTCGTGCGATGCGTTGCCGTTCTTCCATTTTCACCAGATCATCCAGCCGTTTGTTGGCATTCTCCAGTTGGCCTTCCAGCTGTTCCCGTTTGTTTTTGTTATACGTGCTGATCGGGAGCAGGATGGATGCCATAAGACTGATGAATACAAACGGAAACTGACTAAGCAGCAGGGTACTCTGCTTGATGAAACTATAGTTAATGGTTAGAAAACTGGCTGCCAAATTCACCGAATAGAGGGTAAAGAAACCGGCTTTATTTTTAATATTCCCAATAAAAAAAGCAAGAAACAACGAGAAGTAGGCATAATCATAGGCGATGGTCATCGTAATCGATATGGCGATCAGCAGTCCGATCCACATATACACCTGCCAGCCCTTTGTGATGAAGGCAAGCAAATAACAGACAAAGAAGAACAGAATGATGAAAATTCCCGCCACCATGGGCCACAATTTGGAATATTGCGAAATATAATAGAAGGGCAGGATGAAAAAGACGAGCCATACATATGGATTTAAACCTGTATTTTTATAAAAGAGCTGCATCCACTTTTGAATGAAAATTCTCCTCCTCGGACTGCATTGTACTCAAACTTAGCCTGACTGTAGCATGACTTCAGCCTGAATACAAGAAAACGAATCCGACAGAGTTAAGGCTTCTCTGTCAGACCCGCTTGGTTGTTTACTCGGATAGGCGGTTGAACGTAAGGCTTGCGGGATAAGGTTTTGATCTGACCAAAGCTGATAAATTGCTTGGATTCTTCGTCCCACAGACGGAAGCGAAGGGCAGCCAGACTGGAACGCAGCGTAATCGTTGTAGCATTCTGCAATGGCGGTGTTGCGTTATGTGCTTCTTCCAAATAATAGTTGGGTACACGTGGGCTCAAGTGATGCACATGGTGGAACCCGATATTGCCGCTAATCCACTGCAACAATTTTGGCAGTTTATAATATGAACTACCTTCTACCGCAGCTTTTACATAACTCCACTCATCTTCATGTTCAAAATACGTATCTTCAAATTGATGCTGTACATAGAACAGCCAGATGCCGAAGAAGCCGGAGAAGAAAAATACGGGTGCTTGCACCAGTACAAAAGCCTGCCAGCCGATTAACCAGCACATAAAGGCATAAAGGGCTACAATCAACACTGTAGTCAGGTGAGTATTCATACGTTCTTTACGTCTTGCACCTTTACGGTTAAAGCGGTAGGCGAACAAAAACACATAAATGGGTCCAATACCAAACATGACAAACGGATTACGATAAATACGGTAGAAGAGACGACCCCAAGGGGAAGCGGCTTTGTATTCATCAACGGTCATGACCCAGATATCACCTACACCACGTTTATCGAGATTGCTGCTCGTTGCGTGATGAATGGAATGTTCGTTTTTCCATTGCAGGTAGGGCGTCAGGGTTAATACCCCTGTAATGGTGCCGAGAATGTCGTTGGCACGTTTGCTTTTGAAAAATGAACCATGACAGCAGTCATGGAAGATGATAAACGTTCTAAGGACAAATCCCGAGGCTACGAGGGCAATCGGAAATGTAAGCCAATAGGACACGGACAGGCTATAGTACGCTGCGGCCCATAATAATAATAGTGGCAGTATGGAATTCACTAATTGTTGGATACTCAGGCGAAGATTATTTTTCTCATAAGGGGTTACTTCTTTTTTAAGCGCCATCTCTTTGGTTCTGCTCATAGACGTACGTCCTCCTTCATTGGTCAATAACTGTCATCAGTTATAACCTAACGCTTCCTGGGAAGAGGTCTCCGTGTGAGGCGTTTTTATCATTGTATAAGATTGCGTCCAGTGCAGTAAGTCATAAACGTCAGCCCTTTGTAATGATGAATATCAATGATGACCCATGACAAATGTCATGGGTGGACGAAGCGAATCCGCTTTGTAGAGCCTGAAAAAGCAGTCTTTTCAGATTCCTTTGTACAATTCGCGCAACAATTTGTATTATGTATACAAATTTTGTTCCTGGCATGGTAGAATCTATCATTGAGTGGTTATGACAACTTATGAAATTGGTTGATAGGTTGATTTTCTGAAGGATTGGATGGAGTGCATGATGAAGAAAAGAATAACGGATATTCTATTTATTATGGCGGGTGCATTTCTGTTTGCACTTGCAGTAAACCTGTTCGTCATCCCGAATGATTTGGCTGAAGGTGGCGTTACCGGGATTACCATTATTTTGTATTATCTCTTTGAATGGTCTCCTGGACTGATGAACTTGCTTCTGAACGGTATTTTGCTGCTTGTAGGTTACAAGTTTCTGGACAGAACGACAACGGTGTATACCATTATTGCGGTGGTATTCAACTCGCTGTTCCTGCACTTGACCGAGAGCTGGACGATCGCATCAGACGAGCTCTGGATCAATACTATTTTTGGTGGATTATTTGCCGGTCTGGGTATCGGCATGATTGTTAGAGTGGGAGGCACAACGGCGGGGACAGTTATTCTGGCCCGACTTGCCAACAAATATCTGGATTGGAACATCAGTTATGGACTGTTATTCTTCGATCTGATCGTAGCGTTCTCTTCATTCTTCATTATAGGGCCGCAAGGGTTGATGTGTACGATTGTGATGCTGTTCGTTGGGACCAAAACGATGGAGTTCATTATTGAAGGGCTCAATCCGAAAAAAGCAGTTACGATTATATCTGCCAAACAGGATGCCATTGCTCAGCAGGTCATTGAGAAGATGGATCGGGGAGTCACCGTCCTGTCTGGTCATGGCTATTATACGAAGAACCCGAAAGAGATCTTATATATTGTCATTAGCAAACAAGAAGTTCCGATGCTGAAGAAGATTGTGCGAGCGGAGGACGAAATTGCGTTCATAACGATTCATGATGTGCGTGACGTATTTGGTGAAGGATTCATTGAATTGTCCAAATCGTAATGAATGAAGCGTGTATATAAAGAAGTAAGGGAGCTGCGGTGTTTATCACTGCGGCTTTTTTTGTTGTACATTTTGTAAATTCTTATACGCCCAAGGAGCAAAGACAAAAAGCTGCACACTTGTGGAACCGATGATATATTGAATTCACTTCGTTAATAAGAACGTGGTATAATATGCATTAATCAGGCTATGGTATCCCTTCCTTCTGAACTCTTAATAGTACTAGGGGTACCGCTTCCCTGATTTTTTTAGTTTTTGGACCGCTTTATACATATGAAGAATCGTCACGAGGTAGGCCAAGTATACCAATGCTGAATATATTATCGTCATGTGGGAGAGTACAAGTAATGGACTTATTCTCAATCTATTTCAGCAGGAATTTGAAAGTGATCATCGCAGAGCGCAAGGGCAAGCTGCCTGTGCGTATATTGGCGACTGCACTTAAAAATTTGGAATCGCTGGGATATACGTTTTCGACGAAATTGATAGATGTGCTGCGCACCTGGGAACGCAGCGGATTCGTTTCCTGGTTTGAGCGACTGATGGGTGAGCTTCAACAGATGAAAGAAATCGATTTACAGGAAACCATCATGTATCCCAGATTTCCCAAGCAAAAAATGAATATTCAGGAGAGTCAGCTTTATCTGAATGTTTTGATGCACTCATGGAGACAGCAGTTTCCTGAACATGAAAATGAACAGGAGCAGCGCATATTATGGCTGGACAAGCTGCGCCTGCGTGTAATTCAGCTTGGCAGTGAAGCGGATTTTTACCAAGTGGGAATAAACCTGCTTGCAACGAAAGCTGTGTTAAAGCCAGTTGCAAGAGATCAGTTGATCTGGTTTGCAACAGAGTATGAGGGCTGGTCCGCATATGAGCCAGAGCCAGGGCAGATACCTGTGAGGGAAAATGCCGCCGTTTATTGTGCGGCTTTATTAAAGGTGGGGCGTGCTTCGTTGGAGCAATTCCAGCGGCATTTGCAGACAGCAACAGATATATTGTGCTTGGCTGTGGCCTGTTCCGATGGAGATGTCACTTTGAAGGAGAATACCCGCTTCCGTTCATTTAAGCGATCTGAACGTCGGGTAATACTCGCTTTACTGGAGGCCTCTTCGGACCCGTTGGAAGATTTGTTTCGATATAAAGGGCGCTGGCTGAGATTGGCAGAGCGATTGCATCCGGGGGAGTATCAGCACCGTTATCCAAGGGCAGTAGCGGCACTGAACCAGCTGCGACGCGGTGAACGACCGCTTACCTTTCATGGCAGGGTGGAACGGGCATTTGAACAGAAGGATAACCAGCTTATTCTGGAGACGCTCACAGAGCGTCCAATAGAGCTGGTCGGTCAGTTGGACCGAATGATTCGTTCCGGTGTTCCGGTACAGCATGTGATCGGCAAATTGGAAGTTGTGGAAGAAATGGTCTCGACTCGGGCGCTGCTTCGGCTGTTGGCCCACTTCAGTACAAGGAATGAGTTCCAGGCCAGGAGGAGCTTTTTCCCAAAAGGCAACACGGCAAATTTGTATGTCTCCACAAAACCGTTGCAGCCCATATCACTGGAGGATATTCATACGGTAATTTCGGCGGTAGAGCATATACTGTTGAAACGATTTGCCGGGCTTCCCCCACTTGGTAATGTCTATATTGATGAGAGACTTCAAGACTTTACGGTTCCATGGAGGAAACGCCGGGCAAGCGAATCCATTCGAGCTCTATCGTGTGCATCATGGCTATCGTTGCCCACAGGAGATACGGTTCGCTTTTTCGTGTGGTGGAAAGAAGGCATGATGGGGGATAAACCAACCGGTCGTGTAGATGCCGATCTGTCGAGTGTACTTTATGATCCGATGTGGCGTTATATGGACCAGACATCCTGCACCTATCGGCAAGCGGACGAATATCAGGCTGCGCAGAGCGGGAATATGGTGAATGCACCTGATGGAGTGGCAAAGTATACGGATGTGCACTTGCCGTCGGTTTCCAGGTCGGGCGCACGTTATATGGTAATCATGGTTAACGCATTCACGGCAGATGCCTTCAAGGACCTGCCGGAGTGTTATGCTGGCTGGATAATGCGTCAGGCGCCACAGTCGGATGAGATGTTTGAACCTTCAACGGTACAGGAGCGAATGGAACTGACGACAGAGTCCCGTATTTGTATTCCAGCCGTTATTGATATACATGAGCGCCGCATTTTGTGGTGTGATCTTGGCCTAAAGAGACATCCTAAATCGCAACATCCTGAGGAGAACAACAAGGCCGATTTGGCTTGGATAGCGCGGGCAATGACGGAGTTGAAAAGACCGGATTTATATACTTTATTCATGCTTCACGCTAAAGCGAGGGGAACGTTGGTGGAGACACTAGGGATGGCCAATCTCGTATTTACAGCAGAGCTGGAATCCAATCGAGTGGCTGAAGTGGCCGAGTATCTGACAGAAGGGCCGCCCGTGGATCGCACCGTGATTACACCTCTGGAGCAGGATTATATTACGAAGCATTTTTTGTAACTAGGATGTAACAAGGATGGAGACTGGATGTAACGTTTGGTCATAGCTCATTGTAAAGGGGGATTTGTCACGTTGGACCTGTGCGGGTCATCATGACATATCCCCCTTTTAAGTGCGTATTAATGAGCGTATAAGCAAACATGAGAGTGTACTGAACGGATGGGTTCAGGGTCATTCCATGTTTATTCGTATATTCGTTGTTCGACTTCAGCAAACGCGATATCTGGGCTCTCATTGGAATTATCGATATAAGCCACGGCTGAGGCGGGCAGCGGCCAAGCGACTTGTTTTCGGGCAAGTGAGGCTGTGAAGGCATCCCAGTTTTCCAGCTTCCACTCATCCAGCGGAGATTGTCTGTCTGTAATCCGCTCACGATACAACGCTTCATTTGCTAGATAAATATAGACTACACGTACATCCGTATCGTCGAGGGAACGTCCGATCCGTGCGAGTTCCTGCTCGATCCAGTCAGGAGTTCCGATTTCTTTGGTAAAGGGTCCGACAACAACCGTATCGATACCCAATTGCACGTTGTCCAGTGCAGCATCCATCGTAATACGGTATCCCAGGTCACGGCATAACCGTTTGTATTCCGGTGAATCGCGATCGGATGGATCGAGTCCCTGTAGGGTCATTATTGCTTCGGCAGCAGGACGCAGCAGGATATCCATATCAAAAAAAGCAGCTTTATGTTTACGGGAGAGGGCTTTGGCAAGGGTTGTTTTGCCGCTCCCGGCCCCGCCGAGAAAGAATATCAATTTGCTCATGGTTTGGATGGCCTCCTCAGAATGGTTAGAACGAATATGTATTATGAAAACAAAGAATAGAGAGATTCAGTATAGTATCTCAGATGTGAAATGACTTGTTTATTTTATCATAAACGTGTCCAATTCATAGCTGGACAGAAAAGGAAGAATCAGGTAATATAATACCTAGTTTTACTATGCATAGATTTCCGATGTATGTAGCCAAGTGATTTTATTAGGCTCACGTTGTTGAATTTTTAAGAAGTGGTACAAGTGGTTGTTGTTATTATTGAACGTGGAAGCATGAACAAAAGGGAGTGACAGCTTTGCAGGTGAACAAACAAATGATTAAAGGCAGTACGGAGACATTGATTCTTACGCTACTGAAGGAACAGCCGCTTTACGGTTATGAATTGATCAAGGAACTCCATCGTCAATCCGAGGGTGTGTTTAATTTGAAGGAAGGTACGTTATATCCCATTCTGCACGCGATGGAGCTTGAGGGATGGGTGGAGTCCTACTGGTTGGAGGTTGAAGGTAGGAAACGTAAATATTATTCCATCTGTGACAAGGGTGTGGAGGCGTTACAGCATAAAAAAGCCGAGTGGCATTTATTCCGCGGAGCTGTAGATCGGGTGCTTGGAGAAGGAGGCTTAACATGACGGATCGACATGAGAAGATTAAACAATATCTTGATCAACTATGTAGTCAGGTTAAGGCACGTGAAGTACATACTAATCTGCGTGATGAGCTCGGCAACCACTTGGAAGAAATGATGTTGGACAAGGAGCAAGAGGGACTTAGCCAGGAAGAGGCAGCTGCATACGCCATTGAGCAGATGGGGGATCCCGCAGTCGTGGGCAAAAGTATGCATAGATTGCATCGTCATCGCATGCATTGGGGGCTGTTAGTTGGACTAATTCATAATGAAGTACATTGCGATGGTAACGCTCCCCGCAGTACTATTGTTTCAAACATTTGACTGGGTTCGCTTGTTTCTGTTTGGCATAATGTCCATTATTTTATTTGGCTGGATCACGCGAAAATGGCTTTATACCGTCGTAGGTGCTGTTATAACAGGAAGTATTTTTGTAATGTTATTGTTTTTTGCAGATCAAAACGGACGCCTGAAGAGGCTTTCTGTCGTTTTGAATCTTCAGGATGACCCTTACGGGAGTGGCTATAGCAACAATTCCAATTTTGAAGTTATTCGATCATCCGGCTGGTGGGGTAATGGGGTTAATACAACGTTCGACATGTTTAAAACGAGTTATTATAATTACCCAGGTGTGCTGCTCATTGATGTGTTTGGCTGGTCAGCCGGGATACTGTTATTGGTGGGTATCATCTGGTTTGTTGCCAGTATGGTGAAGATGCTTCCTCGCATCCGGGATGATTTTGGTCGTATGATTATTGTCAGTATCACCGCCGTGTTTGCATTGCAAATCATCTATTCGTTGGCGATGACTACCGGGAAGGCTCCGATTCTTAGTATTTCTTTTCCTTTTATTGGATACGGAAATCACCTGATGTTTGATTATGCCATGCTCGGTTTACTTCTCGGTATTTATCGTCGGAAGGATACCATTTCGAAGAGAAATGAAGAAATACGGCAGAAAGTGGATGCCGACCCAATGACCAGTTCATAAGCATCCAAAATCATTACCGCATCTTGAAACGAAGGGATTGTTATGCTCGTTTAACGAGCATTCACGGGAACCAGATGTGCCTGAGGTTTACCCATCCCTGACTGTTGAAGGAGAGGCCGCGAACGGAAGGCAGGTAGGCAGTCTCCACAGGTTTTTCAGATAAATGGAATAATAGACTCTGCTGCACCAAAAATCGTTCGATCCGATACAGTTCAGCAGTTCGGTCTGCTGATATTTGTGAAGCTACAACGATTCGCAGCATGTCTTGTACACTCTTATTGGAAGATTCCTCCAGATGCTCGGATAAGGTGAGATAAAGATCGTATCTGCGCAATTCTTCGTCCCGGTCCCGAATCAGGGAGAAGAGAATCAGATCGGATTCCATTCTCAGGTTCCCTTTGAATTCCTCCATCGTGCCTATGCGGACAGTACAAGAAAAGCCACACATTTCCAATGAAGATGCCAAACGTTTAGCATCCATCCGATATTGCGGAATGGTTGCGATGTGAAGGGAGATGGGGGTGGCTAAAGTGGAAGGATGAGACGAGTGAGTCATCTCTTCCGCATGTATCAACTTTCTATCAGCATCTCCTGGATCACTTTCATTCATGTCTTTTCTATACAATTCAGCAATACATGCCTGAACATGTGCTCTTACATCCGGATCGCTTAGCGGTCCGGTTTTTTGCGTATTACAAGTAAGTAATTTGCACACCATCACGCCTGCACTAATCTGAGTCCAGTCCCTACCCGCAGACGAAGATGGATTATGAACAAGGTGAAAGAAGGGAGATTCGATCTCTTGCTTTTCATCCACATGTGCAGGGGCACTCCACGGAATTTGTAGAATGTCTACGCGGTCCAGATGGGCTCGGCCTTGAAAATACATCGGAAAAGCTTCTAGTCTGCACAGGTGATCATCCCAGGCTGTGACCTTGAAAGGCCCCGTTCCTACAGGTATCTGCATGGTATTCGATACGTCTGGGTCATGTTCTCCATCTTTATGTTGCCCGTATGGGGCTTGTGAAGCAACAATCGCTGCACGGCTCGTAGAAAGAAACGGCAAAAACAACTCGTGTGGGGCTCTGAGCTTGAAACATACGGTCAAGGGATCTGCTGCTTCAATCGATAGAATTTGTTTGCTCACATCACGGTATAATGTTCGTCGTTCCGTGGATTGCAGTCGTTCAAATGTATACACCACATCCGAGGCTGTCAGCAAGCGTCCATTGTGAAATGTAATCCCTTTTCGTAAATAAAAGAACCATGTCTTCCGATCTGGACTGATATCCCAGGTATGAGACAGACAAGGAACAATTTCGCCATGTTCATTACGCTGAACCAGCCCATCGAACACATGACTGGTGACAAAAGATTCAGCCAGCAAATTGATATAAAGGGGATCAAGCGCGTGCAGCTGTTGGCGGATCGGTAATCTTAACGTATCAATCCGCTCATTGTGAGTACCAGCTTCCGTATGGTGTCCAGAATAACCAAGCAACCACTGATTCAGGTGATCCTGCATTGTCGTAGAACTGGAGAAAGCACCAACCTGTTCGGCGGCTTGCTGTAACTCGCGGCGATTCATGGCCTGCATCATGTATTCTGCCGCAATTAGATCAGCTGGAACAAGCAGGGTCAACATAGAACGCCGTCCACGACCGCGTTGGGACACCCACCGAATCCATTCATGGGCAACCATTTTTTTGACGATCGTTAACGTGTTACGGTGTGTACAATCGAGCAGTTCCGCGAGGTCAGAGAGCGTTACTTCATGTTCTAAAAGTTGACCAAACCGGCTATGGAGCAGCAAATACTGCTGATGTAATTTCAAAGTTTTGGTCCCTCCTGGAGGTTATATCTGATGCAATATATTAAAATAAGAAGTTTTATCCACTTTAGTTTCTATTTATATTCTTATTTTATCATCTAAAATGAAGCCTAGAAAGTTTAATGGAGGTTTTTCCCATGATTAATAAAATAATGGATTCACCCAACCGCCCTGTAATTACACTACTTTCCTCATTCATGTTGGCTATCATTCATCAGTATTTGTTCTATGGTAAGGAGGTTGGTGTTTCTTATCCCATCTTTGTTATCCTCTTTTATGGCTTTATGGTCTTGTTTACCAGGGACCGCGTGCGGCCATTGACAATGATTGATGCTTTTATGGCTGGAGTGGTGTTGATGCTGGCGCTAACGTTTCTGTTATACGACAATGAACCGCTAAGTATACTTAATTTCCTGGTCGTACCGGGGCTTATAATCTTACATATGACTTATCTTGTCGGCAGAAAACAGAGACAATGGTGGGACATGGGTTTAATCGGTACCGCTATAGATCATTTGCTGCCACAATCCATCCGTCACTGGGGAACCGTCGCAAGTATTGCTGTGAAAACAGGAGGACGTGGATGGGGTAAAACACAAAAAACGGTTGCTTTCAAAGTGTTCATTGGCCTTATAGCATCCGTTCCCATCCTCATCGTGGTCGTAGCACTGCTCTCCTCAGCAGATGGAATTTTTAATGAGTATTTATCCGGTTTTCCGGAGTGGTTGAACCATCTGACACTGACACCAGGATTTCCGAGAGTGATCTGGATTCTCATCGCGGGTGTTTTATTGTTCGGGTACGTATGGGGATTTGTACAGCCGATGCAATATGAAGCAGAGAAGAGAGAGAATGTACATTGGAAAAATGGAACAGCTTTTGTGGCTGCTTCAAAAATCGAAAAGCAAGGAGATCCTTCTATAAACCCGATAATGGAGGGTCAGGTAGTGAATGAAATCTTACCTGAGGCAATTCCAACTCAAGCTCATCGGGAACCATTAAGATTGGACCCCATCATTGTGGGTACGATGCTGTTGGTCATCAACTGTGTGTACATTCTGTTTGTGCTTGTACAATTTTCTTATCTTTTTGGAGCAGGTGAGGGACATCTTCCGTCAGACCTGTCCTATGCGGAGTATGCAAGAAGTGGATTTGCAGAGCTGATCCTGGTAACAGGCATTAATTTTTTCATACTAATCATTGCTCTTCAGTTCACGCGTTCAAGCGGCAAAATAGGCTCTGTTGTGCATCAGGTGTTGCTCTTTGTCCTGGTGGGTTGTTCCGCAATCATGCTGTATTCGGCGTTTATACGCCTCAACCTGTATGAACAGGCCTATGGTTATACCTACATTCGATTTCTCGTACATGCATTTATGATTTTTCTGGCGCTGCTGCTTCTTATCGCCGCTCTCCGAATCCGTTATACGTCCATATCGTTGATCCGCTGGTATATTGTAATGTCCCTTACCGCATATGTGGCAGTCAACTATGTGGGCATGGATCATCGGATTGCAGCGCTTAATATTGAACGGTATCATCAGACAGGCCATATTGACGCATCCTATTTGGCGAGTTTATCTGCTGATGCAGTTCCGCTACTGCGTGAATTTGCCGAGGAGTATCCAGAATTAAAAGATGTTTTGCTGGAGCGTTATGCGTATGTACAGACGGAAAAGGTAAACCATTCATGGCCATCATTTAATCTGGCAAGATATCGGGCCTCAAGAGAATTAACACCGTTAAGAACAGAGTGAATTCATGCAATCATCGTTTCCAACAATGAATTTATGCAAAATCAATATGTAAGTGTTATACTATAAAAACTAACCTATAAAGGGGGTGAATCCCTTGTTTGAACTTCATGAATTGATACCCTATATATTTACAATTGGACTCATTTTCACAGTAAGCTATGCCTATATTGCCCATCTTCACTGTGGTGTGACCGAGTTCTGGATGGAAGGCGGAGCCGGAGGCGGCCTGGAACCTGGCTTGCCAGCCTTGTCCTTGGACGGACAGCACAGACCTGAAGCTTTAAGTCGAATCGTCAGACGGCGAGAATCACCGGATGAAGATGAACCAGATTGCAAATCCTCGTTGAATCCATTTTCTACAAATCAACGAGGAGGATATATATGGAACATAAGACAAGCAAGGGGTTCACTTTTACATCTGGCAAGGGGCGGATCTATGGGCTGATTGCAATTCTATTTGCAGTTATGCTATTGGCTGGATGCAGCAACAACGTCTCAGAGATTAATTCATCAACACCGGGATTCTTTAACCATTATGTTGTATTTCCGTTGTCGTATCTCATTCAGCACATTGCAACGATATTTAATGGAAGTTATGGGGTAGCTATTATAGTGATTACCCTCGTTATCCGTCTTGCGTTGTTGCCATTGATGATGCGGCAAGCCAAATCTCAGCAAGGTACTCGAGTGATTATGAATGCGATGAAGCCGGAGATGGATGCGCTCAAGAAAAAGTATGAGGGCAAAAATGACCCAGCCGATAAGCAGAAGCTTTCACAGGAAACGATGGAGCTGTACAAGAAGCACAAGTTCAATCCGCTGAATATCGGATGCTTGCCAATGCTGATTCAGTTGCCGATTCTGTCAGGTATCTACACAGCTATCCGACTTACACCGGAGTTGTCATCCCACTCATTTCTGTGGTTCAAATTAGGAGCGCCTGACTACGTGCTTGCCGTTGTGGTTGCGGTAATTTACCTGATTCAAGCCAAGGTTTCGCAAGCCAATATGGCGCCTGAACAGCGAAAACAGTTCGCGATCATGGGATATATATCTCCATTAATGATGGCCTTTTTCTCTCTTTCGGCACCGGCAGCGATGCCGCTGTACTGGACGATTGGCGGCTCATTTCTGGTCTTGCAGACGTTATTGTTCCGCAAATTGTACCCGGTTGAACACCTGCAAGAGCCTGTTGCTGTGCAGGTGAAGAACATTAAACCTGTGAAGAAACCTGCCAAACCCGCCAAGTCTTAATGGTCCATTCGTGAGAATGGTATTGTAGGTCGCATGAAATTAACGTATCGGTTAATATAGCTGACATTTCCTTCACCATCATTTCGCGCAAAGATGCCTTGTCCAATCGGACAAGGCATCTTTTTGTACGTCATAATTATGTATTTAAATCGCAGGTTCATTGGACCACTGGAAACGGGATACAAAATACCAGATCAGCTCGCGGCGTGAGGATACATCTGTTTTGGCGAAAATGGATTTTAAATGGTCCTGAACCGTGTAAGCGGAGATGTGCATCGCTTCTGCAATCTCCTTGGAAGAATAACTGCGCAGCACGTAACCCAACAGCTCCCGCTCACGAACGGATAATCCATGACTCTCGGCAAGTAAAGGAAGCAAGTCCTGGGGCATGGCCTGCTCAAGCCTGATCGCAATCTGATCTGGACCTGCGAGCTGTTGCATGCGGCTGGCATGTAGCACAAGGTACCGACCATCCAGAAGCTGAATGCAGACTTTAGAAGGAGAATGATGCAAGGGTCCTTTCGCAACGGCCGAGTCGGTATCTGTACGAATCTGACGCTGCAGGTGCGAACTGACGGCACGGACGGGGCGTGGCAATATATCTGGTCCCACATGCTCCAGCAAACGTAATTGCGATAGCCAATATTGAGCGGGATCGTTCACGGATAAGATCTCGAAAGCGTCCGATGTGATCATGATACCAGGGTCGGAGGGACTTCCGTTCTTGATCTCGTCCATAAGAGTCAGACTTGAGGATCGTAACATCAATGCAATAGAAGGGGTCCATGCCTGGATGCTTAGTCGCTCCTCTTCTGTGAATACCGATTTTCCCGACTTGCGATATAGGGTCAGATACCCCCAACAGGCGCCGCCACTCACCAGTACGGTCCGAAGTTCATCACCGAAACCTGCTGGTTGAAGAATGTTATCATAGCGAGCGCTTGGAATAAGATTTTCGCTAATCGATGCATGAAGGGTTGCTGTATGTTCATTGCTGCGAATCAAATCAGCATACTTATGTATGTCTTCTTCCATGTATTCATTAACGAACAGTTGATCGTGAATCGCCTCAATGCCGTCCTCCGTCACGGCACCCGTGGAGAGGAGGGTCTGTGGATCAACCGTTGTAAAGCAGTAAGCGTCATACGGAACGATGTTCTGGATTTGTTTCAGTACAGCTTCCCGGTAGGTACGCGAAGTCCAGGTTCCTTTTTCGAGAGAAGTAATGAGTCGCTGGTTCCGTTCCATACGTGATGTCATAAAGCCTTCTCCTCTCCGCATGCAGATATCCCAATGTTCTGGGATTGTAAGCTCTATGTATCCTTTTATAATGAAATTAGACGAACGAAGAGTCAAGTCTAACTTGAATCCATGAGGAGTGTAGTATCGATGAACCACAATCAACCACCTATGAGCTGGGATACGGCGGATGAAAACCGTTACGAACAATCAATAGCCCTGAAAATTCCGGGTTATTCTCATATGCATGATCTGATGGAGCGGCTGCTTGCCGCTTCTATCTCAGGTAACAACGAAGATGAAATACTGATTGTTGGAGCAGGGGGAGGCAAAGAATTGGCTCTGCTTGGAACTCGCCATGCAGGATGGACGTTTACTGGAATAGATCCTTCCGAGCCGATGCTTCAATTAGCAAAACGAAGAGTCCAAGAAGCAGGTGTCGTCGCCAGAGTGCAGCTTAAATCCATGACAATTGAAGGGTTGCCGGAGGAGGAGATATACGACGGGGCAACAAGCATGCTAATGCTGCATTTTATTCAGGGGATGGAGTCCAAAAGAAGATTCTTGTCCAACCTTGCAGCCAGACTGAAATCTGGGGCACCACTTATTATTGCAGCAGTGAATGCCGATCTTCATTCGCCTGTATATCCAACCATGATGCAAGCCTGGCAGGATCACATGTTAAGTAATGGTATTCTGCCTGAAGAATGGGAGCAGTTTGCCGCTTCTCTTGGCCGAGAGTCGGACCCCATCTCATCTGAACAGATGATAGAGCTTTTGGCAGAATGCGGATTCTCCCATATTACACGTTATTTCGGAGCATTCTGGGTGGAGGGATATTATGCGAAACGAATCTAAAGTTTCTGTGAAAGACCAGATTTGGGTTGTTGGCGGATATGGTCAAGTGGGGCAAATGATATGTACAGAGCTGGCACGCTCGTTTCCGGGCAACGTATGGGCGGCAGGTACGCGGATGAACCGGGCTGAAGAATTCAGTCGATCTACAGGAGGTATAGTCCAGCCGCTTCAACTGGATGTACGAAAAGCGATTGATCCTGCTCTGCTTCAATCCGTCAAACTGGTGATCATGTGTGTGGACCAGACGGATACCCGGTTTGTGGAGGCTTGTGCCAAATCAGGCACAGATTATATTGATATTTCGGCCAATGATGATTTTCTGAGTCAGGTCGAACAGTTACATACCAAAATGCAGCGTTTCAAAGCAACAGCCATGCTCAGTGTGGGATTGTCGCCAGGTGTGACCAATCTGCTTGTGCGCGAAGCTGGAACCCATATGGAGCAAGTGGACGAAGCCGATATTACCGTCATGCTGGGACTGGGGGAGAAACACGGGAAAGCCGCGGTGGAGTGGACTGTGGATCAGATGAATGCCACGTATCAGGTTATGAAAAAGGGTAAACCAGCCGAAGTGCAAAGCTTTCACGATGGGAAATGGATTGATTTTGGTGCAGACCTGGGTCGCAGGAAAGCGTATCGGTTTAACTTTTCGGATCAGCATGTCGTTGCGCGTACACTTCGTATTCCGACGGTGTCCACCCGGTTATGTCTCGATTCACGTTGGATAACCAGTTCCATGGCGATCTCGAAACGAATAGGACTGTTCAAACTGCTGCGTATTCCCTCACTTCGAAATGGTACGGTCAAGGCTTTTGGGGTTATTCCCGGAGGGGAGCCGATGTTCGCAGTTAAGGTAGATGCAGTAGGTTGGACAAAGGGCAAGCCAATCCATGTCGAACAGCTGCTGGTTGGCAAGCGTGAAGCAGATGCAACAGCAGCCGTTGCTGCGGCAGTAGCAGAGAGAATGTATCGGACGGAACTGCCGCATGGTGTTTTCCACATTGAACAGTGCCTTTCCTTGCAGGATATTCAGGATGCACTTCGTTTTCCATTGAATGTAACAACGGAAATCAGCTAAAACATAAATGTTGATGGATCATTTTTTTGCTCACGCGCTCTGATCTGCTATGATGGAACAAATAATCATGGCTAGAACGGAGGGAGATCATGAACTGCATTGCTGTATTGCCTTATTACAAAATACAGAGAGAAGTGACGGGTCTCGCACAGGAAGTACTGCAGAGCGATCGGTCCATGATTCTGTATTCGGACAAGATTGTAACGAAATACCGCGAGTTTAATATTACGGAAGTGTTCGACATGTCTTTTCGGAGAATGGGCAATGAAGGTGGCTTTTTTTATCTCCACACGAGCACGGGAGTCTACCCTTATCTGGTCAATATAGATCCCAAGCCTTTTATCCAAACGTTCAGAACAATGACAACTCAAAAATTAACTTAACCTTAACCTTGACCTTGCCGTTACGTGAAGGCTTATCCTCGGATTTGGAAGTATGGCAATCCAAACCTAGAGGAGTTGTGAAACGAATGCGCATGTTAATCCAACAAGCCACAATCTTAACCATGAAAGACAGCGATTCCCCCTTTACGGGGGATATTTGCATTGTAGGCGACCGTATCGCAGAGATTGCTCCCCACATTCAGCCTCAACAGGGTGATGACATTATAGACGGTAAACTTAAACTGGCAATGCCGGGCCTGATCAATGCTCACCAGCATACACCTATGAGTCTGTTACGAGCATTTTCGGATGATCTGAAGCTTATGGACTGGCTTGACCGTAAAATGCTGCCCGCAGAAGCACGAATGACTCCCGAAGACATCTACTGGGGAGCACAATTATCCATCGCAGAGATGATCCGTTCAGGAACGACAGCTTACGCTGATATGTACATTCACATGAATGAAATTGCAGAAGCGGTAACGGAAACCGGTATTCGGGCATCGCTCACACGCGGCATGGTGTTCGTAGAGGATGATGGAGGACGCAGATTACAGGAAGCGGTGGATTTGGTTCAACGTTGGTCTGGCAAGGCTGAGGGCCGAATTACGACGATGTATGGCCCGCATTCTCCCTATACTTGCCCAGTAGAGCCTTTAAGGGAAGTAATTGAAATGGCCGAGCAGGAAAACGTACCCATCCACATTCATCTGGCTGAGACCAAAGAAGAAGTTGTAAAAATTCGTGAGCACTATGGCATGACACCTACGGAGTATTTGCAGGAGGCGGGCATGTTCGAACGTGCACACGTATTGCTCGCCCATGGTGTACACCTGAATCGAAGGGATCTTGGCAGGCTGAAAGGCATGCGTGGAGGAGTAGCACACAATCCGGTCAGCAATCTGAAGCTGGGCTGCGGAATCGCTCCGATCACCGAGATGATTTCACAGGGAATTAACGTGGGTCTTGGAACCGATGGAGCAGGAAGTGCGACAACCGTCGATATGTTTGAGGAGATCAAGGCTGCGACCTGGCTGCAGAAGTTGGATTATGGTGATCCCACCCGGTTGCCGGCCAAAGCAATTCTCCGAATGGCTACCCGCGGAAGTGCAGAACTCCTAAATATTCAGCACGATGCAGGGGTTCTGGAAGTTGGACGCAAGGCCGACCTGATTCTGATTGATCTGAAGAAACCGCATTTGCAGCCTGTTCACGAGCTGGAATCCTTGCTTGCATACAGCGTGAATGGTGCCGATGTAGATACAACCATTGTGAATGGTCGTGTGCTGATGAGAGGCAGGCAGCTGCTAACGATTAATGAGGAGGAACTTTTCCATCAGGTACAGGTTCGAGCAAAGCGTATTGTTGAGGGGATATAGTGTCACAGCCGGACTGTTCTGAATGTAGTTCAAGCAGACCGTTTAAATCAACACCATGTTATTAAATGATGAACGCTTTTAAGTAAAACAAACAAAAAAACAATCAGACTGAGTCCTTAAATAGGGCTCAGTTTGCTTTGCTTACATATTGATTTTGACACCTTCAATGATTTGAAATATTCAACTTAAGTCACTGCAGGTGTATTTTCTTTGCCAGGCAGACGCCAATTGTCCAGTTCATTATCAGTTCACACAAATTTGTTAGAATGTGAAAAGTAAATCAAACCAATAGATAGAGTGTATGACTTGGAGAGGAAGAGATCAAGATGACCCTATTAGAAGTTAAACATGTGAAGAAATCATACACGTTGTATGGTAAGGAAAAGGTTCCCGTGCTCCATGATGTAAATTTGAGTTTTGAGACAGGAGAATTTGTCTCGATCCTTGGTGAATCGGGTTGCGGAAAATCGACCCTTATGAATATTATTGGTGGAATGGACTCCGATTTTGAAGGGGATATTCTCGTTCGTGGAAAGAACCTAAGTGCCATGACTGAGAAGGAAATGGATGATTATCGGAAGAATAATATCGGTTTTGTGTTTCAAAATTTCAATCTGATTCCACATCTGTCTGTGCTTGAAAATGTTACGATCGCTATGCAAATGACGGATACAAGTGAGAAGGAACGGAATAAGCGCGCTATAGATATTTTGACCGAGGTTGGACTGAAAAATCATTTGAATAAACGCCCTAATCAGCTGTCGGGTGGTCAGAAACAAAGGGTATCCATTGCGCGCGCATTATCAAACAATCCAGACATTATTTTGGCCGATGAGCCAACAGGAGCACTGGATAAGGAAAATGGAGATCAAATCCTGGCTTTACTGGACAGTATTGCGCAAAAAGGGATGCTGGTCATTGCCGTAACTCACTCGCAGAAAGTAGCTGATTCCGGTACACGTATTGTGAAGGTAGAGGAGGGACGGATTAAGGATGATATTCATTTAAAAGATCGTTCCTTGACGACCTATGAGGGTAGTAATGGGACTTCCAGAAACCTGGGCTTATTCGCTTCTTTCAAAATGGCTCTCCAAAATATGAAACTCAACGGCAAGCGTAATGTACTGGTAGCATTGGGTGGATCGATAGGTATTTTAAGCGTACTCCTGATGTTATCCTTGGGAAATGGAATTACGAGTTATATGAATAACGAAATTAATGCAAGCATGGACCCATTACTCGTGGACATCACTAAACCGAGTGAAGAAGCAAGCGACCTGCGCGGCCCGGAAGCTCTGATGGCAACAGGACAGGCATTTACGGATGCTGATATCGAAACCATTCGTAGTCTTCCGAATGTGGATCATGTGGAGACGATTACCTCCGTGGATGGAAAATCGACTCTGGTGTATGAAGAACAGTCGGAGGGACTCACTCAGTTAACGACCCTTACAGATGCTTTTGATAAAGAAACGATTACGGCAGGAACTTTTCCAGAAGGCAATCAAATTCTGTTACCATTAAAAACGGCGAATAAATTAAGTGGAAATGATCAACCTGATTCTATGATAGGCAAATCCATCCATCTATATATTAATGAAATGGATGCTAACCACAAACCGATCATTTTAGAAAAAGAAGTTACGATCTCCGGTATCTATGAAGCGGCGGGTCAACAAACACCGATGCAGCAGACTCCAGGGTATCTTCCTTCACAGACGCTGGAACAGATGTACACTGATAATGGAATGACCATTGGCCCGATTCAAGTTAATGCTTATGCAACCGATATGAAATATGTGAATGATATTAATGCCGCAGCTGTGGATGCAGGTTTCTCAGGCTCCCAAACGGCCAAAATCATGGAGCGTATCACGACCTACGTAAGCATGGCTACAATTGTTCTGGCTGGCATTGCCGGGATTTCATTAATCGTATCAGGGATTATGATATTGGTGGTGCTGTACATTAGTGTAGTGGAACGGACGAAGGAAATCGGAATTCTTCGAGCGATTGGAGCAAGGAAAAAGGATATTAAGCGAATATTCTTTTCCGAATCTGCCTTATTAGGTATATTCAGTGGTGTTATTGCCGTTATCCTTGCAGCGATCATCAGCTATGTGCTAAACATCTTCCTGGACAATGCTTTTGGAGCAAAATTGATTAATTTATCTGGATATTATATCGTGTTTGGCGTCGCTGTAAGTACACTAATCAGTATCATTGCGGGTTTGATGCCTTCATCCAAAGCTGCCAAGCTGGATCCAATGGAGTCCTTACGATATGAATAAATAAGATTATTGAAAGGATAATAGATGAATGAACACGATTCTTGTGGTTGATGATGATTCCCATATCCGCAAATTAATTCGTATATACCTTGAAACGAATCAGTTTTCCGTAGTGGAAGCGCCGGATGGTCAAGAAGCACTGAACATCCTATCTCATACGAAAATTGATTTGGTGATTGTCGATGTGATGATGCCACGTGTTGATGGTATTGAACTGACCGAAGATATTCGATCTTATATGGATATTCCCATTCTGATGGTGACGGCAAAAGGAGAATCCAAGGATAAAGTCAAAGGATTTAATGCAGGGTCAGACGATTATTTAGTAAAACCTTTTGATCCTGTAGAATTAATCTTGCGTGTGAAATCTTTAATGAAGAGATACAACAAGGTATCCTCGAATGTGATTCATATAGGTGGTGTAACAATTGATCTAAGCAATTTGACAGTTGCTGCAGGAGCGCATACGGTTGAATTGAAAAAGAAGGAATGTGAATTGTTGTTTGCTTTGGCGAGTCTGCCAGGGCAAATATTCACACGCACACAGCTTATAGAAGATATATGGGGACTCGATTATGAAGGTGATGAGCGTACCGTTGATGTGCATATTAAAAGGTTAAGAGAACGGCTGGAACCCATCCCGGAACTGATTATTTCGACGATCAGAGGACTGGGATATCGTCTGGAGCTTGTATGAAAATAGTGAGTAAAAGCCTGCGCTTACGAATCGTAGCTACCTTTATTGGTATTGTGATCATCAGTTTGATTCTCTCCTTCATACTAAACATGAGACCTCAGGAAAAGACACCGAATCATACTCTGGTTACTATTGCCGAAGATATCGCTGCGATGATAAACCTGATCGATGATCCGGAAAAGGTGAAAACAGGCTTGAATATTTTTTCGCGATACGGTTTGAACATAAATGCTGTGAATGAACAAAGTGAAGTGCTGGCTTCCTTTTCGGATGGTAAAGTTCATAAATTATTCGACGAAAATACCACGGAAGCGTTTATACTTTCCAATAAAGATGAAACAGCGGTCGTTGGTGTTCCCAGGCTGAATGCTGACAAAGATGCGCTCCTGATCACAATTAATTTTTCATCGATTTTTCATAATGTGAAACGAACACTATTGATATCGCTATTAACTGTTCTAGTTATAGGAAGCTTATTAATCATGTTTATGTCTGGGTACATTGTGAAACCTATTAAAAGACTAACCGCTGCGGCCAAGAAAATGGCATCAGGCGATCTAACAGTACGGTTGAAACATCATAATCAGGATGAGTTTGGTGAGCTGATGGAGAGCTTTAATCACATGGCTAGTGAGCTGCAGAAAATAGACTCGGTTCGGGATGATTTTGTCAGTAACGTCTCTCATGAAATGCAGTCTCCACTTACATCGATTAGAGGATTTACAAGAGCGCTGCAAGATGGTGTCATTCCGCTGGAAGAGCAGAAAGAGCATCTGGATATCATCTATGAGGAAACATTACGCCTGTCCAGGCTTAGTGATAATTTACTCCGGTTAGCCTCACTTGATTCGGAGCATCATCCGTTTAATCTCACCACATTCCAATTAGATGAACAATTAAGAAGAACGATTGTATTAGCGGAACCTCAGTGGGCGCGCAAAAATATCAAGATTGAATTGGATCTATTGCCTTGTGAAATCACGGTGGATAAAGATCTGTTTGAGCAGGTCTGGCAGAATCTAATGAACAATGCTATAAAATATACGGGTCCTGATGGGTGCATCCATGTTGAAATCGAGAAGTCTACTTCATTCGTGAAGGTAACGATTAGAGATTCAGGACAAGGAATACCGGAGGAAGCCCTTCCGTATATTTTCGATCGATTTTATATGGTGGACAAAGCACGGAGCAGCGCTCTAAGAGGGAATGGATTAGGGCTTTCCATCGTAATTAAAATTTTGAAATTGCATGATTGTACAATAGATGTGGAGAGCAGGGTTGGAGAAGGAACGCAGTTTACGGTTACGATCCCCAGACCTTCGACTACACCATAAGTAAGTCAATTAGCAATATTGAAGCAATTGTGGTCCTTATGAATACTGGACTCGGGTTGCCTAAATATTGCTTTTTGGTGAGTGCTTCGTGACAAATTGTATATATTGTTTTGTTAAGCAGCAGATCATTTGATAATATAGAAGAGACGCTAGAATCAATCATTTTTTTAGGTGAAAAGTAGACAAGGTAGATCCAACGTTATATTCAACCCGCTACTTCACACCTATGTGAATATATGAACATAATTATTGATTATACAAAGAATGGAGCCATCCAATGAAATATCGCAATATGGAAGATTGCATTAACGATCTGGAGCAGCATGGACATTTGATTCGAGTGAAGGAAGAAGTGGACCCTCATTTGGAGATGGCAGCATTACATATGAAAGTACATGAGGCGAAAGGCCCAGCATTGCTTTTCGAAAATGTGAAAGGCTCGAAGTTCCAGGCCGTTTCGAACCTGTTCGGTACGCTGGAGCGAAGCAAATTCATGTTCCGTGGAACGCTTGAAGGCGTACAACGTGTCATGGCTGTCCGGGACGATCCAATGAAGGCACTCAAAACGCCATTTCAGCATATCAGCACAGGCCTTGCCGCCTGGCAGGCTCTGCCCAAGCAGAAGTCGATCAGTCTGCCAGTAACCGCACAGGAGATTCAGATTTCGGATCTGCCATTAATCAAGCATTGGCCCATGGATGGCGGAGCATTCGTTACGCTGCCTCAGGTCTATTCCGAGGACCCGGACAAGCCAGGCATCATGAACTCCAATCTGGGTATGTACCGTGTACAGCTAAGTGGAAATGATTATGAACTGAACAAGGAAATTGGACTTCACTACCAGATCCATCGCGGAATCGGAATTCATCAGGCCAAAGCTGTCAAAAAGGGAGAACCCCTGAAAGTGAGCATTTTCATCGGAGGCCCTCCGGCACATACTCTCTCTGCAGTGATGCCTTTGCCTGAAGGACTCAGTGAGATGACTTTCGCCGGGCTGCTTGCCGGGCGTCGCTTCCGTTACAGCTATAAGGATGGATATTGCATCAGCAATGACGCCGATTTTGTCATCACGGGTGATATTTACCCGGACGAGACGAAGCCTGAAGGACCGTTTGGCGATCATCTGGGATATTACAGTCTGACGCATCCGTTCCCGTTAATGAGAGTGCATAAAGTGTACGCCAAGCCGAATGCGATCTGGCCCTTTACCGTGGTGGGGCGTCCTCCGCAAGAGGATACCGCATTTGGGGATTTGATTCACGAAATTACGGGTGATGCCATTAAACAGGAGATTCCAGGGGTAAAAGAAGTCCATGCAGTCGATGCAGCAGGGGTTCATCCGCTTCTGTTCGCGATTGGCAGTGAACGTTATACGCCGTATCAGACGGTAAAACAGCCAACAGAGCTGCTGACGATTGCGAGTCGTATTCTGGGTACAGGCCAGCTCAGTCTGGCGAAGTACTTGTTTATCACAGCAGAGGATCAGCAACCCCTGGATACACATCGGGAAGTGGAATTCCTGACGTATATCCTCGAACGAATGGATCTGCAGCGGGACATTCATTTCCATACCAATACAACGATTGATACGCTGGATTACTCGGGAACCGGATTGAACAGCGGCAGTAAGGTTGTATTTGCAGCCTACGGGGACAAGATCCGGGAGCTGTGCCGGGAAGTACCGGAGACATTGAAAGATATTCGAGGTTATAACAATCCACAGCTCGTGATGCCAGGAATTGTTGCTGTTCAGGGTACGCCGTTCACCAGTTATGCGGATACAGAACAGGAAATGAAGGCATTAACAGACATGCTGAAGGAAAAAGGAGATTTGTCCTCCTGTCCAATGATCGTATTATGTGACGATAGCTCTTTCCTGAGTGTGAATCTCAGCAATTTCTTGTGGGCGACATTTACCCGCAGTAACCCGTCTCATGATATGTACGGTGTAAATAGCGGCTACAACTATAAACATTGGGGCTGCGACCAGATCATTATCGATGCCAGAGTGAAGCCTCATCAGGCGCCACCGTTAATTCCGGACCCATCTGTTGAGAAGAGTATTGAACGCTTTTTTGTACAGGGAGCGAGTCTGAGTTCGATCAAAATATAGTGAAATTCAATAAAAGCCCAAACATTTTTTTGGGCTTTTTGGTTATATATGTGTAAAACAAGATGCCAGTTATCTTAATACGGATTCAAACCGGGACTTTTTTGAAAATGGGAGTGAGAATAAAGTCTTATACGTTCGTATTTCCTTTTGTGATTAAGGTCGTTTGGACTATGGAGAAAAAGAAAGATTATATCGATATAAAGTAGTATAGGGATTTATAGGACCCGATCTAACGGGTACTGTTGACTATAAATGATTGTTCAGGGGGAATACCGATTTGAGAATCCATATTATGAACCTGCAAGATGGAGACCGTCTGACTGCGGATACTTTCAGCGAAGCGGGATTACACGTTCTGGGTCAGGGTACTGTGATCAAAAGTGAAGATATCACCTTGCTGATGCAGCACCGCGTGGACTATGTGGATATTGAACCACGCGAGGAAGAGATCACGGAAGCGGAATTCTTTGCTGCTGCGGCAAAATTTGCATCTGGAGCAAGCACAAGCACCAAGGAAGAACCGCCTGAAGAAGAAATGAAATCCCAATTTATACAAACCGTACATAACTATCAATCTGCATTTCTCGAAGCGCTGACTGTAGGCAAGTTCAACGCAACAATGGTGGATGATGCACTTCAACCAATGGTGGAGGGACTGGACGAGCAAAAGGATGTCGTACATCTCCTGATGATGCTGGAACGGGATGATGTCAATAACTACACACATTCCATTCAGGTTGGACTATTGTCATTTTACCTGGCCAACTGGCTTGGTTATTCTCAAAAAGAGAGTTACCAGATCAGTCGTGGTGGCTATCTTCATGATATTGGCAAGTGCAAAGTATCCCACCGGATTCGCAACAAGACGGAACCGTTAACCGCAGATGAACAGCTTGAATTGCAGCGTCATACGATCTATGGGCATGATATTATCAAAAGCTCCATGACGGATGAAGCCACTGCGCTGGTAGCTCTTCAGCATCATGAACTGGAGGATGGTACCGGTTATCCGATGCAACTTAAAAAAGAAGAGATTCACCCATACACACAGATCGTATCTGTCGCCGACATATACATCGGGATGAGATCCGGCAGTCACGGAACCAGCAATCCGAATCTGATCAACAACCTGCGCGATATCTATGCGATGGGATTTGGCAAATTGAATGAGAAGCCGGTTCAGGCCTTGATGCAGCATCTGCTTCCTAATTTTATTGGTAAACAAGTGCTTCTGAGCAACGGCGAGCGGGGCGTGATTGTCATGAACAATACATCCGATATTTTCAAACCACTGATCAAGGTGGAGTCGGAACAATATCGTGATCTGTCCAAAGAGCGCACGCTTGCCATTAATGAGTTAATCATCTGAGTTTGAAAATAATTGAATTCATACGCAAAACGGGCCTCCTGTACGATCACAGGGGACCCTTTTTTTATCCTACCCCTGACGTTGTTCTTCGTGGGGACCAGGAGTATACTTTGCAAAGACCTTAATTTTCCTTTTTAGGCAGATTGAGCTGCCAGTTCACGCCATAACGGTCCTGGACCCAGCCAAACTGCTGACTGACGGGGGATGCAGCCAGCGGCATCAATACCTCTCCATCTGTGGATAAGGCTTCGAACAGCCGGGTAAGCTCGTCGGTCGTTTCGCAGTTGACAAACAATGAGATGGCTGGCGTAAATGCGTGGTAAGCGCTAGTATTGTCGATCGCCATAAAGGTCTGCCCGTTCAGTGTAAATATGGCATGCAGAACTTTGCCGTTATCCTGATAAAACATATGCTGAATGGCCGAATCAGCAAACAAAGAAGTGTACCAGCGAATAGCTTCCTCCGCTTGTCCGGAGAACATCAGAAATGTTGTGATTTTGGATGACGCATTCATGAATTATATACAACTCCTTTCAGTGATTATCAATAGGTTGCAGAGTGGACGAACCGCCTATTCATTCATTGTAACGGAAGCGTAAAAGGAGAGATAGTCCTTGATTGAAGTGGTAACCGAGATTACAATATATGCCCCCATTGAGCGATGCTTTGACTATGCAAGGGATATTGATATTCATACCCGGACGGTCTGGAAACATACCCGTGAGCGGGCTATAGCTGGTGTTACAACGGGAAAAATTGGCGAAGGCGATACGGTAACTTTCGAAGCAAGCCATTTCGGGATAAGGCAGAAGCTGACTTCCCGGATCGCCGAGTACAATCGGCCGCATCTTTTTGTGGATCAGATGGAGAAAGGCGCCTTCAAGAGCATGAGACATGAACACAGCTTCAGTAAGCTTGGCGAGCAGACCACTTGTATGAGAGACACACTGAGATTTGAAGCTCCTCTTGGTGTTCTGGGATGGGTTGCAGAGCGTATTGTACTCAAGAGGTACATGCAGGCTTTCCTGGAGAGTCGAAATTTGAAACTTAAGGCGTTGCTTGAGAGCCACAGGTAGAGCCGATCTGTTAAGAGGAGATGATAGGTGATGGATAACGAATACGTTGTAGGTTGGGGCACGCTTGCCCTTATTAATGCCGGACTTGCTCAGGGAAAAAACAGAAGTGGACGTAACTGGTTTCTGATTTCCCTGTTATTTGGTCCGTTAGCCACTCTGTTTATCGTGGTGTGGAATAAGCTGGATTAATTTAGTGACCCGTATTCCGATGGATGTAACGATCAAAAACCCAGAACAGAAGCGCAGCGGCACTAACGCCTGCACCCAGCCAACAAACACCAGTCCAACCTGCCCAGGCGTACACTTGAGTGGAAGCGATGGAGCCGGTAGCACTGCCTATCGAATAAAAGATCATGTAGGCGCCCGTTAAGCGGCTCTGCGCCTCAGGTCGAACTTCATAGATCAAGCTCTGGTTGGTGACATGCACGGCCTGCACGGCAAGGTCCAGCATAATTACCCCGGCTATAAGCAGCCATAAAGAGTGGTGAACATAGCCTATGGGCAGCCAGGACAAAAGCAATATTACAAGGGCGACGCCCGTTGTCTTTTGTCCAAGTCCCCGATCAGCCAGTCTTCCTGCACGTGCAGCAGCCAGCGCGCCAGCAGCTCCCGCGAGACCAAAGGCTCCAATCGCAGTATGTGACAAGGAGAAGGGTGCAGCACTTAGGGGTAAAACCATGGAAGTCCACAAGGTGCTGAAGGCTGCGAAAATCAACATGGCGAGAACGCCGCGTACGCGAAGAACAGGCAGTTCACGGTACAATTGCAGGACAGAAACGATCAATTGGGTGTAGCTTAGTTTTTCTCGCTCCGGTTCGTGTTTGGGGAGTACGAGAAACAGGGCGATAATCCCCAGTAATGTCAGGCTGGCAGAGAAGAGATAGACCGATCTCCAGCCAATCCAATCATTTAAGGTACCTGCAATGGTTCGCGCCAGCAATATGCCGATGACAATCCCGCTAGTGACCAGACCGACAATGCGCCCTCGTTCAGACGGTGCAGCGAGGGAGGCGGCAAAGGCAACGAGTGTTTGAGTAATGACGGCGAGCAGCCCGATAGCTGCCATTCCAATGAATAAAATTCGGCTGGATGCTGAGGTACCGACCGCAATCAGGGCGATTACGGATAAAAGCATCTGGATGATGATCAGTTTGCGTCGATTCAATAGATCACCAAGGGGAACGAGTAATAGCAACCCGAGGGCGTAACAGACCTGGGTTACGGTGATAACGATCCCAATGGATGAATGAGCGAGACTGAACTCCGCAGCAATGGAGTCGAGCAAAGGCTGGGCATAATAAATATTGGCTACCGCCAGTCCGCTGCAAAGGGCAAATAGTAGCGCCACAAGCCGGGACATGCTCGGACGTCCTTCGTTGGAGGGATGCGTTAGATAAGATGGATTTTGCATGAATGATTCACCTTTCCGTATTTCGAATGTGGTACGTTAGGAGCGGAATGAATACTGTTGGATTAAAATATACTGATCAGTACATTATGATTCGGAATAAACATACTTCATGCTTTGAGATGATGTCAAGAGTTGAAGGGATAAGACTATATTCTTTTTAGTATATTGAGATGGGTTTGACATGGGAATTCAGTATAGCTTAGAATTGTTTTATACTGATCGATACACAAAGAGGTGAATGTGTGGTTAGACAACGGGAATTTGATACGGATAAGGCATTGGAAGCAGCAATGCAGACATTTTGGGATAAAGGATTTGAAGCGACATCCTTAAGTGATCTGACGACGTCCATGGGTATTCAGCGTCCCAGTCTATATGCGGCTTTTGGTGACAAAAAGGAATTGTTTGAAACGGCACTTCGCAGGTATACGACTTTGCATGCCGCTCAGGTCAGATCCAGACTTCAGCATACATCCTCTGTAAAAGAGGCCTTCCGTGCATTGTTTGAACATATTGGAGCTGAAGGGGATGTAACAGATCCTCGTCACGGCTGTTTTTGCATCAATACGATGGTTGAACTGGCTCCGCATGATCCTAAATTGGCTGTTCTTACACGTGAGCACCAGATGTATCTGGCGGCGATTTTCAAGGAGACGATTGAACGGGGACAGGAAACCGGGGAATTGTCTGATGATCTTGACGCATTTGCGCTCTCCAAGTCGCTGGTTGTGTCGATGATTGGATTAACCGTTATGATGAAATCGGAGCCGGACCGTTCATTTGTACAGCAGAGTATAAAGGTTACGTTATCGTTGCTTGAGGCATAAGGGAAGGATTTCTTTTATAGAAGGGGTGTTCATATGGAACGTTATTTTCATAGGATCTACCTTGTCGTTTTATACATTATCGGTGTGCTGCTAACGACATACGGCGGGCTGGGGATCATTGAGTTCAGTTTGATTGTGATTGGCATACTTGCTTTTATTGCTATCGTGGGTTCCCTGACAGAGAATGATCAATCGAAACTGGATAAAATGTTCTGGAAAATACGGTCTTTGTTTCAAGTGGCGATTGCGATTCTCATTACGGCGCTGCTTTTTAAACTTTTTTGAACGGTTAGCAAGAGCGGGAGCCTACTCCTGCTTTTTTTTGTGTCTGAGGGCATTGGGCAGATGGGGGCTGAGTTGATACAATACAGATAGGGTATAGATTAAATTAGGAATGTATATTATGAGTTACATATGCGGGGTAACATTTTCAAACATTGTTCAATGATGCACATATATGAGGAGGAGATTCAACCATGCAGACGAAGTTGCGTTGTGCCATATTGGATGATTATCAGAATGTTGCCCTTTCTTCAGCGGATTGGACTCCGATCCTGGATCGGGTTGAGGTTCAGACGTTTAATCATTACCTAGGATCAGAAGAGAAGGTTGTTCAGGAACTGCGGGATTTTGAAGTGATTGTGTTGATGCGTGAACGTACACCTTTCCCTGAATCCGTGATCACTCAATTGCCGAAACTCAAGCTTCTGATTACAAGCGGCATGCGTAATGCCTCCATTGACCTCCAGGCTGCGGAAACAAACGGTGTCATCGTCTGTGGCACGGAAGGAAGCTTCAATCCACCCACAGAACTGACATGGGCGCTTATCCTGGGCCTGTCCAGACAGTTGGTGACCGAAAATAACGCGCTGCGTTTGAACCGAAACTGGCAGAGTACAGTGGGCATGGACTTGTATGGAAAAACATTGGGACTGCTCGGCTTAGGCAAGATTGGCAGCCGAATGGCACAGATTGCACAAGCCTTTGGCATGAAAGTAATCGCCTGGAGTGAGAATTTGACACAGGCAAGAGCAGAGGAACAGGTAGTCCAATGGGCAGAGACCAAGGAACAACTCCTAGAACAAAGTGATATTGTCTCCATCCATCTGGTGCTCAGTGACCGCACTCGTAATCTGATTGGACGAGCCGAGTTCCAACGAATGAAAAATACCGCTTTATTAATCAATACGTCTCGTGCAGGCATTGTGGATCAAGAGGCGATGGTCGAGGCTTTACAGAATGAGTGGATTGCTGGGGCAGGTCTCGACGTATATGAACAGGAGCCTCTTCCTGTAAATCATATCCTGCGCACATTGCCTAATCTCTTGGCAACGCCGCACATTGGTTACGTGACTCAAGGCAACTATGCTATTTATTTTAACCATACTGTAGAAGATATTGAGATGTTCCTGAAGGGGACACCGATTAGACAACTGCTTCCGAAAAAGTGATTGCTCTTAGGTGGGGCTGAGCTAAAAGTGCGTGGGTGAAGATGAAAAAAAGGTGTTTCTCAGGACTGAAATTCATTCCTGGAGAACACCTTTTTTTGTGTTATTCGAATGTTGTCCAATAGATCCGTGTCTTCACGACAACGCTTAGGCGTGTGGTCCTTGTGAAGATGAGCGGATCATGGCAACACTGGACTCGCGCACAATTAACCTTGGCTCGAATTGAATATGCTCGTAATCGGTGGTACTCATCTCTCGAATTCGCTTTAACAGCAATTCCGTTGCAAGTCTGGCCACTTCTTCGCCCATAATCGAGACTGAACTGATCTGCGGAGACGAAACGGTTGTAAATTGGTTGTTGTCAACGCCCACAACAGCAATATCTTCGGGCACACGAACGCCCAGTTCTTTAAACCGATTGACCAATCCGATGGCAACCATATCATTAATGGCGTATACGGCATCCGGCATGTGAGTCAGCCCATGAAAATAATCTGCTGCATTGGCTCCCGTATTCAATGAAAAATCTTCTCCGAAATAAACGAGGGAGATATCTACATGACCTACAGCCTTCTCATAAGCCCGATAACGTTCCTCGATAATGTCTTTAGGGGCACCGGCGTAGGCGATGCGGGTCCGCCCAATTTTAATCAGATGTTCCATGACCAGTTTCCCTTCGGGTTGTGAAAGAGAAACGACATCTGCTTTCATGCCAGGCTCCAGCTTTTTACCGTAATTAATCATGGAAATGGGAAGGGGAGCTTTATCAATTAAGCTAGGCAATGTTTTGGGATAGGCCAAAGGCATGAAAATAAGCCCGTCCACGTGCAGTTTTTTGATGTTACGAATGGTTTCCAGTTCCGTTCTTGCATTGCCCGCCGTATTGATTTGGACCACATGATAGCCATGCTGCTTCGCTGTTTGTTCAACAGACCAGGAAATCTCGGGAATAATGGCGTTGCGTATGTCAGGTACAACCAGTGCAATCTGATGCGTCTGGCGTATTTTTAGACTCTGGGCAGAGGTATTGGGGACAAAACCAAGCTCCTCAATGGCCTGCATGACTTTCTCACGTGTTTTGCTGCTGATACCTTCCGAGTTGTTGATGGCTCTGGAGACGGTAGCGATGCCTACACCTGCAAGTTCTGCAACGTCCTTGATCGTAACCTTCTGATCTTTATTCACGTTTAGTTAACCTCACTTCAATCGGAAACGATTCCGAATTTTGAAAATATGTACAAATGGAATGACAAAACTATACCTTGATTATAACATTTGAGCCAACAAGTATCCTGTGAATACGATTGAAAGATCATAGTTGTTTATTGTTCCAGAAGAGTTGATTATTCCTTTTGAAAAAAAGTATCCAAAAAATCTGGGGATAATAGCGCTTGGAAGGTTGTTCTGTCATCGGAGTGGCAGGTGTATTGAAGGCTGGCTTTATCCCAGAATTATCGGCGTAAAATTCATAATATAGACATAAGTGTGACAAATTATGTTTGACAGTCTATTTAAAATGTGACATATTTGATTTACGGAAACGTTTCCGATTATATCAAAACTTATGATCTGGGAGATGAAACAAATGAAAGCATTACGTTGGCACGGAGTAAAAGATTTGCGTCTCGAAAATATTGATGAACCCCGCCCTGAACAGGGAAAGGTTAAAATAAAAGTGGAGTGGTGTGGAATCTGCGGCAGTGACTTGCACGAGTACACTGCTGGCCCGATCTTCATTCCGGCTCAAGCACCGCATCCGCTAACAGGGGAACAAGCACCTGTTGTGATGGGGCATGAGTTTTCAGGACAAGTCGTTGAAGTAGGCGAAGGCGTGACACGTTTTCAGGCAGGTGATCGCGTTGTGGTTGAACCGATCTATGCATGCGGTCATTGTGAAGCCTGCAAGCAAGGAAAATATAATTTATGCGATCAGATGGGTTTCTTGGGCCTTGCTGGGGGAGGCGGAGGTTTCTCGGAGTATGTAACGGCTGAGGAAAATATGGTACATGCCATTCCGGATTCCATCTCGTACGAGCAAGGAGCTTTGGTGGAACCTTCCGCAGTAGCTCTTCATGCTGTGCGTCAGAGCAAACTGAAAGTCGGCGACACTGCGGCTGTTTTTGGTGCGGGTCCTATCGGTTTGTTGGTTATTGAGGCGCTGAAAGCTTCTGGTGCATCGGATATTTATGTCGTGGAATTATCCGAGGAACGTAAAGCCAAAGCGGAAGAACTTGGCGCTATCGTTATTGATCCTGCACAATATAATGTTGTGGAAGAAATTCATGCACGGACCCAAGGTGGTGTGAACGTAGCTTATGAAGTGACCGGTGTTCCACGGGTACTGCAGCAAGCGATTGATTCAACACGTATTGGTGGTGAATTGATGATCGTCAGCATTTTTGAACAGGAAGCACCGATTCTGCCAAACTCCATTGTCATGAAGGAGCGTACGGTCAATGGCATTATCGGTTACCGTGATGTATTCCCGGCTGTCATTAGTCTGATGGCTAAAGGTTTCTTCCCTTCAGACAAGCTGGTAACCAAACGAATTAGCCTGGACGAAGTGGTAGAGCATGGATTTGAAGCACTGCTCAAAGAGAAAAACCAGGTTAAAATTCTGGTGAAAGCAGAGTAAATTCCAGGCCAATAACATCAGAATATAATAGAGTGGAAGTCAGCAAAAGGAGATAGGCAACCCAGTTGGAGTGCAACTGGAGCTGATGCTCAATTAGCAGGCATGCACTTGAATTATGACGAATAGACAACGCATCTCCGGATGCGATTGTCTATTTTTTTTGCACAGATCGGGCGGAATTTGTTGCAAGTAGGTTTCGTTTTACATAATATGAAAAGATACAATTTGTATCATTTTGATGTAAAGGTGTTATCTCATAAAATGAAGGAGGAAGCGGACATGCAGAGGAATACGAAATGGGCAGCTGTGATTTTGACCCTCGTTGCAGGTATGGGGTGGCTGCTTATGGGCAATTCGAAACCCAAGAATGATACTGTAACAGAGCAGCCGACTGCCGAGCGGATGCTTGCCAAGGTGTCCAATGCGGCTATCACATCCGCCGATGTGACGTCCAAGATCGAGCTGCTTGGAAGGCCTTTTAAGAAAGCGCCTTATGCCAACAATGTCTGGGATTTGCAATTGTACAGAGGAAAAATATATATGGGGCATGGGAACAGCAGTAATTTAGGTGTTTCACCCAATGCGGGCCCAATTCCGGTCATTTATTACGACACAGCCACTCCCAAATTTGTAACCCAATCCGTTACGAATAGAAATCCGAGCATCGTTCCTTCGACCAAAAAGTTTGTGGATGAGGAACAGATTGACATTTACAAAGTGCTAAATGACAAATTGTATATTCCCGGAAATGATTCGGATGGTGAGCAGTGGGATATGGGGAACTTCTACCGATTGGATGGAGATGTTTGGACAAAATATCGTAATCTGCCGCTGGGTGTACATGTATACGATTTGGCGTCCTATCAGGGCAAACTATTTGCAGCGCTGGGTACCGAGAAGAAGCCTACCGTATTAATTTCTCATGATCAAGGTGAAAGCTGGCAAAAATTCGCCACCATCAATACATTTGGCTTCAGGGCGTATACGCTGTTTGAAATCAAGGGCAAATTATATGCATCCGGCATGATGTATCCTGCCAATAATATTTGGGGCGATAAAACGAATATATTAGAGATTAATGAGAAGCTAGAAAAGAAAGACGTGCTGGTCTATGGCAGCAAAATGCTACCGGGGTTATCCTATCAAACTGGCACAGTTCCGTATAATAAAATAGGGAAAAATATTAATTTCAAAAATAAGCTGCTCTATATTGCCGGAGGGGTATTCAATGACGGGCAGCTGTTACCCAAATCCTTGAATATCATGACTGATATTAATCAGGCAAAGCGCGTCATTTTGCCGGATACCCAGGCCCTTCCTACTGATCTGCTGCTGCGAGATGGTAAAGTCTATGTGCTTACCTACACACGCAAAAGTGCGAATCTCTATATAAACCGCGTATATCAATCGACGGATCTAAACACATGGAATGAAATTCTCCGTTTTAACCAGGACACGTATGCCAGGTCTTTCGAAGAACACGAAGGTGATTTCTACTTTGGGCTAGGAACGGACCCCGATGTTCTATCCACTTCATCTGGCAAATTGCTAAGAGTTAATCGCAATGATATCCCTGTTAATGCTAATTAAACGAAAGGAAGATTATGGATATTATATACTATGCTGCATCCGCATTTTTGGTTACAGCGAGGGCAATTTAGTTATAAGTAGGGCAGGGCCGAAATGGTAGAACTTCTTAGAAGAAGCTACATCGAACTTGCTCTATTTTTGTGTTCAAAAGGCCATTAATTTCTTTTTTTCAAAAATTTGAAAATAAAAATCAGAAACTATAATATAGAAAGAAGATATCTTAATCGACTCGCTAAAACATCTGTGGTAGTTATACAGAAGCATGTGCAAGAACGTGTACATGTTTTCTTCCAATCTGATCGAAAAGGAGCAATGCACAATGAATGTGCCGTCAGCTTTGTTTAAACCATTTACCTCGGACAAGCTCACCCTGTCCAACCGGATCGTCATGGCGCCCATGACTCGTGGATTTTCACCCGAAGGCGTACCCGGGCCAGAGGTCGTGGATTACTATCGTCGCAGAGCAGCCGGAGGTGTAGGGCTGATCATTACCGAAGGAACAGGGATTAACCACCCTTCATCCGTTAGTGGCGCAAGCATTCCGCTGTTCCATGGCGATGAGTCACTGGAGGGTTGGGCGAATGTAGTCAAGGCAGTCCATGCGGCAGGTGGCAAAATCATGCCACAATTATGGCATGTGGGCACAGCTCGCCGTTCGGGCGATCTGCCTAATGCAGAAGCGGAGCCAGTAGGTCCATCGGGACAAAGTATGGCAGGTGAACCGGAGAGAGAACCTTTGTCAGAGGACGAAATCAAGGGTCTTATCCAGGCGTATGCACAGGCAGCGGCCGATGCACAGCGCATCGGTTTCGATGGTATTGAGCTTCACGGAGCTCATGGTTACCTGATTGATCAATTTTTCTGGGAACACACCAACCGTCGTACGGATAAGTACGGAGGCGATCTGGTGCAGCGCACGCGTTTTGCTGTCGAAGTTATTGAAGCATGTCGCGCTGCTGTAGGTCCTGACTTTCCGATCATTCTTCGTTTCTCTCAATGGAAAATGGGAAACTATGACGCACGTTTGGTGGAATCACCAGAACAACTGGAGCAGTTCCTTGCTCCTCTGACGGCTGCAGGCGTAGATATTTTCCATTGCTCAACACGTCGTTTCTGGCTGCCGGAATTCGAAGGCTCAGAGCTGAATCTGGCAGGCTGGACACAGAAAATAAGTGGCAAACCGGCGATCTCTGTTGGATCGGTAGGGCTTGAAGCGGAATTCGTGGATCGAGCGAACGAAAACCAGGGGGCTGGCGATGCTCACCTGGATCAATTGAACGAGAAAATGGAGAAAAATGAATTTGATTTGATCGCATTGGGGCGTGTACTGTTGAGTGATCCGGAATGGCCGAACAAAGTTCGCGAAGGACGCCAGTCCGAAATCATACCCTTTACAACAGAAGTGTTGCAAACACTCTATTAAGAGAACTTTCAGAAAAGGATTGTAAGAACAAACGCCAATGGCAACGAAAACTGAAAACAAACGTGAAGCCGCCGAAGGGCGGCTTTTTCAACCTTCCTTCAATAATAATTTCATCATATGAAAAATTCACAATAGAAAACCGTTTTTCGCACCGCAGTCACCTTTTCTCATTTGCTCCAATCACACACGCCCAAAGTAATAACGCCAAAAAGTACCACACTTTAACCCCAAAAGGGAATTTTTTTCGTTATTCCGACTACATTAACTTTATTTGTGCGCGAGCTGTCTCCATTTTGAAAATGAAGCACCTTATGATAAGGTTATGCCTGAACCACATTCAGGCTGAATGACAACAACGCTTAAGGAGGATGACTATCCTTGTATATCCATAATCGCAATTCAAAAAACAAACACATAAACAGGCTTAAAATGTTGTTCCTGCTATTGGGAATAGTCCTGCTCTTATCCGCATGTGGGCAGTCTCAGAAGCCTTCCTCGTCAGAGCAGAGTAACCATAATACCGGAACGAAGACAGATGCGAATTCAAACGCAGGCGCAAATGATCAGGATGATCAGCAGAATACAGTGCCGCCGCAGGAAGAGAAAGATCCGGTACAAGAGCAGCTCAATCAATTGTCTTTGGATGAGAAAGTCGGTCAGATGATTCTCGCAGGTGTTCAAGGGACTACTTTGGATGCTCAAGCCAAACAGATGATTACGGATCAGAAGGTGGGAGGCATTATTTTCTATGCCAATAACGTCTCGACTCTTCAAGAGACAGCGAAGTTCGTGCAATCCATTAAGGATGCCAATCGTTCCAATCCGGTTCCAATCTTCATGAGTGTGGATCAGGAGGGTGGCAAAGTGAGTCGTATGCCGGAAACGGTAGAGTCTATTCCTTCCAATGGGAAAGTGGGTAAGACGAAAGATGCTGATTTGGCTGAAACGATGGGTAAATTGTTGGCAAGACAAATTCAGCTTGTTGGCTTTAACGTTGACTTTGCTCCAGTGCTGGATATCAACAGTAATCCGAATAACCCGGTAATTGGGGATCGTTCATTTGGAAGCTCAGCCAGTCTGGTGTCGCAAATGGGTATAGCCGAGATGAAGGGGCTGCGCAGCGAAGGAATTATTCCTGTAGTGAAGCATTTTCCGGGTCATGGGGACACGTCGGTGGATTCCCATCTGGATCTGCCTGTCGTGAACAAAACAGAAAAGCAGCTTGCCGAGCTCGAATGGATTCCGTTTGAAGCTGCGGTGAAGGAACAGGTAGAAGCGGTTATGGTAGCTCATATTCTGTTTCCGAAACTCGATCCCGACCATCCGGCCTCCTTGTCGGATGTCATCATTGGTCAGCATTTACGTGGCAAATTCAAGTATGACGGTGTGGTCATCACAGATGATCTGAGCATGGGCGCAATCGCGAAAAATTACAAGCTGGACGATGCCGCCGTGGCTACGGTTCAGGCAGGGAGCGATATTCTGCTGGTAGCTCACAGTTATGAGAGTGCCAAGACTATTTTTGATACGTTGAAGAGCGCGGTGAAGTCAGGGAAGATTTCCGAATCTCGCATTGATGAAAGTGTCTATCGAATTCTGGCGTTGAAACAGAAGTATAACTTGTCTGATGAGAAGCAGTCGTCTGGAGATTTGAAGCAGCTGAATGCTGACATTCTGGATTGGCGCAAGCAGGTCGATGCCCGATAGTACCCACCTGTGTTATGATTTTGGAAAGAGAATCGCATATTCCATTATGACACGTTAGAGGTGAGACCTTTTTTTATGTATACAATAATGATTATTGAAGATGACCCGAAGATTGCGGGTCTTCTCAAATCCCATATCGAGCGATATGGAGACCGGGCTGTAACGGTTGAGGACTTTGAACAGGTTGTCCGGCAATTTGAACAACTGAAGCCTCATGTTGTGCTGCTGGATATCAACTTGCCAAGTTACGACGGATTCTACTGGTGTCGACAGATTCGCTCCATCTCCACTTGTCCAATCATTTTCATCTCGGCCCGGAGTGGCAAGATGGATCAGGTCATGGCCCTTGAGAACGGTGCGGACGATTATATTACGAAGCCGTTCGAGCATGAAATTGTCATGGCCAAAATTCGTAGTCAGCTGAGGAGGGTGTATGGCGATTATGCTGCAAGTCATGAAGAACGCAAGGTGGAATTGGATGGACTGACGGTCTATCTGGAACGGTTGGAGATGCAGTTAGGTGACCGTAAGATACAACTGACCAAGAAAGAAACCATTTTGCTGGAGACGCTGCTGCGGCGCAGTCCCAAATTGGTTAGCCGCGAAACCATTTTGGAAAAGCTGTGGGATGATTCCTTTGTGGATGATAATACACTTAGCGTGAATGTGACCCGAGTGCGTAAACGATTGACTGAGCTGGGAATTACGGATGCGCTGGAGACGGTACGAGGTTCGGGTTATCGACTCAACAGTAATTGGAAGGCATCGTCGCCCTCATGAAATTGTTTATCAAAGAACATATTGTACTGACCTGTTGGGTAATCGTTGTGCTTCTTACTGTGGTTGCAGTCTTCTGGTACGACGGCTATGACCACTGGTTAACGGCCACGTATGCGGTATCTCTAGGGTTTTGCCTGTACGCAGGTTATCTCATTTATCGTTATCTGTCCCATCGCATGTTTTATTCCCGGATGTCCCAACGAATGAATGATTTAAAAGAATTTGTTCCACTGAATGAGCCCGCACCTTTGCCGCAGGCTCTGGCGGAACTGCTGGATTCGCAGTATGGTCATTACCATGCCCATTTGCATCGTTTGGAACAGCGGCAGCAGGAATACCTGACATTTATGAACCAATGGGTACATCAGATGAAGACACCGTTGTCCGTCATTGAACTGACGGTTGAGGACCAGGAGGATGAAGATCCACGGTTCATTAGCATTCGAGAGGAAGCAGACCAGATGAGGCGGGGCTTGGAAACCGTGTTGTACGTGGCGCGGCTGGAGACATTTGAACAGGACTTCATTGTGGAGCCGGTATCACTCAAGGCTGCCGCAGAAGAGGCCATTCATGAACTGAAACGGTTCTTCATTCGTAACCATGTGTATCCCGAGATGGAAATTAACTCTGCGTTAATGGTCCACTCGGATGCCAAGTGGATTCGGTTTGTCCTCGTACAGCTGTTATCCAACGCCATCAAGTACTCTTCTGGCAGCCATGGGCAAAAGGTCACCATTCAGGCTTACGAATCCGCACGGTCCATCATCCTTGAAGTGAAGGATCAGGGTGTGGGGATTCCAAAGTCTGATCTTAACCGTGTATTCCAGCCTTTCTTCACGGGAGAGAATGGACGTCATTTTAAAGAATCCACGGGTATGGGACTGTATATTGTAAAGGATGTACTGACACGGATGAATCATCGAATTGATCTGGCATCGGTTCAGGGAGAAGGGACAACCGTAACCATTACATTTGAAACATGAAAACTATATCAGCAGGATGCAAAACAAAACGGGAAGACGTCTGGTACCCCTCAACAGGTATCGGCGTCTTTCTCTGTTCTACATAGAAGAGGGCTTTTTTAATCATGAGTGATAACGTAACCTTACAATAATGTCATGAAGATGAAAGGTTAATCCATAGGAGAATAGTCGAAACTTCGATAGACTGAAGTCAGAAAGTAAGAGAACGACATCAATTGGCAATGATGTTCAGCCCAACTTATTTTAATTCAAATTCGAAAAGGAGCCATCAACCTATGGAGATATGTTCAGTGAAACAGATTAGCAAAATTTATAAAGGGGTCGTGTCCTACGAAGCCTTGTCAGGTATTGATCTCAGTATTCAGGAAGGTGAATTCGTTGGCATCATGGGTCCATCAGGCAGTGGCAAAACAACGTTGCTAAACATGATTTCAACTATTGACCACCCTACTTCAGGGGAATTGCAGATCGCAGGAAAAAATCCGTTTGAACTGAATCATGATGAACTGGCCTTGTTCAGACGCCGAGAGCTGGGATTTGTATTCCAGTCGTTTAACCTGCTCAATACACTCACCGTAAAAGAAAACATTGTCCTGCCGCTCACGCTCGACGGAGTATCGGTTGAGGAGATGAATGAACGTGTTGATCGGCTCGCAGAGAAGCTCGGTATTGCAGATCTTCTGAACAAACGCACGTATGAAATTTCCGGCGGTCAGGCCCAGCGGACAGCAATCGCACGAGCTCTGATTCATTCTCCCAAGCTGGTGCTGGCAGATGAGCCAACAGGAAATCTGGACTCGAAGGCAGCGCGTGATGTAATGGAAATGCTGGAACGCCGCAACCAGGAAGATCGGGCCACCATGCTGCTGGTCACGCATGATGCTGTTGCTGCAAGTTATTGCAGCCGGGTTGTATTTATTAAGGATGGGCGACTGTACAACGAAATTCATTATGGAGATAACCGATCGGCGTTCTATCAGCGAATCATCAACGTATTATCCCTGATGGGAGGCTCGGGTCATGAATTTTCGCCAGTTCGCCATTAATAATGTTGTTCGCAACAAACGAATTTACCTGGCCCATTTTCTGAGCAGTACGTTTTCGGTCATGATCTTTTTTACGTATGCGCTGCTTTTGTTTCACCCGGATCTGAAGGAAGGATTGAAAGGATCAAGTAAGACAGTGACCACGCTTGCGAATCAGGGGTTTCTGATTGCAGAGATCATTATTTTCATCTTTTCGTTTCTGTTTCTGCTCTATTCCGTAGGTTCATTTCTAAAGACGCGCAAAAAGGAATTTGGCATATTTCAAATCATTGGCATGACTCGCAAACAGATGAACCGACTGTTATTTATGGAAAACATGTGTATTGGTTTGGCTGCCATTGTGACAGGCGTTGGATTAGGAATGATCTTTTCCAAGCTAATCCTTTTGATCTGCGGTTCCATGCTGGCTGTGGAAGAAAGTCTGCGTTTCTATTTTCCAGGAAAGGCTATTGCACTTACTGTCGGAGCATTTTTAATTCTGTTTTTTGTGATTGCGTTGACCTCATCCCTGCTGATGCGAAAAGGGTCATTGATTGACCTTGTAAAATCAGAGGAAAAACCAAAACCTGAGCCTAAGGCTTCACGTCTATTAGCACTGCTCTCCGTCATACTCATTGGGGGTGGATATGCGGGTGTATTTACCTTTGTATGGATCACATTCTCCTTCCCTTTGCTGGTCGGCAGCGTTGTTTTGGTTATTGCAGGCACATATCTGTTATTCACCCAACTTAGTGTATATGCCATTCGGGCGCTCAAAGGCAATAAGCGTTTATTTTTCCGCAAAACGAATTTGCTATTTCTGTCCGAACTTGCCTATCGAATGAAAGATAATGCGGTCATGTTTTTTATGGTAAGTGTGATCTCGGCTTCCGCCTTTACGGGCATTGGCACAATGCTGGCGATCGCTGATCCGGGCTTGTCATCCATGACGAATCCATATGCATTTACTTACCAAAATTCATGGGATACATCTAGTGCAGAACGCCACATCAGGAAGATCGAAGAGACACTCATTGATAATGAAGTTCCGTACCAGAAAGGAAGTTATATTCCGCTGATGGATAACAAGGGCAACTATATCATCAAACTCAGTGAGTATAATCATCTTGCCAAGGCTTTAGGTTATAAAGAGCGAACGTTGGAGAATACCGATGAGTCGTTTATGACTCCAGGTAATCTTACAAGTCGTAAGGCATTACGTGCAGAGGCAGGAGAGGGCTCCTCTCAGAATAACTTCGATTTGTGGGTCGGAGAAGTTCATGAAAAGGTTCGGTTAACAACACCTGAAACCGAGATCGTCGTCCCGGTTGAATACAAAAGGGACGTTTATGTGGTGTCCAATAAGCTGTACGATAAGATCAATAAGGAATTTAATATTCAAATCCAAGCAGATGAAAATTATTATTCCAATAAAATGACTCAATTTGTTGTGAACGATTGGATGGGGACGCGGAAGTTTGCGCCTGATCTGGTTGAAACCATTCAAAATGACTCGGGTAGTCAGGGTTACTTCGCGCTCAGCGCTCTCGTGCTGGATTGGCTTAATTCCAAACAAACCAATGGCATCATCCTTATTCTAAGCGGCTTGATTGGCATCGTCTTTTTCACCTTTGCTGCAAGCTTTACCTACTTCAGGTTATATGCGGATCTGGAACGGGACGAAGAGCAGTACCGCATGATTGGCAAGATGGGACTGAGTCGCCCCGAGCTTCGTAACATCGTAACTAGACAGCTGATGTTAATGTTTTTCCTGCCAATCGTCTTGGCCATTATCCACAGCTCCGTTGCCTTTGTTGCATTACAGCAGTTGGTAGATTTCTCAGTCATGGGTTATACCTTGCGTATTTTCTTGGTATTTGCATCCATGCAGATTCTGTTCTTCCTGCTAGTACGCTGGCGTTATTTACGCAACATGTATGCCAAATTGATCTGATATAAATCTAATACAACAGGCACCGGACCTTAGGTTCGGTGTTTGTTGACTTTTCCCTCCAAAGCAAAGTACTATTTCAATAGATACAATTTGTATCGTTATAGCTACCGAGAAGGAGGATTACATTGAGCATAACGATGTCTCGTGGACAAGCTTATCTGCAACGGTTGAATGACGAACGCAATGTATGGCTGGATGGAGAACGTATTCGCGTTACGGAGCATCCTGCCTTCCGGGGAACCTTGCATACGATTGAAAGTTTGTTCAATCTGGTGGACGATGCGGACACGCGAGAAACAGTGGCTTATTGGGATGAGCAGACGGGGGGATATGTACATCAGGCTTTTCGTGTACCTCGAACTTCGCTGGAAATCAACAACAGGGCGGCAGCCTTTCGATTGTGGTCCGATCGCACCTATGGGGTCATGAGCCGTCTATCGGATTACGCTCGATCCCGCCTGACCGGATGGTATGCCACGCGTGACGCCATGGCTGTATACGACCCGGCATTTGGAGGTAAAATCGCTGCCTATTATGATGAAGCTAAACGAAAGGATGCCTTCCTGACCATTGTTCAGCGTGACCCCCAGATTAATCGCGCTCTGCCTGTAGGGGAAGATGAAGATGCCATGCTCCGAATCATGAGTACCAATACAGAGGGGGTTGTCCTCCGGGGCGCCAAGATGGTGGCAACTGCGGCTCCATATGCGGATGATATCATTGCATATCCAATTCAGCGCATTCCCGGACATCGCCCAGAACTGGCGCATATGGTTATTGTTGCAGCAGGCAGTCCAGGTTTACATATGGTATGTAGAGAATCTTTTGCTGCATCAGACTTAGATACCGCTCATCCGCTCAGTATGCAGTATGATGAGATGGATGCTGTATTATTTTTTGACGACGTATTCGTACCATGGGAGCGCGTACTGCTGCATAACAATCCGGAAGCGGTATGGCAGATTCGCTGCAACGCCGCATCCTCCAGTCTGGCTTATCATCAGAGCATTATTCGGCTGCATTCGAAGCTGGAATTCATCACAGCCATCACGTCTTCCATTGCCAAGGAGATTGGAGTGGATTCCTTCCTGAACGTACAGGAACAGCTTGGGGAAATGATTAGTCAGATGCACACGATTGAAGGACTCATCATTGCCTCCGAGGCACAAGCTGCGCCGGATGTTCATGGGAACTGGCTCCCATCATTCAAATATATCGAAACAGCCCGCAATTTGGGGAACCGTTATTATCCACGCGCTGTTGAGATTTTGAAGACAATCGCCGCCGGTGGTCTCATTCAGATCCCTTCCGGGAATCTGGAGCTAGAAAATAGTATGAGCCCCATGATGAACAAGTATCTTGGCGGTGTAACGATGCAGGCACCGGAGAAAATTCGATTATTCCAGCTCGCCTGGGAGCTGACGGGAAGTCCTTTGGGAGCCAGACATGATCTGTATGAACGTTTCTATGCCGGCGACCCGGTACGCAATCGGGCGAGTCAGTATATGCAGTATGACAAGGACCGATTATATGCACGGGTTGAACCATGGTTACATAGCAAGGGATGAATGATGCTGAAGAAACGCTGCTTATTTTTCTTTGGATTTAAAGCTCTGGCCTGATGCCCGGGCTTTTTATTTAGGTTATCTTTAGAATTGGTTTAGATTGAATTAAGAGACGTAGTATATAGTAGTAACGTATAGACATGTGAACCATAGGAAGCTGAAGTGCGGATACGAATTCGAATGAGAACTGAATTTATTGTAATAGGAATGAGAGGATTCGCATGAGATACACACTATTAATTGCAGATGACGAGCCCGAAATTGTGGAACTGCTTCAACTGTACTTGGAGAAGGACTACAACATTGTGACAGCCGTTAATGGAGTAGATGCGCTGCAGTGTATCCGTTCAACTCAGATCGATCTGGTCATACTGGATATTATGATGCCCGTGATGGATGGACTGCAATTGATCAAACAAATCAGGTCCACACACCATATGCCTGTTCTGTTCCTGTCGGCCAAAAGCCAGGATCATGACAAAATCCTTGGACTCGGATTAGGTGCCGATGACTATATCTCCAAACCTTTTAATCCCTTGGAGATTGTCGCCAGAGTGGAAGCTTTGCTCAGAAGAGTCAATCAATTTGATGCACCGGACGTGCCTGCTGCCAAAGAGTTAAATCTTGTGCTCGGTGAGCTCAGGCTTGATCGATCTCAATGTATCCTTTTTCGCTCGGGGAAGCCTGTAACGTTGACCTCTACAGAGTACAAGATCGTGGAGCTTCTGCTGGAGCAGCCAGGTCGTGTCTTTACCCGCAAAAAAATATACGAAGCTGTCTGGGGAGATTATTACGCGCACGAAGACAGTACGATCATGGTACATATCAGTAACATTCGGGAGAAGATCGAGCGTGACTCCAGGCAACCGGAATATTTAAAAACGATAAGGGGACTGGGATACAAAATTGAAGCGCCCATGGAAAGCTAGAGAAAAGAGACTATTGCAAACGTCCCTGACCCTGGACTTTTTGCTGTTCAACTTCTTTTTGTTACTACTGGTAGCCATTGTGTACATTATCATTACGCTGGATGTGGTCGATTTCCGCATTTCGGATCAAGTGGTTGATCCCGATCTGAATGTGGAGGCGCATGTGTATGTGACCGAACTGGAGAACGAAGAGCTGTCAGGTAGTTCTGATGAGGCCAATAATACCGAGATTCAGCGTCTCAAGGATAGCGGAGGATGGATTGAAGTGCTGGATGCGGATCGAAGGGTCATTCGTTATATCGGGGACAAGCAGGATACGTTCACTCAATACAGTGAAGCCGAGCTATATGAAGGACTCGAAAACCGAAATGAACAGCCGTACTACTACTCCATTAGTCCGCTATCGACAGATAGAACTGCTGAGTACGTTTTGCTAAAGATTCCGCGTGAGTTGGTCAGTGTGCGAATTAACGATAATCAACTGATTACCAATTTGAAGCATCCGTTATCGTTTTACATTATGATTGGAATCGGGTTGGTCTTGCTGCTGATATTTGTATACAGTTATTGGGTCGCCCGAAGAATCAAAAAACCGCTGAGTATCCTTTCTCTAGGTCTTACCCAGATGATTCAGGGAAATTATAGTACACGCATGTCTATCTCGGCTGAGAGGGAATTTGTCCAGATTGGTGAAACCTTCAATTATATGGCGGACGTTATTGAGAATACATCTGCGGAGAAACGATATGCGGAAGAGAGCAAACAGCGACTGATTGTGGACCTGTCACATGATCTCAAGACCCCGATCACGAGTATTCAGGGATACGCCCAGGCTTTGGTGGAAGGGCGGGGGGAAGACAAGGACAGACAGCAGCGATATCTGGGATATATCTACAACAAGTCCGTCCAGGTCGCGCGCATGATTCAGAATATGCTGGAATTGCTCAAAGTGGATTCACCTGACTTCCGTATGCACATTCAGCAGCGGGAAATCGGCGAATTCGTACGTGAAATTATGGCGGATACGTATGGGGAGATTGAGCAGAATCATTTTAGCCTGCATGTGCTCGTCCCTGATGAAGAAATCTATGCAAGATATGATCCGGAACTGTTGTCCAGAGTGATTCAGAACCTGATCACGAACGCTTTGTCCTACAATCCACGGGGAACTGAGCTGCGTGTGGAGTTAATTCCACTGGACAAGCATGTGGTTATTGAGGTCGCTGATACCGGTGTAGGTATCCCTCAGGAATTGTGGGCAACCATCTTTGATCCATTTGTCCGAGGGGATGAGGCGCGTTCGGGAACCGGAGGGACGGGGCTTGGACTGGCGATTGCGCGGCGCAACACCGAGAAGATGGGTGGGCGATTAACACTTTCCCGACGCGGTCAGGAGACAACGGTGTTCACTATACAGATTCCGAAATAAAGAACCGACATAAAGGATAAGGTTGACATAAACATTCTGTCATCTGATCGCATTTTGCAAATTACTCATATAGAAAAGGTTAAGTGGAGGGGAAACTTTTTGTTCAAAGTAAATTCGTTTGTACGTTTCAGTATTGCACTGGCACTGATACTGATCAATATCTACCTGTTATCACGTGTCAGTTTCATTTTCCAACCGCTTGTTACCATGATTACGGTGATTACCGTGCCGATGATGCTGTCCGTATTCTTTTATTATCTGCTGCGGCCACTCGTCAATTACATGGAAAAAAAGAAGCTGAATCGTACACTTAGCATTTTGCTGATCTATCTGGTGTTTGGTATACTGTTCGCCCTGTTTATTATAGGACTATGGCCTTCTTTACGTGAGCAGCTGGTTAACCTGGTAGAAAACGCACCAAATCTGCTTAATTCACTAAGCTTGCAGCTCAAAGAGCTCGAACAGAACGGTGCCATTACGGCTTTGTTCCCGGAAGGATCGACCCCGTTTTCTCAGATTACGGATTACATTAACAAAGGCTTCACTTTTGTAACGAACTATGTAAGTGGATTCTTCTCACTCATATCCAGCTTTGCGATTGTTCTGTTCACCTTCCCGATCATTTTGTTCTACATGCTGAAGCAGGGAGAGAAGTTCGGTCGTAAGCTGGTGCACATTGCACCCAAACGCTTCCAAAAAGACAGCCGTGAAGTTGTACTTGAGATCGATCAGGCGTTAAGTGGCTTTATCGTGGGACGAGTGCTCGTGAATCTGGCTCTGGGCGTGCTGATGTATATCGGTTTTCTGATCATTGGTCTCCCATATGCACTGTTGTTAACCGTGATTGCGGTCATCATGAACTTTGTTCCGTTTATCGGGGCAATCCTGTCTTCCGTTCCTATTGTCATTATGGGACTGGTGGTATCCCCTTCGGTTGCAATCTGGTCACTCGTTATTATTTTGGTAGCGCAGCAAATTCAGGATAATCTGGTTGCACCGTATGTATTCGGCAAAAAACTCGATATTCACCCGCTGACCACCATTATATTGGTGCTGGGTGCAGGGGATCTGGGTGGTATTATTGCCATTCTGATTATCATCCCTGTCTACATGATCGTTAAAATTATTTTGGTTCGAATCTACCAGCTATTCTTCAAGGACAAATGGCAGAATGCTTAAACATGGATAACTTATATAAAAGGAGTGGAAATCATGTCTGAAATCATCCCACAACCATACACTGAACCTGAGTATATTGAGCCACAATCTGTTCAAATGGGCGCCATTCATATTTCCAACGATGTTGTATCCAAAATTGTCGGCATGGCCGCTCAGACGACTGTAGGAATATCCTCCATGTCGGTTGGTCTTACCGAAGGAATCGCCAAGAGCATCAGTGGAAAGAGCTTGCAAAAAGGGATTGATGTGGCGATCAAAGATGACCAGGCATCCATCCAGCTGCGAATTAATGTTCAATATGGCAGCAAGATGCATGAAGTCTGTCAGGAACTTCAACATAATGTGCAGCAAGCTGTGGAGCAATTAACAGGCATTATGGTCAATGAAATTAAAGTGCAAGTGGTAGGCGTAACCATGCAGGAGCAGATTTAAGCAAAACGAGTAGAATGAATGGAATCCAGCTATAAGCAGGTCATCATATCCTGTGTAAAAATACAAAAACAGCACCTTTCCATTAGCTGCATAAATGGGAAGGTGCTGTTTTGTGTTTGCGATAATACGTGGGGGCTTCGCCCATGACTTTTTTGAACATTTTCGAGAAAAGAAGCTGATCGGCGTATCCAACGGAACGGGAGATATCCCCAATGGTCAAAGCCGGGTCGAGCGTCAGTTCAGCCGCTCTGCGCATTCGGTAATTGACCAGATAAGACTGAATGCTGGTGCCCATCTTGTCTTTAAAGAGGGAGCACAAGTAACTGCGCTGTAATCCAACATGAGACGCAATGGACTGTACGGTTATGGCGTTGGCATAATTAATCTCAATGAAATCCATGACCTGAGTGACATAGTTTTCTTTCGTGTAATCCTGAAACGGAATAGGTCTGTCCTCACTGGCCCGATCAATCAATATGGAGAAGAACTGAAACAGCAATCCCGTCATGCTGATCTCCCATCCTTTATGGGTATTACGAGAGCTGATCATGCGGTGCAGACAGGAGCGCAGCTCGTCATCTTCATTGCCCAGTTCAAAGATCGGATGGTGCTCAGACAGGCAGGCCTGCTGCAATAGCGAAGGACAGGTGCTTCCTTGGAAAGCAACCCAGCTATACTCCCATGGGTCAGCCTGATCTGCTTCATAATGAACGACAGAATGGGGGACGATCAGAAATCCCTGTCCCTTGCGCAGCTCAACCTTTTTGCCTCCAACTTCAAAGGTGCCTTTTCCGTCCAAAATGTAATGGATTTTGTAGTAGTCCCGCATGGCCGGACCAAAGTAGTGACCGGGTGTGCAAGCTTCTGTGCCGTAATGAAGGAGCTGCAGCTCCTGAAAGTGATTATTTTTGCACAAATATGTAATCAAGGCTATTCACTCCTGTTATAAGGTCGTTATACCTTGCATTTTAACATATAAAAGGTGAAAAGGAATCGTTTTATGAATATCATTTGCTGAAGATAACAATCATTTTTCCATATCGTTGTAGTGAAATGCCATATCGCTTTGCTATGAAACTGTCTAAGATGAAAGGGTATTCAATAACTTTTACAGGAAAAGAGAGAATAACAATGCCCTATACTGCGAATGAACAACGATACAGTGAAATGAAGTACGCACGCTCCGGCAAAAGCGGAATCAAGCTACCGCAAATTGCTCTTGGCCTATGGCAGAACTTTGGTGGAAATCGTACCCTTGATATTCAGGAAGAGATGATTCTGCGCGCATTCGATCTGGGAATTAACCATTTCGATCTGGCAAATAATTATGGTCCACCTCCAGGATCAGCTGAAGAGAATTTCGGTGTCATTTTCAAAAAACATCTGCGTCCTTATCGCGACGAACTGCTCATCTCGACCAAGGCAGGTTATCATATGTGGAATGGTCCTTATGGCGAATGGGGTTCCCGCAAAAACCTGATTGCCAGTCTGGACCAAAGCTTGAGTCGTATGGGATTGGATTATGTAGATATTTTCTATCATCACCGTCCAGATCCAGATACACCGCTCGAAGAAACGATGACTGCGCTGGATCATATCGTTAGACAGGGCAAAGCGCTGTACGTAGGTTTGTCCAACTATGATGCTGAACAGACGAAGGAAGCCGTTACTATTTTGCGTCGTCTCGGTACGCCTTGTCTCGTTCACCAGCCAAACTATTCAATGCTGCATCGCTGGATTGAGGATGGATTGCAGGATGTGCTGGATGAGCACGGTGTAGGCTCGATTGCCTTCTGTCCGCTTGGCCGCGGTCAGTTGACGAATAAATATGTGGACAAGCTCAAGGAAGAGCGTACCAACCCAACAGGCAATTTGAGAAAAGAAGCTTATACGGACGAACGAATCGCCAAGTTCGAAGCACTTCAGACGGTTGCCGAGCGGAGAGGCCAAACGATCTCCCAGTTGGCACTGAACTGGATTTTGCGTGACAACCGGGTTACCTCAGCCCTGATCGGTGCCAGTCGTGTGTCTCAGATCGAAGAAAATGTAGCCGCCCTTCAGGCACCAGACCTGACGTCGGAAGAGCTGAATGAAATCGAAGGCATCTTGGATGGCATCGGAAACTATGCTTGGTAACTTGTAACGGAGAGATATGACTTTGGAGATTCAGAGTCATGTCTACCATGGGAAAATATAAAAACTATGCTATTAGATATATTGGGATAACTAAACGTGTCTTCCTGTAGTCAGGAGGACACTTTTTTTGTCTTACGAGTCATTCTTTATTATAGGAGATGTACCTTAAAGGGCATCATTGAATTGACCTATGTTTATTTTTTTTCCTAAACTAGTTCATATCATAGCACCAGGTCCTAGGATTTAGGGTATAATATATAGATGCTATACATTTGAAATATGAAGGAGAGGCTCCATTTGAATTTTCAACAGTGGATTTCGCCTGAAACTTATAACCTGACATCCGAGATGGAGAATCACCCGTCGGATCGGGTTGCACTTAGATGGCTGAGCGATCATAAAGAATTGGAAGAGATCACTTATGGTGAGTTATTAAAGCAGGCAAATCGTCTTGCGGGAGGCTTGCGTGGTCTTGGTTTGGAGAAGGGCGACCGGGTGCTGGTCATGGTACCACGCCGGATTATTGCCTATGTCATTTACATTGCCTGCCTGAAACTGGGCATTGCAGTTATTCCTTCTTCCGAGATGCTGCGTGCGAAAGATCTGGAGTATCGTCTCCGGCATTCCGAGGCGCGGGCTGTCATTGTCTGGTCCGAGACTACCGCTGAAGTTGAAAAGATAGATGCAGATTTGCCAGCATTGGCACACCGTATCGTTGCTTCACCAAATGGTGATGATCGCGTACCTGGAGAAGGCTGGGTTAACGTACACCAGTTAATGCAAGGCCAATCCGATACGATGGCTGCGGTGGAAACGCATCGTGACGATATGGCCATTCTCGCATATACCTCGGGTACAACCGGGAATCCAAAAGGCGTAGTACATAGTCATGGGTGGGGATATGCCCATTTGCGGATTGCTTCATCGTTATGGCTGGATATTCAGCCTTCGGATACGGTCTGGGCAACCGCAGCACCTGGATGGCAAAAATGGATCTGGAGTCCGTTTCTGTCCGTACTCGGAAGAGGGGCGACCGGACTCGTCTACAATGGATCCTTCCAACCCAAGCGTTATCTGGAACTGATGCAGGAGCATCATATCAACGTCCTCTGCTGTACGCCGACGGAATATCGCTTAATGGCCAAGGCAGACGATCTTGGTAAGCATGATCTGTCCGCGTTGCGCAGCGCCGTGTCTGCGGGTGAGCCGTTGAATCAGGAAGTGATTGAAATTTTCCAACGTCACTTTGACCTGACAATCCGGGACGGATATGGACAAACCGAGAGTACACTGCTGATCGGCAGCTTGAAGGATGCTCCCGTACGAATCGGTTCGATGGGGCAGTCGATTACACCAGGCCTCATTGAGATCATCAATGAAGAGGGACAACCTGTACCTGCTGGTGAAGTAGGAGATATCGCGGTGCATAAGGACATGCCAGCCTTGTTCCGTGCCTATTATCAGGATGAGGGACGGAAGGAAGCGAATCAGCGCGGGGATTATTTTGTAACAGGTGACCGCGCACGCAAAGACGAAGAAGGCTACTTCTGGTTTGAAGGACGCAGTGATGATATCATTATCAGTTCGGGATACACGATTGGACCGTTCGAGGTGGAAGAAGCACTGATGAAACACGACAGCGTGAAGGAATGTGCGGTTGTGGCAAGCCCCGATGAGATCCGTGGTAACGTAGTGAAAGCATTTGTTGTACTGAGAGACGAGTCTCTCGCTTCACCAGAACTGGCGCGTGAACTGCAAAATCATGTGAAGGAATGGACAGCACCATACAAATATCCACGCAAAATCGAGTTTGTAGCCGATCTTCCGAAAACAAACTCCGGTAAAATCCGCCGCATTGAGCTGCGTGAGCAGGAAAAACGTAATGCTTAGATCATTGTGTGTAATCAAAGAGTTGGAAATATTAGCATAAGTGTAGTGAAGGGGAAGGAATGGATTCTAAACATTCAAATATGAATTAGGAGTGAATACAACCATGAGTAATTTTGAACAAACCTTTGAAAAGTCGTTGGAACAATATGCGGAGCTGGTTGTCAAAGTCGGCGTAAATATTCAGAAAGGGCAGGATCTGCTCGTAACGGCACCTATCGAAACACTGGAATTCACCCGCCTGATCGTGCAAAAAGCATACGCGGCTGGCGCCAAGTATGTACAGGTTGATTTTGAAGACGACGATATTACACGCAGTCGTTTTCAACATGGCTCCGATGACAGCTTCGACTATTACCCGGCCTGGAAGGCGGAAATGATGGAGAAGTTTGCAGAAACAGGCGGCGCAACCCTGACGATCAAAGTACCTGACCCTGAATTGTACAAGGGCATCAATTCTGACAACGTTTCGCGTGCAACCAAGGCGGCGGCTCATGCACGACGCGGATATTCGAAATATACACGTAACCACGAGATTAGCTGGTGTCTGATCAAAGCGCCAACCAAGGCATGGGCGAACAAAGTGTTTGCCGACATTCCTGAGGAAGATCGGATTAACGTTATGTGGGAAACCATCTTCAAAATGAACCGTGTCGATGGCGGAGATGCAGTACAGAACTGGAAAAAACATCTGGACACCCTGAATGCCATGAGTGATTTGCTGAACAAGAAAAACTATAAAAGCCTGCACTACCGCGCACCAGGAACAGATTTGAAAATTGAGCTCGTGAACAATCATATCTGGGGAGGCGGCGGTGGAGAGAACAAGCAAGGTGTGTATACCGTTGCGAACATGCCGACAGAAGAAGTGTTTACGATGCCGAAGCGCAGTGGAGTGAACGGATTCGTCAGCAGCACGATGCCACTCAACCTGAACGGACAGCTGGTAGACCAGATGAGAATAACATTTAAGGATGGACAGGTCGTTGCTTTTACAGCAGCTTCGGGTGAAGAGCACTTGAAAAACCTGTTTGCCACGGATGAAGGTGCACGTTATCTTGGTGAAGTGGCCCTCGTGCCGCATGATTCCCCGATTTCCAACTTGAATCGTATCTTCTATAATACCGGTATTGACGAAAATGCATCCTGCCATCTGGCTGTCGGAAGTGCATATCCGTTCAATATGAAAGATGGTACGACGATGTCTAACGAGGAATTGCTGAAACATGAATGCAACGTCAGTCTGACCCATGTAGACTTCATGATCGGTTCCGCAGAGCTCGACATCGATGGTGAGCTGCAGGATGGTACGGTGGAACCTGTATTCCGCAAAGGGAACTGGGCATTTTAATTGGTAAATATTATGTAAAAAGACAAAAAAGTGACTTCAACATTGAAGTCACTTTTTTGCGTATGCGTATTGCACTAACTTTGCATTAGCTTATTGTAACTTTACGGGTACGCATATTTCGCAAACATCCAGAGGAAGGAGATCACCCGTATATCTTTCCAATATGGGTTTGTTGTCCATTGTGTAACCGCTACTCTCCAAATACGGGAAAATCTCAGTCCACGCTTGCTTCACATCTTCTGCGGTATGTTTGACTTTGCAAACCAGATACTGCCCGCCAGGAAGCTCAGCTTCTTCAAGTTGGGGAGTAGATTCATCCAAGGGGTCATCCTTCGATATAACAATACAAGCATCGTATCGACAATGTACGGGAGGCGTGGTTTCCGGGTTGTCCTGGGGAATGCCAAACAGTATGGTGGACTTTGTAAGCAGGTTTTTGGATCTGGCCCAAGTCTTTAACGTCTCCATCGCGTGGCTGTTAGCGGGACCGTACGGACCCACTTGTCGTACATAGGCAATTCGGGATGTTGGCAGGTTTTCAATGTGAAATTCCATTGGTTTTCATTCCTTCCGTTACGGTTATGGGGTACATTTCGAATGCTATCATGGTATAAAAAAAAATTCATATGTATTTTTGGGAAAAGAAAGATCGTAGGACTTTATGTCTGGGGAGAATAATTGTAACGGATATTACCCGAGATTTTACCAACAAATTTTTTAAACAATGGGTTCTGGTGCATCTCTGCGATTATCGAGGTTATATTCAGTCTAGCGACATCGATACCGTTACATCACTGTCAATCGCGTTATACATCGTTTGACGATAAAATTGAAATGTCTGAAACGCTTCATATATGAAACGTATAAAAGCCACGAGATCGTGGCTTTTTGGTTTGCATCTTTTCGTTATTCGGCGTGCATTTTGTTAAAGCTGACATATTCGTTAATCGGTTTGCGGTATCCGCGCGGGCGTTGTTTGGCGTCTGATTTTTTACCGATCGTAATCAGCATGGCAGGTACATAGTGGTCGGGAATATCCAAGCTACGTTGCAACTCTTCAGCGTCGAAGCCAATCATGGGGCAGGTGTCCCAACCACGATCCTGAGCGATCAGCATCAATTGCATCGCTGACAGGCTGGCATTACGAATTGCATCTTCCCTCTGGAAGAACCTTCCTCGCGTTTCGTAAAATTCGGTGACGCTTTGCGATTCTTGCTCGTATTGGAACGGAGTAAGCGCGCCAAGGTTCAGCAGGCCCTCATTAATTGTGCGGATATGATGGTGTGCGTTGATATCGCCGAGGACAACGATGACCGCAGAGGCGGTTTTCACTTTATATTGCTGTGAAGCTTCGTATACTTTCTCTTTCTGGGTTGGGTCCGTCAGCACCAGATAGTGCGTATGCTGGAGGTTAAAGGCGGAAGGTGCGAATTTGTTCAGGGCAAACATTTCTTGCAGTTCCGACTCTGGAATCTCAATTCCTTCTTCAAAAATAATGGCGGATCTGCGGTTTTTAACTAGGTTCTCCAGTTCACTCATGGTTGTTTCCCTCGCTTATGTATGATTTATAAACTGACTATAACACACTTAGTTACTTTATGTAAGTATTATTTAGTATTATTTTTGAATAAGACAAGATCTGCCTGCCATACGATAAACATAAAACAGTAGAGGTGATTCATGAGAACACTCCTTACAAGGTATAGGGAGGGGAAGTCCAGAAATGAGTTTCAGGTCTATGTCATCGAATCCTCCACGCTAAAACGTTTTTTAGTGGTGGAGATGGTGCTGGGTACCCTTGCGTACAATGTTGCACTTTATCTGTTTCATAATGCACTTCTTGCTGGTGTGGGTTCTTGGGCTGGAACGGAAAGCGTAAAGAGACTGCCAGTCGTTTTCAGGAAAATTGTAGGTCCTTAATATGACAGAGTGTTATTTGCTGCTTATTATGTAGGTGTAGATGTGGTGCAGGAATGAAAGGCCCGATCCCGGGCCCCATCCTGTAAGTTCATCTATTCGTTTACACACTATAGTCGTAAGAACGGAACGAATGTTACTTAATTGTTTTGGTTCCTGTTTTTTTATTTGGCGTGCTCCAGATACTGCTCAAGTGTAAGATTCTGGCTCGTAATTTCCCCAGCAATATACACGCCCACATAACGCACATGCCATGGCTCATAAGAGTAGCCTGTCAGTTTCTCCTGATCTTTGCCATAACGAATGATGAATCCGTATTTATGTGCATTGGCTTTCAGCCATTTGCCTTCCTTGGTGTTCCCAAAGCTTTGTTGCAAGTCATATCCCGCTGATGCGCTGGAGATATCCATTGCAAGGCCGGTCTGATGTTCACTTTGTCCAGGACGAGCACTGGTTTTATTGGCAACAGCTTCGCCTTTGATACTCGCATTTCGATCAAAAATGGATTTCTGCGTCGCATAAGAGCGATAGCCGGACACAGCCTTGATATCAATGCCGTCTTTTTTTGCTGCTGCGAACAATTTCTCAATCGCGGTAGCAGCCACTTTACGCATTTGCTTTTTCGGACTGGAGCCAGAGAAGCTGAATGGGATGTTAGGAACAACCAGATCCTGAGGGGCGTAGGTCGAAGGCAGATTTCTCTTTTTATTCACAAGCACAACTGTACTTGATAGATTCGTCACCGTTGCCAGACCACCGCTCGTTTTGATTGTACGTCCAGGTGCATTATCGTGCAGGAATTGAGTGAAGCTAGAGCTGGCAGCAGATGCGACCGGGCTCATCCCATTCGTGAAGGGCAGTGTTGTGAATGCTGAGCCTGCTACGACAGATCCTATGAGTATCGTGGATACGATAGATTTACGTGTGAAAGATTTCATGATGTGTGTTCCTCCTCGGGTTATATCAATCTCGTGCTTTGCTATATACCGAGTATACTAGAGGATTATATCCATAGATTCTCCAATTGTTTCCGAGTTGTAAACAAAGTTTGCGAGATTCATAGTTTTTAATGGTCTGATGAGAAAAAGAACACGAAAAAAAGACTCTGCACCTTGGGTGCAAAGTCTTTGTGTGTACATAGATGCGAATCAAGTTCTCGTCATACTAGAAAAGAAACTGTGAATTACAGCTCGCACGAAACAGAATTGCCGGAGCTTCCAGCAGCCACTGCGCGGGCATCCCGAACACGGACATTGCTGCTGAGTACGCCGGAATCACTGCTTAATTTGAATGAAGGGTAGTTGGGTTCCGTGTCCAGCTTCATGTGCTGCTCCAGGTTTAACTGTTGCTTCGGATCGACATAGAACGGCACCAGATTGGTTTCAATCTGTACATCCAGAGCTTCGGGTTCATCCACGATGAGTATGGCAATAATTCCGTTACAGCCACAACCTTCCATGTCATAGATCACTTTGAAATAACCGGGCTGATCATTCAAGCTTTCAGTCAATCGCGCAGCAGCCAAATCTGTAATTTGAATATGCATATCGCTACACTCCTTTATATGTTGGCATGATCGTAATGGTAATTGGATAAATCGAACTTCTATAATCATTATACCACTCTGTCAAAAACCAAAGCATTTATTTTCTTGACTGACCAGTCTGGAAAGTGTACTTTCCTTTTTTATGATGTCCCCATTCATTATAAAAATATTGGAAGGAAATACTGCATAATAATAAGAAGACGGTGCCTGGATGCCCGTCTTCTTTGTTGATTGTTCAACCTTTGGAGGTATCCGTACATAACCGATTTCTATAGAAACAACAATGCCTCAGTCCAGCACCGTGATTATATGTCTATAATTTTGGGGAAATAGATGAGAATGAATGTTTCATAAAGGAGAGAAGTGAACGGATGATTCAGTTCGAAAATGTATCCAAGCAATACCCTGATGGAACCCATGCTCTGCGTCGGGTGAATCTCAACATTAATAAGGGAGAGCTGTTCGTCATGATTGGCCCGAGCGGTTGCGGCAAAACCACGATGCTCAAAATGATCAATCGCCTAATCGACCGGACAGATGGAACCGTACGGATTAATGGAAAACCCATCGATGAATATAACATTCATGAATTGCGCTGGAATATCGGATATGTGCTGCAACAGATTGCATTGTTCCCACATATGACGATTGCCGAAAATATTGCGGTTGTTCCTGAACTGAGAAAGTGGAAGTCAGAGCAAATCAAGGAGCGCGTACATACTTTGCTGGACATGGTTGGACTGAAAGGAACCACATACAGTGATCGCAAGCCTGCTGAGCTATCTGGTGGACAACAGCAGAGAATCGGTGTATTGCGCGCACTCGCTGCCGATCCCGAAATTGTACTGATGGATGAACCGTTCAGTGCACTCGACCCGATAAGCCGCGAGAAATTACAGGACGATATTCTGGAAATTCAGCGTCAGATGAAGAAGACGATTGTATTTGTTACTCATGATATTCAGGAAGCGATGAAGCTGGGGGATCGCATCTGTATCATGAAGGATGGGCAAGTGTTACAGGTAGGCACCCCGGAAGAACTGATCCAGCAGCCGGTCAATGAATTTGTACGTGACTTTGTTGGCAGTCCTGGTCCGGATAGGAGTTCACAGCCTGTATCTGGTGGGGACACGATGTATGAATTGCAAAAGGCTTCCGGAGAACCAGAACGACTAACTTCTTTATTTGATCTTGAAACAATCATGTCACCACTCGCACCCGGGCATGTACCTAAGTCAGTCAAAACGGCTGTTCCCGTATCGATTACACTGCCGGATTTTGTGGAGATCATGGCTTCCCATGATCATTTGCTGGTCGAGAAAGACCACCAGATTATAGGCCAGGTCAGTCGAGCCGATCTAATCCGATACTGGTCCGGCCAGCTGCAGGAACGGGGTGAAGGACATGAGTAGATTTACGGAAGTGTTCAGTGAGCGTAAAGGACAGTTGTTGTCTGCTCTCCTTGAGCATATTCAGATCTCCTTTATCGCGTTGTTCTTTGCCGTTCTGATTGCCATCCCGCTTGGCATTTATCTGACACGCAAACCGAGAGTGGCTGAGCCGATTATTGGGGTTACGGCAGTACTGCAAACGATCCCTTCCCTGGCGCTTCTCGGATTGCTCATCCCATTATTCGGCATCGGTACACTGCCTGCGATCATTGCGCTTGTAGTGTATGCCCTGCTTCCGGTACTCCGCAACACGTACACAGGGATATCCGAAGTCGATCCTTCCATGGTCGAGGCAGCGAATGCCATGGGCATGAACAGTCGTCAACGTCTGACCAAAGTGGAGCTGCCACTCGCAATGCCTGTCATTATGGCAGGGATTCGTACCGCGATGGTTCTGATTGTAGGTACAGCAACGCTTGCTGCCCTGATTGGCGCAGGTGGTTTGGGTGAACTCATTTTGCTCGGCATTGATCGAAATGACACCGCATTGATTATTCTGGGAGCCATCCCCGCCGCATTGCTTGCCATTTTATTTGATGTGCTGCTGCGTCAGTTCCAACGTATATCGTTCAGGAAAACGATGATTACTCTCGGAACACTTGCCCTGGTGGCCGTTCTGGTGATCACGATTCCCTGGCTCTCCCGTGGAGGGCAAAAGGATCTCGTTATTGCTGGCAAGCTGGGTGCAGAACCGGAAATTCTCATTAATATGTACAAATTGCTGATTGAAAAAGATACCGATCTGAAGGTTGAATTGAAACCCGGATTGGGGAAAACGCCATTTCTGTTCAATGCACTGAAATCAGGTGATATTGATATTTATCCGGAATTCACGGGTACCGCCATTTCGGAATTTATGAAAGAAACCGCAGTCAGCACCGATCGAAAAGAAGTGTATGAACAGGCAAAGGACGGGATGCTGAGCCAGTTCAATATGGTTCTTCTCAACCCGATGGATTACAACAATACGTATACGTTGGCCGTGCCTCAAAAGGTTGCGGATCAGTATAATCTAAAGACCATATCGGACCTCAAGTCGGTACAGCAGCAGATTAAGGCAGGATTTACACTGGAATTCTCAGATCGGGAAGACGGATATGTTGGCATTCAGAAGAAGTATGGCATCAAATTCCCTAATGTGGCTACGATGGAGCCGAAACTGCGATATGCGGCCGTTCAGCGAGGAGACATCAATTTGCTGGATGCTTACTCAACCGACAGTGAGCTGAGACAGTATAAACTCGTTGTGCTGGAGGATGACCAGGGATTGTTCCCGCCATATCAGGGAGCACCGATGCTCCGCAAAGAAACGGCAGATCAATATCCGCAGCTGGTCGAGGTGCTGAATCAACTTGCAGGTCGTATTACAGACGATGAGATGCGCCAGATGAATTACGAAGTAAACGTTAATGGAGCAAGTCCACAACAAGTGGCAACGGATTATCTGCAAAAGGCAGGATTATTATAGTTTGATACTCATGCGTTTGTATATTGACGGTTACACATGAAGAGGAGGAGTCAACATGACACAACAACCTTATGATTTGATCGCGATTGGAACCGGGAGTGCTGCAAGTTCTGTGATTAGCCGCTGCGCCGAAGCTGGATGGAAAATTGCCGTAATTGATGAACGAGAGTTTGGCGGAACCTGTGCATTACGGGGCTGTGATCCCAAAAAAGTACTTGCAGGAGCAGCTGAACTTATCGACTGGAATGAACGAATGAAGGGCAAAGGGGTGGAAGGTAACGCCTCAATTCGGTGGTCGGAGCTGATGGCGTTCAAGCGAACATTTACCGAGAGTGTTCCGAGAGCCAGTGAGGATAAGTTCAAACAGGCAGGGATGGATACGTTCCACGGCAAGGCTTCTTTTGTCGACGAAGGTCACATTCGTGTAGGGGATGAAGTGCTGCAGGGAAAACATATTTTAATCGCAACAGGTGCGCGTCCAGCCCCGCTTCCTATTGATGGTGCAGAGCATCTGATATACAGTGATGATTTTCTTGATTTGGAACAGCTGCCGGATAAATTGGTTCTGGTGGGTGGCGGTTACATTGCTTTTGAATTTGCACATATTGCGGCCAGAGCTGGCACGGAAGTCCATATTATTCATCGAGGTGAAGAGCCGCTGAAACAGTTTGATTCCGAACTGGTGGACCTGCTGCTGAAAAAATCCGAAGAAGTAGGCATTCACGTGCACTTGAATGCGGAAGTGAAGGCGATTCGTCAGCAGGGCAACACGTATGTGGTTAGCGGAACCCGTAATGGGGCGGATCATCAATGGCAATGTGGACTTGTTGTCCATGGAGCCGGACGTATTCCGAATATAGAGGGGCTTGAACTGGAGAAGGGTAATGTCAGCTATACGAAAAAAGGTATTATCGTTAATGAGTACCTGCAAAGTGAAAGCAACTCAAGAGTCTTTGCAGCTGGCGATGTGTCCGCCACGGAAGGACTTCCACTAACGCCGCTCGCAGGCCAGGAATCACGCGCGGTATCCTTGAATCTGCTTGAAGGCAATCATCACAAACCCAATTATAAAGTGATGCCCTCGATTGTATTTACCGTGCCATCCCTGGGTTCTGTAGGCCTCGGTGTCGAGCAGGCCAAGAAAGAGGGCTACGAGGTGAAGGTAAATGACATGTCGAAATGGTATACTTATAAACGTACAAATGAAAAATTTGCCATGGCCAAAGTTATTACTGATAAGGCAACAGGGCGTATCCTGGGTGCCCATGTGTTGGGTGGCAAAACAGAAGAACTGATTAACCTGTTCGCGATGGCGATTCAGTTTGATTTGACGACCGATCAGTTAAACACCATGAATTTTGCATATCCTACAGCCGCATCGGACTTGGGCTCTTTAATTTAATGTGATGATGTGGAAGGAAGGGAAGAATCATGTCAGCTAATTTTCATCGGATTCATGATGCCGAGTGGACAACCGAACCGGCTCAGGCACGAACGGAAGGTGACCGTCTGATTGTGGAGGCACAGGAGGGCAGTGACTTCTGGGAGAAAACCTTTTATGGTTTCTGTCATCAGAATGGGCATGCCATGCTTGCGCCATGGGATGGAACCAAGGCAGTTGAAGTCTCATTTGATCTGAGTTCATTTACGGAATTATATGATCAGGCCGGATTGATGCTTTGGCACGGCCAGGACCAATGGATCAAGGCGGGGGTTGAAGTAAACGACGGCGTGGCTCATGTAGGAGCTGTCGTAACGGATCGATTTTCCGATTGGTCGCTCTCACCTGTGCCAGAGTGGGGTGGGCGTATCGTTACCATTCGGGCTTCATATCATGACGAAGCGGTGATCATTCGCGCCCGTACGGACGAGCATCCATGGCGCACGATTCGTGTAGCGAGGTTTGCCTATCAGACGAACAAGCAAGCCGGACCGTTTCTCTGTTCTCCCAAGCGCGCCGGGTTCGAAGTTGCGTTTACGAAGTGGAAAATGACTGAACCGGATCAGGATCTGCACACCGATCCTCCCATTGCCGATTAAGATTGGTTCGATGTTGGGAAATGTGGTGAAAACGCAATAAACTAAAACAAGCCAGTCTTCCTTGGTGGAGGAATGGCTTGTTTAGTTTGCCTTTAAAGACAACGACATAGCCGCTGTATCAAAGTTACAACGGATGAGGGAGCAGCTTATTAAAGTCTTGTTCACATGAAGTAGACCTACTGCTGTAGTTTATCATCAAGATCTTATTTGCTTGAGTCCGTGTCCTGGGACGCAGATTCAATGTCATCAGCATCCTCTTCACCATCACTTGCTTCGTTCAACTCACGCATACGTTCTTCGTAATCATCCAGAAACCATAATGGGTCCATGTTATCTTCCTCGCCATTATAATTGATCAATATTTCTTCACCGGCTTTGATATCTGTATAAGCATAGAAGTCAAAGGTATGGTTTTCGAAGTTGATATCATAGGTGGCATTGGGTTGGTAGGAATGGTTGATCAGACTGCCATAACCCAACAGGATAGCCGTATGGTTGGCTCCGTATTCAAATACATAATCTTCGAGAATTGTTTTCTCCACATGCTCGTGGTCTTCATTGGGATAAGGGACAACCGGAGCCTGATGGATCAGCTGGCCTTTTGGAATGTCTACGGTCGCAAATACGCCGCGGTTAAATTCCCCATCACCCAATTTGGATTGTTTCACTTCAATCATCATGTTCACCTGATGCTCTCCAAGAGAGCTCCATTCTTATAGTAGTAAGTCGTTTAAGGAAAAATTTTAACCCATCCATACATATAAGGCAAATGCCATTGTTTTCAGTTTGAGTGCATCGGGAGTCGAAATGCAGGACATTTCATTGAAAAGTGGTGCTAAATTTACAATATGGCGTTGAGTTGTGCATGATATAACGCTTATAATATACAAAGAATTAAGTCTATATAGAAAAGGTGTCATGTATGAGCATATTAAATGTCGAAAAATTAAGTCACGGTTTTGGTGACCGTGCTATCTTTAACAACGTTTCTTTCCGCCTCCTGAAAGGCGAACACATTGGACTGATCGGGGCCAATGGTGAGGGTAAATCGACCTTCATGAACATTATTACAGGTAAACTCCAGCCGGATGAAGGCAAAGTGGAGTGGTCCAAACGCATGCGTGTCGGATATTTGGATCAGCACGCCGTGCTGAACAAAGGACAATCCATTCGTGATGTACTTCGTGGTGCGTTCCAGTATTTGTTCGACATGGAGCAGGAAATGAATGATATGTATGGCAAGATGGGCGATGTAACTCCTGAGGAACTGGAGCAGCTGCTTGAGGACGTTGGTACGATTCAAGATACGCTGACCAATCAGGATTTTTACATGATCGATGCCAAAGTGGACGAGACAGCACGCGGTCTGGGTCTGACCGATATCGGTCTGGACAAGGACGTTAATGACCTTAGTGGTGGACAGCGTACGAAAGTACTGCTCGCCAAGCTGCTGCTTGAGAAACCGGATATTTTGCTCCTGGATGAGCCTACGAACTATCTGGATGAATTGCATATCGAATGGCTGAAACGCTATTTGCAGGAATATGAGAATGCCTTTATTCTGATCTCGCATGATATCCCGTTCCTGAACAGTGTAATTAACTTGATCTATCACATGGAAAATCAGGATCTCACGCGTTATGTGGGCGATTATGATCACTTCCAAGAGGTTCACGAGATGAGAAAACAACAACTGGAGTCGGCGTATAAGCGCCAACAACAGGAAATTGCGGATCTCAAGGATTTTGTGGCCCGGAACAAGGCCAGTGTGGCTACGCGCAACATGGCGATGTCCAGACAGAAGAAGCTGGACAAGATGGATGTCATCGAAATTGCCAAAGAAAAACCAAAACCACAGTTCAATTTCCGTGATGCCAGAACGTCCGGCAAGCTCATTTTTGAGACGAAGGGCCTTGTCATTGGATACAATGAGCCGTTGTCGAGACCACTGGACCTGCGCATGGAGCGTGGACAGAAGATCGCCCTCGTTGGTGCGAACGGTATCGGTAAAACAACTCTGATGCGCAGCATTCTGGGCGAGATTCAAGCACTGGAAGGAACCGTTCAGCGTGGTGAACACCTGGAGATTGGGTATTTCCAACAAGAGATGAAGGAAGCGAATTACAATACCTGTATCGAAGAAATCTGGCAGGAGTTCCCGTCCTACACTCAATTTGAAGTGCGTGCTGCACTCGCAAAATGCGGACTGACTACCAAGCATATTGAGAGCAAGGTTGCGGTTCTGAGTGGTGGCGAGAAAGCCAAAGTGCGTCTTTGCAAACTGATCAATAATGAAACGAACCTGCTTGTACTCGATGAGCCGACGAACCATCTGGACGTTGACGCCAAGGAAGAATTGAAACGTGCGCTCAAAGCATACAAAGGCAGCATTCTGTTGATCTCTCACGAACCTGAATTCTATCGTGATGTGGTTACGGAGACATGGAATTGTGAGTCGTGGACAACGAAGGTGTTCTAATTTCAACGCCATCACTGGATGAAAATATGAACCAGCATACAGAAGACAGCGCCATGGTTAAATGGACGCTGTCTTTTTGCATTGCAACGGTTATTGGTAATGTCTGCCGAGTTGATACGCTTGCTCCAGTAAGCCTTCAATATGTTCTTTGGATTCCGATAACGTCTCGTAGAGGAATTCCACTTGTGACTGCTGTAATTTGGCATAGCCAGCGATCCCGTTATTCAGATAATTCGTGATCATGTTGTAATAATCGTACTTATGGAATGAAGCCTCCGTACCTCCAGCTAGAGCAATCCAGAGTACCTTTTTGGAGTTAACCCTGTTCAATAGTCCCATGTTCCATACCTTGTCCAGATAGGCTTTGAGCATGGATGGGACGTTGTACCACCATATTGGAAAAACAAATACAATGGCATCAGCCGCAAGCACGCGATCCAGTTCTTTGCGAATTACAGGGGCATGTTGCTTATCGGGATTTTGCCAATCTCGCTCATCTTCTACACTGTATAAAGGATCAAATCCATCACGATACAGATCAAGAATATCAATTTCGTGGTGATTCTCCTTCATACCTTCTATAAAACGATTCATCACGGCAAATGTTAGGGAATCCTGTCTTGGGTGAGTAACGACCAGTTTGACTTTCATGTAGGAGTAACCATCCTTTTTTCTTCATTTTTGGTTTAACGTTCTGACCAATGTTATTATAAGTTTCATGACATCCTATTGAGAAGTACGCACCTTCGAGTGCTGTAGAAACCTTGAGGTTCTTCGGTTACTAATAATAAGGGATATACATATATGTGATTTAAGGGGGATTACGAGTGGAACATGAACTGAAAAAATATGAAAGCGGAGTGCAGGCGATGCTGGAACTGGTAGGTGGAAAATGGAGGATTCTAATTCTGTATCAGTTGATATCAGGTAAAAAACGAACAAGCGAACTTCGCAGAGCCATTCCCGGCATTACCCAAAAGGTCCTTACCCAGCAGCTGCGTGATCTTGAAAAGAATGAAATTATCCACCGGATTATTCATCCCCAGATTCCGCCCAAGGTAGAGTATGAGCTGACGGAGTATGGTCTTACCCTGCAGAATATCATCGACCGCATCTGTCTGTGGGGAGAGAATCATCTGGACAGAGTATATGGAGATAAAAGCAAAGTGCTGGAGAATCATTTTAGCGAATATATTCCGCATAACCCTTCTACCTAAGCTTGCGGCCAAATGAATATTAAAAACAACAACCGTCCTGAATTGAAAAGGGGGGTATTTGTTGTTTATTTGTCCTTTATCAGCGAAACTGATAAATGCTATAAAATCATCGAAATTGACCCTTACCACCGGGTATGGTAGGTTCAAGAGAGTAGAAATTAATATGATCATTTTAGTAGGAATTAAAATTGAAGCAATGCGCGAGGTGGCAAATGGTGGAACTTCAAGTGACAAACAGCCCTTTTAATCAGGAACAGGTTGAGTTGCTCAATCGCCTTATTCCTACATTGAACGATGGACAGAAAACATGGTTAAGCGGATATCTGACAGCCATTCAGGGAACTGCAGCTTTAACTGTACCTGGTGGTATGGCACAAGCACAACAGCCCGTAACTTCAGCAGGTTTGACTACTCCTCCAAGTACACCAGCGGTGTCCAGGGAAGTTACAGTACTCTTTGGATCACAAACGGGGAACTCCAGCGGACTCTCCAAGAAACTGGCGAAAAAGCTGGAAGAGCAGGGGCTTCAGGTGACTCTGTCGGCAATGGGAGATTTCAAACCGAACGGACTGAAAAAAATAGAGAATCTCCTCATTATTGTCAGCACACATGGAGAAGGCGAACCGCCTGATAATGCGATACCACTGCATGAATTCCTGCATAGCAAACGAGCTCCGAAGCTCGAAGGATTGCGTTACTCCGTATTGGCGCTGGGAGATACTTCGTATGAGTTCTTCTGCCAGACAGGAAAAGATTTTGACAATCGTTTGCAGGAGCTAGGCGGAACAGCGCTTGTACCACGTGTGGACTGTGATGTTGATTTTGATGAAGCAGCCGCAGCGTGGATGAATGATGTACTTGCTTCACTCAGCAGCACATCGGATGCTGCAGGTACGATAACCAGTGAAAGTGTTGTAGCTGCAGTAAGCAGCGGGGAATCGGAATTCAACCGCACGAATCCTTTTAAGGCAGAAGTACTGGAAAATCTCAATTTGAACGGAAGAGGATCGGACCGGGAGACGCGACACATTGAACTGTCCCTGGAAGGCTCCAATCTGGAGTATGAACCGGGTGACAGCCTGGGTGTATTCCCTGAAAATCATCCACGCTTAGTCGATGAGCTGATTGCAGCCATGGAATGGAATGCGGATGAGCGCGTTACGGTGAATAAAGCTGGAGAACAGGTATCGGTGCGTGAAGCATTGCTGCGTTATTTTGAAATTACAGCGGTAACCAAACCGGTTGTTGAACAGCTCGCGAAGCTGAATCCGGGAAGCGGGTTGCCCGCTCTGCTCGCAGATAATTCGGAATTTCGCAAGGTGATGAACAGCTGTGACTTGCTCGATCTGGTACATGACTATGGGCTTAAAGGTATTCCGGCTGCATCATTTGTAGCTGTACTTCGTAAAATCCCGGCACGTCTATATTCGATCGCCAGCAGTTCGAAGTCTTTCCCGGATGAAGTTCATCTGACCGTTCGCACAGTACGTTATGATTCACGTGGCAGAGAGCGCTACGGTGTATGCTCTGTTCATCTGGCAGAACGAACCGAAATCGGTGATACATTGCCTGTCTTTATTCAGCAAAATCCTAACTTCAAACTGCCGGAGAACCCGGATGCTCCAATCATTATGGTTGGGCCAGGTACAGGTGTTGCTCCGTTCAGATCGTTCCTTGGAGAACGTGAAGAGACGGGTGCAGGTGGCAAGACATGGCTATTCTACGGGGATCAGCATTTCTCCACCGACTTCCTTTACCAGACCGAATGGCAGCGCTGGCTTAAAGACGGCGTTCTTACGAAGATGGATGTGGCTTTTTCTCGTGATGCGGAAGAGAAAGTATATGTACAGCATCGGATGCTGGAACACAGCAAAGAGCTGTATCAGTGGCTGCAGGAAGGTGCAAGTGTATATATCTGTGGTGACGAGAAAAGAATGGCACATGATGTTCATGCTGCACTCGCAACAATTCTTGAACAAGAGGGTGGTTTAACACCCGAACAGGCAGCAGAATACTTGACACGGTTGCAACAGGAAAAACGTTATCAGCGGGATGTGTATTAATTTCAGAGTATATGCCAGATAAGGCATTCCGTTGATACGAGAGGAGAAAGCAGCATGACTTATAATAACTTACTTAACCCGCAGCGCACAAACAGCGATGTGGAAGATATAAAGATCAAAAGTAACTACTTGCGCGGAAGCCTGACAGAAACACTGGCGGATCGAATCAGTGGAGCAATTCCCGAGGACGATAACCGCCTGATGAAACATCACGGAAGTTATATGCAAGATGACCGTGACTTGCGTAATGAGCGGAATAAATCCAAGCTGGAGCCTGCTTACCAATTCATGCTGCGTGTGCGTGCTTCCGGAGGGATTGTTACACCCGAACAGTGGCTGATGATGGATCGTGTTGCTCATAAATATGCGAATGAGACGATTCGTTTGACGACACGCCAGTCATTTCAACTGCATGGTGTTCTCAAATGGGACCTCAAAAATACCATTCGTGAAGTGAATGATTCGTTGCTCAGCACCCTTGCTGCGTGTGGCGACGTCAACCGGAACGTGATGTGCAACCCGAATCCGGATCAATCGGATATTCATGCTGAAGTATATGAATGGGCATGCCAGGTGAGCAATCATCTTGACCCGCGTACCCGTGCTTATCACGAGCTGTGGCTGGATGGGGAGAAAATTATTGATTCACAGGATTCGGATGAAGAAGTGGAACCGATTTATGGCAAAGTGTATTTGCCGCGTAAGTTCAAAATCGGAATTGCCGTTCCTCCATCCAATGATGTCGATGTATTTTCACAGGATCTCGGCTTTATCGCGATTGTGGAGAACGGCAAGCTGCAAGGCTTTAACGTTTCAGTCGGCGGTGGTATGGGCATGTCTCACGGTGATCCGAAGACTTATCCTCAGGTGTCCAAAGTCATTGGTTTCTGTACACCAGAGCAAATGATTGATGTCGCGGAGAAGACGGTTATGATTCAGCGGGATTATGGGGATCGTGCAGTGCGTAAACATGCCCGGTTCAAATATACAATCGATGACCGCGGCCTGGCCTGGTTCGTGGAGGAATTGACCAGTCGTCTCGGCTGGAAGCTGGATGCGGCGCGCGAGTTCCATTTTGATCATAATGGAGATCGTTACGGCTGGGTGAAAGGCAGCAATGGCAGATGGCATTACACCTTGTTCATTCAGAATGGACGAGTGAAGGATGTGGACGGTTATCCGCTCATGACGGGTTTGCGGGAAATTGCCAAGGTTCATACCGGAGATTTTCGTCTGACAGCTAACCAAAACCTGATTATTGGTAATGTTAGCAGCCAGAAGAAGAAAAAGATTGAAGCGCTGATTCAGCAATACAATCTGACCGATGGCGCGCATTACTCTGCGCTTCGCAGAAGTTCTATGGCTTGTGTGGCGCTTCCGACTTGCGGTCTTGCCATGGCAGAATCCGAACGTTATCTGCCTTCACTGATCGACAAGCTGGAGCCTGTACTGGATGAAGCTGGACTGAGAGACGAAGAGATTGTCATTCGTATGACGGGTTGCCCGAACGGCTGCGCTAGACCGATGCTGGCTGAGATTTCGTTCATCGGCAAAGCTCCGGGGAAATACAATATGTATCTTGGCGGAAGTTTTACAGGGCATCGCTTGAACAAATTGTACAAAGAAAATATTGGCGAAACCGAAATTTTGGACACATTGACTCCAATGGTGAATCAATATGCCAGAGAGCGCAATGATGGTGAGCATTTTGGAGATTTCGTCATTCGTGCCGGTTATGTGCCTGAAGTGCTGGATGGTCAGCAATTTCATGCTTAATTAGTTGAATTCGTGAAGAGAAGCATTCCTTATGGAATTGCTTCTTTGGCGTTTTTGGATCATTTTCTTTTGGGATATCTAAACGGGGCAAGGTGGAATTGACTTGCCCTTTACCATTATTTCGTGAGTCTAAACTTGTTGAAGTACGCTCAACAAGATATAATGACTAGGTAGAAAGCAGATTATATGTTGAAAGTGAGCGGAAACGATATGGGTCGTAAGTGGAATAATATTAAAGAAAAAAAAGCTTCAAAAGATGCAAATACAAGCCGGGTCTATGCCAAATTCGGCGTTGAGATTTATGTAGCTGCCAAGAAGGGCGAACCGGACCCGGAAGCGAACCGCGCACTGAAAGTCGTGCTGGAACGTGCCAAGACGTATAATGTACCCAAAGCCATTATTGATCGCGCCATGGAAAAGGCAAAAGGCAGCGGGGACGAGAATTATGAAGAATTGCGTTATGAAGGATTCGGGCCTAATGGTGCCATGGTCATCGTGGATGCCCTCACCAATAATGTGAATCGTACTGCACCGGAAGTGCGCTCCGCATTTAACAAAAACGCGGGTAATATGGGTGTGAGTGGTTCAGTTGCGTATATGTTTGATCCTACCGCGGTAATCGGGGTTGAAGGCAAAACTTCAGAAGAAGTGCTTGAGCTACTGCTTGAAGCGGATGTGGATGTACGTGATATCGTGGACGAAGATGAATCAGTTATCGTATACGCTGAGCCAGACCAATTCCATGCGGTACAGGAGGCGTTCAAAGCGGCGGGCGTTACCGAGTTTACGGTAGCCGAGCTGACGATGCTGGCGCAAAACCATATTGAACTTCCAGAGGACGCACAAGCCCAGTTCGAGAAGCTGATCGATGCGCTTGAGGACCTTGAAGATGTGCAGCAGGTGTACCATAACGTAGAGTTCGTTTAATGTGAATTAACGATACTTACTCGTATCAATTGCCAAAAAGAGTGTCTGGCCAATCAACGGGATTGGACAGACACTCTTTTTATTGTTCTTCTAGGAGTCGGATTGCAACGCGCTAGGAGATTTTTTCGATTTTGCAGACTTGCTGCCGCCAAACTTGAACAACAAGATACCGCCTACGATGACCAGAACCCCGAGAAGCTGGTTCCAGGAGAATGGAATTTGCTCCAGTCCAAGCCAACCCATGGAATCAAACAGCAGGGCGAAACTTAACTGGGAGGTGAGTACGATAGAGATGGCAAAGGTAGGACCGAGCAGCTTCATTCCCTGTACGAGACAGAAGACCACCCCAACACCGATGGCTCCGCTAAGCCAATACCAGGGCTGCATGTGCTGGAAGCTGAACGTATTTTTCCCCTCCACCACCAAAGAAATCAGAAACGATGCAATAAACCCGGTGAAAAGCACCATCGTTGTTGTGGACCACGAGCCGGTACGTTCATTTACTTTACTATTAAAGATGGTCTGCAGACTGACAAGAGAGCCTGCCAGTAACGCAAGCAAAATACCTGTAATGATCATAGGATATAGATCTCCTTATTCATAGATGTTATGACCCGCCACTTCTGCTAGACCTGCTCGATCTTTGACCATAATAAATCCCTGATCCCGGATGATTAATCCATCTGCACATAGTTTCTGAATCACCCGATTCAAATGCCGATAACTCGTGCCGATCAGATTTGCGATATCTGTCAAATTGAAAGCGTCCAGCTCTTCGTGGACAACAGTCCCCGCTTCTTCTGTAGAGATGGACAGCAGGTAGCTGGCTAATCGAACCTCAACCGGATACATCAGGTTGAAGTTGGAGAAGTTCGAATCAATATAAAACTTGTGAGAAATAATTTTGAGCAGAAATTTCAACAGGGGTGCGTAATCGCTGGCTAGTTCAGCCAACCACTGATAATGAATACGCAGCATCACGACAGGTGAGACCGCCTGTACGGTGTTCACGATGTCGCTCTCTCGAACGTACTCGACATCACCAACGACTTCAAGTGGTGTTTTGAAACAAAGAACGAGTGTTTTATCCTGTGGTGAGGTCGTGAAGATTTTGATTTTCCCCTCGACCAACACGTATAAATATTCGGAAGTTTCGCCTTCACGGCAGATCAATTCGCACTTCTCGAAATGGCATAACGTCATATGCGTACGCATGGGCTCGTAAAATACCGATTCGAGTTGATACTGCTTCAGATAGTGCAATAATTGATGCTCATTCTGGTATTCTTCCATAATGTATTTCACCCCCGACTATATACTCGACACCAGCTACAGTTTCATAATAATGACGCCCGTAACCATTAATGCGATACCCAGAAACTGCGGTAGTTTCATCTTTTGCTTCACGACGCCGAACCATCCGTTACTGTCGACCAGAAAGGTCAGGAACAGCTGTGCAATCAACAGGGCTGAGATCGTAAAGGTTACTCCGATTTGCTGGATTGCCGTGACTTCGCTGAAAATAATTACTGCCCCAAATGCGCCCCCCGCCAGGTACATGGGCTTCACTTGCTTCAATCCTTGCAGGTTGATGTCACGTACGAATACCAGGATCAGAGCCGCCAGTATGAACCCGGTGAGCTGTGTAATGGTTGCGGCTTGCCACGTGCCTATGTCCGTACTGATTCGGGTATTCGCGACCCCTTGCAGGGTGATGCATGCACCGCCTAATAGTGCAAAAATAATTCCTCTCATGGTTGTACTCTCCTTGTCGCGTCATTACTTCTTCGTTTTCTATTAAATGATATATTCACTCAAAAAGCCAAGGACAAATGTCCTCAGCTCAGAAGTTATAGCATTTAGAGTACAACAAAGGCTCCGCAAAATCCACACAGAACCCTGTTTAGAACATTATTATGACAATCAAATTACTTGATATACCGGTTGCTCACCTATAAAATGAACAGCCAATTCCGGGAAAGCCGCAGCCAATCTATCAGACAGAAGCTTCATTCCCGAAGCCTCACTCTCGGCATGGCCGATCATAAGAAGAGCCTTTTGTATTCCTTGCTGCACGGCATCACGTATGTACTCCGGTGTCTCCCATTCGAATCCTTCACCTGCAATAATGAGATCAAGATCTTCCTGCTCAAGCAGAGGAATGGTCAGACTGCCGTTGCCTCGAAAACCAACAAGAACTGCTGCTCGTCTGCATGCCATCTTTGGATCACCAGCTAGGCGTACATATTCGATCCCAAGCGAACGTTTAATATGTTCCGCAATAAGCTGAAGTGTCATACCTTCCGGAAAGGACAGTAAATCGGCTTCCGGTTTACGCTGTACTACATAAGAGGACCATCCTAATGAATGAACCAATCCTTCCGTAATGCCATCCGGTTGAAAACGGTGAATTGCATCATGGCAGCGATAGATAGAAATTCCGCCGTTCTCGATTAGTTTTCTCTTGGTTTCATAGACCGGATCATCAGTCAGCCAATCGGTATGACTATGATGGTTATAGAAGGGAGGCTCATGAGCGATGATGAGGTTGGCACCGTGTTGTATAGCTTGCTCAATCACATGTTGTGTAGGCATAAAAGTTACAAAGATGCCTGTGACCGTCTGGTTGGGAGAGCCCGTGATTAGTTGATCCACGGTGTTTTCCGGTAGTTTAACTTTGGCAGTGAGATGGTTTATAACATGTTGAATGGTTATACTCATATGGATCATTCCTCCAATGACAGGTATGCAAACAGTGTATCATTTTGAGGGATGAAGAGCATTATCTACCTGATTCATATAGTTTTCTCTTACAAGAGAAAGTATACTTACATAGAGTCTTTATCTAGATTAAATGAAGTATCCATTCAAACCTGCACTGAACATTAGTTAAGTATACGTTTTAATTCTGATGAAGAGATCCGACATAGAAGGGCGATGATTACATGACAGCCAGTACGATTATGGAACGTCTGAAGAGTGAGACAGCTCATTATCACAGACAAGTGGAACAGAACGATTATGCCAAGGCTATTATGAATCAAACCGTTAGCTTGGAAGATTACAAGACATATCTGGAGAAATTCTACGGGTTCCTGAAACCATTGGAAGATCAGGCTGTACAGCAGCCTTTCTGGGAAAGTACGGGACTGGATTTCGAGATTAGAGGAAAAGCGAACTTACTTGAAAATGACCTGCGGAATCTTGGCGCCAGTGAAGAAGAAATCAGCCAGATTCCTTTATGTAGGGATCTTCCGGATATCTCGACACCAGCAAGGTTGTTTGGCTATCTATACGTCATTGAAGGATCTACGAACGGAGGTCAGATCATGACGAAGCGCTTGTCACAGTTCCTGCCGATTGAAGCAGATCGGGGGCTGGAATATTTTAATGCCTATGGTACGGAAACCAGAACAAGATGGGCAGAGTTCACGGAGCTGCTGCGTCAATCCATCACAGCGGAAGAAGATCACGATATTATGGTGCACACGGCTTCGGAAACGTTCCGATTACTCGATCAATGGATTAATACAAATACAAATACAAATACAAATACAAATACAAATACAAATACAGATCAGTTATAAGTTGAAATAAGTGTTATCACATCATGAGAGGGGATTTTTCAGGCTATGCCCGAATCGAAGTCCAGGAAAGAAAATAATATGCTTAACCGTACATTGCTCAATCAGGGTACGTACACTAGTGATCCAATTGATTTAAACAATTGCGACAAAGAACCCATTCATATCCCCGGCTTCATTCAACCTCATGGTGTGCTCTTGGCTGTGAGCACCAACAATATCCCGACGATTGTACAATGCAGCCAAAATACAGAAGAACATCTCGGTCTTACTGTGCAGGAAGTGATTGGTCTGCCACTTGAGCATCTGATTGGCAAGGATAATATCAGACAGGTGCTGGCATGCAACTTCAGTGCATCTGTAACATCAGACCTGCAATATATGGATCTCACGATAAACGTATCTGGAAAGGCTCAGGTCTTCACTTCTGTCATTCATGAAAGTGAAGGCTTGTTGATTCTGGAGCTGGAACCTTCTTATGAAAAAGGGAACATGGAAGGTAATGATTTTGAGTGGATTTCCAGATTCTTCAGCCGCATCAAAAGTACGGACAATCGGGTGGAAGCGAGTCAGATTGCAGCAGAACAAGTGAAAGAAATGCTCGGCTATGACCGGGTCATGATCTATGAATTTGACGAACAATGGAATGGGAAGGTCATCGCAGAAGCACGCGAGGAAGAACTAGAACCATTTCTCGGACACCATTACCCCGCGTCTGATATTCCCAAACAGGCGCGCGAGCTGTACCTGCGCAATTGGTTGCGCACCATCGTGAACGTAAATTATCAGCCTGTGGAGATTGTTCCCCTGCTGCAACCTTTGACGGGCAAACCGCTTAATCTGAGCTTGTCGGTTCTGCGCAGTGTATCCCCGTTACATATTGAGTATTTGCAAAACATGGGGGTAGGCGCAACCGTAACCATTTCCCTGATTCATGACAATCAACTGTGGGGCCTGATTACATGTCATCATAATTCAGCCAGATATATACCTCATCGTGTTCGGAACTTGTGTAACTTCCTGGGCTCCTTCTTCTCAAGTGAACTGTTCCAACGTCAACAGTTAGATGACTATCAGGCTGAGATCAGGTCACGTGAAGCAGCTACCCAATTTGCAAATATCTTTATTGGCAATACAAGTCCAGCGAGAATTATTGAAGAGCTGCAGGGTGAAGAGCAGACCTTACTGAGCCTGATGGATGCTTCGGGAGCTGCGATCTGCTATCAGGATAAGCTGTTGTTATATGGCGATACGCCAGCAAGAGAGCAAGTTCGGGAACTGGCGGCATGGTTGGCAGGCAAGTCGGAAGATTACAGTTATCACACCTCCAAACTGAGTTTGGAGTATGATCCTGCTAAAGCTTACAAGGAAAAAGCATCAGGTATTGTGTATGTTGCCATATCCCCTGGGCAGCATCACTATATCATCTGGTTCCGTCCTGAAGTGGTTCAGCTTGTGGATTGGGCAGGGGATCCGGCCAAAGCAGTGATCAAAACCGATGATGGGATGCGCTTGTCTCCGCGGAAATCCTTCGAAAAATGGAGAGAGGTCGTTCAGTCTACTTCTTACCCATGGACAACGAAGGAACTGAATGTGCTGCCATTGCTCAAAAGCATTGTGCGCCGTCAAACGGAGAACCAGCTGGCTCAGGCGGAGGAGCAATCTTTACAGAATGCACGTGTTTTGCGGCAAAATGAGCAGCGCTACTTGCAGTTGATGGAGTTTTCCCCGGTGGCCTTTTTTACGTTGACGGATGGATTCATTATTTATTGCAATAACAGGGCAGCTGAACTGCTTGGCTATGAAAACTCCAAAAATCTCATCGGCAAGGAATTTAGAGGGTTTGTGCCTGACAAGACAAGAACGATTTTGCAGCAAAATCTGGAGGAACTGAAGCTCAATAATACTCGTTTGTTTACCAACAAGGCGTACTTCACCACAGCAACGGGCACGTCTTTGCTGCTTGAGATTACGCTGGCTTCTGTTACGCATGCAGGCAAACCTTCAGTGATGGTCCTTCTGAACAGTGGAAACTCCCATCATGATCAGGATCATTATACGGAGACAACCAGTCAGCTCCAGAACTATCTCAACACAGATTCGTTAACAGACATGCCGCTTCAGACGATATTCAAATCCCGGCTTCAGGATGATTGGGATGAATGTTTGCAAGAGAAATGCAGTTTGGGTCTATTTATTATCGATATCGATGATTTCCGTTCATATAATGCATCTTATGGACTTCAAGGCGGCGATCTGTGCCTGCAATGGATAGGAGATGTACTTACGGTTGTTAGTGAACAAAATAATGCCGTCATTTCACGTCTTGGGGGAGGAACCTTCATGTTGAAACTGAAGAGTGCGACATCAGAACGTTCAGCGGAGCTTGCCGAAGAAATTAGACAACATGTGCTTGCACTTCAAATTCAGAGGGATCTGTCCAGCCCAAGTGAAGTAGTCACTGTTAGCGTAGGCGGTGCGGTAATGGTTCCCGAAGAGACGCTAATGATGTCGGATCTAATTGAAAAAGCCAGTCAGGCCCTTGCTCAAGCCAAGAGTGGCGGGAAAAATCGGGCTATCGTGGTTTGACACGAAGTTGTACCAGGTCTTGCTGTAAAGAATACAGGTAAATGGTAAAGAGGGAAGGGATTTAAACTGGATATCAGTTTGAATGTCTTTCTTTTTTTCTGCTCAAAAGGAAAGTATTATTTTCATCACCGCAGGCACAGGACAAGTGTTATAATGTTCAATATGGATACACTTGTTCGCATTCACACGTAGAGGACGGTGAAACGGAATTCAATGAAAGAGGATTCAAGACAACTGGAATTTATGGAGATAGATCTGAGTGAAGAGCCCATCACAGCGGCAGTCCCGGTTCCTGATCGTTCAACGATTGTCCGTGCTGATTTTGATATAAGATTGCCTGGCGGCATATTGTCTTCGGAAAAAAGGTTTGTCGAGGAAGCAAGGCAGCTCATGGAAGTGAAAGGGGAGCAGGCTCCCTGGATTCCTTTCATGAGCTATTGGCCGACCTATGGTGTAATGAACGAACCCCAGCGAAAGTGGTATATGTATTGGAGGACGGAAGTCCGGCAAGGACGTTTCCCTGATACGGATCTGTCCTATCTGTTTGTTCATATTTATGAACTGATTAACGGAATTGGTTGGCAGGAACCCCAGGAAGGTTACGACCAATTAAAACAGCTTTGGATGAGCTATCGTGAACGGCTCCCGCAGTTGAATGTATATATGCAGGAGTGGATCATTGATTTTGGCCTGGTACACCAGTTGAACATGTCGTTATCCGAGATGGTGGAGCTTTCGAGCGGGTATCTGCCACCAGAGATTCTGGATATGGAATTGAAGCAGCTGTTAAACGGCAATGTATCGGATCTCTCCTTGAAGCTTTTACAGAGATACTATGACTATGACATTACGCTCAGCAAATTTTACAGGGATGGCGGCAAGCAAGTTCTGGAACAATACATTCCTCGTGTTATGGCTTTGGTGGATACCTATCTGCTGCGTACACGCAAGGCAGGCATACTGGATCAATTTCAGCTGAATCATGAAAGGACTATGGAACGCACGTTGTTTCGAAAAGCCGTATATGACGACTCGATTTATGGAAAATCGGCTCGAATGTCATATGTTCCGATTGGAGAGCATGCAGATTTTATCCAGTTTGTAACCCGGGTTTTTCGATGCACGGAAAATAAATGCCGTGAACTGCTCGGCTTCAGAGGGCGGCTCCGCGGAAAGACCCTTGAACCTGAGCTTGCAAACGTGATTGAACGTTACCTGGACAAGGTCTTTGCAGTCGAGCAAATGCCAGAAGTAGAGCAACCGATAGTCCGAATTGATACAGAGAAACTTGCTTCGCTGCAGCAGGAAAGCGAATATGTGCGGAGAGCACTCATGATTGAGGAAGAGCATGTGAATGAAGATAGGGATACAAACGATGCTACCGATGTGAGTAACAGATCTGATGTATTGGGAACCTTGGCAGAGATTGAACAGAATAAGGGCAGTCGAGGCCCTATGGTCATTCAGAACTCAGTTGATAAAGCTGAAGGAGAAGATGCTAAGCGATCTAACCAGCTGGGGGCTGACATCGAGAAGACAATTAATGCTGACCGAAGAAAAGGAAGCGGAGATTCGGAGTCATTAACCCTTCAATGGGAAGAAACCGTTTCAGCTAATCTGGATGAAGAATGGAAAGTATTCTCGGAGCAGCTTTCTCCAAGTCATGTAAGGACAATTCATGCCTTGCTCGGTGTCAACCCGGATACGGAGCTGATGCAAGTGGCAGAGCAATACGGTACGATGCCTGCACTTCTGTTGGATGAAATTAATGATATAGCCATGGAAACGATTGGTGACCTTTTGATTGAAGGCGATCGCATGGTATCGGATTATATGAATGTGTTTGAACATGTGAAGAGGTGATTGGGCAGTGGCAGAACTTAAAATACCCAAGCGGCTGACTACCGCACTAGTGAATTCGTTGACAGCGGGCGTTGTGCCGCGAATTGGACTGGAGCAGATTGCTGTTGGGCGAAAATCTGAAGTGGATGCGATCTTGCGGGATATGGACAACATTGCTGAAGGCGGGGCAGCCTTTAAGCTGATTACAGGAAGATACGGCAGCGGAAAGAGCTTTCTTTTGCAAATGATTCGCAACTATGCGATGGATCGGGAATTCGTTGTGGCGGACGCCGATTTGTCTCCGGAGCGCAGATTGGTGGGAACCAAAGGTCAGGGGCTTGCAACATACCGTGAGCTGATGACTCGTCTGTCCACTCGCACACGCCCGGATGGCGGGGCATTGGAATCGATTTTGCAGAAATGGATTGCCGGTCTTCAGCAACAAGCGATGCAGAGCCAGGGCTTGCGCCCGGATGATCCCGCACTTCCCGGTGAAGTGGAGAAGCAGATCTATGCAGTAACGAACGAAATGCAGAATCTGGTGCATGGGTTCGATTTTGCCAAGGTGCTGGCTTCGTACTGGAACGGGTATAAATTGGCGGATGATGACCATAAACAGGCGGCGCTGCGTTGGTTAAGAGGGGAATTTTCGACGAAGACAGAAGCCAAAAAAGAGTTGGCCGTCGGCGTCATCATTGACGATGATAACTGGTACGACTACTTCAAATTGTGGTCAGAATTCACGTCACGGATCGGTTACAAAGGGTTACTGTTGTTCATAGATGAAGCGGTAAATCTGTACAAAATTACAAACAGCATTTCCCGCCAAAGCAACTACGAGAAGCTGCTAACCATGTTTAATGATACGATGCAGGGCAAAGCAGAATACCTCGGCATTTTTGTAGGCGGCACACCACAATTTGTGGAGGATGAAAGACGGGGGCTTTTCAGTTACGAAGCACTTCGGTCCAGACTCATTGATGGCCGCTATGCAGCAAGGGAATATGCGAATTATACCGGACCGATCCTGAAACTTACGATGTTGTCCCATGAAGAGATATTGATTCTGCTGCAGAAGCTGCGTCAGATTCATGCCCTTCACTTTGGATACAGTGCAAGTCTGACGGATGAGGATTTAGTTGGTTTTATGCAAACAGCGGTGAACCGACTCGGTGCAGATGAGTTACTGACCACACGTGAAGTGGTGCGGGACTTCATGGATGTGCTGCATACGCTCCATCAGAATCCCGAAGTGACCTATGCTCAATTGCTTGGTGAGCGAGCAGTCCAACCGCCTGAAGCTGGAAAAGGAACGGATTCTTCATCATCTGCCGATGATCTGGATGATTTTCTGGCGGAGTTTGAATTATGAGTGAGAATCCCTTCTATCGACTGGCTCCTTTTGTACAGGAATTTATTTATAAGAAAAGATGGGAATCGCTCCGGCCTGCTCAGATTGAAGCCTGCAATATTTGCTTTCATACTCCGCATCATATGCTGATTGCGGCAGGCACAGCCTCCGGCAAGACGGAGGCGGCTTTTTTTCCAGCGCTGACCGAGCTGCATGAACGGCCCTCCAAATCCGTGGGCATTTTGTACATCGGGCCGCTTAAGGCACTGATTAATGACCAATTCGAGCGGCTAAAGGACTTATTGGCAGAGGGCAATATTCCGGTATGGCATTGGCACGGGGATGTGCCTCAGGCAGAGAAAACCCGTCTTATGCGACATCCATCCGGTGTGCTTCAGATTACGCCTGAATCGCTGGAAGGTCTGTTGATGAATCGTCCCAATGCCATTCCAGCTCTGTTTCATGATCTGCGGTATGTCATTATTGACGAGGTTCATGCTTTCATGGGAGCAGATCGAGGCATTCAGGTATTGAGTGAGTTGGCTCGAATGGAGCGCATGGCTGGATGTAAACCGCGAAGAGTGGGACTGTCTGCGACACTGAGTGATTATGATGCAGCAACAGCCTGGCTAGCTGCCGGAACAGGGCAGGGTGTCGATGTGGTCGCTTCTCCCGGTGGTCGCAAGCTGCGTCTGCGGGTGGAGCATTTTTCATTTCCTGATGCGCGGGATGAAGAACAGGCGGAGCATCTGCATAATGCACGTAAAGTCTATTACGACTTTATCTATGAAAGTACACATCGTAAAAAAGCGTTGATCTTCACCAACAGTCGGACGGACGCCGAAGTTACCATACTTGAGATGCGGCGTGTCGCCGCACGGAGACAGGAGCGGGATGTTTTCCATGTTCATCACGGGAGCATTTCCGCCATGTTGCGAGAAGAAACAGAAGCTGCCCTGCGAACCGGATCAGGGCCAGCAGTAGCGGCGGCTACCGTAACACTGGAACTGGGTATTGATCTTGGTGAACTGGAACGGGTTGTGCAGCTTGGCGCGCCTTATAGTGCATCGAGTTTTGTTCAGCGTCTTGGACGATCAGGCAGGCGCGAGGATATGGCTTCCGAGATGCTTTTTGTATGTCCGGAAGAAGAGGATGAGGAAGCTCAATTGCCTGCTCGTATGCCATGGACACTCATGCGGGCCATTGCTGTAATTGAATTGTATGTAAAAACCAAATGGGTTGAACCGCTTGAAGCTCGTAAAATGCCGATGGGTGTGCTCTACCATCAGACGATGAGCATGCTGAAAAGCATGGGGGAGGCGGAACCCAAAGAACTGGCTGAGGCTATGCTTTCGCTGGCACCATTTACGCACATTCGTGCAGATCAATATCAGCTATTTCTGAATTATCTGATTGAGACCGATCATCTGCAGTGGACGGAAGATCGGACATTAATCATCGGGCTTACGGGTGAAAAAACAGTGAATAACTATCGCTTCTACGCAGTGTTCAAAGATGATGAAGAGCACAAAGTACTGAATGGCTCCGAAGAGATTGGCTCTATTACAACGGTGCCACCACCAGGTTATTGCTTCTCGCTTGCAGGCAAACTCTGGAAAGTGGAAGAGGTGGACCACAAGCATAAATCCGTGTATGTGAAGGCGGCCAAAGGCAAGGTGGATACGTTATGGCTTGGTGCAGGTGGGGACATTCATACGACAGTCGTCCAGAAAATGCGTGAAGTACTGTCAGACACGGTGATCTATCCCTATCTTTCCCCTCAAGCGGTAAATCGCTTGGAACGTGCTCGTCGACTTGCACGTGAAAGTGGATTACTGAAACAGGTGGTCATCCCAGCCGGTGGAGATTCCCTGTATGTATTGCCCTGGGTGGGAAGTAAGTCTTTCCGCACATTGGAGCGTTTAATGAAGCACAACTTGTCTGACAAGCTTGCCTTGCGTTCTGTTGTACCGATGGAGCCTTATTATTTTGTCGTATCAGGCAAGGTGGATGGTCGGACACTTTTGGCCGAGATCATGAGCGAATGTCGAACAGCGGAAGACGCATCTGCGTTACTTTCAGAAAATGAGGCACCGTATCTTGGGAAATATGATGAATTCGTGGCTCCTCCATTGATCCGAGAGGCTTTTTCAGTGGATGGATTGGATTTAAATGGTTTGAAAGAAGGATTACAGCAAACGTTAACATGGGATTCTTCATCTATGAAATGACGTAATTGCGCAATTCACTTACTTTGAATTTGAATTAGAAAAATTTAAATTGTGAATCAGGGTTGACACCACCTCACCTGCCATGTAATATATGAAAAGTCGTCACACACGAATCGCAAACAACAAATGCATATTTTATTTCGTATAACCTCGCAGGCCGAAAGTGTACACAGGGCGAGGGTCTCTACGGGAAGCCTATACTTCCTAACTACGATGCCAGGGAATCATTGTATCCCTTGCTCGTAGTTAGGATTTTTTGCATTTGGATGGTGTCTGTGACCTTGGCATGGATCAAACATGCGGACGCATTTTTCGATCATCAGGAGGTTTATCTATCATGAAATATTATCTGTCCGTTCTCGCAGGAGCGATGAGCTATGGCATATTATCCACAATTGTGGTTCTGGCTTACGGCGAAGGGTACAAACTTGGAGAGGTTGTGGGTACACAGCTGATCACGGGTTTTATCCTGTCCTGGATGCTGGCATTATACTCAAAGTTTAGAATGAAACGGAAATCACAGGCAGATGGGAAACCATCAGCAGCTATGGCAAAAGCTTTCCAGAAATTAACGTGGAAGCAGCGCTTGCTATTAATGGCTGCAGGGACACCAACGGTCATTACCGGTCTTGTCTACTATCAGTCTTTGCGGTACATTCCCGCATCTCTGGCCATTATTCTTTTGTTCCAATTTACGTGGATTAGCGTATTAATTCAGGCCATTAGCAAACGTCAGCGCCCTGACAAAGTAACCTTCTTGACGTTGATTATCCTGTTTGGCGGAACATTGCTGGCAGCAGGTTTCCTGGAACAGGGACTCGGGGAGTTTAACGGCTTGGGCATAGCGCTTGGGTTGATGGCGGCTGTAAGTTACTCGCTGTTTGTACTATTTAGTGGTAAAGCGGTTCCATCGGCGCATCCGGCTTTTCGCAGTGCCTGGATGGTCACAGGGGGTCTGGTCTTGCTGTGTATCCTGTTCCCTCCGACGTTCCTGTTTAACGGATTGATTTGGAGTCAGCTGCTTGTTTTTGGATTGTTGCTTGGATTCTTCGGAGCTTTTATCCCGCCAGTATTGTTCGCAGTAGGTGTCCCTCATATTGGTGGTGACATGGCCGGAATTCTTGGTGCGGTTGAACTCCCGATCGCGGTGCTGCTCTCATCCATCGTGCTTCACGAGCATGTGAGCGCATTGCAATGGATTGGCGTTATCGTAGTGCTGATTGGTGTAGCGCTGCCAGAGATCTATAAGTTACGGATGAAACGAAGTCGAAATACACCTCTATATTCCTGAGTGGGGAATAAGATAGAGTTATAAGGATCATAGCTATAGCTGAAAGAGTAAGAGCCTGAATAACGCAGGCTCTTTTTTATAATTACATTTAACTCAGTGACGCCAGTCAATATGGCCCATATGAGTCATTTTCATTTTTAACCGGATGGGGTATGCTGAAGAAGAGTTGCAATAGAATGGGAACATAGAAAGAGGAGCGTTGAGATGAAAAGCTGGATTAGCAAAACCTGGCCTTGGCTTACGCTGGGAATTACGGTAGTTGTACTGCTGGGATCTTTTATGGTGTATTTTATGGGCAAGGACATGTCACCTGGTTCAGGAAGTGCCGTAACGGCCAAAGCCGAGACGCCGGAGGATTTGAAGGGATATGAAGTTATTGATGTTAACGTAAGTAATGACGGTTTTGAACCAGATGTTATTGAAGTTAAATCCGGGGTCCCCACCAAAATCAATTTTATTCTTACCCGGCAAGTAACACACGTCAAATCAGTAGCGGCTGACAAGCTCGGCATGGATCTTTACATGCAAAAAGGAAACAACTACTATACTGTAGACAAGGATGTCCAACCTGGTGAATATGAAATTCACTGTGGTATGTACATGATCTATGGAACGATCAAGGTCATATAATGGTGAGGAGCAAAGATTCGTTAATTGAATCTTTGCTCCTCTTTGATGTGCGTGATATCATGGACTAGTGATCAAATTCATCTGGAGGTGGGCAAATATGAAAGCGCTTTTTATTGGAGGAACAGGTACCATCAGTACAGCAATTACCGATCAGCTTGCCAAGCAAGGCTGTGAACTTTATTTGATCAACCGGGGAAATCAAAACGATAATTTGCCTGCGCAAATCAAAGTGCTGCAAGCTGATATTAACGATGAAGCACGGGTTGCAGAGCTGATTGCGGACCTGGAGTTCGATGTTGTCGCAGACTTTATTGCATTTGTACCTTCACAGCTGGAGAGAGATTACCGTTTGTTCAAGGACAAAACGAAGCAGTTTATATTTATCAGTTCGGCATCTGCTTATCAGACACCACTTGCTGATTATCGAATCACTGAGGGTACGCCATTATCGAATCCGTATTGGGAATATTCACGTAACAAGATAGCTTGTGAAGACTATCTGATGAAACAGTATCGTGAAGAAGGCTTTCCGGTGACTATTGTACGTCCAAGCCATACGTATAGTGAACGTTCTGTTCCCCTGGGTGTGCACGGAGCCCAAGGCAGCTGGCAGGTCCTTAAGCGCATGCGTGAAAATAAACCGGTACTCATTCATGGAGACGGCACATCACTCTGGACCATAACGCATAACCGTGATTTTGCCAAAGGATTCATTGGCCTTATGGGCAATATCCACGCCATTGGTGAATCGGTACATATTACCTCGGACGAGTCGGTAACCTGGAATCAGATCTATGAGATTATTGCAGGAGTGCTTGGCGTCAAGCTTCATGCGGTTCATGTATCTTCCGAGTTTTTGGCGGCGTGCAGTGATCAGGATCTTCGAGGCGGTTTGCTGGGGGATAAGGCGAACACGGTGGTATTTGATAACAGTAAATTAAAGAGACTGGTTCCGGAATTTGTGGCAACGATCAGGGCTGATCAAGGAATCCGGAGCACCATAGAATACATTCTTGCACATCCTGAATTGCAGACCGAAGATCCCGAGTTTGATGCTTGGTGTGATAAAGTGGTCGGAGTGCTGGACGAAGCATTGCTGAAAATTAGAGATTAGAAATGAGGCGAGCATATGTCCCAGAGCGGCCATCGGCTGGTAAAAGAAATCACCAAAACCGTTACATTGGACTATCTGCTGCACATTCCTGAGAGGGAGGAGCCGCTTTCCAATAATGAGAAGTGGCCTGTCATTATGTTTCTTCATGGTGCTGGGGAACGAGGGAATGATTTGGAAAAGATTAAAGCACACGGGGTTCCCCTTATTGCTGAGCAGGACAAAAGTTTCCCTTTTATCGTAATTTCACCGCAGTGCCCGGTAGATGAATTCTGGGGTATGCATCGCGAAGCTGTTATGGCTCTTCTGGAACATGTGTTGGAAACCGAAGCAGCTGACCCGCAGCGGGTGTATCTTACTGGTATGAGTATGGGCGGATATGGTACATGGGATCTTCCGCTGTTTTACCCGAATACATTTGCAGCATTAGTTCCTGTATGTGGAGGAGCCGATCCATCCAAAGCGGAAGAATTGCGTAATATACCCGTCTGGGCATTTCATGGCGCCAAGGATGACATCGTTTATGTCTCTGAATCTGAGAAGATTGTTCATGCACTCGAAGCACTGAACGCGGATGTGAAGCTCACGATATACCCTGAAGGTGACCATGATGCCTGGACAGAAACGTATGATAACCCAGAGTTGTACAAGTGGTTTCTGAGCCATACGTTATAATCAATCATTCGTGAATGAAAATATTTTCAGCATTCCTAAGTATTTACTTTCGTTATTGGAATCGTTATAATCAAGAAAAAATGACACTTGTTAGGGGAGGCACCCCAACAGAGGACTTTGTTCCTTTGTTGGGGTGCCTCCTTTTTTGGTGTGCAGAAAAGGAGAGCAGACGTTGATGAAATCGCGAAAATCTATTAAAAAACAAGCCGAGCAGCTTACCAAAGTGGTACTGGCATTTGCCTTGCTGTCTCCCCAAGCCTTGTTGGTCGAATGGAGTTCAACGACCGTTATGGCTGAAGCTGTGGAGAGCATCAGTATTGTATCCGATACAGCCAGCATGAAGGCTGTTCAATCCTCCAAGGTGAAGGTGGAGATGAATAGTGATGGCAAATATAGAATTGTGTTGCTTCCAAATACCAACGTATTCTACGGTGGCGATACCGGGAATGTATCCACCATTATTGATCATAATGGAACGCCTGTTAATTTTAAGTCATTGCCCCTTAATTATTATCGAATCAATAACAACGTAATCGAAATGTCCAGGCAAAAAGACAATGTAGAGTATATTTTGCGAGTGTCCATCGTTAATGCCACATCTCAGGGAGGGTATATGAAGGTGGAGCTGGAGGCTGTTAACCGCAGCGGCTCTGCACTAAATCTGGGAGGCACATTCTACTGGGATACGATGGTGAATGGTAACGATGCTTCTCCGTTTGAAGTGATTGAGAACGGCTGGCGCAATTACAGCGGTGGCGTTCAGGTGACGGCTTTTTATGCCAATACGTATAATGTTGTGGACGCGGATCGTATTTTCATGGGGCAGTATAGTAGCCCGGACAGTGCGCAGCTAACAGGTGGTTCTTCCCCATCTTCCTTTACGCCAGGACAGACGGTGACGGCGACGGATACCGCTGCGCAATTCTGGTGGGACGGCAAAGCAACCGCCAACGAGGCGTCACGCAAATTTTCGACGATTGTAGGAATTGGTCCCAAAAATGCACCGCCCTCGTTTGCACTATCAGCCCCCTCCTCGGGTCAGACCTATTATAAAGGGGAACAGCTTCAAATTTCAGGTACAACCCGGGATACGGATGTAGGTGATCTTCTGACCGTCAAATGGTCAATCGACGGTGGGTCTGAGAACATTTTGACACAGATGACAGCTACAGGTTCAAATCAGTCGTTTAATACGAATTACACATTGCCAGATACGCTCGCAGATGGAGCACATACGCTGCAGGTGTGGGTTATGGATGACAAGGGTGGGGTATCTTCAGCGGGCACCGTGAACTTTACGGTGAAAAGCTTCGTTGTTCCGGGAACGCCGACATTTACATCGGTTAATCCTAATAATCTGACAGTGAACTGGGACAAAAAGGCGAATGATGCTTCCGTGACGTATGAACTGAAAAATGTAACGACAAATCAGATCTTTGATACAGGTACATCAAATAGTCGGCAAGTGACCGGACTTACACCGAATACCCCATATTCCTTTGCCGTACGCGCCAAAAATGCGGTTGGTTCTTATACGGGGTATTCAAGCCCAGCTAGCAAATTTACACTGGCAAATACACCTAATGAGGCAGCTGTGAGCCAGTCGGGTAACTCCGTTACGGCGAGTTGGAATAACAATGGCAATCCTGCGGGAACGAACTACAAAACGGAAATACGTAACTCGGTCGGACAAGTACTTCAATCGGGTACCACCTCATCAACTCGTACTGAACTCGCTTTAACTGGACTTGCAGACGGATTGTATGACGTATATGTAGCAGCACTGAATGGAGAAGGCATACAGACTCCTTTTACCTCAGCGGGTCAGATCACGAAAGATACGACTGGTCCCACAGCACCCTCTATAGTGGTTAATCCTTCCTCTTGGACCAAGGAAGATGTCCTGGTTACGATTACAACAGGCTCGGACGCCTTAAGCGGTGTGCAGAAGACACAGTACAAGCTGGGAATCGGAGGAGAATGGCAGGAGTACACAGTTCCTTTTAAGGTTGCTTCTGAAGGAAACACTCTCATTATTACACGTAGTATAGATACATTTGGCAATACAGGACAGGAAGCGTCTGTCATAGCACGGGTGGACCGTACAGCTCCAACACCTCCCGCCATTTCTTTGAATCCTCCGGAATGGACCAATTCGTCAGTAACGGTAACGTTAACGGCAGGTACGGATGAAGCAAGTGGAGTGGGGCTTACACAATATAGGTTAGGAGGTGAAGGGACTTGGACCGATTATCGAGAGCCTTTTCCCATCCATACGGAAGGAGTAACCGAAATCCAGGCTCGAAGTGTAGATCGGGCCTCAAACGTTAGTGCGTCAACTTCAGCCACTGCCCGGATCGACAAGACAGGTCCTGAGGAGCCTAAAATTACGCTCAGTGACGATGAATGGACGAATAAGGATGTGTCTTTTGAAATAACCAGCGGTGAAGATACAGGCAGCGGGCTTGCCAAAAGCCAATATCGTCTAAACGAACAAGGCCCCTGGATCGATTACACCGGTGAAGTGAAGGTTACCAAGGAAGGACAAACCACACTATATGCACGCTCGCTTGATCGGGTAGGAAATGTAAGTATTGTAGCGAAAGCATTCATTCGATTGGATAAGACCGCTCCAACAGAGCCGGTTATTACATTGAGTCAGTCCGGCTGGAGCAAGGAAGCTGTACAATTTACGATTGCTGGCAGCGTAGATGAGCATGCCATATCGTATGAATATAGTTTGAATGGCGCCCCGTATATTGTAGGAAACTCAGGTACAGTGAGTTCAAACGGACCCACGGTAATTCGAGCCAGAGCGCGAGATGCTGTCGGAAACGTTAGCCAGGAGGTGAGTCGTACGGCTCATGTCGATCAGGTTGCTCCAACGATTACGTTTACACCGAATGGACAGGGTTGGAGCGACACGGATATTACGGCTACAGTGCAATATGCAGATTCTGATTCGGGTATCAATGAGAATTCGCGATGGTATAGAGTGACCAACAGTACCACATCACCTGACAACTGGAATGAAGCTCATAGCAATGAGCATATTGTTTCAATCGAATCGGAAGGCATTTGGTACATCCATGCCAAAACAATGGACATGGCAGGAAATACATACGAGACGGTATCAGCGCCTTATCAGATCCAGCGCAAACCACAGCAACCTGGAAATGTGAGCATTATACAGATTAATGAGACCTCAGCAGAACTTACGTGGGATTTGCCGACAGGAGAATGGTATACCGACGGGTATCAGTACGAAATTATTAACCATACGACAGGCCAGTCGTGGACAGTAGACTATCCCAAACATACGCTCAATGATCATTCCCTAAGTGGTGGTCAAGTCTATGAGTATGAAGTAAGGGCTCGAAATCATGCTGGCTTAAGTGATGCAGTAATTGTCCGTGCACTAACGATTCCAGCCGCACCGGGATCTTTACAAATTCGAAAAGTGGATTCCCAGCCTGAGCTGGCAGAAGTGCATTTCGATTCGGTTCAAGGGGCTACTGCATACCGCATCATGGCTGCGACTTCGGATGGGAGGATCGTTTATGACCAGACATTCTCCGATTCTTCCAGCATTCCGTACATTACCAATCTAATCCCGGGAAGCATTCATATGATTTCGGTCACCGCGCTGAATGAGAGTGGTGCGGGAGAAAGCAGCAGGGCCGGATTCCTGACATTGCCTGCGGCCCCCGGTGAATTTGCGGCCGTACAGATTCGTGAGCATGAGATCTCTCTGGCATGGGAGACGGTAACTTCAGCCACGTATTACAGCTTTTCGCGCAGTGGATCAGAATTGTACGAAGGATTGGAAACGGAGTTTGTGGACACAGGTCTGGATAGTGGTACAGAGTATAGCTATGAATTGCTGGCTGCAAATGAGACAGGAGAAGGTCCAGTAGCTAGTTTGCAGAAGCTGGTGACATTGCCCGGGTCCGTTGAAAGCTTGAGTATAGATAATGCTACTACTACGAGCCTGCGTCTAAGTTGGAATCCGGTAAGAGGTGCAGAGCAATACGAAGTCTTTGTGAATGGAGAGAAAAGGGAGACATTGCCTGCCGGAACGCATGAATGGGCAATCACGGGATTGACTGCGGGAGTGATGTATCAGTTGGAGGTTCAGGCAGGTAATGGAAGTGGGCAAGGTCAAGCGAGTCGAACATATGGAACGACACTTCCCGAGAGTCCTTCGGGTCTTCACTTTGTACAACCGACTGAAACAGGAGCAACACTCCGATGGGATGCAGTACCTGGAGCCACGAACTACCGGGTTGTTCTTGATGGACAGAGTTATGAAATATCAGATACACGGCTTGAAGTGCATCAGTTATCAGGCAGCCGCCGTTATACGTATCAGGTGGAGGCTGGAAATGCTGCCGGTTATGGTGCAGCCACAAGCGGTGAACTGCTTACTTTGCCAACCAGACCTGAAGGACTCGCGGTCACGCGTACGGATGAAACAAGCATTGGGGTGGAATGGGAACCTGTAAATACAGCCGAGTCCTATATCGTAAAAATTAATGGGACGGAAGCAGGTCGAACTTCGGGACTTGCCTATACGGCTGGAGAATTGGTGCCAGGCATGGAGTATCTCGTGGAAGTACAGGCCGTGAATGCGTCCGGAACCGGTCAGTCCGCCAGCTTGATTCGATTATCCAAACCAGCGCCGCCTTCAGGAATCGTTGTTGAACCGGGGGTACATAAAGCCACCTTGTCATGGGCCTCGGTAGCAGGTGCTTCGGAGTATATAATTCAACAGGGGAACAAGGAAATTTACCGTGGAACAGAGCTGACGGCCTTTATTTCAGGACTTCAGGATGGAACGAAGCATCACTACACACTAGTTGCAGTTAACCGACAAGGGACAGCATCCGGAGCGTCGATTGTATCTGTACTGACATTACCTGAGAAACCAGCTGAAATTCAGGCATTGGAAGTTTCGGAAAACAGCCTTAGTCTGGATTTCACCAAAACAGGGGTAAAAGGTGCAGATGAATACATCATTGAACGCAATGGGCGAGAAATTGCTCGCATGGATGCGACTGAAACTCGATTTGTAGATGAGAATTTGTCGCCGGGCACGAAATATACGTATAAGATCCGTGCAGTTAATGCAAGTGGTACAGGGGCGTCTCTAACTTATGGTATAACGACTCAGACCCTGCCTCTGTCTGCAGATGGGATTACTGTAATCAAGGGAACGTACGCGTTTGATGTGACGTGGGAAGCAGTAAAGGGAGCCGCCGCATATGAAATTCGCAATCAGACAACGGGGGAAGTACAGACTGTGTCCGAATCATCGGTCCATCTCGCCAGTTTATTGGAAGGCACCACGTATGAGTTTGAACTTACTGTTATGAATGAAGATGGACACCGTTCTTCTCCTGTTCAGGTTCTTTTGTTGACCAGGCCCATATCCCCACAAACGGCAAGTATCGCCGCCGTAACCGATCAATCGGCAACGCTGGATCTGAGTGGCAGCGCCACCCGAGGCGCAGATCAATTCATTATTTTGCGGAATGGTATTGAAATTGACCGTATTCCGGCGGCAAGTAATTCTTATGAAGACAAGGATTTGAAGCCGGGAGAGAGATACACCTATACGGTTAAGACTTCGAATGCTTCAGGAGATAGTGATACGGGATTTGATGTTCAAGTGCGTACGCTGCCTGCAACAATTACAGAAACGCTGCATCCAGATGTGATTGAAGAGACGAAGGCAGTGATGAAGTGGAAACGGGTCCAGGGAGCAGATGGGTATATTGTAATGATAGCGGATGACGAAGTTACTACTATTACAGAGAGTGAAGTTACTGAGGTTACCCTTAATGGACTTACCAGCGCAGCCCAATATGAACAAGTACAGATCGTTCCATACAATACGGCGGGTAACGGAAGTCCCATGGTAGTTGCTCCATTTTTCACGCTGCCTCATGTTGATTCTGTTGAGATGAAGCTATATCCAGAGACCGATCATGCCAGATTGGAGTGGGCTTTCCCTTACTTCAACGAAACATTTGTGGTCTTAATGGATGGTAAGGAGCTGTATAGAGGCAAACAAAAAGAGTATATCGTGAATCAGCTTCAGGGCGGAACCAACTACTCCATTGAACTGTATACCGAGAACGAGCAGGGAGATACATCTCATAAGCTTGAATATACGGTGTTAACCAAACCGGAAGCTCCCAAGGAATTGGAATATCGTTCGACACAGGAGAGTATTCAACTTCAGTTCGAAAAGAGCCATGTCAAAGGGGCTGAACAATTCATCATTGAACGTGACGGTGCAGAGATTAGCCGAGTGTCTGTTGACGAGCCTTTTTACGAGGACAAGGGGCTTGAGCCTGGAGTGAATTATGTGTATACCATCAAGACCGTAAATGCGTCTGGTATTAGTGAAGCCGGGTTCAATCTAAAAGCAATTACGCTGCCTGGCAAAATCCCTTCTCCACCTCAAGCGAAAGAACGCACTCAGCATGGTGCAGATATTGTATGGGATGTGATTCCTGGAGCAGCAGGCTACCGTATCTATCAAGGAGACGAGCTGATAGCGACAACAACGGAAACGTCGATACATGTAACTGAATTGAAAAGTGCCCAGCGCTATCCTAACTTGTCTATTGTACCTTTCAATGAGGCAGGAGACGGAGAGACGGTCAGTGTACCGGAATTCGAGACTTTGCCCTCCGATGAATTCACCGTTTCAGCGATCGCACAGAGTACAAGCAGCATTGTATTGAACTGGAAGCTGGAATCTTCGAATGAAACGATCGTGCTTTCTAGTAGTGGACGGGAGATTTATCGTGGAAAAGATCGAAGCTACATCTGGACAGGATTATCGGGTGGGCAGCGTTATGATGTACTATTGTGGACTGAAAATTCAGCCGGGGAAAAAAGCGAAAGCCAGCAGGCCACGGCTGTGACTCTGCCCTATCCACCTCCAAGCGGAAGTGGAGCTGCTTCACCATCACCTTCCTCCAAACCGGAGGATGCTCAATCTGGAGTGTCTCAACCAGAGCTAAATGAGAAATCGGAAACAACAGTCAAAAAAGAGGTCAAATTCATTGATATTGGCCAAACATTCAATAAAGATCAGATTATATGGCTGGCCGAGCAAAACATCATTCAAGGTGTAAGTGATACCCGCTTTGAACCGCGTCGTCCCATTACAAGAGCGGAGTTCACAGCACTTATTGTGCGATTAATGGGTGTAGACACATCTGCCAATTATCAGCATGCTTTTCGGGATGTAAACGATCAGGATTGGTTTGCTCCAGAGATAGAAGCCGCCGTAAGGCGTGATATGGTTCATGGCATGGGAAATGGTAAATTTGCTCCACATGCGCTCGTAACCCGGGAACAGGCATCGAAGATTATTGCGAATGTTATTCGCAAAATCAAGCCGGAACCTGCAACTTCACGTCGTGCGTTTACGGATCAGATGGATGTGTCCGATTGGGCCAAAGAAGAGGTCGAAGAGCTTGCAGGGATGTATATGCTTACCGGATATGAAGACGGCAGTTTCCGTCCCTTGCAGCATCTGAGCAGATCAGAGGCGGCAGCTCTGATCTTTCGACTGAACAAACTGATTCGTATTATTGAAGAGAACCAAACTATGGACAACAATGGAACGAGTATAGACGCCGATACTAACACGTCAAAAACGGAGTGAATGACGTAGATAGATTAACATGTAACTTCATCCTTTCATCATCTTCAGCAGCCACATTATCGGTTGTTCGACTTTTAATGTTATAATAGGTAGCTAATATGACAAAAAAGGGTAATGGACAGTGGTGATGAATGATGAATAATAAATTTATCCGAATCTATGAAGATATTGCAGCTCGTATTCGGACTGGAGAAATTGAAGCAGGTACATTGCTTCCATCGGAACTTGATCTATCGGAAAGCTATCAAACGTCCAGAGAAACAATTCGCAAGGCGCTGAAAATGCTGTCTGAAGAAGGGTATATTCAGAAAATTCAAGGCAAGGGCTCCATTGTACTGGATATACGTAAAATCGATTTTCCTATTTCAGGACTTGTCAGCTTCAAGGAACTGGCTAAAAAAATGGGACATCGGGCCAAAACGTACGTTAAGGTTTTTGAAGAAAAAAAGGTTGATCAGGCCTTGTTCAAAAAAATCAATTTTGGTCTGAATGAAAAGGTCTGGGAGATCAGACGTGTGCGCCAAGTCGATGGCGAACATGTCATTCTGGACAAGGACCATATAAGCCAGCGGCTTATTCCCGGTTTGACCAAGGAAATATGTAATGACTCCATCTTTGAGTACATTGAAGAAGAGCTGGGGTTGACCATCTCTTTTGCGAAAAAGGAAATATTGGTGGAGGAGCCAACTGCTGAGGATAGGGAATTGCTTGATCTCGAAGGGTTCCATAATGTAGTTGTAGTTAGAAGCCAGGTTTACCTAGAGGATGCCAGTCAGTTTCAATTCACAGAGGCGAGGCATCGCCCGGACAAGTTCAGATTTGTAGATTTTGCCCGGCGCAGATAAGGTTCATTGACCTTCCATAGAACAAAGAGAGTACCTTTCACTTCTTTTATCGGTGAATGAGGTACTCTCTTTGCTGTGGAGCTAAAATTAATTCCTTATCATGGTAAGAATAACTTGACCGGTAAGCGTTTTCATTTTATTATATGTCCATAACCTTAACGATAAGGTAAATAATATTAAATTATTTATCTTATACAAAGTTATTTTATACTTATCTTAATAACCTTCTGTGATTATGAGTTACTTTTGATTTTAGTTAACTTATTGCCTTGAGCAGGGTTAATTGAAATAAACAAAAAAATGTGGGAGGTTCTAACGAATGGTCAAGTTGCAAAAGTGTACAGTCTTCACCGTAATTGCTGCACTTATGTTAGTGATTCTGGGAAGTGCTGCGCCCAAAGCGTCTGCTGCTACAGGATTTTATGTAAGTGGGGGCAAATTGTACGATTCCACTGGCAAGGCATTTGTTATGAGAGGTGTCAATCATGGACATTCCTGGTTTAAAAATGATCTGAACACGGCTATCCCTGCGATTGCCAAAACAGGTGCCAACACCGTACGAGTTGTGCTGTCCAATGGTGTACAGTACACGAAAGACGATCTGAACTCCGTTAAAAACATCATTAATGTTGTAAGCGCAAACAAAATGATTGCGGTGCTTGAAGTACATGATGCAACAGGTAAGGATGACTATAATTCGTTGGATGCAGCGGTGAACTACTGGATTAGCATCAAGGAAGCACTCATTGGCAAAGAAGATAGGGTTATCGTTAATATTGCGAATGAATGGTATGGAACATGGAACGGCAGTGCCTGGGCTGACGGATACAAAAAGGCGATTCCGAAGTTAAGAAATGCCGGTATTAACAATACATTGATTGTGGATGCAGCCGGCTGGGGGCAGTACCCACAATCCATCGTGGATTATGGACAAAGTGTATTTGCAGCAGATTCACAGAAAAACACGGTATTCTCCATTCACATGTATGAATATGCCGGCAAAGATGCGGCAACCGTCAAAGCCAACATGGAAAGCGTGCTGAACAAAGGATTGGCCCTGATCATCGGTGAGTTTGGTGGATATCACACGAACGGGGATGTCGATGAATATGCGATCATGAAATATGGTCAGGAAAAAGGCGTAGGCTGGCTCGCTTGGTCATGGTATGGCAACAACTCTGATTTGAGCTATTTGGATTTGGCTACGGGCCCTAACGGAAGTTTGACAAGCTTTGGCAACACGGTCGTTAACGACACCTATGGAATTAAAAATACATCCCAAAAAGCAGGGATCTACTAGGATCTATCTTTCCATACAAGGTTCCAACAATTACCGAGAAGCATTCAAGCTTCTTTTGAGGATAAAATCTCACCCAAACACTCTGACCAATACGTCAGGGTGTTTCTTTAATAGTGAATCATTAGAACAACCTCCTTTTGAATTTTTCCGTTTATATTTAAAATCTTTTGTTTTCAAAACAAAACAAAGATGATAAACTCTGATTAGGAATAAAACAAACATTATCGGAGGGGAACAAATGGTACAGAGTTTATGGAATTCATCACAGGCTTCGGAGAAAACAACGGGACTGGAGCAATTGGTCTATCGATCCAATCTGATTGGTGCAGATCGTCGTGTTTGTAACATTTTCGGAGGTAACACGTCTACCAAAACGACGGTGAAAGATTTTCGCGGCCGTGATATAGAAGTGATGTATGTTAAAGGCAGCGGATCTGACCTGGCTTCTATGCAGGCGAATCATTTTACAGGCCTTGGACTTGAAGACATTCGTCCATTAATCGAACGTGAATCCATGTCGGATGAAGAGATGGTCGAATATCTGGGACATTGCATGATCGATTCCAAACATCCACGTGCATCCATTGAGACCCTACTGCATGCGTTCCTTCCATATAAACATGTGGACCATACCCATCCGGATGCAATTATTAGTCTGTGTTGTGCAGATAACGGAAAAGAATTGGCGAAAGAGATTTACGGAGACCGATTTGTATGGGTTCCTTATGTGCGTCCCGGGTTTACACTGTCCAAGATGATTGCTGAAAGCGTATTCTCGAATCCAAATGCCGAACTGGTTCTGATGGAGAAGCACGGACTCGTGACTTGGGGAGAAACCTCCGAGGAATGTTACGCGCAGACGATCAAAATAATTAATGAAGCGGAAGCCTTTATTGAAGCACGTGTTGACGAAGAAAGCCTGTTTGGCGGAGAAAAACATCCCGCGCTTGAGGCAGAAGTTCGTCGTCAGATCGTATCCAAAGTAATGCCGACCATTCGGGGAGCGGTATCGGATAGCAAAAAAATGATTTTGTCCTTTGACGATCAGGAGGATGTGCTTGCCTTTGTTGGAGGAGTGGACTCACCAGAGCTGTCACAGGTGGGCGCGGCGTGCCCGGATCATTTGGTTCACACCAAAGTGGTACCTCTATTCATTGATTGGACACCGGACGCGGAGGATATCGAAGGGCTGAAATCCAAGCTGGTGGAAGGCGTAGCCGCCTACAAAGAACAATATCAAGCGTATTTTGAAAGTAACAAAAACGAAGGTGACGTGATGTTCGAAGCTGCGCCTCGTGTCATTCTCATCCCGGGTGTGGGCATGATCAACACAGGCAAGAGCTGGGCGCTGTCCCAGGTAAGCGGGGCATTGTATCATAGAGCCATTGCCGTGATGCGTGGTGCGACAAGTTTGGGCCAATTCGTATCCCTCAGCGCCAATGAATCCTACAATGTAGAGTACTGGTCGCTTGAGCTGTACAAATTATCGCTGGCTCCGGCAGAGACCGAGTTTTCCCGTAAAGTGGCGTTTATTACCGGGGGTGCCGGTGGAATTGGAAGCGAAACAGCACGCAGATTGGTATCCGAAGGGGCACACGTCGTTCTCGCGGACCTCAACCTTGAAGGGGCGCAGAAGGTAGCTCAGGAAATTAACGATCAATATGGTGCGAATCGCGCATATGCATTGAAGATGGATGTGACCGATGAGGAAGCCGTGCAATCTGCGTATGCCGAAGTTGCCGTCCAATATGGCGGAGTGGATATCATTGTGAACAATGCGGGCTTAGCTACCTCCAGTCCATTTGACGAAACATCCTTGAAGGAATGGAATCTGAACATGAATGTGCTGGGAACTGGGTATTTCCTCGTGGCGCGCGAAGCCTTTAAGTTGATGAAACAGCAGGGGATTGGTGGCAGTATGGTATTTATCGGGTCCAAAAACTCGGTTTATGCGGGTAAACGCGCCTCAGCTTACAGCTCGGCCAAAGCGCTCGAAGCTCATCTGGCCCGCTGCATCGCAGCAGAAGGCGGGGAATATGGCATTCGTGTCAATACGATTCTTCCGGATGCGATCCTGCAAGGTTCAGCGATCTGGAACGGTTCATGGAGAAATGAACGTGCAGCAGCATATGGCATCGAACCGGACCAACTGGAAGAGTACTATCGTAAACGTACGACTTTGCTCGTCAATATTTATCCAAGAGACATTGCGGAAGGCATCGCATTCTTCGCGTCTTCCAAATCGGAAAAAACAACCGGATGTATGATGACCATTGACGGCGGTGTGCCGGCAGCATTTACACGATAATAAGGAGGGTTCTTGCACATGGAAAATCAAGTCAAGCAAGCATATGAAGCAGCCAAATCGTTATATGCCCAGCATGGAATTGATACGGATGAAGTGCTGAAGAAACTCGCGGAGATCAAAGTATCTGTTCACTGTTGGCAAGGGGACGATGTAAAAGGCTTTCTGAATAAAGACGGGGAACTGACGGGCGGAATATCCGTTACAGGACAGTATCCGGGGGCTGCAGCGACACCTGCAGAGCTTCGGGCAGACCTGGAGCAGGCATTCTCCATGATTCCCGGCAAACATAAGGTTAATTTGCATGCGATTTACGCGGATACGGACGAACAAGTGGAGCTGGATCGGATTGAGCCAAAGCATTATGAGAACTGGGTAAAATGGGCCAAAGAACAGGGGCTCGGTCTTGATTTCAATCCAACCTGCTTTTCACATGAAAAATCAAGTGACGGCTTCACACTAAGTCACCCTGATCCGGAGATTCGCAAGTTCTGGATCGATCACTGCAAAGCATCCCGCCGCATTGGTGCTTACTTCGGTGAGCAGCTGGGTCAAACCTGTGTAACCAATGTGTGGGTACCAGACGGGTTCAAGGATAATCCGATCGATCGGATGACACCGCGGAAGCGGCTCAAGGATTCTCTGGATGAGGTATTTGCCGAGAAGCTTGATCCGAGGTATCATCTGGATGCGGTAGAGAGCAAGCTTTTTGGCCTCGGTTCCGAAGCGTATGTTGTGGGTTCGCATGAATTCTATATGGGCTATGGACTGCAAAATGATACGTTAATCTGCCTCGATGCCGGACATTTTCATCCAACGGAAGTGATATCCAACAAACTGTCTTCGTTGGCCCTATTTACCAGCGGTATTCTGCTGCATGTCAGCCGCCCAATGCGTTGGGACAGTGACCATGTTGTCATTATGGATGATGAGCTGCTGGAAATCGCCCGCGAACTGGTACGTCATGATCTGCTTCCAACGACACATATCGGTCTCGATTTCTTTGATGGAAGCATCAACCGGGTTGCTGCGTGGGTGGTTGGCACACGTAATACGATTAAAGCACTGCTACGTGCAATGCTGGAACCTGTGGATACCCTGAAAACAGCTGAACTGGAAGGGGATTATACACTTCGTCTTGCTTTGACGGAAGAGTTCAAGTCCTATCCTTTTGGCGCGATTTGGGATTATTATTGTGCCCAACAGCAAGTACCTGTACGTGAACAGTGGATTGCTGAGATCAAAACGTATGAGCAGGAAGTTTTGCTTCAGCGTGATAAGTCTCTCGTATAATAAATATTTAATTTACATTATAAAATAAGAAGCAGTTGGTAGTTAGAGTCGTCATCATTTATGTAATTATCGCATTATTCATCGTTCAGATGATGCAAACCACAGTGGAGCAACCCTCCGCTGTGGTTTTTTCACATGGAAAAGCTTCAAAATGCATAAGTGCAGTCATAAGCTCCATACTAAAAATACATAAAAAGAATGTAAGGCATCTTTGCCATTATTGAAACCGTAGAGGAGGATCAATCCGATTTGGATCTCGCCCACAACAAATTGTATATTGCTGCACTTGGCGGATTGAATGAAATTGGCAAGAACATGTACCTTATCCAGTATAATCAGGACATCATTGTCATCGACTGTGGTTCTAAATTTCCGGATGAAACCCTGCCGGGGATCGATCTTATCATTCCGGATGTAACGTATCTGCTGGAAAATCAGGACAAGGTGAGAGCGCTTGTGGTTACTCATGGACATGAAGACCACATTGGAGGCATTCCTTATTTGTTAAAACAAATCAATATCCCTGTGTATGCGTCCAGACTGACACGAGGATTAATTGAGCTTAAACTGAAAGAGCATGGGCTGCTGCGCAAAGCGGAGATCCATACGGTTGACTCCAAATCCAGTATTATGCTGGGTGCCATTGAGGTTTCTTTTTTTGCAACCAGTCACAGCATACCGGATTGTCTCGGCATTTTCTTTCAGACACCAGGCGGCAATGTCGTCCATACCGGGGATTTCAAGTTTGATTTGTCACCTGTTAATGGGCCATATCCCGATCTGCATCGTATGGCCGAGATTGGCAAACAAGGTGTTCACGTACTGCTGTCCGAAAGCACCAATGCAGAGAGACCCGGATTCACGCCTTCCGAGCGTGTCGTTGGTGATCACATATTGGATGCGTTCATTCGTGCCAAACAAAAAGTATTTATATCAACCTTTGCGTCCAACGTAAGCAGGGTACAGCAAATTGTAAATGCTGCATTCGAGACGGGGCGTAAGCTGGCTCTGCTTGGCAGAAGCATGATCAATGTAGTGTCTGTAGCCAGTGAACTGGGATACCTGGATGTTCCTGAGGGGCTGCTCATAGAAGCAATCGATTCGGACCAGTTTCCACCTGATGAGGTCGTTGTGCTCTGTACGGGAAGTCAGGGTGAGACGATGGCTGCATTATCCCGCCTGGCTGCCTCCAAACATCCTCATGTGAAGATTGCACCTGGAGATACCGTTATCATTGCCGCTGGTGCGATCCCGGGAAACGAGCGCAATCTTGCGCATGTCATTGATAATCTGTATGTGCTCGGTGCACGCGTTATTTATGGTTCAAGCGGCGCAGCAGGCATGCATGTATCAGGACATGGTAGCCAGGAAGAACTCAAACTGATGCTGACCCTGATGAAGCCTGATTATCTGATTCCTGTTCACGGCGAGTTCCGTATGTTGTATCAGCATAGACAGCTCGCGGAGTCTGTGGGGATTGAACGAGATCATGTATTTATCTTGAATAATGGGGATATGATTCAGTACAAAGATGGCGTTGCTTCTTCGGGTCCCAAAATTGCTTCAGGCAACAGTCTGGTTGATGGTCTGCTCATGGGCGATGTCGGTAATATCGTGCTGCGTGACCGCCGGCAACTGTCCTCCGATGGAATGTTGGTGATTGTGACTACGCTAAGCAAAACGGAGAAACATATGGTTACAGCTCCCGAGATTATCTCCAGAGGTTTTGTATTTGTGAAAGACTCCGAGGAATTCATGAAAGAGCTTCATGAACTGGTTCAAAACAAGATGAATGAACTAACCGGAAGCGGAGCGAATCAATGGAATGTGATCAAAAGAAAGCTGAAAGACGAGATTGGTCATTACATCTACGCTCAGACGAAACGAAGACCGATGATTCTGCCCATTATTATTGAGGTATGAGGAAAGGGAGAATACGGTCAAAGATGCTGCGTGTTATGTACGGGAATAGAGACTCCTGCTAGGAAATTAAGATGATCAAAAGCCTGAGAAATGTGTGGTCATATAGCATTTGTATGAACACACATTTTAGTCAGGCTTTTATTGTTTGTTAATTAACCTATTGATCCTTCAGCAACCCCGATTGTCTCACAGATGTGAGGAACTGATTAAATTGCTCAATGTTTAATTGCTGTGCGCTATCCGAGAGGGCCACCGCCGGATTTGGATGAACCTCAACCATAACACCATCTGCACCCGCTGCCAGAGCTGCCTTGGCACAAGGAGCGAGAATGTCTTTGCGACCGGTAGAGTGGGTGACATCCACAAGTACAGGCAGGTGGGTTTCCTGTTTCAGAATCGGTACAGCAGAGATGTCGAGTGTATTTCGGGTTGCTTTTTCATACGTGCGAATGCCTCGTTCAATCAGCATGACCTGTTTGTTACCCCGAGAGACAACATATTCCGCAGCATGCACGAATTCATCAATGGTTGCAGACAACCCGCGTTTCAGCAGAATAGGGATGTTTACATCTCCCGCAGCCTTGAGCAGTTCAAAGTTTTGCATGTTACGGGCACCGATCTGGATCACGTCTATATACTCGCCAGCCAGTTCAATATGACTTGGATGCACAATCTCACTAATGGTCTTCAGCCCGAACTCATCGGCAACTTCCTTCAGAATTTTCAATCCTTCGATTCCGAGTCCCTGGAAGTCATATGGAGAAGTACGAGGTTTGAATGCACCTCCGCGCATCACGGTAATGCCGGCTGCTTTCAGCGCTGCGGCGACCTCACGTACCTGCTCGTAACTTTCAACTGAGCACGGTCCAGCAATCATGATCGGTTTGCCTGCACCTACCTTGACGTTTCCGATGGAGACGACCGTATCTTCCTGCTGATTTTTGCGGCTAACGAGCAGTTGTTTCTTGTGTTCGTCGACCTGAAGGTTCAGGGAGGCTTGGAAAATTTGTTTGAACAGGAGCTTGATGGCATCGTCTTGGAAAGGGCCCGGGTTAGCCGCAGTCAGTTCCTCCAGCATTTCTTTTTCGCGAACCGGATCAAACTTGGGTACACCCTGTTTTTCCTTGATTTGACCAATTTCCTGTGTAATTTGGGCCCGTTCTGACAACAAGTGCAGGAGGTTATGGTTAATTTCACTCAATCGGCCTCTTAATTGTTCCAAGTTCTTGCTTTGATCCATTCTGATCCACTCCTTCAATATAGGTTTATGAAAAAACACAAAAAGGCCCTTCATCCGTAAGGGACGAAGAAGCCGTGGTACCACCCTAATTAGAAACGGTCCTGCTGATTGAATACAGCCGATCTGTTTCTCACTTTGACCTTTTAACGCAAGGAACGGATTGTCCTAGAAGCTGTACCTTGAGGAGCAGCTCTTCAGCAATCGGCTCGGGAGTGAACTTCGGCGGCATGTTCCTTTCGGGTGCTCTCAGTCTTCGGCACCGCGTCCCTGTAATGAACGATAACTCCGCGTACTCTTTCCGTCATAGCCTGTATGAATAATGATGTTCTGTGCTGTATTTCATGATGCACGTTACGAATTGAAGTTATACTAGCATCTCATGTTCCTTGTCTGCAAGAAGCTGAATTAATGCCATGCATCAATAACGCTTTACCGTGACGCATTATACATCTGCTTCCAGTGTACTGTGAGATTTACTAATAGCTTCATGGGAATAGTATTCGCAAGGGTATGCCATTCGAAGTATAATATAAGTGAATGCATGCGAATGTGAATAAGAGGAGAAATTATGAATAAAACGATTTCGGATATCGCCCAAATGGCAGGCGTGGCGAAGAGTACAGTCTCTCGTTTCCTGAATGGTGGTTCGGTTAGTGAAGATACACGGCAGAAAATTGAGCGCATTATTAAACAATATAATTACGTACCCAATACGTTTGCACAGAGTCTTAAAGCCAAAAAAACCAGTATTATTGGAACGGTTGTTCCTCGTCTGGATTCCTTTGCAACCTCCCAGACATTGATTGGCATCGATGAAGAATTAAGAAATAATCAGTATCAGATGTTGATTGCGAATACGAGCCAGGATATGCAACGTGAGATTGATGCAATATATGATTTTGCCAGACAAAAAGTGTCAGGCATTATTCTGCTAGCCGCCGAAGTGACCGATGCACATCTGAAAGCCGTTGAAGACATCGGTATTCCGGTCCTCTTAGTAGGACAGCAGCATAAACAGCTGCACAGTCTGGTTCATAATGATGATCAGGCGGGGTATGAGATGGGTAAGCATGTTGTGGAAAAAGGCCATCGGAAGATCGTCTATATGGGTGTTACCGAGAAAGATCAGGCGGTGGGTATCCATCGCAAACAAGGGTTCAAGCGTGCAATTGACGAATGTGCCGGATGTGATGTGACGTATTATGAGACAAGCTTCAAAATGTCCGAAGCTATCGTTACCGCAGAAGCGATTATGAAAGAAAGCAAACCGACCATTATTGTGGGCGCAACGGATAATATCGCACTGGGTGTGATGAAAATTGCTTTTTCCAACAAGGTACGAATTCCCCAGGATCTCTCGGTTACCGGATTTGGTGGATACGAAATTACCGAGATGATTCATCCTACGCTAACGACGGTGAAATATCATTATTTTGAGGCAGGTCAAGTGGCGGCCCAGCACATTATTCGTCTGGTAAAAGGCGAGCCAGTGGAACAGTGCACGATCCTTGATGTGGAGATTATTCCACGAGAAAGCGTTGACAAGATATAAATGAATCCTATATGATAATTCCATCGAACCGGTTCCACACCAAATATCCAATACGGATATGGGAACACGGTGCAGGCGACAAAGCCATATGGAATTATTTTTTTAAGTGCATTGGAACCGGTTCCTCTAATTTAAGTTTTACTTTTCGCGAGGATGGAGAACACTTTTTATGAAAATGACTAGAGAGCAGCGCTACAGACGAATCGAGCAGGCAGAGCCTGGAGAAATAGGCAAGCTGGAAGCTTTGATCTCAGCATGTCCATGGAGACAGAGTTACCATATCCAGCCTATAACCGGACTGCTTAACGATCCTAACGGATTCTCTTATTATCAGGGGTATTATCATTTGTTCTATCAGTGGTTTCCACTCGGGACCGAGCATGGAATGAAATATTGGTATCATACCCGTTCAACGGATCTGGTGAACTGGGAAGAAGTCGGAATTGGAATTCAGCCGGGTGACACATACGACTCACATGGGGCGTATTCGGGCAGTGCTATTGAAAAAGAAGGTCAACTGTATCTGCTGTACACAGGCAATACAAGAGATCAAGAGTGGATCAGGCATCCGTATCAGTGTCTGGCGATTATGGATGAAAGCGGTTCAATAGCCAAAGTGGATCAACCTGTAATCTCCGAAGTACCTTTTGGGTACACAGAGCACTTCCGAGATCCAAAAGTATGGCAGCAGGGGGACACGTATTATTGTGTGATTGGAGCCCAGCGCGTGGATGAGACCGGATGCACAGTATTATATCGCTCGTCAGATCTTAGAAACTGGACGTTTCTTGGAGAGATTCATACTGGGCTACCGAAGTTTGGCTACATGTGGGAGTGCCCCGATTATATGGAGCTGCAAGGTCAGGGTGTGCTGATCTTTTCTCCTCAAGGAATAGAAAGTCAGGGAGATGAGTATCAGAACATTTTTCAGTCGGGCTATCTGATTGGCGAACCACTGGATCTTCAGACAAGGGATTTCGAACATGGTCCGTTTCAGGAGCTGGATCGCGGATTTGACTTTTATGCCCCGCAGACGATGCAGGCGCCGGATGGACGACGAATTCTGGTGGGATGGATGGGGCTCCCGGATTTGGAGTATCCGACAGACCAGAGTGGATGGGCTCATTGCCTGACGATTCCGCGGCAGTTGTCACTTCGGGAGGGTAAGTTAATCCAGCAGCCTGTCTCTGAAATGGTGAAGCTTCGAGGGGATTCAGAAGGGAATCATATGGAATTCACGCTGGAAAATGAGACCCGATCCTTCGCGGACTTTGCTGGAATTGCTTATGAGTTGGAATGTGAGATCCGTGATTTTGACGCAGAGACCGTAGGCATTGAATTCCGGGCAAGCGCAGAAGAGAAGACTGTGTTGCAGTATGATCGCTTGGAACAGAAAGTAATCCTGGATCGCTCCAAATCAGGTGCCCCGCTCGCGGAGCCGAATGGAAATGTGCGGCGCTGCGCACTGAATGCAGACGCGCTTAAGATTCATATGTTTGTGGATTCTTCTTCCGTTGAGATCTTTGTCAATGATGGAGAAGAGGTATTCACAAGCCGTATCTTCCCTAGTAAGGAAAGTGTGGAGATTCGCTTCTTTACACAGGCAGGCAAGGCAAAATTTCAGGCATCAAAGTGGGATTATTAGAGATATAACGTGAGAGGAATGAAGAACCATGTCGGATAATCAGCAGATTGCCCAGGACGTTATTCGTGCCATCGGGGGCAAAGAAAATATCGCGTCATTTGCACATTGTGCAACACGTCTTCGGATCATGGTGAATGACAAGGACAAGATCGATCAGAAGCAGGTCGAGAACATCGACAAAGTGAAAGGGGCTTTTTTCAACTCGGGCCAGTATCAGATCATTTTCGGAACAGGAACCGTAAACCGGATATTTGAAGAGGTAGAGAAGCTGGGGATCGAGGGAACTTCCAAGGAAGACGTGAAGAGTCAGGGCAAAAAGGAAGGCAATGCTTTTCAACGGGCCATTCGTACGTTTGGTGACGTTTTTGTACCGATTATTCCTGTGCTCGTGGCAACGGGGCTGTTCATGGGGCTGCGGGGGCTGCTCACTCAGAATGAAATTCTTTCGCTGTTTGGTGCAACACCTGAAGACATTTCGCCCAATTTCCTGCTATTTACTCAGATCCTGACGGATACAGCATTTGCATTTCTTCCTGCACTAGTAGCTTGGTCTGCGTTCCGCGTATTTGGCGGGAGTCCGGTTCTGGGTATCGTTTTGGGTCTGATGCTTGTGAATCCGGCGCTGCCAAATGCGTACGCTGTGGCCGATGGATCGGCACAACCGCTGCATATGTTCGGGTTCATACCGGTAGTCGGGTATCAGGGCTCCGTGCTGCCTGCGTTCTTCGTGGGGTTGATCGGAGCGAAGTTTGAGAAAGTTCTGAGAAGACGTGTACCGGAGGCACTGGACTTAATTCTTACCCCTTTTATTACGCTGACGGTCATGATTACGTTGGGACTCTTCGCGATCGGCCCGGTATTCCATTCCCTGGAGGAGTGGGTGCTGCATGGAACGACTGCCGTATTGGGACTGCCATTGGGTATTGCGGGTATTATTATTGGTTTCTTTCATCAAATTATTGTCGTTACCGGTGTTCATCACATCTTTAACTTTCTGGAGATACAATTGCTGGAGAAAACGGGCTTTAATCCGTTCAACGCGATTATTACCTGCGCTATGGCTGCACAAGGAGCGGCTTGCCTGGCGGTGGGGTTGAAAACTAAAAATACTAAGCTGAAAGCACTCGCACTTCCTTCGTCATTTTCTGCATTTCTAGGGATTACCGAACCTGCTATCTTCGGGGTTAACTTGCGGTATATGAAACCATTTATCATGGGGCTTGTTGGAGGCGCTGTAGGTGGATTTCTCGCATCTTTGTTCCACTTGCAAGGTACTGGTATGGCGGTGACAGTTATTCCGGGAACTCTGCTGTATTTGAACAGTCAATTGCCTTTGTACATTTTGTCCAACGTGGTTGCCATGGGAATTGCCTTTACACTTACCTGGTTGTTTGGATATAAGGATCAGCCGGTTGCAGAGGAAGTACCAGACAATGGAGGAGATGTGGGCAAGTCGGAAGTTCACTCGCAAAAGCCACACTCATCTGCCAGTCAGGCCGTTAACCATCGTACCAAGGTAGATATCCTGGAGATTGCCTCACCGATGACAGGCACAGCCGTTGCTCTGGAGCAGGTACCTGATCCGGCATTCTCGGAAAAGCATATGGGAGAAGGGATCGCTATCGAGCCTTCTGAGGGCAAAGTATTTGCACCTTTTGACGGCGTTATCGCTCATGTGATGAACAAGAGCAAACATGCAGTAATTCTGGAACATGAGACCGGTGTTCAGATGCTAGTGCATATCGGAATTAACACGGTTGGATTAAAGGGGGAAGGTTTTACCGCACATGTGAATAGCGGCGACACCGTAACCGCAGGACAATTGTTGATTGAATTTGACATGAAAGCCATTCAGGCTGCAGGACTTCCATTGATTACACCTGTGCTTATTCCCCATGGGAACGATACGATTGAACAGGTGATGGCCAATTTGACAGGCTCTGTTCAAGCTAACGGAGAAGCACTAATGATTGTGAAATTTACTGAACCGCAATAAGGGAAACAGTTGAAAAAGACAGGTCAAAAAATGCAAATAAACCCGGTGTATGTCACCAGGGTTTATTTGCATTTTTAGGAAGGTGTCAAAAAGAATAATACGTCAATGCGTATTGCATTAGAAAGGCACGAATTTCTTCCCGGTTTAACCTATCATCAGAAGTGCTGGCTTGCTCCAGGTTGAGAAGCAAATCGCTAACGGCCTCTTGCAGGAATACTATGCGCTCATTTCCCCATAGCTGTTGATGCTGCTGGATATATTGCATGACCTGTGACAGCTCCATACCTTTTAAAGCTCTGAACACCGAAACCCATTTTACCAGATCAGAGGGATGGGAACCCCCAGGCGATTCAAACTCGGCAAAACCATGAACATTTCCGGATGAGATTTTGAACAATCCGCAGTAGCAGGATGAATGTTCCCGAGCTATGAAAGGTAACTTTCGCATGTCGTACCGAATAATCTCCATGGAACTAATCCGGGCATCAACACGAATCTCCGGTCGAATTTCCATATCACAACTTGCAATCACACGATCCAACCTCCATAGGCAAAATCACCTTATCGTTTTCTATTGTTTTCGTTATCCTGCGGATTATATTACGACTGAACACAGCTCAAGTAAAATCAACGGGAATGAAAATACGACTGATTTTCCGATGTTTGGTTAGAAATTCACACATGTAAGCGATTAACAAGAGATATATCTGCATTTTGGACACGAATAACTTGATTTTTTCTTCCGCTCATGACAGACCGAGTAACATGCCGCATGACAGCGTAAAGAGGAGATTGGGCAAGAAATGCTCACCTGGATTGTCTGGAATCGATTAGAACGATGCAGAAGTCGGATGCAGTTCAATTGCAGAGATGCAGACAGAGGACTATGATTCGCACATAACGTACTCCAGATGGCATTTGCAGGATCTGATGTGAAGGCGAGGTTGGCGGCAATGGATAAAGCAATGATGGTTGTATCGACAGGATATGGTGAGGTGGGCAAGAATTTTGTGGATGTTTTACTGAAGAGGGGATTTGCGGTTATCGTGCTTGTACACAGTGAAGAGGAGGGGGAACAACTTCAAGCACTTGGTGCAGTCACTGTGCGTTCCATTCAGGAGATGGCAGACCGTAATCAGCTTCCGCCCGAATTTGTAGTGAAAAACGCCTATGTATTTGAAAATAACTTGCCGCAGTGCTGCCAGGACATTGAGCTGTGTCGCGGCTTATGTCCGCAACAACTCTATGTCGTTTCCAGCAACAGGGCCCGAGTAGGCCTTGTTTATAAAGGCCTGGGAGCAACATATGTCATTCATAGCCGGAGTGGAGATGTTTCATTTTTATTGTAAACCCGCCCAGAAGGCAGCAGAGAAAACATAACATGAGACTACGAAGTCAATGATAGCGGTTTCCCAACGCCAGTCGAATTAATCAAGAATTAAATGAAAAACGTTCTGTCCAGAGCCGGTTGCCCTGGACAAAACGTTTCGTGAACTCTAATCTGCTGTAGATGGAGCTTTGGAACCCTATTAGGAAGAGATTCCGACAACACTGGAACCATTCTTTGTTATTTTGTACGTAATGACGTCTCCGCTCCAGAAGTGGAACTTGAGAATGACTTCGCCATTGTTTGTTTCGTTGAAAAAGTTTTGTTTCAGTTCAATCACGTTGCTGCTATAATTCGGACTGAAAGTGTAGGAAAATTCTTTGAACGAAGTCCAATTTTGCGGACCTGCGTTTCCACCACTTGTATACGTTGCTTCCATGGTGGCCAATTGATTGCCATTAAAGGTAGTCGGAATCGCAAATGAGCTCGTTGTGCCCGTTACATTACTCAGTTTAGGCGTATCATACTTGATGATATTCAGGTTCCAGTTTGTGCCTTTGTTGAATTTGATGGTCAGCTTGGCATTGACGCCAAGATTGCCGGAAGTGGTCAGTCTGGTCAATAGACTGGATTTCAATGTCAGCACATCACCACTGATGGTGTAATCCGTTCCATTCACAAGGGTTGTACTACCATTGACAAGAGAACTAAATGTATTGCCATTGAGATTCAGTTTTACGGTTTTATCCTGAATTGCAGCCCCTTTTTTCAGATATACCAGATCGGATTCAGCAGTGGACGAACGACCTGTCCAGCTTGCTTTCATCGTGTTATACAGGTCAGGGTCAGACCAGGTGAAGCTGGTACGGCCGAAGTGCTGTCCATTATCCCATAACATGGTGGTCATTTGCTTCGAACGGAGGTATTGGCCAATGAATTCAAAGAATTTCAATTTCTCACCTTGCTCAATGACGCCTGTGTGCTGATCAAAGCCGAGCAAGCCATACTCACCGACGATAACCGGAATGCCTTTGGCAGTAAAAGCATTGTACACACGGTCGAAGGTATCCGTAATATCCTTTTGCACTTCAGCATTATATTTCGTATACCCAGCAATATTTACGCTGAATGGCCAGAAGCCATAGTAGTGGACTGTAGCGATAAGGTTAGGATCATTCAATTTCGCAATCGTCTGGGATAATGCATCAAGATCTGGTTGAGCGGAAGAGGTATGCAACGTTGGGAGGACCAATGGACGTGTTGCATTATTTCCCCCCGATGCTCTCACGATTTTATGAAAAGATACATTTAACTCATCCAGCAACGCGTATGCAGTAGCAGTATTCGTTGTACCACCTTCGGTGAAGCGTGGTTCATTTACACTTTCGAACATCAGCTTGGTGGATGCATTTTTGAATTTGTTTGCAATTTGAGTCCAGGCAGAGTTGTACCGTGCAAGAACATTGGCATGGTCATTCTCCATATAGCTGATCCACTGCCATGAATCGTGATGGATGTTGATCATGACATACAGGTTGGCATCAAGGGCCCAGTTTACAACCTGTTGTACCCGATTCATGTAAGCGGTGTCAATAGTGTAGTTGGGTGCTCCACCCATGTGAGCTTGCCAGGTCACTGGAATACGAATACTTTTGTAGCCTTGATTGGCGATACTTTGGATCAGCTGCTGAGTGATTAGCGGGTTACCCCAGGCCGTTTCATCTGCACCAACAGCATCCAGTGAATTACCGAGATTCCAGCCCGGCTCCATCCCAGTAACGTAGGATTGAATATTAGTTGGAGCAACGGCAGCACTTGTCTGAACCGTCTCATCTGTAGCAGCAGAGGCGATGGCGGATGAGAACAAGGACAGGATCATTGCTGTTACGATAGTGAGTGAGAGGACTGATTTGCGGTTTTTGTTCATTAACATAATCTCCTTTATTGTGGAATAGTAGAATAGTTTATTATCCATGTCTGTTTTGGGAACAAGCCCAGCACGTCACAAGTTAAGTGACAATAAAATGGGATCACCTCCAAATAAAGTATTGAAAGCGTTTTCTGAATTGTAAATATATCATGTTTCAAGGGATGTACATACCCTTATTATTGGAAGAAAATTCATATAGAAATTAGTGATTACACAAAAGACATTTTTTGCGGAAAGGAAGAATAGCGTTGCAATCATGTATTTCTTTCGGTTAAATAAAGTTACAGGAGGAGATATCCATGAAGCTGGATTCACATCAACATTTCTGGAGCTATAATACCGCCGATTATGGATGGATTGGGGATGATATGGGCGTAATTCGCCGTTCCTTTCTTCCAGAGGACTTAGAGCCGTTGCTTATCAATTCAGGATTTTCGGGATGTGTCGCTGTCCAGGCAAGACAATCCGTGAAGGAGACGGAATGGCTTCTGCAATTGGCAGAGCAGTATGCGTTTATCAAGGGTGTTGTGGGATGGGTCAATTTGTGCTCAGCTGAAGCTGAGAGTCAGCTTGAGAGATATGCAGCGAATCCCTGGTTGAAGGGAGTACGTCATGTCATACAGGATGAACCTGATCTGAAGTTTGTAGTGCGTAAGGATTTTCAGCGAGGCATCGCTCTGCTTCAGCAGCATAATCTGGCGTATGATCTGCTGGTGTCCAAAGAGCAGCTGCCTTACGCAGTGGAGCTGGTGAGAAGCTTCCCGGAGCAGCGTTTTGTGCTTGATCATCTGGCGAAACCGGATATTAAGTCAGGGGAGCTATCACCTTGGATGGAAGCTCTCTATTCTCTGGCTGAACATCCGAATGCGTATTGCAAGCTCTCCGGGATGGTTACTGAAGCGGATGGGGAGAATTGGGAGCAGGAAGACTTTACAGCTTATCTAGATGTCGCCATCAATGCTTTTGGTTCGGATAGATTAATGTTTGGCTCGGATTGGCCTGTCAGCATGGTGTCCGCTACATACTCCGAAGTACTTGAGTTAGTTAGGAACCATGTGTGTACCTTGTCTGAAGCGGAACAGAATATGATTTTCGGAGGTACCTGTAGAGCTTTTTATTTGCAGGACTGAAGCTGACTCACCCCGGAGAAACATTAATGATATTGACAGTGTCCTTATTCCTTGCTAAAGTTTTATCCATCCGCATAATTGTGATCTGGGAATGTTACCGATATTGGGCATAACCTGAGCTGGCTTGTTTACACTGCAACGTGTATCCAGGCTGGTTCGGGTTTTTTGTATTTAAGTTGAACGAACGATTTTACATTGGACACCGCGCTGACAGAACAATCTTCCGATCGCTGTAAAGGCGAAGCGTATGCTTCCGAGGCAGCTTTCTTTCAGAAAGCTTTTAGCTTCGCTTCTCCAGATTTTTTCTGTCCCCTCCGTTTATGATGTAAATGTGTAGTTCAACATAAATATTTTGTCTTATTAGTGTTTCTTGCGATTGGAGCGGATAACAGAATTACATATTTGGAAGGAGAATGAATGATGACTAATTTTAAGTTTCCCAAAGACTTTTTGTGGGGTGGAGCCATTGCTGCCAATCAGGCGGAGGGCGCTTATCTGGAAGATGGCAAGGGACTAAGTATTGTTGACTTGCTGCCGACAGGAGAGAATCGCAGAAGCATTATGAAGGGCAAAGTTCCTGCATTGACCCCGCTGGAAACTGAGTTCTATCCTTCACATGAAGCGATTGATTTTTACCACCGTTATCCCGAGGATATTGCTTTGTTTGCCGAGATGGGATTCAAAGCGCTGCGTGTGTCGATTGCCTGGGCACGAATTTTTCCAACCGGAGAAGATGCACAGCCAAATGAAGCGGGATTGCAATTTTATGATCGCTTGTTCGATGAACTGTTGAAGCACGGTATTGAGCCTGTGGTTACGCTCGCTCACTTCGATGTACCAGTTAATCTAATTGAGAAATATGGCAGTTGGAGAAGTCGTGAACTGGTGGGTCTTTTTGAAACCTATGCCAAAACCGTATTCAGCCGTTACAAGGACAAGGTGAAATACTGGATGACCTTCAATGAAATTAACATGCTGCTGCATCTGCCATTCCTGGGCGCGGGTCTTGTCTTCAAGGATGGTGAAAATGTGAAGGAGATCCAGTATCAGGCCGCACACCATCAATTGGTGGCAAGTGCGCTGGCTGTTAAAGCCTGTCACGAGATAATTCCCGGCGCAATGATTGGCTGTATGCTTGCGGCAGGCAGCTTCTATCCGTATACATGTAATCCGGAAGATGTATTCCAGGGCATGGAGAAAGACAGGGAGTCCTATTTCTTCATTGATGTTCAGTCGCGAGGAGAGTATCCGGGTTATGCTAAACGTTTCTTTAAGGACCATGGATTGAATATTGCCATGCAGCCAGGTGATGACGAAATTCTGAAAAACCATACCGTTGATTATATCGGATTTAGTTATTATTCAAGTCGTACAACCTCCACGGACCCTGAAGTGGTCAAAAACATGACGACCGGCAATGTATTTGGTTCTGTAGCGAATCCATATTTGGCAAAATCGGAGTGGGGTTGGACGATTGATCCCAAAGGTATCCGTATTACAGCCAATCAACTGCATGACCGATATCAAAAACCGCTGTTTGTTGTGGAAAATGGATTTGGAGCCAATGATGTGGTTACACCTGAAGGTGAGGTTGATGATGCGTACCGCATTGATTATCTGAAACGCCATGTTGCCGAGATGGGTGAAGCTCTGCAGGACGGTGTAGAGATAATCGGTTATACCAGCTGGGGGCCTATTGATATTGTCAGTGCTTCTTCGGGAGAAATGAGAAAACGCTATGGTTACATCTATGTGGATCGTGACAATGAAGGTAAGGGTGACCTGAAGCGAATCAAGAAGAAGAGCTTCCACTGGTACAAAAATGTTATTGAATCGGATGGCAGCAATTTAGGTGAAGAGTAAAAAGTGCATTATCGGGATAATTCTCCCTCATATGATCGGAAGGACCATTCTTCATGGAACTTCCGATTGTTCCCTCATTGAAAGCGTTGACATATATGTCTCTTCGCGCTATACTTGACGCAATTATATCGTTTTGGGATTGTTACTACTTGAAGTAGGCAAAACCTAAGCACCAAAAAAACAGACGTACATGTCTTGTTTATTTTGTGATGCTTCAGGTTTTTTTTGTACGCCCAAAAGGTGATATATGACTGCCAAGAGAGTGGATCGTGACGGGGGGATTGAAGTGAAAATAGCAAAGGTTATCAACAATAACGTCATTAGCATCTATCAAGCGGATGGAGCAGAGCTTGTCGTGATGGGGCGTGGGATTGCCTTTAAGAAAAAACCGGGGGATAAAGTAGACGAGACCCGCATCCAGAAAGTATTTGCGCTTAAAAACAAGCAGACATCCGACAATTTCAAAATGCTGCTGCGCGAAGTGCCGATGGAACTAATCGAGATAGTAGAGGAAATTATTACCTACGCCAGAGAGAATCTCGGTCGCAATTTGAATGAAAATATCTATGTTTCCCTAACAGATCACATTAACTTTGCGATTGAACGATATCGTGAAGGGGTTGAAATCAAGAATGCACTGATGTGGGAAATCAAACAGCTGTACAAGGCTGAGTTCGGATTGGGTCTGAAAACGCTGGAGCAGATTAAGACCAGACTGGATATTGAGCTTCCACCGGATGAAGCAGCGTATATTGCCCTGCATATTGTCAATGCAGAGATGAATGAAGAAGTCATTACAACGATGAACATCACGAAGTTTATTCAACAGATTATTAATATAGCAAAATATCACTTCAAGATGGAATTCGATGAAGAGTCTCTCAGTTATTTTCGCTTCATTACGCATCTGAAGTTCTTCTCCCAGAGGGTATTAAGCGGAACGCATTATGACAACAACTATGACCACTTCTATGACATGATCAAAGAGAAGCACCCGGAAGCAGCGGCATGTGCGGAGAAAATCGAAATGTTCGTTAACAAGGAATATAACCATCAGCTTACCAACGAAGAGAAATTGTATCTGACCGTCCACATTGAGCGTGTCGTTAATCGTTAATAATTAAATGTTTACAAATTTGGTTAAATCATAATAATATGAGATTAACAGGAATTGAATACGATTTAACTGGGATTGTTACTGGTTATGCAGGCAAAACCTAAGTCATGAGAAGACAGGACCCGATGTGTGTCCAAAACTTACTCAAGGCTTAGGTTTTTTGCGTGCAAAAAAATCGGTAAGATGCCTGTTTTAGTAAATATGGGGGTGCACAGCATGAGTCAGGAAAAACTCGCAAAAGAGATCGTCGAGCTGGTCGGCGGCGAAAAGAATGTGGTATCACTGGTACATTGCGCAACACGTTTGCGGTTTGTATTGAAGGATGATGCCAAGGCAGACAAAGCCAAACTGGAGAAGACAGAGGGAATCATTGCAGTCAAGGAAAACGGGGGTCAGTTCCAGGTGGTCGTTGGCAATAAGGTGCCTGAGGTTTACAGCGCCATTGGTCAGATCAGCAACATTTTGGATGACTCTTCCGAAAAGGAACAGCCGAAGAAATCCGCAAAAGGCCTAGGCGGCATTATTGATGTGATTTCCAGTATTTTTGCTCCGCTGCTAGGGGTTATGGCGGGGGCCGGTATCCTGAAAGGATTGCTGCTCATTGCAAGTAATGTCGGCTGGCTGGAAACGACGGAAACCACGTATAAGATCTTGTTTGCAGCGGCAGACAGTCTGTTTTATTTCCTGCCTTTGCTGTTAGCGGTTACAACCGCCCGCAAATTCCAGGGTAACATGTTTGTGGCGATGACGATCGCAGGCGCATTAATCTATCCTTCCATCGTTACACTCAAGGCGGAGGGTACGCCAATTGATTTCTTCGGGATTCCTGTCATTTTGATGAACTATTCATCTACCGTTATTCCTATTATTCTGGCAGTGATCGTCATGAGCAAATTGGAGAAATTCTTCAATAAAGTTCTTCACGAAAGTGTGAAAAATTTTGTCACTCCATTATTTTTGCTTGTCATTATGGTTCCACTTACTTTGCTCGTATTCGGTCCATTTGGAGTATATGTAGGTAATGCCATTGCATCAGGACTCGTGGCTGCCTTCGGATTCAGTCCGTTATTGGCAGGAGCCGTTATGGGTGCAAGCTGGCAGCTGCTCGTTATTTTCGGAATTCATTGGGGTCTCATTCCCGTATTCATTAACAACATTGCTGTATATGGACGTGATGGCGTCAAGCCGGCTGCGACAGCTTCCATCTTCGCACAGACTGGAGCTGCCTTCGGTGTTATGCTGAAAACCAAAAATAAAAAGCTGAAAACGCTAGCAGGTTCATCCACGCTGACAGCCCTGTTCGGGATTACCGAGCCTGCCATCTATGGTGTGACTCTTCCACTCAAACGTCCATTCATCGCAGGAGTTATCGGTGGTGCGGTAGGTGGGGCCATCATTGGTCAAGCAGGTACTCAGGCATTCGCTTCGGGCGCTCCAGGCCTGCTGACTTTACCGATCTTCTATGGACCGGGTGGAGAGGGCTTCCCTGGACTGATCCTTGGGATCTGCGTATCCTTTGTTGTTGCGGCTGCACTGACCTACATTATGGGGTTCAAAGATCCGGTTGAAGAAGAAGAAAAAGAAAAAAGCACAGAAACCACCAAGCCATCCGAAAGAACAGCGGCTTCATCGGATCAAGAAGTACTCAGCCCAATCGAGGGAACCATTGTGGATCTTAGCGATGTACCTGACCCGGCATTTTCATCGGGCGCGATGGGCAAAGGCATTGCGATTGAGCCGGCAGTTGGCCGAGTCGTTGCTCCTTTTGACGGTACAATTACCGTAGCTTTCAAGAAGAAACATGCACTGGCTGTTGTATCGGATACGGGGGCTGAGATTTTGGTCCATGTCGGGGTCGATACCGTAAAGCTCGATGGTCAGCACTTTACATCACATATTCAGGAAGGTGATCGGGTGAAAGCGGGAGACTTGCTGCTGGAATTCGATATTGCTGAGATCAAGGCAGCAGGTTATCATACGGTAACACCTATCATTGTAACGAATTCTACGGATTATGAGGAAGTGGTTCCTTTGATTACGGGACAAGTTCGGGTTCAAGAACCGTTACTTACCCTGTATGGTGGTAAGGGACCGGAACAAGAGTAGGAATAGGAACAAAAGCCGTGTCCAACGTGGAACAGAATGTTTTCTGTTTACGTGGACACGGCTTTTTGGTTTGTTAACCAATCCGATTCAAATTCATCAGATCCTGAACCTGTCCCATCATGGAGATGGGATCTTCCCGAAGCCAGTCTTCGGTCATGCGGTAGACCTGGCCGTTCTGTTCTGCCGGAAGCTGCTGCCAATACATGCTGCGTTCAACTCAATGAAGTCTTAAGAATCTGCTCGTACAACCGTTGAGTTCATGTTGCCAGTCAGTCGCTGTGGAGGGAAGACCATGCGAACAGGTGCGATGATAATTGCAGCGAACAAGGCTTTGATCAGATCACCGATGATGTAGGGATAGAATCCTTGAATCATGGCCTCGGGTAACGACATTTTGTAAGCATAGGCCAACCAGGGCACGCCCGAAACATAGATCAGCATTGAACCAAACACCTCAAATACAATAAAGGCCAGGAAATAACCAACGAATCCGTTCATTTTGATTTTACTGAGCAGCAATCCGATGATTAATGCGGAGAAGGGCCACATCATGACATATCCCCCGGTAGGCCCGAGGAGTACTGCGAGTCCACCTGCGCCATGCAGAAGCGGGAAACCAATTGCAGTCAGGATGACGACCAGAGCGATACTTAGAAAACCATATAATGGGCCAAGCAGTCCGCCTGCCAGCATAACCGCAAGAGTTTGCAATGTAATCGGCACAGGAGAGAAACCAATGGGAATACTTATGTATCCAAAAATAACAAGTATGGCTGCCATGAGTGCGCTAAATACAATACCTCGCAAAGACAATTTCATGTTTGAACATTCCTTTCAATTTTGGTAATCTTATTGTTAACCGATCAAACGAATGTGGTTAACGATTTGGATCGTACCACAAAAGATTCAAAAGGGAAAGGACCAATTTAAGATGCAAGACGTTACACCTTTGATAACACTAGAAAATGTCCGTGTTCATTATGCGTCCGAGTCAGGGCGTGTTCGTAAGGCAGTGGATGGGGTTTCACTGAAATTGGTTCCCGGAGAATGGATAAGTATCGTGGGAGCCAATGGTAGCGGCAAAAGTACGCTGGCTGGGCTGCTGATTGGATTCATACCGTTATCCGGCGGAGAAAGAAAGGCTTCTCCAGAACTGGTTGTTCATGGAGTTCTCCAGCAGCCTGATGCCCAGGTACTTGGAGATACCATTGAGGAGGAATTTCATTTTGCCTTAGCCTCGTTGCTTGAATCTCCTGAGGAGCACTTACGACGAAGAGAGCACGCTTTATATACAGTAGGGCTTGAGCACCCGCCAGAGGCGGCCATATCTATGCTGTCTGGAGGACAGAAGCAGCTGCTTAATATTGCGGTTGCGCTGGCGGCCAAGCCGGATGTACTCATTCTGGACGAACCTACGGCCATGCTTGACCCTGGAGCCAGAGATCGAATGGAAGCTGTAGTTCAAGCCATTGTCCAGCAAGGGACAGCGGTAATCTGGATTACGCATCATTTGGAGGAAGCGACGCTGTGCGATCGAATTATTGCCATGGAACAGGGACGCTGCGTTTACGATGGAACGCCTGAGGTTTTCTTCTATGGAAGGGAGAGGCAGGAGACGACGGCTGAGGCTGGAAAAGAAGCACAACAACCATCGCCCTGCGAAAAGCTTGGGCTTGCTCCACCTTTTACGGTGCAGACAGCTCTACTCCTGAAACGAAAAGGTCTGCTCCAACATGCGACACCTCTACGACCTGAGCAGTTGGTTAAGGAGGTAGCCCTTTGGCAATCGAACTAGAACATGTAGGCATTGCTTCGTCACAATCGGACAGAAGACCGCTGCTTCAAGATATCACTGTTCAACTGAACCGTGGAGAAATCACTTTGTTGCTGGGCTGCACTGGATCAGGCAAAACCACACTGCTGCAAACAATCGCTGGCCTAAAACCTCCAGATGAGGGTAGCCTCAAGCTGGACGGAGAGCCTTACTGGCAGAAGGGGAAAGTACCACAGTCCATTCTGCTGCAAATGGGGTTGGTCTTTCAATTCCCGGAGCAGCAGCTATTCGCACGAAGCATTGGGCGTGAATTTGCGTTTTCCCTGCGTCCATATCGTCTACCCGAAGAACAAAAGAAAAGGCAGATAAATGAGGCGCTTGAGCGCTGGGACTCCCCGACTGGGGGGCATGAAGGGCAAGAACGATTTCATCTGGACAGATCACCCTTTGCACTAAGTGGAGGCGAACGGAGAAGACTGGGGCTCGCCCTGGGAACGGCTGCGCAGCCTCCGTGGCTATTACTCGATGAACCGAGCGCCGGATTGGAAGCACAAAGTGTAGTCACGCTGCTGGACGTATTGAATCAGCATCGAAATGCAGGTGAGGGAGCCATTGTGGCTACGCATGATCTGGACACATTTTTACCTCTTGCGGATCGTGTTCTTTTGTTGCAGAAGGGACGTCTGGTTGGTGATGTTTCACCAAAAGAACTTCAGGCCAGGCCAGAATTACTGGAGCTTGCCGGAATTGGGCTTCCACCTTCCATGCAATTGGCACAGCAATTCGCGGCGGCGGGCATGCCTTTGCCTTTTACTGCCCTGACCCCGGAGGAAATGGCTGAAAGTATTGTTCAGTTCGTTAATGAGCCTTTAGAGCCAAAGGCTGATGCCGTTGATAATGAGGAACAATTCAGAGATGAAGAGAGATTTGCCTTATCACGCTTCGACACTTCGGGAGGAGAAGGCAGACAGGAGGCTATCTACGCCCACGCTGATTCAGGTTCAAGCAGAGGAATATATGGAGCCATGGACCCACGTCTGAAATGGGTTCTATACATTTTGCTCGTGACTGCGACGATGCTACAACACCACTGGCTAGGTTTGTCACTCACGTTGGTTCCGGTATTGCTGGCCCTTGTTGTGCTGCCTCGTCACACTTTGGCTGGATGTATAAAGTTAATGAAGCCGCTGGTACTGTTTTTTCTCGTATCCACAGCGTTATCGGGGACGACTCTTTCTACAGAGGGAGGCGGTCTACAGTTCGGATTCTCCCTGATGCAGGCGGAAGCGACTTTACTGAATGTGTACCGTTTGTTTATCGTCACGTTGGCAAGTCTTTGGTTTTCACTGACTACGCCTTATGGGCGCATGGTGGAAGGACTGAACTGGGTGCTTGGGATCGGCAAAAAAATTAAGCTGCCCGTGTCATCGTTTGCACTCGCCGTGTCTTTAATCTTCCGTTTTATCCCGATGATCTGGAGTGAATGGCAGCGCTTCTCGCTGATCGTCAGGGCACGTGGCAAAGCTGCATTACGACCAAATACGGTACGGGTACGTGATCTTGGTCCGATGGTCATTCCCTTGCTCATGGCGCTGTTTCAGCGTGCAGAGGACATGACGATAGCGATGGAAATGCGAAAAGTCAGAGAGAATTCCATGCTTGGAGCACGCTCCTCCTTATTGGTATGGTCCAAACGGGATACGTGGATTTGTATGATTGGACTTATTGTCTTTGTATTTTATATCTGGATCAGAGATTGAAGAATGTACTTTTGCCAATGAACATGCATAAATGCTTTCATTCCCGTTCAAACTAAACATGCTCTGATCACCACGAAGCAGATTTGGAGGGACGAACGATGAAGGATAAATTTTTGCAAGAAGATAGGAAAGAATATACCGATGTGTCCACGGTGGAGTCGCAGCGAAATGATATCACACTCGAAGAGTTCCCTGAAGGTCCTTACGGCTCATCTCTGATGTCTGAATCTCTTGGCAAAAGCTCGCCGTGGCGAGTGGATCAAAGGACTGCACACCGTTTCGATTATGAAAATCATGAGCTGCACGAAGGGGAAGTACGGGATTATCCCGGTCAGGACGTCTTCGATGAAACGGTCCCCGATAGTGTAACGAAGCCACAATACCCGGAAGAAGAAGAATCGGAATGACGTTATATATAAAATAGATGATAGCCTTCGGCAGGATCGTTCTGTCCGGGGGCTATTTTTGGTTGTAGCGTAAGAAAAAGAAATCTCCTCAAATTCCACAATATGGGTTATCATAGGCATAGCTTATTTTAAAGGAGTAATTGATATATCAATGATAAGATTTATAAGGAGATAACCATGGATTAGGACTATTTTCAGTATGATATGGATTTGAAAAGCTGAAAATTAAGGTGTGTAATTCCAATTCAGGAAGCTAACCGATGATGGAGATTATCGTCCAAGCCGGATTATTCTGGAAAATAGGTAGAAGAATTTCTAAGGAACTCAGGACGTCTTATATCGCCTTCAAGTCCTCTTTTAAAAGAGTAAGGAACATCAGACACGTTATTTCCCGAAATCCATGACAAAAACGCTGCAAAAGGCTGTTTAATCCTAATATAGCGTTTCTCAGGTTCTTTAGATTTCTGCGGTCACTTCAAATCCATGAATAAGACGCCTCAGATTCGTTAGCGTTCGCTCCATGCTCAGTTCCGCTTCGGCTTTCAGTAATTTTGAAGAAAAACTCTAATAAATTGGGGATATCAGAATGAGAGAGATTAACTATAACGATTATTTTTGGCAGGATGATCAGGTCAGATTACGTGCATTGCGTGAGGAAGACTGGGATAATCATTATTATAACCGCTTTGATTCACCTGCTCGCCGTTTACTGGAATGTGCAGTGGAGCTGCCCCCTACGAATGCTGAGGCGAAGAAATTTACGGAAGCCTTCTCCGATTTTTCTCTAGACAGAGGACGGATCATGTTTACGATTGAAAATATGGATGGTGAGAATGTCGGGGGCGTGAACCTGAACAGCATCGATGAAAGGAATGGTACCTTTAGCATTGGAATTCAAATTGACAGGGATCATCGCGGAAAAGGATATGGGACGAGAGCCATTCGAATCTTGTTGAAATATGCCTTTTTCGAGCGCAGGCTTAATAAATTCAATGATTGTGTTCTTGAAGGCAATGAACCTTCCGCAGCTATGATGAGAAAACTTGGGTGTGTGCAGGAGGGCGTGCGTCGTCAGGTGATTTATACCGATGGAAAATATCAGGATCTGATCATGTTCGGTTTAACCAAAGACGAGTTTATTGATAAGGAAGGGCTTGCATGAGCCTCAATTTAAATCAGAGCGACCCGGTGTGTATGATCTGCCATTGTTAGTTGGGTAACTGACAATGTGCAAGGGGGGAAATATGAGGAAGCTTTTATGGATAAGTTCGTGCTTTGTTGTATGTGTACTGGTTAGTGTTAGTGTATTCTTCTGGAATGATATTTTTGGATATAAAACGCTAGAGAAGGCTGTTCAATCTTCTTGGAAATCCCCCCTTCAAATGGTGAATGTAGATCAGCAAAATGAACTGGTTTTGTCATTAGATCAAACGCAATATGTCTTTGCTGCCTATGAACAGAAGAATGGGAGATATCTCTATGATACGGATAGTGAATCAGGTTGGACAGCAAGTTCAGATGTGGGGCCTGCTTTTTTGGTACGAGCGGAGCCGAAGAACAACAAAGGGAATTTTATATGGGGCGCTTTATATTCCGATATGCCTGTACACAAGTTTAAGATTGAATATACAAACGGTGAGACTCAGGAGGTAGAATCCAGTAATAATACGTTTATCATGAAAATGCCGGAAGCTTACCAGAGTGAAGACGAAATGATGTTAATGACAACGTTTACGAATGTGTACGCACTTGATGAAGAGAAGAATTTAATACAAGCTTATAATCTGAATTGATTTTTTATTATCGAGCTTTAAAGTGAAACGCAACAGGGTAGATAAGATGTACACCAGGAGGCATTATGAAACAAACCATAAAAAGCGATGAATTAATCATTGATTGCAAAGATATTTATTTGCGCGAGTATCGAGCTGAGGATTTGGAGAAATTGCAGGAAATTACCTGGCAACCCGAGGTTTACGAATTTTTGCCGGGATGGAATGCTACGGTTGAAGAGAGAGCCCTCTGGCTCACTCAATACGAAATTCCCGAGAATCAGAATTTTAAACAAGCTGTTTTGGCGGGTGGGGACATTGGGGACCTCTATTTACGTTTGGCTATCGTGCTCAAAGAAAATGATGAGTTCATAGGATGGTGCTGCTCGGGGATTAAGGACGAGCTGCCAGCGCCCAATCGGGAGATTATGTACGGAATTTCGAAACACTTCCGGAACCGTGGCTTTACAACGCAGGCAGTACAAGGAATAACACAGTATTTATTTGAAAATACAAACGTTGAAGTGTTGAATGCCATCGCTCTATTAACGAATCAGGCATCCAATAAGGTGATACAGAAATGCAATTTTGAATGGCTGAATTTGATCGAAGTCGAGAATGAATTTTACAACCATTACCAATTGCGGAAACAGTAACGATAATTTTCGATACAAAAATAACCCTTCCCATTTCTCCGTAGAAATGAAAGGGTTATTCGTCATGCGATAAGAGCCGCAATAAAACGAAAACGAAAAGCTGCATCTTGTGAGCCTCGTTGAGCTTAGACTTCACCCTCTACCAATGGCAGTAAAATCGTAAATTCGGTTCCTGCGCCGATCTGGCTGCGTACTGTGATTTTCCCGCCATACGACTCTACAATTGAACGGGTAATGGCAAGGCCAAGACCCGCGCCACCTTGTTTTCTCGACCGGGAAGAGCTTGTGCGGTAGAAGCGTTCAAAGATGTGAGGGAGATGCTCCGGTTCAATTCCTGAGCCATTATCTTTTATGGTTAACTCGGCTTTATGCTGAACGGCATATAACGTGATGCTGATGATTCCCTGATCTGAATCCGTGTGCTGTACTGCATTGTGGAACAAATTGAGCACCACCTGCTTTAATTTGTGAGCATCAGCCATGACATGGACTTCAGCCGTCAGGTCAAGATGAACCTGTCTTTGCTGAGCCATCATGACAAGCTGTGACTGCATTTCGAGCAGCAAACTATCGAGTTGAATGACCTCCTGCTCCTGCTGGGGCGCCTGGTCCAGCTTGGTCAGCATCAACAGATCCTCTACGAGTTTGTTGATGCGGACGGATTCACCATACATGCTGTTCAAAGCGTTATATAATTGCTCGCTATTGGAGGCTGCGCCGCGCTTGAGCACCTCAATAAATCCGTGAATGGAGGTAAGAGGGGTACGCAGCTCATGGGAAGCATCGGACAGAAAACGCTGCATCTGCTCTTTCGACTCGCGCTCTGCTTCAAAGGAGTCTTCCAGCCTTTCGAGCATGCCGTTAAATGAGAGCGCCAGTTGATCCACTTCCTGTTGTCCCTGGACCGCAGGAAGGCGTTCGGCCAGACTGCCTGCATCGATTCGTTGCACTGTGTCTACCATGCTGGATAAGGGAATCAGTGTCCGGCGAAGTGCCTTGGTGTATAGAATAAGTCCAGCGACCATAGCCAGCAGGGATAACATCAAGAAGATCAGAAGCTGTTTCACGATTAGATCTTTTAGCGGTTTCGTAGGCGTGCCCATCTGCACCATGGGTAAGCCGCGATTACGTGGTCCCGGTGAGGAGAAAACGATTAACTGCTCATTGCCCTGGTTATCCGTTACAATCCGGTATGGAACATGATGCTTATCGTTGATCTGATCTGTAATGTTCTCATATTCAACGGATGTCAAGCGAGGAGCGGTTAGACCGTCTTCACCAAAAATGTCCTCGAAGCCACTTTGATTATCAAATAAGGCCAGTGAACGATCCGGAATGTACAAGAAACGATTGCCTGATCCTCTTGGATCTGATCCGGATTGCCCGCCAAAAGGATTATTTGTCGCACCACTTCGTGAAGACGTTCCGAGCCAAACAGGGGGCATGGACATGAGCTGCTCTTCCATCGTTTTCGCCTGGTTGCGATACAGAAAGCTTTCCATAATCCAGAATTGAAGAATACCAATTAACAATAACAGAGCAGCGAGAATGAACAGGGAGCGCGCGAGTAATTGAGAGCGAAGCGAACGTGGCGATACCCAGCGATGCAGCCATGCCCAAGGAAGTTTATTCTTCAATGGTAAAGACCCCATTAGAGATCCACCCTGTATCCGACACCTCGAAGGGTACGAATGAGTTTATGCTCTTTATCCCCCAATTTGTCACGCAAGGAGCGAACGTACACCTCCACAATGTTTTCTTCTCCACCAAAATCATACCCCCACACACGGTTTAGGATGGTCGCTTTACTCAGGACGATGCCATGATTAAGCACGATGAATTTTAAAAGTTCATATTCGGTAGGAGACAACTCCAGAATCTGATCGTGATAGGTAATCTCTTTGCGTTGATCATCGATACGGAATGGCCCATGAGTCACCGCCCCGATTAATAAAGGAAACTGATTACGAAGCCTTGCCTGAATCCGTGCAAGCAGTTCATCGAACGCGAATGGTTTAATCATATAATCGTCGGCACCAAGCCATAGGCCTTTGACGCGATTCTCGACTTCATCTTTGGCTGTCAGCATGATCACCCCGATCTGAGCCCCGCTCTTGCGCAGACGCTCAACAACCTCAAACCCATCCATCTCTGGCATCATGACATCCAGAATGGCCATATGTGGACGGAAATCAAGTGCCAATTCAAGCGCAGCGGCTCCGTCGGGGGCTGTACGTACATCAAAGCCTTCATTGCTTAGTCCAAGCTCCAGAAATTGCAAAATATGTGGTTCATCATCTGCCAAAAGTATTTTAATGCCAGTACTCAGCTTCATAAGCAGGCGTTCCTCCCCGTTAAATCCATCTATTACATACCCTCAATTTTACAGGTCTATATGCTATATTATCGCTCGCCAAACTGAAAATTAGCTGAAAAGTTTGCAAGTTATCCTCAGGCAACATTCAGCGGGCACTCATCCCAGTTTTACTTTGGCATGCCACAATAGTAGACATGAAGAACTTGAAGGAGTGATTGAGATTGAATAACGCCAAACGAAGGATTGATCTTGTCCTTCTGCCGATTGTTTTACTGGCGGCATTTCTGAACGGGTATGGCATCTGGAACGACCAATATGCCAATTCCTATTATACGACCGCCGTTGGGAGCATGCTGAGAAATTTCCATAACTTTTTCTATGCATCGCTCGACTCGGCTGGTTCGGTTACCGTAGACAAACCACCCGTTGTCTTCTGGATTCAAACCGCTTTTGCTTACGTTTTTGGATTGCATGGATGGAGTGTTATTTTACCGCAAGTATTAGCGGGGATCGGTTCGGTGCTGCTGATATATTTCATGGTCAAGCCTACATTTGGACTTGGCGCGGCGCGAATCTCGGCACTTGCGATGGCAACCGTACCAGTTGTGGCTGCGGTCAGCCGTACCAACAATATTGACAGCATGCTGGTCTTTACGCTGCTGCTGGGTTCATGGTTCTTATTCAAGGGAAGCAAGCAAGGCAGCACTTGGCGCATTCTGGTTGCCTTTGCGCTCATTGGACTTGCTTTTAATATGAAAATGCTGCAAGCCTATATGATTCTTCCGGCTTTCTACTTGTTCTATCTGCTTGCATTCAACGCCAAGTGGAGAAGAAAAATCATCTTGCTAATTGGAAGTACGGCAGTGCTGGCCGTTGTTTCCTTATCCTGGGCAGTCACTGTGGATTCTATACCGACAGATGAGCGGCCTTATATCGGCAGCAGTGAAACGAATTCGGTGCTGGAGCTGGCTTTTGGATATAACGGTTTATCCCGTCTTACGGGACAACAGAACAGATCAGCGAATGCAGGTATGCCAAATGCCTCGGATGAAGGTAATGTTCGTGGCAATGCCAATTCCCAGGGTTCAGGAACAGATCAGTCGGGCAGCGGCTCGGCTCCTACAGGCAATCTACCGGGAAACGGTGAAATGGGTGGCTTGAACGGAATGACTTTCCCGGGCGGTCAGATGCCAAACGGTGGCGAAATGCCTAATGGAAGAAGTTTCGCAGGCGGTAATGGCGGTGGAGGCATGGGCGGCATGTTTGGCACGGGGGAAAAAGGTCCTCTGCGGTTATTCCAAACTGAACTGTCCGGTCAGGCCAGTTGGCTGTTGCCCACCGTCTTGCTTGGATGTATCGCCATTTTCGCAGGGCTGAGACGCAGAAATATAACCGATGATAAGCATAAGGAAGCTTTGTTCTGGCTGGCTTGGCTGCTTCCGGTAGCTGCTTTCTTCAGTGTGGCAGGCTTCTTCCATCAATATTATCTGATCATGCTCGCACCTCCGGTAGCCGCATTAACCGGAGCAGGATTTGCCGCCATGTGGACGGCATATCGTGAACGCAATGGCTGGCAAGCCTGGCTGCTTCCATTGTCCGTGCTGCTGACGACCATCTTCGGCTGGTATATCATGCAGGTGTATAACGAGACTATCGGGGCAGGTTGGTCCATAGGTGAATTAATTGCAGGTATTCTGATCACGATTATCCTGATTGTGATGCTTAATCGTTCACACCCATGGAAACAGGGTTTGATTATCGCAGGCTTCATGGTCATGCTGATCGGTCCGATCTATTGGGCATTCACACCTATCACATATGGAGGCAACAGCATGATTCCGGCGGCTGGACCTACAGGTTCCAATGGGATGTTCGGCGGCATGGGCATGGCTATGGGAGATAGACAGGGTGATCGCAATGGTGGCGATATGGGTATGACTCCGCCGAATGCATCAGATGACACCGCTCAGGATATCCCATCGTCCGATGATGCTGACCCGAACAATGCGGGCATGGGAACACCTCCGAATTCAGGAGGAAGCATGAATGGTGGCGGAGGAATGCCTACGACAGGTGGGCGAGGTGGAGCAGGGAACCGCAACGAAGAAGTGGACACCACAACCCTGAATTATCTGAGAGAGCATAACACAGGTGAAACCTATCTCTTCGCAACGACGGACTACAACCAGGCCGCCCCTTATATCATTGATGAAAATGAAGCAGTCATTACGCTTGGCGGGTTCTCGGGTTCAGATCCGGTGTATACCACGGAAAAACTGGAACAACTCGTGAAGAGTGGACAAGTGAAATACTTCATGGTAGGTGGCATGGGCGGCCGAGGTGGAAGTTCTGATATCGGCGACTGGATCAAGGAGCATGGTACGGAGATTCCAACGTCAGAGTGGAAGACGGGAACAGATAGCGATTCCGGTTTCGGCGGTCAAACGACTTTATATGAAGTGAAATTATAAGTGTGATCCAAGTGATACACGATATGAATTTGAACAATTAGAACGAAAACAACGGAAAAGGGAGGGAACGAACATGGCTCAAAAGTATCGATACAGCATTATCATTCCAATGTATAACGAAGAAGCGGTGATTGAGGAGACCTATCGGCGTCTGAAAAAAGTCATGGGCAGTACGGGAGAGAGTTACGAGCTGTTGTTTGTCAATGACGGCAGTGTGGACCAAAGTGCACAGATGATCCGTGACTACGCCCGCTGGGATGAAAGTGTGAAGCTGATTGATTTTGCACGCAACTTTGGTCACCAGATCGCGATTACGGCAGGTATGGATTATGCAGCAGGCGACGCAGTCGTCATAATTGATGCGGATCTTCAGGACCCTCCCGAGCTGATATTGGACATGATCGACAAGTGGAAAGAGGGCTACGAGGTTGTCTATGCCCGTCGGACCAGCAGAAGCGGGGAGACCCGCTTCAAGAAATGGTCGGCAAGCCTGTTCTACCGCGTACTGCGAGCGTCGACGGATACGGATATTCCAGTGGATACCGGGGATTTTCGTCTGATGGATCGCAAGGTATGTGATGAGATGAAGCGTCTTCCGGAGAAAAATCGATTTGTCCGCGGATTGGTCAGTTGGGTGGGATTTCGTCAGACAGCCATTGAGTATGAACGGGATGAACGTTTGGCAGGGGAAACCAAATACCCGTTGAAACGCATGTTAAAGCTGAGTCTGGACGGCATTACATCATTCTCACACAAGCCGCTCAAGCTTGCGGGATACGTGGGTGCTGTCCTGTCCATCGGCGGCTTCATCTATATGCTAAGTGTCATCGCTTCTGCGATATTTACAGATTCAACGATCAAAGGATGGCCTTCAATGGTCAGCATCATGCTGATCTTTAACGGCTTCATTCTGATCATGCTGGGCATTCTTGGCGAGTATGTCGGCCGAATCTACGATGAAACCAAGGCGCGCCCGCTATACATTGTGAGAGATGTGTATCAGGTGGAAAGTCAGTCGGGTCAGACACGGTTAACGGGCAGAGTTGCTCACCATGACTAATCGTCTGGTCACGTTGTTTAAGTTCGGAATTGTGGGCGTCCTGAATACGGCAGTGGATGCAATGGTGTTTACGTTGCTTGCTGCCGCAGGCACACCTGCTCTGATTGCCCAGGTGATTTCCTACAGCTGCGGGGTCTTGAACAGTTACTGGTGGAACGGCAGGTGGACTTTCCAGGATGCAGGAAGACAGGACAAAAAAAACGAAATCATGCGTTTTGTAATTACCAATCTCTTGGTTCTGGCGTTATCCTCCCTGATTCTGTACTTCTGCAATAGCACATTAGGCTGGAGCGTTGTAATGAGTAAAATACTGGCTACCCTCACGGGCATGGTTATAAACTATATTGCCAGTCGGTATTGGGTGTTCCGGGCAGATCCTGCTCAAAGGTCTGATTCGTCATCTGATGCTAATGAAAGGAGTGTTTCATGATATGAGAATTAAAAAAGCAGTCATTCCGGCAGCGGGGCTTGGTACCCGATTCTTGCCGGCAACCAAGGCACAACCCAAAGAAATGCTGCCCATTGTGGACAAACCGGCCATTCAATATATTGTGGAAGAAGCGGTACAATCCGGCATTGAAAATATTATCATCGTAACCGGACGTAATAAGAAATCGATCGAGGATCATTTTGACAAATCAGTTGAGTTGGAGCACTCCCTGTATGCCAAAGGTAAGCAAGCACTGCTGGAAGAAGTTCAAGCGATCAGTGAAATGGCCAGCATTCATTTTATCCGTCAAAAAGAGCCGCTTGGATTGGGTCATGCGATTGGATGTGCACGTCAGTTTGTAGGAGACGATCCGTTCGCCGTATTGCTTGGAGATGATATTATGGTATCTGATCCACCGGCGCTCGCACAGATGATTCATTTATATGAAAAAACAGGCAGTCAGATTGTTGGCGTGCGGCAAGTGCAGGCTGCTGATGTGAGTAAATATGGGATTATTGATTCACAGGGGGCAGAGGATCGGGTTCACCGGATCACCAATCTGGTAGAAAAACCCTCCATCGCAGAAGCGCCTTCCCGAACAGCCGTAATGGGGCGTTACATTCTGAAACCTTCCATCTTTCCCATTCTGGATCGAATCGAGAGAGGGGCTGGAGGGGAATATCAGCTAACGGATGCCTTGAAAGAAGTGAGCCAGGTGGAAGAGCTGCTGGCGCTTGAGCTGGAGGGGCGCCGCTACGATATTGGTGATCAGTTCGGATATATTCAGGCCATTTTGGAGATCGGACTCATGCGTAAGGAATTGCAGCCCATGCTGACTCCGTATCTTCAGCAGCTTGCAACACAGTGGGGATGATAAGACGTGACCGTTGTTAAAGATTAAGGCAAGTTTAACAATTTCCAGTATTGTACAATGGTTCCTGTAACGCTACAATGAGCAGGAAGTTCAAGCTGCTCTTTAAGGAGTGTGGAATCATGAGTGAGACGATCATCAGAGATCTGATTAAGTATATGGACGTGGAGGACAACGCTGCTATTCAATACATTCAGACTGAGCACCGGATGCAACTGGGTCTCTTTTGGGGAATCCAGGAAGGCTGCCGCGTTCTGGAAATCGGTTGTGGTCAGGGAGATACAACGGCCGTGCTAGCGCATCTGGTGGGGGAGCACGGATACGTTCATGGGGTAGACATTGCACCAGAGAGTTATGGTGCACCGCTAACTGTGGGTGAAGCGGCAGCCAATCTGCGGAAATCTCCGCTAGGCAACCGAATTCGAATGGATTATGATTTTGACATTCTAAGTGAACAGGCTCAATTTGCCGAGAATGAGTTTGATGTAATTGTACTTTCTCATTGTTCGTGGTACTTGAAATCTTTTGACGAGCTCGCCCAGATTCTTAGCAAGGTAAGGTCGTGGGGACATCAGTTATGTTTCGCCGAATGGGATGCACGCGTTACAGATGTGAGCCAGCTCTCGCATTGGTTATCCGTTCTGATTCAGTCCCAGGTCGAATGCTACAAGGAAAACAGCTTCTCCAATGTGCGCACGCTCTTTACACCGGAGGATATCCGAGAGCTTGTCTCTTCGGCAGGCTGGACGATTAAGGAAGAGGTTTCGATCCATTCTCCCGAACTGCAGGACGGTCAATGGGAAACTGAAATGACATTGGCAGAAGCGCCTATAGAGCTGAAAATGCTTCCGATCCCTGATAAGGTAAGAACACTCCTGCTTTCCGAATTGAAATTACTTAGGTCACATCATGCCGCGGGGCCTGGAAGTCCATTGGGAACGTATGCGATTGTTGCCAAAAAGCAGTAAAGAAATAGCCATTTGCAGCAATTTATAAAATAAACGTCTATCGACGAACTTTCACAGAAGACAGACCGCGTTTAGCTGAAGTTTTTCTTGCGATAATTGAATTGTTCAGCTCCGCTGAAAACGTATAAATTCCATTATCCAAAAAAAATGTGTTTACTTCACGATGGTAACTTTGATATTATAATCGCAATATCAAATGCGATGAAGAGATGAGTAGATAAAAAGCATTCTTTCACAGAGAGCTCCGGCAGCTGAAAAGGAGTAAAGAAATTTTTGTTGAATAAAGACTCAGAGCAGCACATCGGAACTTTAAGAATTGAGGGATGGTGTGACAGGAGCTCCTGTTACAGAGCAAGAGTATAAGCGGATGCGCATGAATGAATGCAGTAATCCTTAACTCGAAGAGGCTGGTATGGCGACATATTGGCGAATCTGGGTGGTACCACGAGTGTAACAATCTCGTCCCTGAGACTTTTGTCTTGGGGATGGGATTTTTTGGTTTTTCCGGGATGTTGGCTACACGCTTTGGAAATGCCTGAATAGTGTTTACTAAGGAGAAACTCACACCGAAAGGAAATGATGATTTTATGTCAGCAAAATTGAAAGTCGGTATCGTCGGAGGAACGGGGATGGTAGGTCAACGCTTTGTAGATCTGCTTAATGGACACCCATGGTTTGAAGTAACTGCAATCTCAGCTAGTGCCAACTCGGCAGGCAAAACCTATGAAGAATCCGTACAAGGCAGATGGAAGCTCGCTGTTCCGATTCCGGAAGCAGTGAAAAACATCGTTGTGCAGGATGCTTCCCAAGTGGAAGCTTTTGCGAGCCAGGTTGATTTTATATTCTGTGCTGTAGATATGAAAAAGAACGAAATTCAAGCGCTCGAAGAGGCTTATGCCAAAACGGGAACTCCGGTTGTTTCCAACAACTCGGCTCACCGCTGGACGGCTGATGTGCCAATGGTCATTCCTGAAATTAACCCGGGACATCTGGACGTAATTGAAGCTCAACGCAAACGTCTCGGAACCAAAACCGGATTCATCGCGGTTAAACCGAACTGCTCGATTCAAAGCTATGTGCCTGCACTTCACGCCTTGCGTGAGTTCAATCCAACTCAAGTGGTAGCTTCCACATACCAAGCGATCTCTGGAGCAGGTAAAAACTTTACGGACTGGCCGGAAATGCTGGATAACGTAATTCCATACATCGGTGGCGAGGAAGAGAAGAGTGAACAGGAGCCGCTGCGTATCTGGGGAAGCATTCAAAATAATGAGATTGTAAAAGCGTCCTCACCATTAATTACAACACAATGTATTCGTGTTCCTGTAACAGATGGTCACCTGGCGACCGTATTTGTATCCTTTGAGAAAAAACCATCCAAAGAAGAAGTTCTGGATCGTTGGCTGCAATTCAAAGGTCGTCCGCAAGAGCTGGGTCTGCCAAGCGCTCCGAAACAGTTCATTACGTATTTTGAAGAAGAGAACAGACCACAAACGAAACTGGACCGTGACATCGAGCGCGGTATGGGCGTATCAACAGGCAGACTGCGCGAAGACTCCCTGTATGATTACAAGTTTGTAGGACTGTCTCATAACACGTTGCGCGGAGCAGCAGGCGGTGCAGTTCTGATCGCTGAATTGCTCAAAGCTGAAGGATATATTCAGCCGAAATAAACTGACATTGTGGAAATAGGAATAGAAGTAATAAAATATGACTGACAGGCTACCCCTTTTAGTAGACGAGAGTAAAGAGACATCTGTGAAGATGAATTTTATTTTTGTTGAACAGAGGGGTATCTTTGTGCCTATACAAGCCGCTTTGCTTTGGTATTTGGATAACAGCTCGGAGATTCGAGATAAGTTAAAAAAAATATATGTCAAAAAACTAATATGGTAAATATTACATTGTAAATTCATGAGTTTTCCGGTATTTTTATTAACGGAAAACTTTTCTTCTTAAATTAGAAGTAGATTGTCTTAGCAGGTAGCAATTGAAATGGAGAAGAAAGGAGGAAGAAATATTATGTCAGAAGTTGCTAGTCAAAGAGTACATAAGCCAGGACCACCACCAGTAAGTTTCGGTAGTTGGATGCTTACAATTTTCCTTATGATGATTCCGCTTGTAAACATAATTATGTTGTTTGTTTGGGCATTTGGAGATTCCAACCCTTCGAAAGCCAATTATGCCAAAGCATCGTTGCTGTGGGCAGCGATCGGAATTGTTGTGTATGTTCTTGTGTTCGTACTTATCATAGGAGCTGGAATTTCGCTCTCAGATTACTAGCTTTATGAATGTATAGCTTTTTATTAGTTTGAACCAAAAAAGCGCCGACAATATTGTCGGCGTTTTTTTATTTGTTTATTTTGTACTAGGCTGCAGAGGTCTTATCAGCATTGTGAAGAGTCTGCGAGCGGCGGCCAAGCAGGTATCCAGCGAGGGAGGCCAGCATCTGCTGAAATACCATGCCGAGTACAACCGGGACGGCAACCGGCGGAGGGAAATAGGATACGGCAAGCACCGCTCCCGCACTAATATTGCGCATGCCTCCGTTGAACACAAGCGCGACCTGATCGGCTTCATTCCAACCGAGCAATCGGGCAATGAAGTAACTCAGTGCATAACCAAACGACGCGAGGAAAATGATGATGGCTGCGAGACCCGCCAATCGCCAATTAAAGTCAGCCAAATAGGGAGCAACAACAGAGCCATTGATTGCGACAACCGCTGCCATGAACAATTTGGAGAACGGATTCAGCCTTGGTCCCCAGACCGGGACAATTCCACCCTTGGTCCACTCATTCAGCAGCATACCGAGCAAGGAGGGGACAACGATCATCCAGAACAGACTGCTCATCATTGCTGCCATATCGAGGGTGACACTGGTTCCGATCAGGAGAGACAATATCCCGGGTACAACAAAAGGTGCAAGCATCGTATCAATCAGGATAATCGAAAGCGTCAGAGCGATATTGCCCCGATAGATACTGACCCAGATAAAGCTGCTTACACCAGTCGGAATAACTGCGGCGAGAACAAGGCCCGTTATCGTGTAGGCATCCGTTGGAAATACCAGGTGACCCATGCCCAGAGCAATCAAAGGCATCGCCAAATGCAAAATAAACAGGCAAACAAACAGTGGAAAAGGCTTCTTCAGCACGTTCACAAAATCCCGTATCCCGAGGCTGATGCTTCCGGCAAACGTCATGAAAGCAAAAAGCCATGGTGACAAAAAGGTATAAGAAGAAAGAAGACTCCCGCAAAGAACGCCAATAATAATGCTGATTGGGGTAATCAGTGGCATGATGCGGTTCAAGCGTACATTTAAGGCCTGAAGCATATTCATGACATCCCTTTACCGTGTGATTCCTTTATTATACATGTTAATAAAGCTGAATGCAGACCCATTTGCAATGAAGTACACCGAACAGTTATGATGGATTTTGGAGGAGTACTCCAATTTTGAGTAGGGGGGATGATTGTGATTAAATGGAAAAGAAAGCAAGCTTGGATGATGACAGGCCTCATTGCGTCAAGTATTCTAGTGATCTCGGCCTGTTCCGTTGTGGAACAAGCGAATCAAAGTTTGAATTATGTTAGTGGGGCTACTGATTATATAGAGCAAGTATCAAACGCTGGTACAGAATTGCAACAACTCGCTTCAGGAGCAGTGAACAATCCGGAAGTGACCACTCAGGTTCAGGAGAAAATCGATCAGATTCAGGCGGAAGCAAGTGAATTCTCTCAGCTCACAGCACCAGCAATAGGTGAAAGCATTCATGAGAATCTGGTTGGTTATAATAATCAATTAACTGAAGTTGTGGGTGAATTCGAGAATACGATTGCACAGCACGGTTTTACAGCCGAAAACTGGGAGAAGACAGGAATTTCAGAACTGATCTCCAATATCAATGGTTTAAAAGATCCGTTAAGCGGGCTGGGGAATAATTGAAAAACTGAAGCAGCAGTTACAGGTGTAGTCATAGTCATTTGTAAGCGATAGCTGCATCATCCTAATAAATTGCATCATCTAAATAAATAAGGACGTTATACCGAAGTGTTTTTACCTCTCGGGAATATCGTCCTTTTTCGTGTTTTTTTATATCTAAGGTGTAAAGTAGCAAGACTAGGTAATACATTTACAGGATGGATATGAATTTTCTGCACATATTAATGTGAAGTCCCTCCCTTGTTTGACAACGGTGTGACATCGGCGTATGATGAATTTATATAAATAAAATATAGTTACTTACTTTAGTTCTGTTGACTGCACCAAAATAATGTTCTTATCAAAGGAGACCTGCGTTATGTCTGAACAAGATGGAAAAGTAATCATTATTACGGGCGGAGCGAGTGGGATTGGTAAAGAAACAGCTCTTCAACTTTCAGCACAGGGCGCGACGATTGTTGTGGCGGATTATAATGAAGAGGGTGCGAAGAAGCTTGCTGCCGAGATTGAAGCAGCTGGTGGCACAGCCGGGGCATACAAAGTGGACGTGTCCAAAGGGGACGAGATCAAGGCCCTAATCGACTGGACGGTAGAGAAATACGGAACATTGAACGGCATTTTCAACAATGCAGGCATTGGACTTGTGAAGCCATTTCTGGAGATGGACCCGGAATCCTATCACAGAGTAATTGATGTTGACCAACACAGTGTGTATTACGGCATGTATTATGGTGCGAAGAAAATGGTTGAACTGAATGTACAAGGGACCATTGTAAATACAGCATCGATCTATGGTAGCATTGCTGCTGTGGGAAGCTTTAACTACAATGCAGCCAAGGCAGCTGTCGTGATGATGTCCAAATCCGGTGCCCTGGAACTGGCTGAGCATGGCATTCGTGTGGTCGGTGTTGCACCAGGATTCATTGAGACCCCGATTTTGGGTGATGACAGAGCGATGAAGGATGCACTTGCCACCCAACATATGCGCGGAGAGCTCATTCAGCCGGAAAAAGTTGCGAGTGTTGTTGCCTTCCTGTTCAGTGATGCTGCCAGTGCAGTGAATGGTACAACGATTGCGGTAGATGATGGATTCCTCAGCTTCAAAACAAAATAAGATGTGCGGTATAAAGGCAGTCCGTATCCGAAAAATATAAGAAAAAACGGTGCAGAAACGAATAAATCGTTCTGCACCGTTTTTTATATCCCATATAAGACGAATGTATATTATGAAAATAATTCTATATAGTCATCCCGGTAGTTCAGAGATCATGATACAATAAGCAGGCATGTGCTTTTATCATTTTGTGGTGTCATAGACAATACGCACACCGAGAGAGCCATAGCTCTCTTCTTTGTAGTGACATTGGGAGCATATTTTTGTAGCGCATAACGCATCACTGTGAACTTGTAATTTTTCGTTGCATAGCGGGCATTTATTTTCAAAAAGAGTCTTGAACACGTTAAACATGCTTAATCACTCATTTCGGATTAATTTACTTGGTTTTTATTATAGCCGAATATTTTATCCGCGTATACTGTTTTTTTGCATCATTTTTACACCGCAAGAAAGGAAGAAAAACCGATGGATACTCTGCTTTTTATCATCATGTTTATACTGGGTCTGGTCGGTTCCTTCTTCTCCGGTTTGTTGGGTATTGGTGGAGCCATAATTAATTTCCCGTTGTTATTGTACGTACCTTCTCTTATGGGGCTGGAGCCGTTCTCGGCACACGAGGTATCGTCAATCAGCATGTTTCAGGTGTTTTTTGCCTCACTTGCTGGTGTGATCGCCTACATCAGGAGAACAGGGAGTGGAAAAAAGAGCGACGCTCTCATTCATAAAGGTCTGGTGGCTTATATGGGCTCCAGTATTCTTGTTGGGAGTCTGATTGGCGGATTCATATCCGGTCATCTGAATGGAGAAGTTATTAATCTGATCTATGGCATTCTGGCCATTATCGCGATTGTGCTCATGCTAATTCCTGGTAAGGGAACAGAGGACTCGGGTGGACCATTGGTGTTTAACACGTATGTTGCGGCAGGATCGGCTCTTGCTGTTGGGATCGTCTCGGGAATTGTCGGTGCAGGCGGAGCTTTTATATTAATTCCAATCATGCTTACTGTACTTAAGATCCCTACCCGGACGACCATAGCTTCTTCGTTGGCGATTGTGTTCATCTCTGCGATCGGTGGAGTGCTGGGCAAGGTTCTGGGTGGAGACATCCCGCTGGAGCCCATCATTTATACGGTAATCGGGAGTCTGCTTGGCGCTTCAATCGGTTCCAAAGTCAGTTCGATGATTGATGTGAGACTGCTTCGGTATGGACTGATGATTCTTATCGCCATTACAGCAGTGAAGGTGTGGTCTTCCATTTTGTAAAACGACATAGGATTAAAGCGTCCATGACGATTTCGTAACCAAACGGATGGAATGCCGTATAAAGGTTATGAACATGAGCTGGCGAATTTGTTGCAGCATGAATTCACATCAGTTTTCGTCCATGGAGCACCCTCAAACTCCTTTCATGGATACATGTTTAACATTATTAGAAGTTGAGGTATCCATCCTATGAATAACGTACTTACAGAACAGGCTGATGCAGGATATCGGCTGGCCGAACAGAAGGCAGCTCAATATTTTAATTCTCTTCATGAACAACTTTTGGATAACACCTATACTACTGCGCTTACGCAAGATATTTACTTGTGGAAAAAAAAGCATGTTCAACCATTTTCCTGGTTATCTTTTTTATTACCGAGTCAAAAGAAGCCGGATTCCCGGGATGCTCATAGATATATCCATTGGCTGAATGTTACAGGCAAACTGGATGATTACCTGGATCGAAGTATTTCTTACATTTATATGCGAGATCTGGGCAAAGCACTGGATTCCCCTGATACCCAAGAGCGTATTCAGCGCGTGGCTCAGGATACTAAAGCATACTTTATGCGTTCAAATACAATTTATCGCAAGGAAAGCCCGGATTATATCAGTCTGGCCGCCTTGTATCGCTGGGCTCAGAAGGAGAACGTGGAAACAGCCGTCATCTGGGTAATCAGCAAATTAAAGCATGTCGCTTCCAATATTCCCAAAGAACTGGACGCTGAACAGGCACAGCGCAAGCTGCTTAAGATTATCCTGGGAGTGGTTCTGCATGTGAACGATGATATGCATGACGAGACTCCCCGGGAAGAACGTTCCGAGAGGCTGGACGCTGCAATTCGGCTTGGTTATTCTTACGGTCTGACCTATCCGTTTATTGATGACCTGCTAGATTCGCAGGCGTTAACTGAACAAGAGAAGGAGCAGTATTCTCTCTTGATTCGAAATGCGCTTCTCACCGGGATCGTGCCGGATATCGGCGAATGGAAGGGAGCCAACCTCAAAGTCATTCAATATGTTCATGCCGAGCTGAGGGAGGCGTTCGAGTATATTAAAAACTACCAGCGCGCTGAAACACAGCATACGTTCTTCGAGCAATCCTATGTATTCTTTCAGTCCCAGGAAGTAGACCGGGCCAAGAAACTGTCGAACGCAAATTATTCCAATGAAGAACTTTATATCCCGATTATTATTAAATCCTCATCCTCCAGACTTATTGTTCGCTCCGTGCTCAGTGCATCGGCTGATGAAGGTTTTGATTTGCGGACGTTCTACTATGGCATATATAATCAGCTTGCAGACGATTTTGCTGATATGTTTGCTGATATGGAGGAGGAGGCAGTAACCCCATATACCTACTATCTGAAGTACCGTGATCTGCGACCCGATCTGATTAATCCATACGAACTTTACTGGGCGGTTATCTCTTATCTGATTCATGAGGTGTACCATTCGGATGCGAAGACACGTGAGGTCATATTGGATCGTGCTATTAATGGTCTTAAGCGTTGTAAAGAACGGTTGGGTCAAGATCAATATAACGAAGTGATGAAGATCTTTGCCTCAGGACAACCGGAATTTAATCACCTAATTCAGCAAATGGTGCGAAAAGCCGATGATGTGGATTTCCTGGATAAATTGCTGCGGGATCAGGTCATCATGCAATTGCAGAATGACAAGCAGGAAAAACAGGATTTTCTGGATACGATTCGCACAGTTCGTGAACAGATCAATATTGAATTGCAGATTTCCAAGCCGAGCGGACTTCCAGAGATGAAAAAGACACTGATTGATGCAGCAAATTACAGTCTGCAGGGAGATGGCAAGCGGCTAAGGCCGATCCTGACCTGGGTGATGGGAGTGCGTGAATATGGACTACATGAAGCGTCTATCCTCCCTCTTCTTAGATCACTGGAATACATGCATACCGCTTCACTGATCTTTGATGATCTGCCGACACAGGATAATGCTTCGACCCGGAGAGGCCGCTCTACTTTACATCAGGTGCACAACAGCGCAACAGCTGAATTGACAGGGTTGTTTCTCATCCAAAAAGCCATTGGCGAGCAATCCTCCCTCAAACAGTTTGACGCCGCTACGGTGCTTACCCTGATTCAATATTCGGCTCAAAAAGCAGAAGATATGTGTATGGGACAGGCGATGGATCTGAACGCCAAAGGAAAAGCGCTGACACTGGAACAATTGAACATGATCTGTTTCTACAAAACAGGCATTGCTTTCGAGGCTGCACTTGTGATGCCAGCCATTCTGGCTCAGGTGAAGGAAGTGGAGATTGCATCTCTGAAGAAGTTTGCCTATCATGCGGGTATTGCCTTTCAAATTAAGGATGACCTGTTGGATTTGGAAGGAGATCACCGGGTACTCGGTAAGCCGGCAGGTCAGGATGTGCGCAACAACAGCTCCACCTTTGTATCTATTTTGGGTGAAGATGGCGCGAAGAAAGAGATGTGGGAGCACTACTGTCTGGCAACCGATGCACTGAACGAAATGCCAAAACCGATTTCTTTTCTGAGGCATCTGTTGGATTACATTATTGGCCGGGAGCGGTGAGATCTTTCCTGATCCATCCTGCACTCAGCATGGATTATATAAGTTAAAACATAGATGCCTGGATTCCTTACGGATTGAATCCAGGTCTTGTTTTGCGTTCCCGACACAAACAATTAGAAAATGAGATGTTTCAATAATGAAAAAACCGGGTACTAAGCAAATATTGCGTTTATACAACAAAAGGAGAGCTTAAGATGCAGGTTCAAAAGGTCGATCATCACGAATTGTTTGAGCAGATTTATAATCAAGCACCTATTGGGATTGCACTTGTTGCTCCAACAGGACAGTGGATGAAAGTGAATCCTGCTTTATGCAGAATGCTGGGTTATACTGCTCAAGAGTTAATCCTACTTGATTACCAGGAGATCACCCATCCCGATGATGTTGCACAGGATCTGATATACGTGCGTGAACTCTGTAAAGGTGAATTGAAAGAGTACAGATACGAAAAGCGTTATATTCAGAAAAATGGAGAAATTATATGGATATCATTGCATATATCTTTGGCTCGGAACGAGGTTAGCGGTGAAGCGCTGTATTTTATTTGCCATGTTGTAGATATTACGGATCATAAAACAACCGAACAAAAGCTGCTTCAAACGGAAGAAATGTTCAAACTTATTTCCGATAATGCACAGGAAATCATCTATATCGCCACCTTTGATGGTGTTTGTCGCTATTGTTCTCCTTCCATTTATAATTTGCTTGGGTATTCGCCAGAAGAAGTGATTGGCAATAACAATACAGCAGTTTTCCATCCTCAGGATCTAGGAGGTACCTCGCAGATCGATTTGAGCACAGGTCATATGTTGAATTTGCAGGCTCGCCATAAAGATGGGCATTGTGTTTGGTTTGAAACCACATATAAGATAATTGGGGACCCTGGGCAGGAGCAACAAATTCTTGCCATTGGTCGGGATATATCGGAGAGAAAGAAACATGAGGAAATTAGCGCAGAAGCAGAACGGATCGCCATGATCGGCAGTTGGGAGTGGAACATGATTAATGACCATGTTTCCATGTCCAACCAGATATTTGAGATTTTTGAAATAGATCATAAGAAACGGTATAAAGCCAGCGATATCTTTGCCCTCATGGAGCCGACAGAGGAGCAGCGGTTGAAGGCATGTATCGAATCGGTGAAAACGGGCAAACCGCTTGATTTTGAATATCGGCATCTGGGTTCAGATGGTAAAGAAAAGTATCTTCATCTGCGAGGGTTAATTACCTTTGATGAGAATCAACAACCAGTACAGTTGAACGGTACTCTGCAGGATATTACGGAGCGTAAGCTTGTCGAATTCAAACTACAGGAATCGGTGGAACGTTATACATCACTCAAAAAATATAATCATGATGCCATCATTTCTTTTGACATGAACGGCAATATCATAAATGCCAACCCGGTAGCAATGAAGATGACTGGGTGCCCGGTTGCGGAAATGATCGGAACAAGCATATGCAGGTTTATCGGAATGTATCATCTCGGACTTATTCTCAATAGCCAGTATGAGATGGCTGAGAAAGAAATCAATGCCATTCAGCACTTAGATGGTTCTGAGACAGAAGTATTAGCAACGCTTGCGCCCATCATTATTAATGAAAAAAACGTGGGCTTCTATCTGATTGCGAAGGATATTACGGAACAGAAGAAGCTTCTTGTAGCCAAAGAGACTGCCGAACGAATGAATAAGGCAAAAAGTGAATTTTTGGCAATGATGAGCCATGAGATCCGTACCCCCATGAATGGAGTGATTGGGATGACGGATTTGCTTCTGGATACGCCTGGACTTAGCGGAGAGCAAAAGGAATACATCGAAATCATCCAAAAGAGTGGGGATTCACTGCTTGCGATTATCAATGATATTCTCGACTTCTCCAAAATAGAGTCGGGTAAAACCGATCTGGTGGATGAACCCTTCGATCTTAAGGAAATTGTGACGGAGACGGTTAATATCGTAACGCCAATGATTCGGGAGAAGCAGTTGCATCTTCATCTAAGCCTCGATGACGCCATTCCTCTTCCCGTGTATGGGGATGCTTACCGTCTAAAACAAGTCCTAACCAACATCATCGGCAATGCCGTGAAGTTCACCCCGGAAGGCAGTGTTGAAATCGAGGTGAAGGTTATCGGACAAGAATATAATGACGTTCAATTTCAGTTTAAAGTGAAGGATACAGGGATTGGAATTCCAGTCGAGAAAAGAGAGCATTTATTCGAGGCCTTCTACCAATTGGAGAATTTCATGACGCGCAAGCCTCAAGGTACTGGACTTGGACTGGCGATCAGCAAGAAGCTTGTAGAGCTTATGCAGGGAGATATCTGGATTGAAGAGTCCGATGATCCGGGGACTACATTTATTTTTACAGCTTCGTTTAAAGTCAGCAACATGGAGGAGTTCAACAGATATGATCTAGAACAGCAAAAGATTAAAACAGATCAATTGCGAATTCTGATCGCGGAGGACAATGAGGTGAACCAGCTTGTTCTGCGCCGGATGATTGAAAAAAAAGGGCATTTTGTGGATTATGTGGTGAACGGGATAGAGGCAGTGGAGGCGGTCAAACGAAGTGTATACGATATTATTTTTATGGATGTGCACATGCCTCGTCTGAACGGATTTGAAGCAACCAAAGTGATTAAGGAATTACTTCCAGAGTCATGCCCTTATATTGTTGCAGTTACTGCGAACGCAGTTAGAGGGGATATGGACAAATGTCTGAAGGCTGGAATGGATGCGTATGTAAGCAAACCAATTAAAAGTGAATCCATTATGCAAGTGATGGAGGAGTACTACAAGACAAAGAAACAAACCGGTCGTTTATGATATTGCAAACAGTCCTACAGTGGTATACAAATGAATTCAACATTCCGTAGGACTGACTCTTGATCGGCAAATGAGCCGCTAACTTATCGATGGATAAGGGAGCGGCTTTTTGGGCATGTTCCATTCCTGGAATGCTAAATTACTGATTTTTGATCCATAGTTTGGAGATATCCATGAAGCCAAATTCAGCGGTATGAAGGCCAAAGAGACTCTGATTAAGCAAAGCCTTTTTGTTCATGTGGCAGCCGTACAAGATCCAGCAGTTATCGCGCAGTAAATCCTCAGCTTCATTAAGCAGTGTCGACCTTTGATCTTCATTCTGCTGAAGGAACGTCTCTATTTTCCGATAAAAAATGGACTGTATAGCGGGTGATAAACAAATATGAAAATAGTTACGCTTGTTTATGAAAAAATTAATCATGCCGAATTGCCAGTCATCTTCCAAAACTTCTTCTGCAATAATGAAGTCAGCTTCGCTCGTTTCCCTTACATTGGGATATTCAACGAAAGGCTGTAACTCAATACATAAGCCGATTGTGGCTCCGCGTTGCTTAAGCCATTCTGCTTCTTTCTGATCTTTAGCCACCGTGTATGCCAGTATGATCTTTTCCCCCTGATATCCGCTGCTGCGCAGCAGCTCACGGGCATCATCAAGAGACGATTCGCGCCAAGCATGCTCAGCGCTTTTCCAGGGAAGAAAGCTGTTTGCCGGTGTAATTCGATTGCTGCCCAATTCTCTTACCAGAGCGACTGGATCGAAAACCATTCGCATGGCTTGCCGAAATTCGAGTTGATGGTGAATACCGGCTTTACGAAAATTAATCAGCATATATCGGCATCCTGTTGCTGGATAATCGATACTGTTAGTCCCTGTATCGTCTGTAGCTAACTTCAGTCGGTCAGTTCCTGGCAACTCATAATGACGTTCATATGGACCCAGATTGGGCACAAACCAAATGTCCACTCGATCCAGATGAGGACGGATTCCATAATAGGCATCGAATGCATTGATTACCAGCACAGTTTCATTTATTTCATGGATGCGAAAGGGTCCGGTACCGATCAATTGTTGGTCTACATCGACATCATAGGGAAGAATCGTCATGGAGACACAACTAAGCAAATGCAGGAAGAAGTGATTAGGCCGACTTAGATAAAAACGAATGCAGTAATCCCCGGCAACTTCCGCACGCTCGATATCCCGGTACAGCCAAATGAATGGACTATTTACAGTATGCAAACGCTCTAATGTAGATTGGACATCCCGGGATGTCATTACCCGGCCATGGTGGAACCGTACCCCTTTACGCAGATAGAACACCCATACCCTTTGATCCTCGTTGTACTCCCACATATGCGCCAGATCTGGTAAGAAGGTTCCTGTTTTGGCATCATAGGTGATCAGCGTGCTGCAAACCTGCCCAAGCAGATAGGTTTCAAAAGCAGTATACACAAAGGCAGGGTCCAGCTCTGCTAATCTTCGTGATCTCACCATACGAAGCACGTCCTGGCCGGAAGAGCTCTCGGCATGACTGTGGAATCCCATCTGCTTATTCAATGAATTCAGCAGCCGCTCCCGTAGAGCATCGTTCTTCTCGGTACTGCCAATCAGCTCGATCGCTTCCTTCATTTTGCCTCTGCCCATCAGTTCCAAAAAGCTCTCCTCGAGCGCCTCATTCACACTACGCAGCAATGTCATCTCAGAATGATGTCCCCGGCCTCGCCCGGGCTGCCAGTGAATAAAGCCTTGTTCCTCTAGCTTGCGCAGAATAAACTTCACGTTGCGTGGGGTGCAGCATAGGGCGGCGGAAAGGCTGTCGATGGTTACGGGAACGGATTCATGAAATTTAAGAGAAAGTTCTTTGGCTGTGGCAAGATGTAGATAATGGGTTGTTGCTGTATCCATATGATGTGCTCCTTCATAAAGGGTGAAATGTACTCTCGTTTTCTTACACTTTTATTTCCCCCTTTGATCCATACAATTATACATAAAGGGATTGGGCAAAGGTAGCCCATCTGAGACAAAAACATCTAGAACAGGAGAACCATACGCATGAAGCAACATTTACGTCAAATCCATCCTTTAGCGTGGACCATTATTGTGGGAACGATGTTTGGACGTCTCGTTACGTCCATGAGCATTCCGTTTCTATCCATTTATCTGACTCAGGTATTGGGAGCTACACCAACACAGACTGGCGTAACCGTCGCAGTCAGTTCTCTGGCAGGGGTTATGGTCAGCTTTTATGGAGGTTATATTTCCGATCGAATCGGTCGCAAAAAAGTAATGATGGTCTCCGTATTTGGCTGGGCCTGTGTTTTCTTCATCTTTTCAGCAGCGGAGCATCTATGGGTATTTTTTGTGGCCAATACATTAAACGGATTATGCCGCGCCGTGTTTGAGCCTACGTCACGTGCACTCTTATCGGATATTACTCCGCCGCAGAATAAACTGCTTGTGTTCAATCTCCGATATGCCGCTATTAATCTGGGAGTTGTGTTCGGACCCATTATCGGTCTTCAGCTGGGATCAGCAGAGTCCACGTTTCCGTTTATGATCTCCGGGTTGGTGTATATCATTTACGGCCTGGTTTTGTTCCTGCAATTTCAATTGCAGCGCGCAACTCTGCCAGAACATGTCCAGGTCACTGCACCCCGTTTACGAGATGCGCTCGCTACCACCGGACGTGACCGTGTATTTTTGCCAGTACTGATCGGAACAACGTTTTGCGTACTCGGGTATGGTCATTTTAGCTCTACCCTGGCTCAGTATGTTGCCCAGAACCCTCTTTTTGAACATGGGAGCCAAGTGTTTTCCTATATGCTTTCACTTAATGCGTTGACGGTGCTTGCAGTCCAATTCCCGATTGTGCGGGTGGCCAGCAAATTCCAGCCGGTGGTGCCCCTCATTCTTGGAAATCTGTTGGTTGCCACAAGTCTGTTGCTGTTTGGCATCGCTGAAGGCGTTATGCTGCTGATGATCAGTGTCATTCTGTTCACGGTTGGGGAAGTGCTCATGTTCACCATGATGGATGTGCTGATTGACCGTATTGCCAAACCCGAATGGAAAGGGACCTACTTCGGCACCATTGGATTCAATAACTTGGGCAGCGTCATGGCACCGATTCTAGGAGGACTCCTATTAACCCAATTTGGGACGGGGAATGGCCTGTTCGTTTTTGTACCGCTGGCACTGACCACTGCACTCGGATTGCCATTTCTGATCGTAGCGCATAGGCGCCTTGTTGTCAGGGAGAGAGAAGAATCTACACCAATAGAAGTGAGTGCATAGCTTAAGCGATGCGAGTTGTAATGCAAATAAGTGTTAGCTGTTTTAACTTTTTTTGGAGAGTGTAACTTTCATTGAGTAATCGGTGTTTTTTAGGTAAACATTTCCTCGTGGGGGTTCCAAATGATAGTTAAAAAGCTCACTTCAACATTGCTTGCGTGTATTATGTTTGCCGCGTTTTCAACGCCGTGTTTAGCTGAGGGTACCACGCTAGAGATTGGGACTGGAGTATTATCCAATAATCGAGTTCTAATTCCTTTGAGGGTAGTGTCCAGCAATTTGGGGGCAGACGTAACGTGGTATAAGGACGGGAAGAGCATTCGAATTAAAAAGGATGAAAAAGAAATTTGGCTTGTAGCTAACTTCAAAAATGCGAGAGTGAATGAACAGATCATCGGAATGGATTCTCCTGTTGAATTAATTGATAGTACAGCATATGTTCCCTTGCGATTTGTCAGCCAAACGTTAGGGGCCAAGCTAGAGTGGAACCCACAAACTAAACAAGCAACCATCCACCTGAATAATCAAAACATGATAGTAAGTATGAAAGAGGAGACGATCCAAATACCCGATACTGGGAAAATAACCCAGGGGCGGTTAAATGTTTTATCAGAGAAATTGAATGAAATTTCAGGCTTGTCTCAGATTAAGCAGGTCAGTGCGTATTTCAAGCCTTATTTTACAGAAGATTTAATCCAATTTATTCTCAAGAGGCAGGATCTAGTCAGTGATTGGATGGTATATGATGCTCCAGAGACCTCCGTTCATTATACAAGCAGTACAACAGCGACGTTATCCCAATCGTTCGTAATCGGAAATACATTAACGGGAGATTCTCATTATGTAAATGATCGAAATATTGAACTTGTTTACAGTAATGGTGTATGGAAAGTGAATCAGTTAATGTTTAATCTCAGAGAAATTCCCTATCTGGGGTTATGATCGTTGAAATTGCAGCATATGATGGTCAATGGCATGAAGGAAATAACAATTGAGTTAATATTATCTTGACGGATTACGGTGCAGCGAATACAATAAACAACAAATATGTGTGACGGGTGGTTAAGATGAACATGTTCCAGACAGGGCGCATTCTGAATCGATAACTGAATACGCATGAGCATAGTGACTTAACCAATGGATTTGTATATTGGCGTCTAGACAGTCATGTTTGTGCACCCCTGTCGTGGACGATCATCATTATTGCGTGCAGAGGAGAAATCCAGAAACGCTTCTTATTTCATATGGTTCTCTTATTGTTACAAGCTGTAGATGAACATTAGTTCATCTATGGCTTTTTTGCATGCATTCCACTCAATTTGTTGCACATGGAAGGGAGATTTTGTAGTGCTTTATGAATGAAACTACCTCTAAGGGGAGAAAGAGAGGCAACAATATGAAACGACCTACTCAAAGTTATACCATTTGGTTCTCCCAAAGAACGGGCAGTACTCTGCTGGGTGAAGCCTTAAGTTCTACGGGTGTCGCAGGTTATCCGAGGGAATGGCTTCATTATCAGCATAAGAGCCCGGACACATTAAAGCGTGAAGATCTGGAGCAGATCTGGGATCAGGGGACAACGTCGAACGGCGTTTTCGGAATCAAGATCAATTTTGAACAACGATGGATTGACGCATTCCGCAGACTCTATAGTCTTCCAACAGAGTTATCACGGGCTGAGGTATGGAGTACGGGCTTTCCTCATTGCAACAAGCATATTTACATGACGCGTCGCAACAAAGTCAGATTAGCTGTGTCATGGTGGAGAGCCATTGTCTCGGGCGAGTGGCACCGCAAGCACGGAGACAGTCCTCAGTTGCAAGACATTGCAGATCAATATAATTTTAATGCGATTAAGCATCTGCTTGTGGAGAGTAACATGTGCGAAGCAGCAATTGAAGATTTCCTGTCCGAGTCAGGTATTGTGCCGCTGACAATTGTTTATGAGGATTTTATAGAAGATTACGAAGGAACCGTCATGAAAGTGCTAGCGTTTTTGAATGTTCAATCTGACGAAGTTACCGTATCACCCCCATTCTTTGACCCGATTGCAGACGAGATTTCTGAACAATGGGTACAGAGATTTCGGGAAGAATGCCAAAGGGATTGGGAGAATGTAAAATGGTGAACACAATTGGTAAGATTCATCCACGGGTTGGAAATGTTGCATTTAATGTTATTATGCATGATTCATCTTAGTGAGGATCAAAATGCATTAAATCTTAAAATGAAACAGAAATGTTATATAAAGGGGTGATGGGCTATGCCCAAAACAGAGAAACGCTCCATGTCCTGGCTGCTGCAATATCTAAAACCCGTTAAAGGGCGATTGGCCTTGCTTATGGTGATGCTGCTAACGTCAACGGGGCTGCAGCTCCTGAATCCACAGATTATTAAACGATTCATTGATGCAGCCGCAAGTGGGGGAGTCCTTGCTAACCTGATTCAGCTTGCCGGATTATTTCTGGTTGTTGCCGTAGTGAATCAATTGATTACGGTAGCCGTCAGTTATCTGGGTAATGATGTTGCCTGGCGGGCAACGAACCGTTTACGGGGAGATCTCCTGAAGCATTGTCTGCGTTTGGATATGCGCTTCCATAACGTGAAGACACCAGGAGAGATGATTGAACGGGTGGATGGTGATGTGACGAGTATTTCCAACTTCTTTGCCATGTTTATTGTGCAGGTGATTGGAAGCTTTGTATTGCTTGCCGGAATCCTCGGATTTATGTTCAGCGTAAATGTACCCATTGCGATTGTCATGACGGTATTTACATTGTTATCGATTCTGTTTATGGTGTTCATTCGGAATTTGGGAGTGAACTCTTCCAAAAATGAGCGGGAAGCGAGTGCGTCCTTGTTCGGACTGATTGAAGAGCGTATCGCGGGAATCGAAGATGTTCAAGCCAATGGGCATGTCCCGTATGTGATGAATCGCTTTTATCGCACGATGCGCGTTGTGTTTCAAAAGGGCAGAAAAGCCTGGCTGCTTCGGGTTATTCCATGGAATACGACGGTTATTCTGTTCGCCCTGGCTGTTACGGCAGTACTATTGCTCGGTGTTCATTACTACATGAAAGGAATCATCAGCATCGGAACCCTGTTTCTGATATATCAATACACACAGATGCTTAATGATCCAATTGAGATGCTGGGCGATCAGGTGCAGGAGTTTCAGAAGGCAAAATCCGGTATGCTTCGTTCGAGAGAACTGTTGTCTTTGCGCAGTGAGATTGAAGACGGAAGCGAGGATCAGCTGCCAGAAGGGCCGCTTGGTCTGGAATTCAAGCAGGTGAACTTCAGTTATAACAAGGATAAACCTGTATTGCAGAATATTAACTTTGCCATTAAACCTGGCGAACGGCTGGGGATCATCGGTCGTACAGGTAGCGGCAAATCAAGTCTCAGTCGTCTTCTTCTGCGCCTGTATAATCTGGATAGCGGTACGATTCATGTTGGCGGGAAAGATATCTCAGAGCTTACGTTGCCTGCACTCTACCGCAGGGTGGGTATGGTAACACAGGATGTACAGCTGTTCGACGGTACGCTGCGAGACAATCTAACGTTGTTCAACCAGGACGTCTCGGATCAAATTATTAAGGAGACAACGGATCGACTGGGATTAACTCAATGGATCGAATCACAGCCCGCAGGGTTGGATACACATCTAAAGGCAGGTGGTTCTTCATTGTCCGCAGGGGAAGCTCAATTATTTGCCCTGACACGTGTATTTCTGACCGAACCAAGTCTTGTCATTCTCGATGAACCTTCCTCACGACTGGATGCCGCAACAGAGAGCATGCTTCAGTCTGCTATCGACCAGCTGATGAAGCAATGTACCGGAATTATCATTGCACATCGTCTGGCTACGTTGGAGAAGGTGGATCAAATTATGGTACTGGGTGATGGAAAGGTACTGGAATTCGGAGCCAGAGAAGAACTCGCCAGCGATCCGGCGTCACATTATGCGAGATTGCTGCTTACGGGGCGAGAGGAGGAATTGGCATGACTGTAACCGGATTTATAGGCCGTTTGTTTCGATTCAGGCCGTTTCTATTTTTGATCAACGGATTGTCATGGTGCATATTTCATTCTTTGCCGCTGTTAATAGGAATCGGGATGCAGTGGTTCTTTGATCGGGCAACAGCGGGTTCCAGTGATTATATGTGGTTGGCGGCTCCGCTGATCTTCATTGCTTTGATTAGAGCGGTAAGAGTAGGAACGTTTTTTGCCGCATTCTATGCATGGATAACGTATATCTACCATATTCAGGCGATTCTACGTACCAATATGCTTGCCGGTATTATGCGCTGGCCAGGACGTAATCTGCCAGCTTCACCGGGTGAGGCGATGAGTCGCTTTCGGGATGATGTGGATGAGGTGGTTGAGTACGTAGAATCCTGGGTGGACTTTTGGGGAAGGCTCGTGTTTGCCATCGTATCTATCATCATCATGGCAAACATCAACTGGAAAATCACTCTCGTTGCGGTATTGCCGCTGGTCGTTGTAACGTTACTGAATAACTTGTCTGGTAATCGTGCTCGTCGATATGCTCAAGCCAATCGGGAATCGACAGGACGAATCACCAGTTTCATTGCCGAGACCTTTGGAGCTGTGCAGGCGCTGAAACTTGGGCAGGCAGAAGAGCATGTCTCTACTCGTTTCAACAAACTGAATGAAGAACGTCGTCAGGCTGCACTCCGGGATAATCTGTTCAAACAGTGGATGCGATCCCTTAATCAGCATGTGCTCAGTATCTGTACAGGGCTCATTCTCCTGATGTGTGCGGCCGAGATGAAGTCCGGAAATTTCACCGTAGGTAATTTTGCCTTGTTCACCAGTTATCTTGCCAATATTGGCTTTAGCATTTCATTGTTTGGATATATGGTGTTTCAGCATAAACGGCTCAAAGTATCGTTTGACCGGATGCGAACTTTGTTTCGTCCGGGTGAGGAAGACCAGATCATGGATTTCAGAGAGACTTATCTGAATGAAGATCCGCCTGAGCTTCCTACTGAACAGAGAGATCCCAATGAGAAGCTAAGAGAGCTGGAGATCAGTAATCTGACGTACCAATATCCTCATTCTGCAAATGGAATACAGGATATCAGCTTCCGTGTGAAGCGGGGACAATTTCTGGTCATCACTGGACGGGTTGGGTCTGGAAAATCGACTCTGGTACGCACACTCCTGGGACTGCTGCCCAAACAGGAAGGCACGATTCGTTGGAATGGAGAAGATGTTGATCCCGCTACTTTCCTGATGCCGCCCAGAGCAGCATATACGCCGCAAGTGCCCCGACTGTTCAGTGATACGTTGAAAGAAAATATAGTTCAGGGCAAACAGGGGCGTACGGAAAAGGCGCTTGCAAAAGCTATCCGCTTGGCTGTTATGGATAAGGATATCCAAAACTTGGATCAAGGACTTGAAACGTCTGTAGGTCCAAGAGGTGTCATGCTGTCGGGTGGTCAGATTCAACGCGCGGCAACCGGTCGCATGCTGATGACGGAAGCGGACCTGTTCATCTTCGATGATCTGTCCAGTGCGCTGGATGTGGAAACAGAGCAACAGGTCTGGGAAGGATTGTTTCAGGAGCCGGATGTCACATGTATTGCAGTGTCTCATCGCAGAGCAGCACTTGCCAAGGCAGATCATATCATCGTCATGAAGGATGGACGAATTGAGGCCGAGGGAAGCTTGACCGATTTGCTTGCTACCAATGAAGAGATGCAGCTCCTTTGGCAAGGTGAGCAGACGCCGGTTAAAGTGGGATAGGTATGAGTTATACCGCTAAATTACAAAAGAAAAAAGCCGTACAGACAACTCTTTGTGGAAGAGTTAAATCTGTACGGCTTTTATTATGGCTAATTTGGTCAATCTTTATTTGATCAGCTGTGCAATCAATGAATACGCAATGATGACCAGGAAAATGATCGTGATGTGGTTGATGGAGAAAATAAACATTTTATGTGACCATTTCTTGGTTTCTTTCTTATCGAAAGTCGCCACACTAAGAATAAGCCAGGCCAAACTTACCAGAAACGCAACAATGGCAATGAAAGGACTCATCGGCCAGAACAAGAAGCTGGAGAATAACAACAATACCAGATAAACATTCGTCTGGATGTATGTCCGTCTGATTCCTTTTACGACAGGAAGCATAGGAACACCAGCGGCTTTGTATTCATCGAATCTCCGGATGGCAATGCCATAGAAGTGAGGCATCTGCCACAACAGCATGGTAATGACCAAAGCCCAAATTTCATAATGACCCAGCTCTGGTGAAATGGCTGCCCAACCGATAAGGGGAGGAACAGCACCCGAAAGGCTTCCTACTTCCGTATTGTAAACCGTTGTCCGCTTGGTCCACATCGTATAAGGGAACACGTACAGCAGCAGTCCCAATATACCGAATACGGCAGCCGAAGGGGAAGCGATATACAACATGATACCCCCGATTATCGTAATGGCAATACCGAGAATCAAACCTGTTTTGGTATCTACACGACCCGTTACGGTAGGACGTGTTTTGGTGCGTTCCATGATCGCATCAATATCCCGATCATACAAATTGTTGAACACTCCGGCCGCTCCAATAATCAGGGAAGACCCGATGACAGAGAGGATAATGGGTACAATATTAGCTAAGATAGATGCATCAAATACATACAAAGCCAAACTTAAACCGGCAAACATGGCGATCAGATTGGATTTGATGATTCCGATCTTGATCGTATCAAAGAATACTTTCGGAATCGAGCTAGTATACTCCAGACTGATTTCGGGCCGTGACCCTTTATTCAATGTTTTCAAGAACTCACTTCCTATATCTATTCTTATATATCTCGTGGTTTCATTATAGCATTCAATACACTATGTGAATTAATTAACGATTTAGTATTTAAAATAATGTCATTTGATTGTGAACAATTTAAAAACAAGGTTTTTTTTAATTGTTAAAAATGATTTTCTGTGATACAGGTCATTGAAACTAATGCGTAGCCCATAACAAGAAAGATATTTTTCTTGCATGTTGAGATTTATTTGTTTATTGTAGACATAAGAGGTCTTTAATAGTTTAAAATGAATTCCTCTCACTCGTGCTTTTTGAGAATAGATACAAGTGGCAAGAAGTCACCAGGATGGTTCTATTTTTTTGGAACAATAAAGGATATTAGATATCTGGAAAGGGTGTTTAAAATGGAACAAAAGATGGATGTATTGATTATTGGTGGAGGACCAGCAGGTCTTAATGCAGCACTTGTACTTGGCAGAGCCCACAAGCAGGTTGTGGTCATAGATGATGAACGTCCGCGTAATTGGGTTACTCGTAAAACACATGGTTTTCTGACAAGAGATGGCGCAAGTCCCCGTGAATTTCGAGCGGCTGCGAAAGAACAGATTAGTGTTTACCCGTCCGTTCATTTTGTAGAGGATACAGCGACCTCTGTGACAGGAACCGATGGTGATTTTCAAGTTACAACGGCCCAAGGAGTGGTCTACCGCTCGAAGAAAGTTTTGTTTGCAGTAGGAAAAAAAGATCTGCCATTAGATATTAGCGGGTTGACAGAGGTATATGGAAAGAGTGCTTTTGTCTGTCCTTATTGCGATGGTTGGGAACTAAGAGATCAATCGCTGGTCATCATCGTTAATGGAGCGAAGGCATTTCATATGGCCAAGACGATCTCCGGCTGGACAAGCCAGTTTATCATTTGCACAAATGGCCCTGATGAGTTAACGGATGAGCAGCGACAGGAATTGAAGCAGCATGGTGTTCCGGTATGGGATTCTCCGATTCGATCGATTGAGTCAAGCGATGGCATGGTGCAGCAGGTTGTGTTGGAGGATGGGACTGAAATCTCGTGTACAGGGATTTTCTTTGGACCGAAACTGACTGTTGGATCTGAACTGCCGCGGACGTTAGGATGTGAGGTTAATGAAGCCGGTACGGTCGTTGTGGATGATTACGGCAAAACGACTGTACCAGGTGTATTCAGCGCCGGAGATGCAGCGTCAGAGATGTACCAGGCCATTACTGCGGCGTCCCTGGGTGCATTAACCGCTGTAACGATCAACAGTGAGCTGAATATGGAAGCTTGGGATGAGCGTGGTAAACATCTAAACCCATAGGATAACGATGTACAGTTTCATCTCCATGACTTTGCATAAGAGTTTAACTAAATAATTCAAATCAAAAAGGGGATTGCAGAGGCAATTCCCTTTTTGTGTTTAACAGATTTTCTCTGTTGTCGAGTGGACTGGTTCCGACCGGTATTGGCGTAAACGCATATTTGATTTCCATTCTCGTTCGGTTTATTTTTTGTATCAAATAATATATTATACTATCACTTTAAACTCTGGGAGAAATAATAGTTCGTATATTTAAACAAATATTTTCACTATATGACAAATATTACATTTTAATAGAACCCTTTCTTGTATGATAGAGCTGTACTCCAAAACGAAAGGAAGATGAAGATGAAAAAGAAACTTATGGTCGGTCTTTTAACTGTCGTTGCATGTTTCACGCTAGGCTCTACATCTTTTGCAGCTAATGTACCTTCAACTTCAACAAGTAGTTTACCAGACAGTACACAAGTAGTTTCTTACGCACAAAAGTATATAACCTGGCAAACCATTTTACCCAAATCTCAATTTCCAACGCTTGGTGATATTCCTATGACGGCTAGTTATAATGTTGATCCGTACCGGGGGACACTTACATTAAAATCAGTCGATGGTCAGACAGGCTATACGTGGACGGTTACCTATGAGGGTTACGTCACCTATTAATCAATTTATCATTCAATACTGATACCTATTCAAAAAACAGCCACCAATCTGGATTTTCATCCAGATTGGTGGCTGTTTTAATTTGTGATGATACGATCTATTGACAAAGAATTTTTTTTGAAGCAAAATAAATAAATATACTTTATAAAGTGTGTGAATAAAATGTTTTATACAGTAGATTCAGAATTTGTTTTCATTTTATATGCAGGGAAGGGATTTTATTATGGCAACTTGGTTTCTTATCATCATCTACCTGGCGTTTATCAGTCTGGGGATTCCTGACTCCTTGCTAGGTTCAGCCTGGCCAGTTATGTGGCCAGAACTTGGAGCTTCGTTTGGGTCGGCAGGAATTCTATCCATGGTTGTTGCAGGGGGAACCATCGTTTCAAGCTTGGCAAGCGGCACGGTTATTCAAAAATGGGGAACAGGCAAGGTTACGCTAATTAGCTGTTATCTGACAGCCGGAGCACTCCTTGGATTTTCCTTTGCCCCTTCATTGGTATGGCTCGTCATTCTTGCCATTCCTCTGGGGCTTGGGGCCGGAGCCGTTGATGCTGCGTTGAATAATTATGTCGCAGAGCACTACAAAGCACACCATATGAACTGGCTGCACTGTTTCTGGGGTGTGGGCGCGACGACGGGACCTATCATTATGTCGTATTACATTGCTAATCAACATTCCTGGAGAAACGGATATACAGCTGTAGCTATCGTCCAGTTTTGTCTCGTCATCATTTTGTTTGCGACGTTGCCTTTGTGGAAGCGTGTTGCTGCTAGTCGTGAGCGTGCGAGGCCGATAAACGAATCAGATCATGTGCAAGCGGAAAACACATATCTACAAAGTGAGAACAAACCTGAACGGAATGTATTGAAGATTAAGGGAGTCAAAAACTCACTGATCGCATTTCTGTTTTATTGTGGCGTGGAAACAACGGTGGGTTTATGGGGAGCCAGCTATCTGGTAGGCGCAAGAAACATCACGGCAGAAACGGCTGCGGGATGGATCTCCCTATACTACGGTGGCATTACGATTGGCAGGCTGATTACAGGCTTTATCACGTTGAAAATTAAAAATCGGGTGTTAATTCTGGCGGGTCAAGTGACCGCCATTGTAGGTGGAATCATTTTATTACTTCCATTATCGATTTCGTTTGCACTGGCTGGATTTATGCTGATTGGTTTGGGACTTGCACCCATCTATCCCGGACTTCTACATGAAACTCCAGCCCGATTCGGCAAAGCGAATTCTGCCCGATTAATGGGATACCAGATGGCACTGGCGTACACAGGGACCACACTTCTTCCTCCGCTTTTTGGCGTCCTTGCTGCAAAAACCAATATCGGCTTTTTCCCGCTGGTTGTACTTATTTTCCTTATCTTGATGCTGGCCAGCTCAGAGCAAGTGAATCGTATTTTGAAAAAGAGGATTCTGAATGGATAGATAAAAAAGGGAGTGCTTAACATGCTATCATTAATATTGTTATGCTTGATCGTATATGTGGGGGCGTATGCATGTCTGGCTGCGTCCAAGCAGCCTATGGATGTAAAACATGTGCGGTCGTTCGATGATTTCTTCGAGTAAGCCATATGACATTCCATCTAAAGAATGATACACAACAAAAGCGAGGATCAATTCTCGCTTTTTTTATTTTATTTTCGGACTAAATGTATAGCGCTTTCATCAGAATTGGATCAAAAATTAAGTTGACAGTATTTTTTGAAACGGTTTTAATTATATAGACCGATTGTTATAATTCATTTAAGGATGTGGCTTTATTGAGTGAAAAGTCTAATGCTAGAGAACTAATCGTCAGCACAGCAGCCAGACTGTTTTTTTCACAAGGATATCATGCGACCGGTCTAAATCAGATTATTAAGGAGAGCAGTACGCCAAAAGGCTCGCTATATCATTATTTCCCACATGGCAAGGAAGAACTCGCTCACGAGTGCATTCAAAAAGCCAATGAAAACATTCTGCAGAAGTTTGAAGAAACATTTGCAGCTCATGACAATACGGGGGATGCTATTCAGCAATTTATCCATGACTTAGCGGTTGAAACGGAGGCGGCAGGTTTTACGGGCTTTCTTCCATTTAGTTTCTGGGCAGCCGTGGAGACCTCCTGTATCAGTCAGCAATTGCGAATTGCCTGTCAGGATGTGTTTGCAGGTTGGCAGCAAATGATTACGAAACATCTGATTTTGGATGGTATAGGTAAAGAGAAAGCACAAGAGATGGGACTTCTCGTCATTTCCTTAATGGAGGGAGCATTGATTATCAGCCTGACCAACCAGGACAAACAGCCTTTGCTGACGGCTGCTGATTATTTGTCCCTCGTGGCGAAGAATGCAAGAGAGAAGCAATAAGCTTCGTAAAGAGAGAAATAGAAATAGAAATTGTCAAATTGTTTGAGGAGGATGGGATTGTGGAGGCTTCCATGAAAGCTGGTTCTGTACAGGATCAACAAGAAACAAAACAATATAAAGTATTTCCAATTTTATTCGCCATGCTGCTCAGCGGCTTTATTGGTCTGTTCGGTGAAACAGCACTGAATGTGGCATTGACTCCGCTAATGGGCTTGCTCGAAGTTGGACCTACTACGATTCAATGGTTAACGACAGGTTATCTGCTCGTTTTGGGTATTTTGGTGCCGGTTTCCGGTATGCTGTTGCAATGGTTTTCGACGAGACAGTTGTTCACAACTTCTCTGATTTTTTCGATTGCAGGAACGCTTGTTGCTGCTATTGCACCGAGCTTTGAAATTCTGTTGGTGGCACGGGTATTACAAGCTGTAGGTACAGCGTTGTTACTGCCACTAATGTTCAATACCATATTGGTTATCTTCCCGATTGAAAAGCGTGGCGCTGCCATGGGATTGATCGGTTTAGTTATCATGTTTGCGCCAGCAAGTGGTCCGAGTATCTCGGGTCTGATTCTGGCCAATCTGAGCTGGCACTGGATTTTCTGGATCTCCTTGCCGTTCTTCATTATCTCATTGGTATGCGGCTTGCTGTTCTTACCGAATATTTCGAAATTGACCAAGCCCAAAATTGATGTTCTTTCCATTATCCTTTCCACACTTGGTTTTGGTGGAATCGTGTACGGATTCAGTAGTGCCGGAGGACATGGGGAAAGCGGCGGTGGCTGGACCAGTCCTATCGTTGTTGCCACACTGGTTATTGGCGTGTTATCTTTGCTGCTGTTCAGCATCCGTCAATTGAGAATGAAACAGCCGATGATGGATCTGCGGGCGTTCAGATATCCCATGTTTACGATCGGCTTGATCCTGATCTTCCTCTGTATGATGATGATGCTGTCTTCCATGCTGATCCTGCCAATGTATCTGCAACAAGGTATGGCGGTTACGGCATTGACTGCTGGTTTGGTTTTGCTGCCGGGCAGCTTGCTGAATGGATTTTTGTCTCCGGTTATGGGACGTCTGTTCGACAAGTTCGGTCCGAAGTGGCTAGTGATTATCGGACTTGCTATCGTGACTGTCGTTCTCTTCATGTACACGGGAATCACTCCGACAACCACCCTGGGCAAGATTATTACGCTGCATGTGTTCATGATGATCGGAATTTCAATGATTATGATGCCTGCACAAACCAATGGTCTGAATCAATTGCCACCTGATTTCTATCCTCACGGAACCGCGATTATGAATACATTGCAGCAAGTATCCGGAGCTATTGGTACAGCTGTTGCGGTAAGTATACTGAGCGCAGGACAGACCCGCTTCTTGAGCGGTGTGACGGATCCTGAGAGTCCTGAGAATCAGTTGGCAGGCTTCACATCCGGTGTACAAAATGCATTTGTTTTCGCATTGGTTCTCGCTGTGATTGGACTGATCACTTCACTGTTCGTGAAGCGAGTTAAGGTTGGTGCTCAGCAGGGACAACAAGGCCCTATGCATTAATTGAAAGTCATATAAGAAGAAATGAACGATGCTCTCCCTTCGAAGGGGGGCATCGTTTTTTTGTACCTTGACATGAAACGGGTTCCATCCATTAGAGTGAAAATAACCTGTAGGCAAATGGAATAAATCTCGATGATGGAAGCAAATAGTTCATGTTCTGGCGAAATTGGTTATGTTCATATGAAATTTTAAAGATAATATAGAGAGTAGATTAATTATAATGGATAAATTAGAAAACGTTTTAGAATGTATTCTATAATCAAGGAGACGTCTTTATGAGAATCGTTAAATCTCTACCTGCTAACATTGAACAATTGTTGGATCGCTATGAGAAAAACGGTCATCTGACCATGCAAGCTTCGCTAATGGGAAAGCAGTCGGTTGTCTATCGTTTACATGAGTACTGCCTGAAAGTGTATACTACTCGTGGGAAAATGGATGGGGAGTTTGAATGTGAAGCGCTCTTGTCTTTGCAGAATAACCATCATGTTCCCGAATTGTATGCTTATGCTTCCGGGAATTTTGCGCTGACGGAGTGGATTGAAGGATTCAATCTGAGACAGTATCGAGCTGCGTACGGACACATCCCGCAAAACCTGTTGTATGATATGTTTTCCACAGAACTTCAGCAGATTCAGGCGGGATATCATGATTGGGATGTCATACGATATGAGAATTTGCTATGGACTGCAGCAGGGGAGGTCAAACGAACTGATTTTTGGCTATGTGAACCTGTCCGTTGCATGCGTATTCAAGAGCGATTACAACAAGAGATCATACAAAAAATTGATAGGATATACAGCGGTGATGATACTGACCTGAAGGAGGTCATGCATTATTTTGATCGGCACGGCCTCACGACTACGGAGGTTCAAGAAGCACTAGCGCATTTCAGATCGCAAACACCAAGGATGGCATTAGCACAGTGAGACCTTTAACACAATAAAACCCTGACGATTACCAGAATCGTTAGGGTTTTATTTGGCATGAATTGGTTTGGTAGTTCAGCGTTTATTCAGGGAATCTACTTCTTAACCAGTTCCAATATTTCATTAGCGACAAGGTCCGGGTGATATTGATGAATATAATGCTCGGTATCCTTAACAGTTACATGCTTGGAGTGTTCCGACCAGGACGTAAATTCAGCTTGAGTTTTATCCCATATAGGTTCACTGGCTCCAAAGTAATCTGCTGTCAGTATAGTAAGCGGAAACGGAAAGGGCTTTTTGTTGTCGACAACAACCTTGGCATTGGCTGTCATTTCACGTAACTCATCCACGGTGTTGGCATTCCCATAGTTAAGCAGCAGGGCCGTTGTATCGATCTTCTTCAGTTCATCAGGCACAAACTTCAGACCGTTTCGATTGGCATTGGAGGCTTCCACGACTGCGTCTGATTGTAAGGACAAGCGGAACAGCCCCGTTTGAATTCGGAATTGATTCGCAAAACCGCCGATCACATCAGCCAACTGGCCATCGTCATTCGCATAATGTTCCGGACTTCCACCATCGATCATGACTATACCTTGTACTTCATCCGGATATTTTTGCGCAAAACGGAGCGTTTCGAGTGAACCCAGTGAATGGGCGACCAACACGTAGGGAGGCTTTTGTCCAGAAACCTGTAATAACTCGTGCAATTCATCTGCTACGGTATCGACATCCCGTTTCTTATCGGTCATATCGCTATAACCATAGCCAAAGCGATCGTAAACCGCGAATTTCGTATAGGGAGCAAGTTTTTCATAGAGCGGATAATAATCCACATAAGGATCAGCGGTACCCCATCCGGATGCAAGAATAACGGTTACCTCCCCTTGTCCGCCCGTATATAAATGCATATTGTCACCATGTACGCTGTACAGCTTGCCAGGAGGAATGAATGTTTTGGCATCCTGCCGTGCACTCACTTGTTGGTAGATCACGCCTGTACCCAAAAGGAGGAGAATTGCCACTACTCCGAATATAAACGTTTTAATTAATCTTTTTTGCCATTTTTTCATCATCTCTCACATACTCTCTGCTGTATTTTCTCTATTATATATGCCCAGTCTTATTGGAGAGAAAACAGAGTCTTAATTCCACCTTAATTATGTTTAACCAGGAGATGAATCAACATGGGTTAGTGATATAGTCCTGTGAGATGTTCGTCGCTGGGCTGTAAAATCTTCGACAGCTCATTAGGGTTGATTGAAGTTCAAATTCAGATAACCGAAGGCGAAATTGATTATAAACGAACAATGATTTAATATAAAGCAATATTACTCCTGTTATACTCAAGATTGAATGATGGATTGAATTATTGATTTTAGAGAACAGAAGGTATGAATAATGACAAAATACGAAAATCAGATTCCAACAGCCGCAGGTATGAGCTTCAGCTCCCTTGTAAGCATGTTGAGGGATTCCATGCGGAGAAGTATAGAGCGAAGACCAGCGGGCAGCATTCCCATGGTGAAATATGAACCGGCGGAATCGTTAAATGTATCCGATCCTCCGCAGGTGACATGGTTCGGTCATTCAGCTTTTCTGCTTGAAATCGAAGGACACAGATTACTTTTTGATCCGATGCTGGGCAACCGTCCATCTCCTGTATCCTGGGCGGGTACGAAACGATACAGCACTAACCTGCCGATTCAACCCGAGGATTTTCCAACCTTGGATGCAATCATTATATCGCATGACCATTATGATCATCTGGACTATTCCTCCATCCGCAGATTAAAGAATAAAACAAAACGGTTTATTGTCCCGCTTGGCGTGCGTCGACGACTGATTAAGCTGGGTGTGCCCTCGGAACAGATTACGGAGCATAACTGGTGGGATGAGCTATCCTTCAAGGGTTTGACATTAGCTTGTACGCCTGCTCGGCATTTCTCGGGCAGAGGATTGTTGGATCGTAATTCTACATTATGGTGTTCGTGGGTCATTGCTGGACAAGAAACGAAGGTTTTCTTTAGCGGTGATAGCGGATACGGTCCTCATTTCAAGGAAATTGGTCGAAAATACGGGCCTTTTGACCTGACCCTGATGGAATGCGGCCAATATGACGAGCGTTGGTCCAACATTCATATGATGCCGGAAGAAACAGTGCAAGCTCACCTGGATGTAAAGGGAGGACTGCTCATCCCGATTCATTGGGCCGCTTTTACGTTGGCCTATCATGCCTGGAACGAGCCGGTTGAACGGATCACCAAGGCTGCACATGCCTTGAGTGTCAACATTGCAACACCCAAAATTGGTGAGAAGGTTGTGCTGCATTCGGGGAATTACCCAAGCCAACCATGGTGGAGATCAAACTGAGGCAGATCGAAAAAGCGTTCCCTCATCGGAGGAGAGGACGCTTTTTTTGTTTTTTTACAATAGGATCGATAGGGCGCTGCAGATGAGCAAAACACCCATCACCATTTGAAAAGGACGTTCATATTTCAATAAAAAACTTTGAAATAACACACCACATAACCCCCACGTCATATTAGCACTAACACCTATGAGGGTGAGAAGCAACGAAAAAACGATAATATGAACATGTGACTGACCGAGAGGCATGACAAATACGGAGATAGCCGTAAGACCATACAAAATGACTTTGGGATTGATGAATTGCAGGGTAAAGCCAAAGAGAAATGAAAAACGATTCACCTTGGGATCTTTGGCATTCCCTGGTTTATTTCGCATGATTTTGATCGCCAGATAGATCATGTACATACATCCCAATACGTTCAGGGCAGGTTTAATCCTTGGGATGTATTGATGCAGAACAAGGTTGAAATAACTGGACAGAAACATAATAAGCAGGCAGCCAGCTGCCACGCCGGAAATAAACGGAAGGATTTTTTTGAATCCCTCGTTTTTTGCATGAGTCATGGCAATGATGTTGTTGGGACCCGGTGTGAATGAAGCCACGATTGCGTACGTCAGTAACGGTATAATATTCATAAGTCCTCCACATCTGTTTCTCGGTGTATGTTATATTGAATTGAAACGTACGTCATAACGTACGATCTTTATAATTGTACAATATGTACGCTATACAGCACAATATAATCTTTTAAAAACAGAGGTGACTTTATTTTGAAAAACATTAATGTTGTTCTGGCACAGAATTTGAAGCAGCTCAGGGAACAAAGAAAGCTTAGCCTAGACAAGGTTGCCGAGATGTCTGGTATCAGCAAAACCATGCTGGGTCAAATTGAACGGGGGGAATCGAACCCTACGATTGCGACGGTATGGAAGATTGCGAACGGCCTGAAAATATCCTTTACCGCCTTGATTCACGAGCCGAAGTCGGACACTACAGTCGTAACGGGCAATGATATTCAAGCATTGATGGAGAATGAGGGAAAGATTCGAATATATCCGCATTTTACTTTCGAAGAGGGGCGCCGTTTTGAAATGTACGTTATGGAGATGGATGAGAAGTCTTCTTTGAATGCTGAACCGCATATAGAAGGGGCAGAGGAATTTATTACGGTTTTTGAAGGGGAAGTTACAATTCGGGTTGGGGAGGAGGATTATACGGTAAAACAAGGGGAGTCGATCCGTTTTCGCGCGGACAAGCCTCATGCCTATAAGAATTCGGGTGCCTCTGAGAACAAGTTAAGCATGGTCATCCATTATTCAAAATGAAATGGTTCATACGAATAAGATGTTATTTATATTTTGTTTAAATTCGTGTCGTACGATCATGCTGAATGAGAGAAGGGAGGTGCGGTAATGAATCAAATTCTGATTGTCGATGATGATGTTTATATCCGCGAACTTGTGAATACGATCCTGAAACAGGAAGGGTTCCTTACCATTGAAGCGGTTGATGGAAACGATGCGCTGCAAAAGGTAGAAGAAGCGCATCCCAGTCTTTGCATTATCGATATTATGATGCCGGGGATGGACGGATTCGAATTGTGTCGCGAGCTTCGGCAATTTCATGAGGATATTCCGATTTTAATGTTAACTGCGAAGGAGGATATCACTCAAAAAGTTAAAGGATTTGAAATGGGCACGGATGATTATCTCACCAAACCGTTTGAACCTGCTGAACTTATAGCCCGTACAAAGGCCTTGTTGAAGCGTTATAAAATAAATGCCTCCCAATCGGTTACCGTCGGATGTATCACGCTGGACAGAAGTAGTTACGCCGTCATTATAAAGGGAAATACGCATACCATCCCCATGAAAGAGTTTGAATTGTTATTCAAGCTTGCCGGTAATGCGAATAAAACGCTATCCCGTAATCAGCTGATCGAGGACTTATGGGGGTACGATTTTGAAGGAAATGAGCGCACACTGGATGTACATATCAATCGGTTGAGAGAACGCTATCAACCGGAGACGGCAGGTTTCAAGATTACGACCATTCGAGGACTGGGTTATCGATTGGAGGAGACATCTTGAAGAAAGAGGGGGCTGCGAATCGTGCGGAGATGGATAGGTTTATAAGGCGAGCAATTTCCTTCCTTGTGCTCTTCTCTGTATCTCTATGTGCTGGATATGTGCTAATGCAATGGATCTATATGGTGACAGGGAAGCCCCCGGATCTGATTACCCATATTCTTACGGCAATTGTTGGTTTGACTCTAATGCCGTTAGGAGGTTACGTGTGGGCATGGATACGTGGCGGTGAAGGGAAGGATCGCAGATACATTTTCAATAAACAACGTACAGAATTGCTTGAAGCGATAAGCAGAATTGCCAAGGGTGATTTCAATGTATCTGTGAAGCTGGACATAGAACAGGGCCCGTATCAGGAAGTGGTTGACAGCCTAAATTCGATGGCGAGAGAGCTTGGCTCGGTGGAGCAGATGCGGCAGGATTTCATATCCAATGTATCTCACGAGATCCAGTCACCGCTCGCTTCGATCAGCGGATACGCTTCATTGCTGAAAAATAAAACTGTGAATCCGGAGCAAGTGGTGTTATATGCAGATATTATTGAAACGGAGAGTAAGCGATTATCCAAGCTGAGCGGCAATTTGTTACGTCTTTCCGCATTGGAGTCCGATTACACTTCCATGGAGAAGAAAGCTTATCGATTGGATAGACAGCTTGAAAACATTCTTCTTATGCTGGAGCCACAATGGGCTGAAAAGCAAATTCAATTGGATGTCTCTCTGCCTGCGACCATAATTACAGGAAATGAAGATTTGTTGAGTCAGGTGTGGATTAATCTTATACACAATGCAATCAAATTCACACCGGAAGAAGGGATAATCGGGGTAAAGCTTGCTTGCGATCAAGATGAGGCAGTATGTACGATCACGGACAATGGGGTGGGCATTTCACCAGAAGATCAGCTGCGCATGTTTGAACGGTTTTTCAAGGCAGATAAAGCTCGGAGCCGTTCACAGGGAGGCAATGGACTGGGACTGTCTCTTGTCCAAAAAATTGTAAACATGCATAGTGGACAAGTTACTGCCCAAAGTGAGCTTGGGCATGGGTCGGAATTTGTTGTGAGTTTGCCCCTTATCACTGAGAAATCTTGAAACCGGGTGTTAACTTGTGAAATATAGGATCGGATTAGCGGAGCATCAGTCGTTTAACGACTGGTGCTTTTTTAATTTTTCGTCACATCGTCAGAAGGAGAACAACCTCACGAAAATATGAATCGGTTGATTTCTTCATCCATTTAAATTCCGTTTAACTTCGAGCGATAAGATGTGCTTGTGAACAGGAAAACAACATGAAATTAACAAATCAATTTAGGAGTGGTTGTTATGAGTAATCAACATAAACGCATCGCTATTATTGGAGCAGGTCCTGGAGGACTCACGCTGGCAAGGATCTTACAGCAGGCAGGTTACAGTCCTGTCGTGTATGAAAGTGATCCTTATCCGGCGTATCGCGAACAGGGAGGCACACTTGATCTGGATCAGGAGAGCGGCCAAAAAGCATTACAGATGGCCGGGCTACTTGATCAGTTCCATGCCATTTGCCGCTTCGAAGGACAGGCGTTAAAGCTTTCGAATAAAAAAGGAAACATTCTGCTTGATGCTCAGGGAGCCCTGGATCAAACCGAACATGATCGTCCTGAGATAGACCGTTCCGTGCTGCGGACCATGCTACTCGAATCGCTACAGCCAAGTTCCATTCAATGGGGATGTAAATTGTTCAAGGTTCTGCCACTTGATCAGGGACAACATGAACTGTATTTTGACAATGGTCTTACCGATACCGTTGATTTGGTCATTGCAGCAGATGGAGCTTTTTCCAAAGTTCGTCCACTGGTCAGTGATGCAACCGCAGCATATTCGGGTGTGAGCATGATTGAACTTAACATTCTGGATGCCGAAGTCCAGTTTCCCGAACTTGCCGCATTTAATGGAATGGGAAGCATGTATGCCCTAGGCGATCACAAAGGAATCATGGCACAGCTGAATGGGGACAAACGGATTCGGGTTTACCTGGGATTCAAGGTGCAACAAGATTGGCTGGAGCAGAGTAATATTCCATTTGACAACTTGGAAGAAGCGAAGCAAGAGATATTGCCATTATTCGAAGATTGGGATGAACAACTGAAGAATTATATTCGATGTGCGAACGGGGCAATCACACCCAGACGTATATATATGCTGCCTGTCCATCACCAATGGGAACACAAACCGGGCGTTACACTCATCGGGGATGCCGCGCACCTGATGTCTCCCTTTGCGGGTGCAGGAGCCAATCTGGCGATGCTGGATGCTGCCGAGCTTGCTGATGCCATTATAAATCATGCTGATCTTGAGGAAGCCGTGCAGGTATATGAAACGAAGATGTTTGAGTACGCAGGGGAAACGGCAACCGTTACCCAGTCCAATATGGAATTGTTTTTCTCTGACAATGCCATTGAAGAATTATGTGAAATGATGAATGAACTTACTATCCAATCCTAAAGGAGACTATTAAAATGAAAAAATCAGGTGTAATTTCTCTTGAACTCGGTATTGAGCTTCCGCAAGGCATGTGGTCCTTCACACCTTCGCTGTTATGTTCGGAGGATGAATTGATTCTTGTGGACACAGGGGTGGCAGGAATGGTGCAAGAAGTAGAAGCTAAGTTGAAGGAAGCAGGATATTCATTAGAACAGTTAACGGGTATTCTGCTCACGCATCAGGACGCGGATCATATCGGCAATCTAACGGAAATCGTGGAGAGCTATCCGGGTATAAAGGTGTATGCACATGCTGCCGATCGTCCTTACATCGATGGAGAGCTTCCTCTTCTAAAACAAATGCCTCTAACCATGCAGCTGAATACGGCGCATTTCCCATTAGTGTCGGGAACTGTCGTTACAGATACTATCCAAGATGGAGACCAATTGGCATTCGGTGGCGGAGTCATTGTCATTGATACGCCAGGACATACGCCAGGGCATATCAGTTTGTATCATCCAGCTTCCAAAACATTAATTGCCGGTGATGCCATGTTAAATCGTGGAGGACAACTGCAAGGGCCGAATCCCATGCAGACACCGGACCTGGAGCAAGCCTACCATTCACTCACCCGATTTGCCGCGTATGACATTGAAAAGGTTCTTTGTTATCACGGTGGTTGGTATGAAGAAGGGAATGTAAACGAACGAATCGCGGAGATCGCAGCAGCCGGAACGCAAGGATAAAAATAGATGGTTTAAATCATAATACGACTAAAGCAGCCCTGAGAAATCGGCTATCTTAGTCGTATTGTGTTATAGATCCAACTTTAGCGGCAAGGTTGCTGATTAAGGTTTTTCTTTGGCCTGACGTTGAATTTCCGCGGAGGTTAACGCTTTATCATATACTTTTACGTTATCCATCGAGCCTTTATAGAAGGGATCTGCTGTATAACGGCTTTTGCCCAAATAAGCTTCCGTCACTTGAAGATCCTTCGGGTTAAACGTAATTTCGGTGCTGCTTGCCACAGCTTTTCCGTTCACATACAGAGTACCTGTATCTCCCTGAAGGATGACAGCGACATGTACCCATTGATTGGAGGGCAGCGGTTCAGCAGCAATGAGGCTCTGATCCCGTCCCTGGTCATGGATGGTGAATTGCAGAGCTCCTGTATGCTGTGCGGGGGTAAGGAACATATGTCTGGTCAGTCCGTTTCCAAAGTCGAAAATTCGCTGCCAGGCTCCACCGCCACTCCAGTTGACCCATGCACTAAAGGTGAAATCCGTTGTATCTGTGATGATTCCGGGCAGCTGGATATAGCTGTCTGTTCCATTGAAGGCGGCAGCCTGATTTTTACTGTTAACCACAGAAGTCGTCACATTAAAGGCTTGGCCGTGATATTCATTTTTGCTGGAATCCTGTGCGATTTTTGCAAGTTTCTTTTGATCAAACGTATATTCTCCAAGTAATGGACTTACCGCTTGCTGTGGAATGATAACGTTAAACGTTTTGGAGCTTACCGCACTTCCCTTGCGGATGGTTGCCGTTAATGCCACCTTGGCATCTCCCTTACCAGCACGAGGGCGATTCACTACCCCAGTAGCGGACAGAACAGAGGCATTGGAAGATTTCCATGTAATCTCTGCATCGCGTGTTCCCTTCGTCGGGAGGGACAGGTTAAAGAATACACTACCTGTGTCGCCGATGCTCAGATCCTTTTTCACCGCATTAACAATATCCTGATCCTTTAATGCAGCCATCTGACTTCCCCAAATGGCTACGCCAGAAGAGGAGAGAGCGCTAAAGGTCAGAACCGTCTTCTGGGAATCTGGTTCCCATTCATGCGTGAAGACACCTTTATACACAACATTATTCGATGTGATTTGGACCTGATTGTCTGCTTCAAGACTCCATGATCCCGTCACCGCACCACGAATCTGCCCATCTGCTGTAAACTGAACGGTCTGTGAAGATTTGATCTCGGCCGTGATCTCCTTACCGTGATTCACCCATTTGTACTGACCCGCAATATCCTGGGTTGTCAGCTGGGCAGTATCCTCTTCTACAGCTGCATAGCGATAGGGAGAAACGACAGGCCATCCTTCCGAGTTCATATGCATCTCATGTACACGGACTTCATGCTCTTCTCCGCGTCCTGGAAAGCGGGAATGGAAGATCAGAAATTGTTTTCCGCTCTCAGCATCAATATAAGCGGAGTTATGACCTGGGGACACATAGCCGATACCCTGGCCTGTGCCGGGATCACCGATCTGTCTTTGAAAGAGAAAGTTCCCCAGTAATTTGACGCCAAAAGGTTCGATCGAGCGGTCATCAAACAAGGGTTTGTCCTTGTCTGCCTTGACGTTGATCATATCGTTTCTTTCGGCATCGAGGAAAGGACCGTTCGGCGTTTTGGAGCGAGCTACGCGAATGTTATATCCTCCGTCAGCACCCAGTCCACCATAGGATAAATACAGATAATAATAGTCGGTTTCGGGACTATAGAGCATATAAGGTGCTTCAATTCGGCTGTGATTGCCACCGGTCAGTTTTTTGCCATAACCCTGATTAGGGAGAAGTTTTCCCGTCGTTTCGTCCATCTCCAGAATGAATATCCCCCCGGAATAGGAACCGTATACCATCCAGAGCTTGCCGTTTTTATCGAAAAATACATCAGGGTCGACCACATTCGGATGTATGGTTGCATCGTATATGGTGCCATCCTCACTGATCTGATCCCACATGCCGGATTTGAGCAGAATACCCTGATCCTTATAAGGCCCCTCAATGTTGTCTGCCACCGCAACACCTAACGCAGAGCGGGGAGAGTCCCCTTTGCACGCGTTGTAGTACATATAAAATTTGCCATCCGCCAACTGAATGACGTCTGCTGCCCATAACGTATCGGTCTGCGCCCATTGCAGGGCTTCAGCGAATTCCTTGGTTACATTGGGCACAACCGGATTGTCATCCGTAACCCCGGAGGCGACCGAATCCCAGTTCATCAAATCCTTGGACTTGGCTACCTGAAGGTGTGAACCGAAAATATAAAAGGTATCACCCACCTTAATAACGGAAGGATCATGAACGGAAACATTCGTGAATGCTGGAGCCGCATTCTCAATGGATGTGGAAACCTGCGGGTTGAAACTGGCTGCCCCCGAACTATCTGCCAATACGGAGACGGGTGCCAAGGCTGTTGCCGTAAGTAATGCAGTGCTCAGTAAAGAAATGTGAAGTGCGCTTACCCAATAACGTTTCATACGTTTCCCCTTTCCCAATACATGAAATGAAAAAAAACCTATTCACTGCCGCAAACGTTATATGGCCGGATAGCCCTCCTTTTCGTAAGTATTCAATATCAAGCGCTTTCATTTGTTATATTATCAATCAATTTATATATTTGTAAACCATAAATATTATCGTTAGAGTGTCTTTATGATGGGAAGGAGGATAAGCCAAAAGGTTGATTTATTCGTATAAGTTCCTATACTACATTGAATTTTCTGTCATTTTGGGATTGAAATTTTGACTCGGAATAAGATACTATACGATTAGATCATATGTTTATATAATTATCAATCAATTTACATTTATACGAATTAAAGAAAAGCATCTACGCTAATTTACGCTACATAGGAGGAATGAAACATGACTACATTTCACAATCAACTCATCGCACACTACAAGTTTGAGGATGCAGCCGAGATCGGCAAGGATAGCTCAGGGAACGGACATAATGGCGCAGCCTCAGGAGAAAAACTGCCCAGCATTTCCGAAGTGAATGGCAGATCGGCAGTGACTTTTACCGGAGGATCGAACGGAACAAGTTATTTGGAGCTTCCATCGAATTTGCTGCAAGATGTAAGCGATAACACCGGATTGACTGTTGCAGCATGGGTGCATTTGGGCAAGGGTTCGAACGTGTGGGAGCGAATTTTCGATTTCGGCAAAGGAGAGAAGGGTCCATATTTATTTCTGACTCGCCAGATGCGAGGTACGTTATATGCGGGAGATGATCTGGTTGTAGACCCTGGACGCGGATTTGCCAGTGGCGAATGGATGCATATGGCCTTGTCGGTGGCAGGCAGTCAAGGCGGCACACGCAGCAGCGCGGGTCCGGTTGTATATGTGAATGGGGAGAGGGTGGCTGATGGCTCCATCAGTCAGACGTCGAGTGGCCATTATGCCAAGCTGCGCCGATGGTTTGATTCGTTCGTGGACCCTGTGAACTATAGCCGCAATTATATTGGGCGCTCTCAGTATGCGGCAGATGTGGACTTTGCAGGATCACTGTCCGATTTTCGGATTTATCAGGCGGCGCTGTCCATGGATGAAGTGATTGAGGTGATGTGCGAGTCATTGACGGATGAAGAGATTGTGAAGCTTGCCGGAGATAAATATTTGTCTGCTCCAGCCCGGATTATTACCAAAGACGTGTCACTGCCTGTAGAATTGTTGGGCGGCAAGGTGGACGTTCGATGGAATTCAAGTCAGCCTGAAGTGCTGTCAGCGAATGGAGAAGTTCAACCCCTAAGCTCGGCACAAGAGATTCGTTTGAATGCGCTTTTGACTAAGGGTGGTAGCACATTGAACAAAAGTTTTGACGTCTCCGTTGTACCAGAGCATCTCCCGCCTTATACCATTACGATTCATGGGGATCAACGTGTAGCGGATATCAGTGAAGTAATGTACGGACTGTTCTACGAGGACATTAACAATGCGGCAGACGGGGGGATCTATGCGGAGCTTGTTCAGAACCGCTCGTTTGAATCCTTTGCATTCGATACGTACTCGCATGACTCGGGGGAATGTGGTTGTTCGACAGGCCGGAATCGTGATCCATTGTTTGCCTGGTCCGGGGATACCGCGAAAATGATTGTACAGCATACCGATGGACTAAACACTCATCTTAACGTGGATGATCCGGAAGTGAATGCTTATTATGTAACGGTTCAGGATGGTGCGACGATTCGAAATCGGGGGTTCTCGGATTCCAATCAACATTGTGCCATGTCCATCAAAAAGGGTGAGGCATATGATTTTACCGTCTGGGCCAAGGCAGTAGCTGCAGGGACGATTACGATTCAGTTGCAGGATGGAAACGGTGCTGCAATCAGTGATTCAGTTACGCTGCAAGTCGAAGGCGGTAACACATGGAAGAAGTACGGAATCCCCAATTCGAATGCGACCCTGACCGGAACGGAGACTGCACTGGGGCAGTTGGCACTCACCTTTGAAGGGGACATTTCCATCGACATGGTATCGTTGATTCCGCAGGATGTATGGGGAGCCATGCCGGAAGAGCAGGGAGTATCTGCGTCAGCACATGCCAACTACACGGGTAATCCAAACTATCGACTCCGAAAAGATCTGGTTCAAGCGCTTGTCGACATGCATCCAAAGTTTCTGCGTTTTCCGGGGGGATGTATTTCGGAAGGTTCGTTTATTTGGGACAATGTGTATGACTGGAAGGATTCGGTGGGAGCAGTTGAGCTTCGCAAAGAGAACTATAACGTCTGGGGTTACATGATGACGATGGGTCTCGGCTATATGGAGTATTTCCAACTGGCAGAAGATTTGAATGCTGCTCCGGTACCGGTCATGGCCTGTGGCGTTCTGTGTCAGGCCCGTTCGGATTACGCATACCCGGCGGGTGGCGCTTTGAGGGAGTATTATATCCGTAACTTTACAGATCTGATTGATTTCGCGCTTAGCACGGATATTGAACATAACGAATGGGCGGCCATGCGGAGCAGCATGGGGCATCCTGAGCCGTTCGATCTGCGTTATCTTGGCGTAGGCAATGAGAACTGGGGAACCGAATTTTTTGCCAACTTTGAAGTGTTCAAGACGTCGATTGATGACTATATGAAACGTAACTATCCTGATCACGAGCTGCACATCATTTCGACAGTCGGCGCCCAAGCGGATGATGATGCGTACCAGCAAGGATGGAAATTCCTGAGTGGCAATCTCACCGGATCAGCTCAAGTGGCTTTTGCAGACGGCAAAGAGGTGATCGAGGAGACGGTAACCTGGTATGAGCACCAGGACAACTATATGGATACCATTGCGGATGAGCATTATTATCGTTCCAATGATTATTTGCTGAACAACGTGGATCGGTACAACTATTATGAGCGGGCGTATCACGAGGATGGCAGTATCGATTGGAAAGAGACCTCCAAGGTATTTGTAGGAGAATATGCGTCCACAGACAAAAATACACTGGCAGGTGCAATCGCAGAAGCTGCGGTCATGACCGGATTTGAAAATAATGCGGACGTTGTTCGCCTGGCAGCCTATGCACCATTGTTTAATAAAGTACTGACGGATGGCACCTACCGCTGGACGCCGGACTGCATCTGGTTTGATGATGAGACAGTATGGTACACACCGAATTACTATGTGCAGCAGCTTTTTGCCAAGTATGTGGGTGAGCAGGTGCTGGGCACTTCATTTTCAACGTACAGCAAGGGCCAACCCATGGAACTTATTCCGCGTGGCGGGATCGAGATTGCGACAGGTCATGCAGAGATTGTGGTGACACGCATTACAGTCACATCGAACCAGGATGGCAGCGTGCTGTTTGCGGAAGATTTCAGGGAGCGGACAGCACTGAATGAGGCGTGGAATCAGATTCCGGGATCGGAAGAAGGATACACGCTGGAGACGGGAAAAGGACTGATTTTAAAGGCGCAGGCAAGCGGTTTGAATGGGATATATCTACTTAACGATGAATGGTCGGATTATAAAGTGGAGGTCGAGGCACAGCGCATAGCGGGTGAGGACGGCTTCACCATCGGTGTGGGATTGATGGATATCTCACCTGAGAAAAAGGATGTCATCGAATATGCGATTGGATATGGCGGTAATGCAACGGGAGTCAAAGTATATAAGCAAGGTGTAGAAGGCTACACCCTTGGTGATTATTCTTCCAGTTCTGCGGCGGGAAATCTCCGGGCAGCCAACTACGAACCGCTGGAGAACGATACGAATTACACGATTACCGTCAACTATGGTGGTGATACAGGGAAGAATCTGATCTGCTCCTATACCGATGGTCACACAACTAGCAGAATTTTGGATTACAAACTGGAAGTGTACAACCGGGATATATTCCATTCGGTTACGATGGATGAGCAGCATGTGTATGTGAAGCTGGTGAACGCAGATGGGGTGGACAAAGCAACCCAAATTCACCTTCAGGATCTGAACGTTACCTCTTTTGCGAGAATGATAACACTTAGCGGGGATGAAGAATTGCTGCATGTTCCCAACGTGAATCAGAAGAACGATGAGAAAATTGTTCCACAGGAACAGGAGGTTCAGCTAAATGATGAATCGGTTGTGGTTCATCTGTCTGCGCATTCGGTGAATGTCCTGATCATGGATCGTCTGTATAAATAATGAACAAAGATGCCCCTTTATCCAGACGTTAGGTCGTCTTTGATAAGGGGGCATTTTGATTTGAATAGAGTTAACAGGAGCCTACAGGTTAGCCGATAAGAACATGATCCTCGGCATAACCAATTTTGGACGTACGTTTCTTCTGAGCCAATGCAAAAGCGAGTGTTAAAGGTCCCAACCGACCTGCAAACATGGTGAAGATGACTATAACTTTTCCAGCAGCACTCAGCTCACTTGTAAGGCCCATCGATAGTCCTGTAGTGCTGAAAGCAGAAGTCGCTTCAAACAGAACATCCAGAAAATGTTTCTCAAGAATTCCTTCGGAGATGGACAGAAGTATGGAAATTCCTAGCACAAATGCCAGTGAACTCATGACAACAGCGAGTGCGCGCATAACGGTTTCTTCTGCTATTTTACGCTCAAACGCATGTACTTGCCCGCCGCCCCGAAATGTTTGAATGGTCGCTAGAACAAGCACGACAAAGGTGTTAATTTTAATTCCTCCACCCGTCCCACCGGAAGCAGCTCCAATAAACATCAGGATAATAATAAAAAATTGGGATGTTGCAAGCATGCTGCCAATATCAATGGTATTGAAACCGGAGCTTCGAGGGGCAGTACCCTGAAATAGAGCAGCCCATATGCGTTCGCCGTAAGATAAATCAGCAAACGTGGACGGATTCCAACTTTCGAGTAAAAGGATCGTGATGAATCCAAACAGATATAGGGAAAAACTGCCGATTAACACAATCTTCGAATGCAGAGATAGTTTTCTCCATGATCGTTTGCGAAAAACATCCACAACGACAATGTAACCCAATCCGCCAATGATAAAGAGCGTAATGACCGTAAGGTTGACTACCGGATCGCCAACAAAGGGGGAAAGGCCATTAGACCATAAGGAGAAACCCGCATTGTTGAAAGCAGACACAGAGTGGAATATCGCGTAATAAAGAGCTTGTCCCCATCCCAATTCACTATGCCATCGCAAAGTAAGAATCAATGAAGCCAAAGCTTCAAAAGCAAAGGCTATGAGCACAATATACATCGAAAGCTTAACCAGACCTTGAGCGGAAGATGTATTGGTGGCTTGTTGAATAAGGAGCCTCTGTTTCAGTCCAATCCGTTTCCCCAGAATAATGGCAACCATTACGCCTAGTGTCATAAACCCCAACCCGCCAACCTGAATCAGAATCATGATGATGACTTGTCCAAATGTAGAAAAGACACTCCCTGTATCCAAAACAATTAACCCATTTACACAAATGGCAGAGGTTGCTGTAAATAAGGCATCAAGTAAACCGATTGATGTTCCGGTACTCGAAGATACCGGCAATACAAGTAATATGGCCCCGATCCAGATGAGAGCGAAGAAGATCATCATGATAAGTTGAGGAGGGCTCATATTATTTTTCAGTTTGTTCACAATCGATTCAACGATGGATAGAGCTGAAGTTCTCGGTACGCGTTTATTTCTTTTGCTCATAATCACTCTCCAGAATCCGAATGTCTTCGTTACTGCCGATTAACAAGAGCATGTCTCCCGTACGAACGGTGTCTTCTGCCCTTGGAGAGATATTCAGGTTACTCCCCGTTTTGATGGCGATAACAGTACATCCATATTCTGCCCGGATGTCGAGTTCTAGCAGCGTTTTCTGATTCATACTTTCAGGAGCTTTGATCTCGACCAGATTGTAGTCTGGCGACAATTCAATGGAATCAATAATGTTGTCTGAGCTAAGCTGATTCCCCAGCCTTGTGGCCATGTCACGTTCCGGGTAAACGATCTGATCGGCACCAATCTTGCTAAGCACACTGCCATGGTTATCATTTTTGGCCTTGGCTGTTACTTTGGGAACATTGAGTTCCTTCAATAACAGAGTGGTCAATATACTGGCTTGCAGATCTTCGCCAATTGCGACAATGGCGTGGGAGAAGTTGCTTGCTCCCAGCTCTTTGAGGACTGATTTGTCAGTACAATCCGCCTGTACAACATGGGTGGCTATGGTTGAAATTTCCTGAACCAGATGTTCATTCTTGTCTACTGCGAGCACTTCATGTCCATTGTTAATGAGCGTCCGTGTCAGGCTTGAACCGAATCGTCCAAGACCAAGTACGATAAACTGTTTTTTCATGATATCCCTCATTTGTTATCAAAATAAATAATTGTCACCTCTAAATCTTAATAGGTAAATATTTCGTTACGTACATAGGAGTGTAAGGTTTCATATGTTCAGTATCAAACCAGGGTGGAATTACCAAATTCACGATATATCTATACATATCTCAAAAGAGTTTATTTTAATTGCTTAAGAATAGAATTGCAACCGATGTGTTCCTTTTTTAGTTGTATTGTTGGTCTGTAGACAGTAGTCAACAAAAGATACCTAAAGTAAATAGCCTACACTATTGCCGATTCCTGACGGATTCTATAATGAATTTGAAGGAGGAGACAGCTCATGCGTTCCAACTACAAACAATTTATACGAAACGTTCCGCTTCATCTCATGATATTGCCTGGATTGATCATCATTATTGTATTCGGTTACATTCCGATGGCGGGACTCTCCATTGCCTTTCAGAATTTTTCTCCCATTGCCGGATTCAAAAATATGAACTGGGTCGGTCTGGACAATTTCAGATACTTGTTCGATCTGCCTGGTTTCTCACAGGTCGTATGGAATACCGTTTTCATTTCCGCTATGAAAATTGTGTCCGGTTTGGTCATTCCGGTACTTGTGGCCTTACTGCTAAACGAGGTACGCAAAACAGGTTTTAAACGAACAATTCAGACGGTCATCTATATGCCGCATTTCTTTTCCTGGGTCATATTGGCCGGTATCATTGTGGATGTGCTGTCTCCTAGCACAGGCATCGTAAATATGCTGCTTAAGGCGATAGGGGTTGAACCTGTTCAATTCCTGGCCAGCAACGAATGGTTTCCCTACATACTTGTCATTACGGATCAATGGAAAGAATTCGGATTTGGCACGATTATATATTTGGCCGCATTGACGAACATTGATAAATCCCTGTATGAAGCATCCGTAATGGATGGTGCGGGAAGATGGAAGCAGACATGGCATATTACGCTGCCCGGCATTCGTCCAATCGTAATTCTGATGGTTACGCTGAGTCTTGGTAACGTACTGAATGGCGGCTTTGACCAAGTATTCAACCTGTATAATCCGCTGGTCTATGAATCCGGAGATATTCTGGATACGATGATCTATCGGATTGGTTTGCAGGACGCACAGTACTCCGTATCCACCGCATTGGGGCTTATTAAATCAGTCGTTTCGTTTATCTTTATCGGGCTTGGCTATTTCCTGGCCTATCGCTTAGCCAATTATCGGATTTTTTAGAAAGGAGGCAAGAACATGCATCACGCTTCGAGAGCCTATCGTTGGTTTCTAGGATTGAATTACGTCATCCTGACCCTTCTTGCCTTGCTATGCCTATTTCCTATTGTGAATATTCTGGCGATTTCGTTTAGTTCGAGTGATGCAGTCAAGGCGGGGAGTGTGACATTCTGGCCAGTGGACTTCACACTGTCCTCCTATCAATACATTCTCGAAAATCAGCAGTTTCTAAATTCATTCGGTACAAGTCTGCTCCGTGTTGCACTCGGGGTTGCAACCAATCTGGTCTTCACAATTCTTGTAGCCTATCCGTTATCCAAGGAAGCTTCAAAGTTTCGTTCCAGAACGTTCTACGCGTGGATATTTGTCTTCACCATGTTATTCAGTGGGGGATTGATCCCGGGTTATCTTGTCGTTAAGGAAGCAGGTCTTTTGGATTCAATCTGGGCCCTGATTTTGCCGGGAGCTGTGCCCATCTTTAATGTGTTGCTTATGCTGAATTTCTTTCGAGGCTTGCCGAAGGAGCTGGAAGAAGCGGCATGGATGGATGGCGCAGGCCATTTTCGCACCCTATGGAGCATTTACCTTCCCATTTCGCTTCCAAGTATTGCAACCATCACGCTATTTGCCATGGTAGGACACTGGAATGCCTGGTTTGATGGCATGATCTACATGAAGAGTCCGGAAGGTTATCCGCTAGCTACGTATCTGCAGTCGATGCTCCAGCAAGTGACGATGATCCAAAGTGAGATGATGACTCTGGAGGATGCAACGCTGTTAAGTCAGGTGTCGGACAGAACCACTCAGGCATCCCAAATCTTTTTGTCCGTTATACCTATTCTGCTTGTCTATCCGTTCCTGCAAAGGTATTTCGTCCATGGACTTGTTGTCGGCAGTGTAAAGGGATAAGATCGATGGAGGAAAGTCAATGGAGGAGCCGATTTCCGGCTCCTTTTTTGCCGTTGAGGAGAGGAGTGGAGGGAAAATGAGATTTGCGGTGGGCACCTGGAAAAATGCATCCATCGTCGTCAAACTGATGATAGCCTTTGTGCTCGTCATTCTGCCTCTGTATGGAATCAGCATTATGATCACACATACCAGCTCCAAGCAAATGCAGACGGAAGTGGAGAAGGCGCATGAATCAAAGCTGTATTTTTACCACAATCATCTGCAATTCGAACTGGAGCGAATGAGTGGGCTTGTGACCGAATTTTCGTTCGATGATACGATGTCCACGCTAAGTACACGAGCTGCGATCATGAGCAGGTATGAGGTGACTTCCAGTCTCAATAATATCCATAACAAGCTGGGTCAGATCATGGTAACGAGTCCCTATATCAGCGATGTTGTGTATTATGTACCGGCTCTGCATAAAAGGGTCAGCGCGGTGGATGGAATTCGCAATGTGGAGGATGGTGAATGGAAGGATCTGCTAGCAACCATGGGAAATCTGAATGGTGAGTTGTCTTATTCGGATAACAATCTTTATTTTCTCAAAAGCAACCCGTACAACATGAATCATGAGGAACCACCCAATTTTATATTAGGCATACGCTTGTCTGCTGAAGAACTGAAGCACAGATTGCAGCAACTTGCTGAAACGGGGGGCAGTGATATTACGCTGAGCTTCGGAGAACAGCATAATGTTGTCATTTCCTCTTCTGATGAACCAGCTTCAGCGGCACAATTGCAACAGGTATCACCAGAATCTCCGGTATCCATGCAAGTGACGAGATTTCAATCTGATCCATTCCTGTACTATTCACTTGATGATCCCGATCACTCATTCACGCTGACGGCCCGCATTCCTAGTGATGTGCTCAAAGCTCCCCTGGAACAATACAACCTATGGTTGTGGATGCTGACGCTTATTTCAATCGTTATTATTATGATCTTTTCCTTTTCGATCTACAGGTCCATTCATAAGCCGTTATCTGTGCTCATTCGCGGTTTCAGAATGGCGGAGCAGGGTCAGACAAGCATTCATATTCCGCAATCCAGACGCGATGAATTTGGTTATTTGTACTCTCGTTTCAATCACATGATAGAGCGCTTACATATTCTGATTGATGAAAATTATGTTGCCCGGATTCGAACCAGCGAGGCAGAACTTAAACATCTCCAGTCTCAGATTCAGCCTCACTTTTTATATAACAGCCTGTTCAGCATCAAGCAAATGGCGGAGGTGGAGAATGTTGAATTGATTCAGGAGTTTACCGACTATTTGGGTCAATATTTCAGGTATATGTCCAGGGATTCTCATTCCGAGGTATCGCTCGGTGAAGAGGTGGACCATGCCTTGGTTTATGCCTCCATTCAGAAAATTCGATTTGGATCAAGAGTCCAGTTGCAACTGGAGGAACTGAGTAGGGAGTATCGGGACATTGCCATTCCCCGGGTCATCATTCAGCCGATTGTGGAGAACGTCTTCGAGCATGCTCTTGCGAAACGCAGTCAGGGGGGGATTCTGAAACTATCCTATCAAGTGAATCAAGACAAATTGTCCATTCGGATTGAGGATGATGGTGATCAGTTGACGGATGAAATCTTGAGCAACCTGCTAGCGTCCTTTCAGGAATCTGCGAATCAGAGATCTGGGAATGAAGAGATTACGGGACTAATGAATGTGAATCAACGTTTACGGATTAAGTTCGGGACGGGTTATGGACTTTTTGCTGAACGCAGTGTGTTGGGCGGATTATGCATGATTTTAAATATTCCATGGAGACGGGAGTAGTCGTATGCAGCGGATGCTAATTGTAGATGATGAACCGGTTATTTTGGACGGACTATATGCTTTCTTTCAAAAAGCGGATTTACAGGATATGGAGATCATTAAGGCGTACTCTGCTTTTGAAGCAATCGAGTGGTTGAATTCCGTCAAAATTGATATCGTGCTCAGTGACATCTGTATGCCTGGCATGGATGGCATGGAGCTGATCGAGAAGATTATGGATCGGTGGCCACGATGCAAAGTTCTTTTGCTGACAGGTCATAACGAATTTGATTATGCACATCAAGCGATACGCAACCCTTGTGTTGTGGATTATCTGTTAAAGACAGAGGGCATGAGTCATATCTGCGCTGCGGTAGAGCGGGCGTTAACACAAATTTCGGAGGAAAATGACTTCCGTTACCAGCATGCCTGGTTTCGCAGCAAGTTGCCCCGAGCGCTGCCTCAGCTACAAAGACAGTTGCTGCTGGATCTCCTAAAACGGACGGAAAGACATGATATCACCTCGCTTCAGGAAGAATTGGATGCTGTGCAGCTTCCCTTCGTGTCCACTGAGCCTGTAATCTCGGTCATTATACGGGTTGAGGAGTGGAACAACTATCAATCCCAGGCAGACCGGAGTTTAATTCGATATGCAGTTGCCAATGTTGCGGAGGAACTGCTTCAGGATAAGGTCAAGGTCAAAGCTATTGATCTGGATTATCAGGTGATCGCCTGTTTTGTTCAACCCATGGTTGAGTCTGGGGACAGCTTCCATGTAAGCCGTCAAGAGAAGTGGGAACAGACGCTACGTTTCGTCTATGGAACGCTGGAGTCTGTGCAGCAATCCTGTGCGGACTGCCTGAATTTGTCTGTATCGATTATGGTAAGTGAGCAGGCAGTGGAGTGGATGGGGCTGAATCAGGCCATCGCAAAGTTACGTCTGTCTATTCATGAGGGCCCAGGACTTGGGATGGAGAAGTTGCTTCGTGTCAATGTGCAGCATGATTTGCCGTACACGCCCAATATTTTGAATCATCAGAGTGTTGCAGCCCTTCATCTGGATCAGATCAAGCAGCGCGTGGCAGCAGGTGACAGCGAGTGGATGGAGTCGTTTCACAAATGGACAGAGGCATCAAAAGAAGGACTTCAGGACCCGTTCTTTCGAATGAAAATCTATACAGGAGCTGGCAACGGACTGATCGAGCTTCTTCATGAATTGGGCTTGTACGAATCGGCGATGGAGGAAATAGCATTGTCTCGAATGCTTCATTTTGACATCCATACGGCTTGGTCTGATCTGGTGGTTTTCTATCAATCGGCATATGAATGGATCATCTCCAAACGAAGTGTTACACGCATCCATGATCAGTCGCAGATTCTTATTACCATTCATCATTATATCAAGCACCATCTGGAGGATGACCTTTCATTAACCCGAATTGCACAGGAGGTTTCTCTCAATCCGTCATATCTGTCCCGTTGGTACAAGCGCATAACAGGCAAAGGCATATCCGACTATATCCATGACCGGCGCATTGAGCGCAGCAAGGAATTACTTCTCGGCTCGGCCTGCAAAATGCATGAAATATCCGCGAAGGTCGGTTTTAGTGATCAGCATTATTTTTATCGTTTCTTCAAAAAGGCTACCGGCTGCACGCCGCAGGAATATCGGGATCAAAAAAGTTAGATCAAGTCTGAAATGGTAAATCAAAGATACCAGATGTCAACGGGGTACACTCGAAGTGATAGCGCTTACTTATTACAATAAATTATATACCTCACGGGAGGAATAAAAAGGGGGATTCGCATGAACATGTCATTAAAGAAATTCTCATTGTTAACGTTAACCATGGTTCTGGCAACTACGCTTGCAGCCTGTTCATCGGGTACGGGCGGTGCGGAGAATGAAGCCCAGCCAAACACACAGCAGGATGCCGGAGGTCCGCTTACGAAATATGATCCACCCATCAAATTAACATCAACCATGAATGAAACCGGAAAAGAATCACTTGCTGAAGGCGATACACACGCCAATAACATTTGGACCCGGGGATACAAGGACGAGTTAGGTATCGATGTCGCCTATGACTGGATTGTCCCGGATGCCAATTATAACGATAAAATGAATGTCACCCTGGCTAGCGGAGATTTGCCAGATGTACTCAAAGTAAGTGCTGTACAATTCGAGCAGCTGCATGAAGCGGGGATGCTGGAAGATCTAACCGAAGTATATGATAAGTATGCATCGGATCTGGTCAAGGAGTTTATGTCCGCTGAGGATGGAGCAGGTTTGAAGCCAGTAACCAAGGAAGGGAAAATATATGCAATGGTCAGTTTTCCAGGCTCGCTGGATTCCTCGGATATGATCTGGATTCGCCAGGATTGGTTGAAAAAGATCGGGCTTAAAGCGCCAAAATCTATGCAGGACGTCATCCGGATTGCAGAAGCTTTCACCTTTGAAGATCCAGACGGAAATGGAAAAGATGATACGTACGGTATTGCACTTAATAAGGACTTGCCCATTAATGCGTTCCTGCTTGGTTATCATGGTTATTTGGAAACATGGATCAAGGATGCTTCAGGCCAGGTTGTGAATGGTACCATTCAACCTGAAGTGAAGGAAGGATTACGTGAGCTGCAAAATCTGTATCAGAAGGGTGTACTCGATCCCGAGTTTGGCGTTAAGGATTTTACGAAGATGATGGAAGATGTGAATGCAGGCAAGTCAGGTATGTTCTTCCTGCCACAATGGGCACCATTTCAGGTTAGCAGCATGATCAAGAAGGATAAAAACGTGGATTGGCTGCCTTATCCCGTTCAATCGATCGACGATCAGCCTGCCAAAACGCAGAATCACCTCAGCTTGGGCGGCATATTCGCTGTAAGTAAAGGCTATGAGCATCCGGAAGCATTGATCAAGCTGCTTAACTTCCAGGCAGAGAAAATGTTTGGTAAATCGGCCAAGGAAGAGCGCGCTGCGTATTTGAATGGGTTGACCGGACTGGGTTTTCATAATGCGACCGTATCCAATCTGCCTGCTAACAAAAACGTAAAAGCTCAGGACGAAGTGGAGCAGGCGCTCAAAACGGGAGATACTTCGGGATTGGAGCTTGAAGCGAAGTTGTTCTACGATGATATTATGGATTACCGCAATGGGAATCTGGATAAGTGGCATATGGAACGTATTTTTGGACCGGAAAGCTCGCAGGGCGTTATTAAATATTATCGGGATAACGACCTGATAGTCATGAATGAATTTATCTACGCACCAACGAGAACGATGAACACGAAACAGGCAACCCTAGATAAACTGCGCGCTGAAACATTTTTGAAAATTATCTACGGCAACCTGTCTATTGATGAGTTCGATAATTTTGTTGCCAATTGGAAAAAGCTTGGTGGTGACCAAATCACTCAGGAAGTGAATGAAGTCATTAATGCCAATAAGTAAGGAAAGTTAAGGGACAGTAAATGCCACTCTACGTCTATATGTAGAGTGGCATTTTGGGTTGCAGTCAGGAACGTATGGATCAGAAGAAGCATATTACACACATACAAAGTATAACGCTACGCTAATATGCTTAAGGTCACAGATCATCCTGTTTCATGAGCGCCATCTCGTTGCTTCTTGCGGTATTCATTAGGGCTGCAACCCATCTCTTGCTTAAACAGTTTGGTAAAGTGTGAGTAGTTGGTATAACCCACATGTCCGGCAATGGCATGGACTGATTGCGTGGTGGTTTCCAACAGATGGCGAGCGGCTACAAGACGGGTATGAATGACATAATTGCCAAGTGAAATTCCCATCTCTTTCTTGAACAGCCGTGCGAGATAATCCGGATGCAGATAGACCATTTCCCCTAGGTTATTCCTCGTTAGATCTTCCCCGTAATGAGTGCGTATATAATGGGTAATCTCGTGTACAACCGACTTCGGCTGCTCGGCAACATTCAGGTATTCCGCAGCAGTATTAACCAGATAGGCAATGTAGGATTGCATATCTTCAATAGAATACAGAGATTGCATGAACAATTGATCATTCGTTTTGCCCATATACAGCTTGTGTACTTCAATCCCTTTGCTCTTCAATTGGGCATAGACGAGCTGTACCAGATCGAGACGCAACAGGCTGAGTACGGCAGTGCCTACCACCCCTTCACGGACAAGTTGGTGCATATAACGAACGGTCTCATCCAGAAAGGCCTGAAATCGGTTCTCATTCAGCAATTGCTCCAGCAATGCCAGATCAGGCGGTGTGTAATTCAATTCAGGCCTACTGTAGTTCTTTAGGAAAAAGGTCTGGTTGCGGTGTTTGATTCGTTCTTCATTCATTAGCAACAGCTCGTTGATCGTGTGACGAATCTGACCCAGTGGCAGAGAAAAGCCGATACTACAGCAGGCATCCGACTTCAGGTAATTATTAACCTCCGGGATGAACGAGCAGCACATGGATTCGATCAGCTGTGCATCCGGTGCTTCGTTCCATTTTAGAATAACCATCCAGTTATGCTCCTTGATTTCGGTAATAGCTTCAATGGAGAAGAGAGCGTCCTGAAACCGTTCAACCATCACATTCAAACAAGCGTAATCGAACAGGTTTTTGTCGGTCTTGCCCAGGGTGCCATCATACGGAAACAGGTTAACCAGAATAGGAAGGAATAGATCCGTTGTTTCATAAGGCAGATTTTGTTCAGTCAAAAAGGTAGAGACGTCGGCAGGGCCGGAAGGAAAGGCTTTACCGGAGATCAGCCTGCGCCAGCTGTCCTCAATGAGCTTGCTACGGTTTTTCTGCCAAAGTTCACCCTCATGTATGGCTTTCTCAATGAACTGCTGGTCTCGGGCTTTGGCAACCGCTTTTTGAATAATAAGAGTCAACTTGTCAAACTCAATGGGCTTCAGAAAATAATCAAAGCTTTGCAGCTCAATTGCTTTCTGGGCATAGTTAAAATCGGCATAGTTGGTGAGAAAAATCGTCTGCACACTATGCGATTCCTCCCGGACCCATGCCAGCAGTTCAAGTCCGCTTCCCTGGGGCATCTCAATATCACAAATGAGGATCTGAACAGGATGGCTCTGCAAAATTTCCTTGGCCTGGGCAATGTTATAGGCTGTGAATATGGTATTGATACCAAGGCTCTTCCAGTCAATTTTCTTTTCCAAAGCCATTACCACAAAGTAATCATCATCAACCAGCAATGCATTCATGGTTTGTCACCTCTCCCGGAGTATCTGAATTCAGTATCATTTTGGGTAAGGAAAGTGTGATTCGAGCGCCACTTCCGTCGTTTGCAAACGTAATATTTGCTTCATCTCCATACAACAACTCCAAACGTTGGATGGTATTCATAATGCCAATTCGGTTGCCGCCTATTTGTTCGAGTGCTTCTCCACGCATCAGTGCGTCAAGAACTTCCGGACTGAAGCCTGGACCTGTATCCGAAATCCGGATGAGCACATGATCGCCATTTTCCTGTCGTTCTTCCGTCACGGATAAAGTAATACATAATTCCCGGTCCCGAGAGACTCCATATTTAACGGCATTTTCAATGAATGTCTGAATAACAAGCGGTGGCACAGCGATGCCCTTCATAACCTCTGGCTGTTCAATCCGATAGGAAAAAGCATCTCTATAACGTGATTTCTGGATGTCCAGGAACGTTCTCACATGCTCAATCTCATTCTCCAGAAGAACGAAATTCTCCCCACTTTGAAAGATATAGCGGAAATATCGGGACGTAGCCAAGGCCATGCTCTCAATTTCTTCGTACATCTGCATCTGCGCCATACTGTACATGCTCGTCAGACAATTCAGGAAGAAGTGGGGCTTAATCTGCAACTTCATATAATCCAAACGTATTTTTTGTTTCTCCAATTCCTGCTCGTAGCGATCAATCTTGAATCGTTTAATCTGGCCCACCAGTTCCTTGAACTGTGCATTGACCTGCTCCAGTTCCATAATTCGGCTGCTCTTAAAGTCTGTAGCTTCGTCACCTTCGTTAATACGTGCCAGATTTTTGGAAAATCGCTGAATGGGAACCAGCAGATTTTTTCTGAAAAACAACATAATTGCGCTTAATGAGGACGTTACAATTAGAAAAAGCAGCATAATAAGCAGCTGTGCCACCATGATTTTCTCGAATGCGCCAAACTTGATGACCATATGTGCACTGAATGCCGCATTGGAGAAATCGCTGCTTACGACATTGTGAGACTGGAACAGATCAAGAAATGAATGCCTCTCTTCCGGTGTATGCTTCCCGCTGGCAGGTCCGGAAAGCTGCACACCGTTCTCGTCTACCAGAGAGGCATATCCATTGGCACCCAGATTAATCTGTCGGAGAGGGGCGATCAGATCATCTGCGGATATCAAGGCAATGAGATAACGGTTGTAGTACGGCACAATATTGATAAGATAAGAAGTGCCGTTTACGTGAATGGGTGTCCAATGGGAATAGAACTTCTCATATACACCTTTATCGTGGGTCAGCGTAATAATCTGTTTTTTCACTTCTGAATAATCCGAATAGGAGATGCTTATTGGCGCGCAGTTGAGGAAATACTCACTATTCTCCAAATAATAAAAGAAATTGTACGATTGCCCATAGTTTCGCTGTAGTTCAGCGAAAAGCATATGTAGTTTTTCGTTGGCCTTTAGGAACGGAATACTGTTTACCCCATATGTATTCATGTTATCGAGATTCTCGTCATTGGCCAGTGTCCACCCCATGAAATGATTAATGTACGCAAAATCGTGATTAATGCGATTGATGTACAGATCGGCCGCATCCTGCAAGTATTGGGTGGATTGCTGCTTCACCATAGAGATGGAAGCAATGCTGATGACCAGATCCAGAATGAACACGACAAATGAAATGACGAACATCATACGGATATAATGACGAATGGGATAGGGTTTGATGACGTTCAGGTTTGCCATAAGCAATGCACCACTTTCTTGATTCCTTGGTTATGAATGCGCTTTAATATCTCAGGAATAGTATAAAACCTTTGTTTGAAAAAAGCATAAAGATTTGCGTTTTTTGATTCAGAAGTCCGAAATACACATACGAAAGTCTGGATAATGATATGATTTTGGCTCGCAAGTGTATCGGCTACTCATGAACATGAGAAATGGAACCATAGAAGTCCGAATAACGTCCGTAGGGGTCCGATAAACCGAATGTGAAGGGGTTTATACTGAAGCTGTTCCAGAGATGAGAGGTCCAGGGGGGAAGCAGCATCAGTATATTTACAGGAGGGAAGGACGATCCATGAGGACCAATCCATTATATATCGGAAAAAGGCTCGAGAGAATCAGGCGAAACTGGGGCCTTTACGTTCTGCTTTTTCCAGCAGTTCTGTTGACTCTATTATTTGCCTACAAGCCGATGTACGGCGTATTAATCGCTTTTAAGGACTACAGTCCGGCCTTGGGGATCGGAGAAAGCCCTTGGGCTGGATTCAAATACTTTGAGAAGTTCTTTCATTCCTATCAATTCACCAATACGATTCGCAATACGCTTGTGATTAGCTTGTACAGTCTGGCTACCTTTCCAATTCCGATTATGCTTGCACTATTAGTGAACCAGATGAGGTCTGGGAGGTTCAAAAGGTTTTTCCAGACCATTTCGTATATGCCCCATTTTATTTCAACCGTAGTTATGGTGGGGTTAATGCTGATCCTGTTCTCACCAAGTACCGGGCTCGTAGGAAACATGTATCAGCTTTTTGGAGCGGAAGCACCGGATCTGATGGGTTCATCCGTTTTATTCAGCAGTGTATATGTCTGGTCTGATGTGTGGCAGCATGTCGGCTGGGACAGCATTATCTATATTGCTGCACTGTCTGCCGTAGATCCAAGTCTTTACGAAGCAGCAACGGTTGATGGAGCAAGTCGATGGCATAAGGTTCGATATATTGATATTCCGATGCTGCTGCCAACGGTCATCACGCTACTTATTTTACGGATGGGCGGATTACTCGGGGTGGGATTTGAGAAAGTCTATCTGATGCAGAACGACTTGAACATTCTCTCAAGTGAGATTTTGTCCACGTATGTTTACAAAATCGGTCTGCTGAGCAGCCAATACAGTTTCTCCTCGGCGATCAACCTGTTTAACACGGTTATTAATTTCATTTTGCTTATTCTGGTCAACCAGTTGTCCAAGAAATACAGTGAAAACAGTCTATGGTAGAGGGGAGAAAAACAAGATGAGCGTTATGGAACCGGCAGCAATGACCAGAACTCCCCGTACCAAACGTCGTGCACCCTTTTCGGTTGCAGAAGTCGTGCTGTATGCCTTTGCTGTTCTTTTTCTGATTGCTATCATTTACCCGATCTATTTTATTGTCATCGCTTCCTTCAGTGATCCTTCATCCGTGGCTAACGGACAGGTGTGGCTGTTTCCCAAAGGCTTTACGCTGGAAGGGTATAAGGAGCTGCTGCGACACGAGAATATCTGGATTGGATATCGCAATACCATTCTGTATACGGTGGTGGGAACACTTTTCGGACTTGTGGTTAATATTTCGGCGGCTTATGCTTTATCCAGAAAAGACCTGGTCGGACGAAAGTTTTTCTCACTGTTTTTTATCTTTACGATGTTCTTCAGCGGAGGATTGATTCCAACCTTCCTGACGATCCGCGACTTCCATCTCTACAACACGTTCCTCGTGATGGTGCTTCCGTTCTCTGTGGTGGTTTTCGACATGATCGTTGCCCGGACATTTTTCCAGACCAGCATTCCGGGGGATCTATGGGAAGCTGCCCAGATCGATGGCTGTGGGAACCTACGGTATTTTGTACTGATCGTATTACCGCTGTCCAAAGCAATTATTGCAGTCCTCGGACTATGGATTGCCGTAGGATATTGGAATTCATATTTTAACGCCCTGATTTATTTGAAAGATCCGAATCTGTATCCGCTTCAATTGATTCTGCGCAATATCCTCATCACGAATCAGATGCAGTCCGGCATGGGTACAGGAGAAGCCGCACAAGTTGCCCTGCGTCTTGCCAATTTGATGAGGTATTCCGTTATTATTATCGCTACAATTCCGATCATGTGTGTGTATCCGTTCATCCAGAAGTACTTCAATCAGGGGGTGATGATCGGCGCCGTGAAGGAATAAGGCAGGTTGAAATTCATTACGAATCAAGGGGGTTCCCAAATGGGGAAAAAGATAGGCAAGAAATTATTTACCAAAATGAGCAGCGTGCTTCTCGCGTCGGTCATGTTGGTCAGCGTTGTTGGCTGTAGTAGTGGAAAGGGTAGTGAACCTGCAGAGCCTACAATATCAAGCGACTTCAATCAGGAAGGTCTACCGATTGTCAATAAACCGGTCACACTCAAGGTATTGACGGTTCGCTGGGGAAATATGGGCGACACCTTTACTCAGAACCAATGGCTCAAGGATTTGGAGAAAGATTCCAATGTGAAGATTGAGTGGCAGGTGATGTCTTCTAATGACTGGGGTGAACAGAAATCCATAATGCTTGCCAGTGGCACGCTCCCGGACATTATTCTGGGCGACCAGGTGTTTAGTGATTCGGACATTGTTAACAACCTGAGCTATTTCCGCCCACTGGATGAATATATTGACTCGTATATGCCCAATTTGAAGGCGGCTATGGAAGAGACGCCAGACATGAAGAAAATCAGTACATTTCCAGATGGCAAAATCTACTCCATGCCCACCAGACTTCCTTCCCGTCCAAAAAGCCGGAACCAGCCTGTAATCAACAAGGCATGGCTCGATAAGCTGGGCCTGAAGGCACCAACAACAACAGAGGAACTGTATCAGGTATTAAAAGCGTTTAGGGAAAAGGATCCGAACGGTAATGGCAAAAAGGACGAAATTCCTTACACGGAAACGGGACTGAATGTGGATTTTCTGAATCCGTTCGGGATTACCGACATTAATGCCAGCAGCATGATTGTCCAGGATGGAAAGCCTGTGTTCTATCCAACAACCGACGCCTATAAAGAAGCTCTTATTTATACCAACAAGCTCTATTCAGAGGGACTGATTGACCAGGAACTGTTCACACAGGACAACACCATGACATCAGCCAAATGGCAAAATGCAGACATTCCAATCGTCGGTTTCAGCAATCAGTGGACACCTGATGCGGTATTTGGCAAATGGAGTGATCAATATGAAGCCATTGCTCCCATTGCTGGACCTGACGGCAAACGCTATCAGCCGGGTGACCCCGGCGGCATGAACCTGGCCCGGAACGAACTGCTTATTACGACTTCATGCACTGTTCCTGAAGTAGCCGCACGCTGGGCTGACCAGTTCTATTCCAATGAAGCCAGCATCCAGAATTTCTGGGGTGCGATCGGAACGGTAATCAAGAAAAACGATGATGGCACATACACGCTCATGGACCCGCCGGCAGGCACCAGCGCCGATGCATGGTACTGGGATCAATCCCTGCGTGATTTTGGTCCCAAATATGTAAGCCCTTCCTTTGAAGAGAAAATTAAACTTAATCCCAAGGCAGGCGACGGACTCAAATTGCAAATCGATCAGCTGGGCAGTGCCGATGTAACGACACCTTATCCGAAGGTCATGTACAATGCAGAAGAGTTCCAAGAGCTGCCAACGCTAACAACGGATATTGATGGTTACGTGGCAACGATGCGTGCCCAGTGGGTAACGAAGGGCGGTATCGAACAGGGCTGGGATGCTTATATCAAAAAGCTGAATGAGATGGGACTTGAACAGTTATTGACCATCCGTAACAATGCCTTCGAGCGTTATATGAACGTCAAATAGGCTCGAATCAGCCGTTCATTTCTTGAAATACAAACAGGTGCGCTTCCGAGTTGAAGGAAGGCACCTGTTTATTTGTTTATGATCTGCGTTTTAACAATAAGACGCCACTGATATTTGATGTTTTTTTACGATATACCACTTTGAATCCGATATCATTGTCCAGCAAGCAGTTTAAGGCATTGATCAGCAATGCGCCAGGTACCAGTGTGAAGGTACAAGGAGAAGTATTTCCGATCACACGCACACTTTTAATTCTGCGTGGAGAACCGGGAACGAGTGGATTTCTGGACCAATAGATCAATACCAAATCCGGTTGTGGAACAGCTTTTACAGCAGCCATCCTCATCATCTCTTTTCTATTAGATTTCTTTATAGTAAATGAAAAGTAGATGAGGAAGGTGCTAGACAAAAGACGCTACATTAGAGAAATGGGACAATGATCAAGTTACCAATAAGTAAAATACAGTGCGATATTACATATGAGATTCACAGAAGTGATCCACATCAAAGTATTGGTATATCAGGCAATCATAAGTGTTCTTCCAGTCCCATACATATAATGCTGGAGGTGATTGGAAATGAGCAAGGAACCCATGGATGAGAACAAAAAGATAGAGCAGCGCAATGCCTTTCTTCGGGATAATAACGGAAAAGAGATGTCTTCCAACGAAGGGGTTAAAATATCGGATGACAGCAACTCGCTAAAAGCGGGGGATCGCGGACCCACGCTGCTTGAAGATTTTCTGATGCGGGAGAAACTGTCTCACTTTGACAGGGAACGTATTCCGGAGAGAGTCGTGCATGCCCGGGGATATGGAGCCTACGGAGAGTTTGAGTTATATGAATCACTTGAAGAGTTAACGATGGCCCATTTTCTTCAAGATCCCGGTGTGAAGACACCGCTGTTTGTTCGTTTTTCCGAGGTTGCAGGCTCCAAAGGAGTGAACGAAACGAATCGGGATGTGCGTGGGTTTTCCGTAAAGTTTTATACCGATGAAGGCAACTTTGATCTGGTCGGCAACAATATTCCGGTCTTTTTCATTCAGGATGGAATCAAGTTCCCGGATCTGATTCATGCACTGAAGCCGGAACCCAATAATGAAATTCCTCAGGGCGCCACTGCGCATGATACTTTCTGGGATTTCATAGCTAACAACCAGGAGTCGGCAGCTATGGTCATGTGGATCATGTCGGATCGCACGATACCGCGAAGCTTCCGAATGATGCAGGGATTTGGCGTACATACCTTCCGGCTGGTGAACAAAGAAGGCAAATCCAGATTCGTGAAATTTCATTGGAGGCCGGTACTTGGCATGCATTCTTTTGTATGGGATGAAGCGCAGAAGCTTGGCGGGGCGGACCCGGATTTTCATCGGAGGGACCTGTGGGAAAATATCAATGCAGGCAACTTCGCGGAGTTCGAGCTTGGCATACAGGTGCTGGAGGAAGCGGATGAATTCAAGTTTGATTTTGATATTTTGGATGCAACGAAATTATGGCCTGAAGAAGACATTCCGGTGCGAATCATCGGCAAAATGACGATTAACCAAAATGTCGAGAATGTATTTGCGGAAACGGAACAGGCGGCTTTCCATCCAGGCAATATCGTACGTGGCATTGACTTCAGCAATGATCCGCTGCTTCAAGGCCGACTTTTTTCGTATACAGATACCCAATTGGCTAGAGTGGGCACGAATTATCAGGAACTGCCCATCAATCGTCCCGTATGCCCTGTACATAACAACCAGAGAGATGGCGCTTCCCGTTACACCATTGATCGGGGGAGAGTAGCTTATCATGAGAATTCTCTTGCCAATAATTCTCCCTATACTGTGCCCGGTACAAAAGGTGGGTTTGTTACCTATCCTTCCACGGTGCAGGGTCTCAAGGAACGGAAAACGGCTCCCAGCTTCCTTGATCATTTCTCGCAGGCACGTTTATTCTGGAACAGCATGACAGGCGTGGAGAGAAGTCATATCGTTCAGGCACTCTCGTTTGAGCTTGGGAAGGTAAAGGACGTTTCGGTCCGCCAACAGGTCGTTGATATGCTGGGGCATATCAGCACAGAACTGGCTACCACTCTGGCTAGAGAACTGGGGGTTGATGTACCAAACGTTCCCGAGTCTTCAGTGACGAAGTCCTCCCCTGCGCTAAGTATGGCCAATACCGTATTTTCTCCCAAGACCTTACGTGTCGGAGTGATTGTCGGTGAAGGATTCGATGGTCCCAGCACACAATATGTATTGGATGAGCTTAAAGGAGCAGGACTTCGTCCAGTTATTGTTCATGAAAGACAGGGTGCGGTGCATGGAACAGGAAATGTGGAGTTGAAAGTGGATGACAGCTTTTTAACGGGTTCACCATTGTTATATGATGGCCTTTTCATTGTTGGAGGACAGAAGGAAGATGATTATTTTCAAAAATACACCCGATCCTACGCCATAGAAACGTATAATCATTTTAAACCGATCGGGGCTACACCAACGGGTGCAGCAATGATTCAGTCGGTTGGCATTATCGGCCAGCCTGGCGTCATTGTGGAACAACAGCCTGAGGCGTTTGCCGAGCAATTCATTCAAGCAATGACCCGACAGCGCTTCTGGAATCGAACCTAGTTCGTTTTGATTACGTTGGGCCGCCGCTGAATCACAGATTGTTTAAGAGGGGCTGTCTCAAAAGCCCTTAAAAAGCGTATCAGCAAAAAAGAAATAACACTCCTACGTTCGAAAAAGGACAAAGC